>NZ_CP009832.1:2056958-2742611 GCF_000959525.1 Burkholderia multivorans ATCC BAA-247
CGGGCTTCGGCGTATGCAGGATCTCGACCGCGTCGCCGTCGGCCGCGGCCTGCTCCTGCATCACGACCGCGTCGGCGCCGGGCGGCACCGGCGCGCCGGTGAAGATCCGCGCGGCGGTGCCGGCGGCCAGCGGCGCAGCCGGATGGCCGGCCGGAATCCGCTGCGACACCGGCAGCCGCCGCTCGCCGTGCAGCAGATCGGCGACGCGCACCGCGTAGCCGTCCATCGCGCTCGTGTGCATCGGCGGCACGTCGAGCGGCGAGCTCACGTCCGCCGCGAGCACGCGTCCGAGCGCGTCGAGCGTCTCGACCGTTTCGGTTCCGGGCAGCGGCTTCGCGGCATCGAGCAGCGCGGCGAGCGCCTCGGCCGTCGACAGCATCGGCGCGCGCGGCGCCGCGGGGTTCGGATTCGACATCGTGAAATCGGGGGATTGAACGCAATACGTCATTGTAGCGACGCCGTCGCGCGCACGCGCGATATGGCCGGCATGCGGAAACTGTGATCGGCGCCGGCGCGCCGCACTGATGCTGCACTGAAGCGCCGGTGGCTATCGATCGAGCGGCGCCGCCAAACGAAACGGCCGGAACGCGATCCGTTGGACGAATCGGCGTTCCGGCCGTGCCGCGCTGCCCGGGCGTCGCGCCCGGCCGCCCGTCAGGCGCGCGTGTGCGCGGCGATGAAGTCCTTGACCTGCTGCGCGTCGGCCTTCACGACCTCGAAGCGCTGCGGCAGCGACTCGAGCCCGTCGAACGCCGCGGGCCGCTCGGGTTCGCGTTCGAGCGCCTCGCGGATCGTCTCGCCGAACTTGATCGGCTGCGCGGTCTCGAGCACGATCATCGGCACGCCGGCATCGAGATGCTCGCGCGCGACCTTCACGCCGTCGGCCGTATGCGTATCGATCGTCGTGCCGTAGCGCGAGAACACGTCGCGGATCGTCGCAATACGGTCGGCGTGGCTGCTGCGGCCCGACACGAAGCCGAACTCCGCGACGCGCGTGAAATCGCCGCTCGCCGCGAGATCGAAGCCGCCCTTCTCCTCGACGTCGCGGAACAGCTGCATCACGCGCGCCGGATCGCGGCCGAGCAGGTCGAACACGAAGCGCTCGAAATTCGACGCCTTCGAGATGTCCATGCTCGGGCTGCTCGTGTGATAGGTGTTCTCCGCGCTGCGCACGCGGTACGCGCCGGTGCGGAAGAACTCGTCGAGCACGTCGTTCTCGTTGGTCGCGACGACGAGCTTCGCGATCGGCAGCCCCATCATGCGCGCGATGTGGCCCGCGCAGACGTTGCCGAAGTTGCCCGACGGTACCGTGAACGACACGCGCTCGTCGTTCGAGCGCGTGGCCGCGAAATAGCCCTTGAAGTAGTAGACGACCTGCGCGACGACGCGTGCCCAGTTGATCGAGTTCACCGTGCCGATCTTGTGCTGCGCCTTGAACGCGTGATCGTTCGACACGGCCTTCACGATGTCCTGGCAGTCGTCGAACACGCCCTCGACCGCGAGGTTGAAGATATTCGGATCCTGCAGGCTGTACATCTGCGCCGTCTGGAACGCGCTCATCTTCTTGTGCGGCGACAGCATGAACACGCGCACGCCGGCCTTGCCGCGCATCGCGTATTCGGCCGCGCTGCCCGTGTCGCCGGACGTCGCGCCGAGGATGTTCAGCGTCTCGCCGTGCTTCGCGAGCGTGTACTCGAACAGATTGCCGAGCAGTTGCATCGCCATGTCCTTGAACGCGAGCGTCGGCCCGTTCGACAGCTCCAGCAGCGCGAGCGGCGCACCGTGCTCGGTGCCGAGCGTCTTCAGCGGCGTGATGTCGTGCGCGTTCTCGCCGTGGCGCGTGTGGCGGTAGACGTCGGCCGTATACGTGCGGCGCGCGATCGCACGCAGATCGTCGGCCGGCACGTCGTCGCAGAACTTCGACAGGATCTCGAACGCGAGATCCGCGTACGGCAGCGCGCGCCAGCGCGCGAGCTCGTCGGCCGACACCTGCGGATACTCGGCCGGCAGATAGAGCCCGCCGTCCTTCGCGAGACCGGCGAGCAGGATGTCGGAGAACGTGTGGCGCTCGCCGATGCCGGCGCCGCGCGTGGAGATGTAGTTCATTGCGTCGTCCTCAGTTCAGCGCTTCCATGCGCAGCTTCGTCACCTTCGACACGACCGTCGACAGGCTCTCGATACGCGCGATCGCCGCATTGACGTTCTTCTCGAGCGTCTCGTGCGTGATCAGGATGATGTCGGTTTCGCCGTTCGCGTCGTCGACCTGCTCGGATTCCTTCTGCAGCAGCGCGTCGATCGAGATGCCCGAATCGGCGAGGATGCGCGTGATGTCGGCGAGCACGCCGGTTTCGTCGGCAACGCGCAGACGCAGGTAGTAGCCGCTCGTCACTTCGTCGATCGGCAGGATCGGCGTGTTCGACAGGCTGTCCGGCTGGAACGCGAGATGCGGCACGCGATGCTCGGGATCGGCCGTATGCAGGCGCGTGACGTCGACCAGATCGGCGACGACCGCCGACGCGGTCGGCTCCGCGCCCGCACCCTTGCCGTAGTACAGCGTCGTACCGACTGCGTCGCCGTGCACGACGACCGCGTTCATCGCGCCCTCGACGTTCGCGAGCAGACGCTTCTCCGGAATCAGCGTCGGATGCACGCGCAACTCGATGCCGCGCTCGGTGCGGCGCGCGATGCCGAGCAGCTTGATCCGGTAGCCGAGCTCTTCCGCATAGCGGATGTCGGTCGCGTCGAGCTTGCTGATGCCTTCGACGTACGCGCGGTCGAACTGCACCGGCACGCCGAACGCGATCGCGCTCATGATCGTCGCCTTGTGCGCGGCGTCGACGCCTTCGATGTCGAAGGTCGGATCGGCTTCCGCGTAGCCGAGTTCCTGCGCGGCCTTCAGCGCGGTCGCGAAGTCGAGCCCGCGGTCGCGCATTTCCGACAGGATGTAGTTCGTCGTGCCGTTGATGATGCCGGCGATGTACTGGATGCGGTTGGCGGTCAGCCCTTCGCGCAGCGCCTTGATGATCGGGATGCCGCCCGCGACGGCCGCTTCGAACGCGACCATCACGCCCTTCTCGCGCGCGGCCTCGAAGATCTCGGTGCCGTGCACCGCGAGCAGCGCCTTGTTCGCCGTCACGACGTGCTTGCCGTTCGCGATCGCGCGCAGCACGAGCTCGCGCGCGATGCCGGTGCCGCCGATCATCTCGGCGACGATCGCGATCGACGGATCGTCGACGACCGCGTTGAAGTCGTCGGTGATCTGCGCGCCGCCGGCATCGCCGGCGAGCGCGGCCTGCGCCTTGGCCGGGTTGCGCACGGCGATGCGCGCAACCTCGATGCCGCGTCCTGCGCGTCGCTTGATTTCTTCCTGGTTGCGGCGCAGCACCGTGAAGGTGCCGCTGCCTACCGTGCCGAAGCCCAACAGGCCAACTTTGATCGGTTCCATGCTGCGTGTGGTCGATGAATGAAAAGTAATGAATGCCGTGCGATGGCGCCGCTCAGACCGAATGGCGCTTGCGATAGCCGTCGAGGAAGCGCGCGATCCGGTTGATCGAATCGGTCAGGTCGTCGAGGTTCGGCAGGAACACCACGCGGAAGTGATCCGGCGCGGGCCAGTTGAAGCCCGTCCCCTGCACGAGCAGCACGCGCTCCTCGAGCAGCAGGTCGAGAATGAACTGCTGGTCGTTCTGGATCGGATACAGCTTCGGATCGAGGCGCGGGAACATGTAGAGCGCGGCCTGCGGCTTCACGCAGGTGACGCCCGGGATCGACGTGAGCATGTCGTACGCGAGTTCGCGCTGCTTGTACAGGCGCCCGCTCGGCACGATCAGTTCGTTGATGCTCTGGTAGCCGCCGAGCGCCGTCTGGATCGCGAACTGGCCGGGCACGTTCGCGCAGAGCCGCATCGACGACAGGATGCCGAGCCCTTCGAGATAGTCCTTCGCGCGCCGGCGGTTGTCGCCGCCGAGGCCCGACACGGCCATCCAGCCCGCGCGGTAGCCGCACGACCGGTAGCTCTTCGACAGGCTGTTGAACGTGACCGTGATCACGTCCTCGGAGAGCGCGCCCATCGCCGTGTGCTCGAGACCGTCGTAGACGATCTTGTCGTACACCTCGTCGGCGAACACGATCAGCCCGTGCTGGCGCGCGATCGCGAGCAGCTCGAGCAGCAATTCGTCGGAATAGAGCGCGCCCGTCGGGTTGTTCGGGTTGATCACGACGATCGCCTTCGTGTTCGGCGTGATCTTGCGGCGGATGTCGTCGAGATCGGGCATCCAGGCGTTCTGCTCGTCGCAGATATAGTGCACGGGCGTGCCGCCCGACAGGCTCACCGCGGCCGTCCAGAGCGGATAGTCGGGCGCGGGCAGCAGCACTTCGTCGCCGTCGTTCAGCAGCGCCTGGGTCGCCATCACGATCAGCTCGGACGCGCCGTTGCCGATGTAGATGTCGTCGAGACCGACGCCGACGACGCCCTTTTCCTGCGTGTAGTGCATCACCGCCTTGCGCGCGGAGAACACGCCCTTCGAGTCCGAATAGCCGGACGACGTGGGCAGGTTGCGGATCATGTCCTGGATGATCTCGTCCGGCGCGTCGAACCCGAACGGCGCAAGGTTGCCGATGTTCAGCTTGATGATGCGGTGGCCTTCTTCCTCGAGGCGCTTCGCGTGCTCGAGCACCGGGCCACGGATGTCGTAGCAGACGTTGAGCAGCTTGTTCGACTTCTGAATCGGTTTCACGACGACACGGTTCCTGGGTTGGCCTCGCGGCCGGGGGGACGGGATCAAAACTGGAGAGCGGCCGGTCTGTGCGCGCTGTCTAGGCTGGGAAAAAGCGGCGGTCCGGACGCGGCTTGTGGCGGCGCACGACGCAAGTGGCGCCCGCAGGCGACCAAAAAGTTATAATTTAGCGGATTTTGGCCGACTTTCGCAATGCACCAAAGCCGCGCCGGGCCCGCGCCGTCAGGCGTCCCGCGCGCGTCGGGCGCGAAACCGGCTGCCCGGGCCCGCGCGGCCCGACCCCATTCCCACTACGGAAACCGCGGAATACCGATTTGAAACTGCACCAGGACGCGAGCGGCGCGCTCAACACCGTCACGGGCTACGGCCCCGATTATGTCGACGTCAACCTCGAACGCCACGAAACGAGCGTCATCGTGCTGCCCGGCGCACCGGTCCGCGCCTGGCCGGTGTCGTCGTTCGACGCGCTCACGCCCGAGCATTTCGCGATGCTGCTCGACCCGGCGCCCGAGGTCGTGATCTTCGGCAGCGGCGCCCGGCTGCGCTTTCCGCACCCGCGGCTCGTCGCCGCACTCGCCGCACAGCGCATCGGCGTCGAGACGATGGACTTCCAGGCCGCGTGCCGCACCTACAACATCCTGATGGCCGAAGGCCGCAAAGTCGCGGCCGCGCTCTTAATTGAACGTTAAGCGCCGATGCGGTAAAACTCCGGCCGGTACGCCGGCCACCCCGGCAAGCCGCCTGCCGCGGCGCCACCCGCCGGCGGCCCATCACAACAACCAACAGGCTGAAACTCCATGAACGATACGCCGTCGAGGCTACCGCTCAATCGCATCGTGCTCGTCCTACTGCTCGTCGTATTCGCGGTGATCTGGTTCACGCCGCTCGGCATGCGCCATCTGATCCCGAGCGACGAGGGCCGCTACGCCGAAATGGCGCGCGAGATGTTCGTGACCGGCGACTGGATCACGCCGCGCTACAACGGCTACAAGTACTTCGAGAAGCCGCCGCTGCAGACCTGGCTCAACGCGCTGACGTTCGCGTGGTTCGGTATCGGCGAATGGCAGGCACGCCTCTACACGGCGCTCGCGAGCTTCGCGGGCGTGCTGCTCGTCGGCTTCACCGGCGCGCGCCTGTTCAACCCGCTGTCCGGCTTCCTCGCCGCCGTCGTGCTCGCATGCTCGCCGTACTGGAACCTGATGGGGCACTTCAACGCGCTCGACATGGGGCTCGCGTTCTGGATGGCGCTGTCGCTCTGCGCGCTGCTGCTCGCGCAGCGGCCCGGGCTGCGCCCCGCCGCCGTGCGCGGCTGGATGTGGGTGTGCTGGGCCGCGATGGCGTTCGCGGTGCTGTCGAAGGGGCTGGTCGGCGTAATCCTGCCCGGCGCGGTGCTCGTGCTCTATACGCTGATCGCACGCGACTGGGCGCTGTGGAAGCGCCTCTATCTGGTGAGCGGCCTCGTGATCTTCTTCGCGATCGCGACGCCGTGGTTCGTGCTCGTCCAGCAGCGCAACCCGGAATTCTTCAATTTCTTCTTCATCGTCCAGCAGTTCCGCCGCTACCTGACACCGGAGCAGAACCGGCCGGGCCCGTTCTACTATTTCGTGCCGGTGCTGCTGGTCGGCTTCCTGCCGTGGCTGTCGGTTGCGTGGCAGAGCGTGCGCCACGCGCTGCGCATGCCGCGCCAGCCGAACGGCTTCTCGCCGATGCTCGTGCTGCTGATCTGGAGCGCATTCATCTTCCTGTTCTTCAGCGCGTCGCATTCGAAGCTGATCTCGTACGTGCTGCCGGTCGCGCCGGCGCTCGCGCTGATCATCGGCGCCTATCTGCCGCTGCTCGGCGCCGACCGGTTCCGGCGCCACCTGCTCGGCTATCTCGTGTTCTTCGTCGCCGCCGCGTTCGGAATCATCTTCCTCGCATACCAGGGCGACGCGCGCACGCCGAACGCGCTGTATCGCGCGTTCCAGATCTGGCTCTACGTCGGCCTCGCGATCGCCGCCGTGCTGACGCTCGTCGCCGCATGGCTGAACCGCCGCGCCGGCGTGACGGCCGCGCTCGCGGCGTTCGGCGCCGCGTGGCTGATCTTCGGCACGATCGGCGGCACGGGCCACGACGAGTTCGGCCGCTATAGCTCCGGGGCGCTGCTCGCGCCCGCCGTGCGCGCCGAGCTCGCGAAGCTGCCGCCCGACACGCCGTTCTACTCAATCGAGATGCTCGACCACACGTTCCCGTTCTACGTCGGTCACACGACGATCATGGTGCATCGCCAGGACGAGCTGGCGTTCGGCATCTCGGTCGAGCCGAACAAATGGGTTCCGACCGTCGACGAGTGGATCGCGCGCTGGAAGCAGGACACGCACGCGCTCGCGATCATGCCGCCCGGCGAATACGACGCGCTCGTCAAGCAGCAGGTGCCGATGCGCGTGATCGCGCGCGACAACCGCCGCGTGATCGTCGAGAAACCGCAATCGTAAGGACGCCCGCCGCATGAACCCGATTTCGTTCGTCTGCATCATCACCGGCGTGCTGCTCAACGCGTGCGCGCAACTTCTGCTGAAGGCCGGCGTCAACGCCGTTGGACACTTCGAATTCAGCCGTGCGAACATCATCCCGGTCGGTCTGAAGATCGCGACGCAGCTGCCGATCATCGGCGGCCTCGGCTGCTACGTGCTGAGCGTCGTCGTCTGGATCGTCGGGCTGTCGCGCGTCGACGTGTCGATCGCGTATCCGATGCTGTCGCTCGGCTACGTCGTCAACGCGTTCGCGGCCTGGTATCTGTTCGGCGAGGTGCTGTCCGTCCAGCGGCTCGTCGGCATCGGCATCATCCTGGTCGGCGTGCTCGTGCTCGCGCGCAGCTGAGCGCGGCGGCGTTAAGCGCCCGCCTACAAAAAATCACGCTACGAATCCGCCAACCGGTGTTTAATGCCGGTTTCGGACGGATCGCCCGACCCTTTTATTACACGCCATTACAGGCTATGCGTTCATGAGCCAGACTACCGCTCCGTTTCTGCCGTTCACCCGCCCCGAGATCGACGAGGAAACCATTCAGGGCGTCGTCGAGGTGCTGCGCTCGGGCTGGATCACCACGGGCCCGCAGTGCCAGAAGTTCGAGGCCGCGCTCTCCGAGTACTGCGGCGGCCGCCCGGTGCGCGCGTTCAACTCCGGCACCTGCACGCTCGAGATCGGCCTGCGCATCGCGGGCGTCGGCCCCGGTGACGAAGTGATCACGACGCCCGCGTCGTGGGTGTCGACGAGCAACGTGATCCTCGAGACCGGCGCGACGCCCGTCTTCGCCGACATCGACCCCGTCACGCGCAACATCGATCTCGACAAGCTCGAACAGGCGATCACGCCGCGCACGAAGGCGCTCATCCCCGTCTATCTGGCCGGCCTGCCGGTCGACATGGACCGGCTGTACGCGATCGCGCGCGCACACGGGCTGCGCGTCGTCGAGGATGCCGCGCAGGCGCTCGGCTCGA
The DNA here is from genome assembly GCF_000959525.1 of Burkholderia multivorans ATCC BAA-247. Taxonomy (NCBI): domain Bacteria; kingdom Pseudomonadati; phylum Pseudomonadota; class Betaproteobacteria; order Burkholderiales; family Burkholderiaceae; genus Burkholderia; species Burkholderia multivorans. Next base: position 2,065,174 of record NZ_CP009832.1, read on the forward strand.
CGTGGAACGGCAAGCGCATCGGCGCGATCGGCGACATCGTGTCGTTCAGCTTCCACGCGAACAAGAACCTGACGACGATCGAAGGCGGCGCGCTCGTGCTGAACGACGAGGCCGAGGCGACGCTCGCGCAGAAATACCGGCTGCAGGGCATCACGCGCAGCGGCTTCGACGGCATGGACTGCGACGTGCTCGGCGGCAAGTACAACCTGACCGACGTCGCCGCGCGCGTCGGCCTCGGCCAGCTGCCGCACCTCGAGCGCTTCACCGCGCAGCGCCGCGCGCTCGCGCGCGCCTACTTCGCGGCATTCGACGGCGGCGCGGCGGTGCGGCTCGGCGTCGGGCTGCCGGTCGCCGATTTCACGAACAGCAACTGGCACATGTTCCAGATCACGCTGCCGCTCGACCGGCTGTCGATCTCGCGCGCCGACTTCATGGCGCAGATGAAGGAACGCGGCATCGCCACGGGCGTCCATTACCCGGCGATCCATCTGTTCACGCTGTACCGCGCACGCGGTTTCCGCGAAGGCATGTTCCCGCATGCGGAGCGCTACGGCGCATCGACCGTCACGCTGCCGCTGTTTACGCAGATGACGGAAGACGACGTGCGCCGCGTCGTCGATGCCACCAACCAGATTTGCGAACAATACGGAAAGTAAGCGTACATGAATCACCTTGAAGCACGCGCCGGCCATCCGGGCGCGACGAGTCCGGAAGTGTCGGTCGTGATCCCCGTGTATAACGAGGAAGACGGCCTCGCCGCGCTGTTCGCGCGGCTCTATCCGGCGCTCGACGCGCTCGGCACGTCATACGAAGTGATCCTGGTCAACGACGGCAGCCGCGACCGCTCGGCCGCGATGCTCGCCGACCAGTTCCACGTGCGTCCCGACACGACGCGCGTCGTGCTGCTCAACGGCAACTACGGCCAGCACATGGCGATCCTTGCCGGCTTCGCGCAGTCGCGCGGCGAGATCGTCGTCACGCTCGACGCCGATCTGCAGAATCCGCCCGAAGAAATCGGCAAGCTGATCGCGAAGATGCGCGAGGGCTACGACTACGTCGGCTCGATCCGCAAGCAGCGTCAGGACAGCCTCTGGCGCCGCAAGGCCTCGCAGATGATGAACCGTCTGCGCGAACGCATCACGCGGATCAAGATGACCGACCAGGGCTGCATGCTGCGCGCGTACAGCCGCCGCATCATCGACACGATCAACGTCTGCGGCGAAGTCAACACGTTCATCCCGGCGCTCGCATATACGTTCGCGCAGAACCCGACCGAAATCGAAGTCGCGCACGAGGAACGCTTCGCGGGCCAGTCGAAGTATTCGCTGTACAGCCTGATCCGCCTGAATTTCGATCTCGTGACCGGCTTCTCGGTCGTGCCGCTGCAATGGCTGTCGTTCATCGGCGTGATCCTGTCGCTCGGCTCCGCGGCGCTGTTCGTGCTGCTGCTCGTGCGGCGCTTCATCGTCGGCGCGGAAGTGCAAGGCGTGTTCACGCTGTTCGCGATCACGTTCTTCCTGCTCGGCGTGATCATCTTCGCGCTCGGGCTGCTCGGCGAATACGTCGGCCGCATCTATCAGCAAGTGCGGGCGCGGCCGCGCTACCTGATCCAGGCCGTGCTCGAGCAGCACGACGGCGTGCCGGCCGTGCCGGCCGGCGCGAAGGCGCGCACGGAGGCGAGCTCATGAAGCCGCGCGCGGTCGTTTTCGCGTATCACAACGTCGGCGTGCGCTGCCTGCAGGTCCTGCTCGCGCGCGGTGTCGACGTCGCGCTCGTCGTCACGCACGAAGACAATCCGAACGAGAACATCTGGTTCGGCAGCGTCGCGTCGGTCGCGGCCGAGCACGGCATTCCGGTCGTCACGCCGTCCGACCCCGCCGATCCGGCGCTGCGCCGCGCGGTATCGGACGCGCAGCCCGATTTCATCTTCTCGTTCTACTACCGGCACATGCTGCCGACCGACCTGCTCGCGATCGCGCCGCGCGGCGCGTACAACATGCACGGCTCGCTGCTGCCGAAGTACCGGGGTCGCGTACCGACGAACTGGGCCGTGCTGAACGGCGAAACGGAAACGGGCGCGACGCTGCACGAAATGGCCGCGAAGCCCGACGCCGGCGCGATCGTCGGCCAGACCGCGGTGCCGATCCTGCCCGACGACACGGCCGCGCAGGTGTTCGACAAGGTCACGGTGGCGGCAGAGCAGACGCTCTGGCGCGTGCTGCCCGCGCTGCTGGCCGGCGAGGCGCCGCATCTGCCGAACGATCTGGCCGCCGGCAGCTACTACGGCGGGCGCAAGCCCGAGGACGGCCGCATCGACTGGACGCAGCCGGCCGCACAGGTCTACAACCTCGTGCGCGCGGTCGCGCCGCCGTATCCGGGCGCGTTCACCGAGCTCGCCGGCACGCGCTTTATCGTCGCGCGCGCGCGCCCGGCGGCGCCCGGCAGCGCAGCCGCCGCGGCTGCGGCGAATTTGCCGCCCGGCCTGCACGTAAGCGATAATGCGCTATTCGGCGTCTGCGGCGACAGCCGCGCGCTATCCATTCTCGAACTGCGGCAACAGCGCGACGGCCGCGAAACCGTCGTGACGCCCGCGGAATTCGCGCAGTTCATTCATTCTTCCCGTCATTCATGAAAGCAAAAAAAGTCCTGATCCTGGGTGTGAACGGCTTCATCGGTCACCACCTGTCGAAGCGCATTCTTGAAACCACCGATTGGGAAGTGTTCGGCATGGACATGCAGACCGATCGGCTCGGCGATCTCGTCAAGCACGAGCGGATGCATTTCTTCGAAGGCGACATCACGATCAACAAGGAGTGGGTCGAGTATCACGTGAAGAAGTGCGACGTGATCCTGCCGCTCGTCGCGATCGCGACGCCCGCGACCTACGTCCAGCAGCCGCTGCGCGTGTTCGAACTCGACTTCGAGGCGAACCTGCCGATCGTGCGTTCGGCCGTCAAGTACGGCAAGCACCTCGTGTTCCCGTCGACGTCGGAAGTCTACGGGATGTGCTCGGACGAGCAGTTCGACCCGGACGCGTCCGCCCTCACCTACGGCCCGATCAACAAGCCGCGCTGGATCTACGCCTGCTCGAAGCAGCTGATGGACCGCGTGATCTGGGGCTACGGGATGGAAGGCCTGAACTTCACGCTGTTCCGTCCGTTCAACTGGATCGGCCCGGGCCTCGACTCGATCTACACGCCGAAGGAAGGCAGCTCGCGCGTCGTCACGCAGTTCCTCGGCCACATCGTGCGCGGCGAAAACATCAGCCTCGTCGACGGCGGCTCGCAGAAGCGCGCGTTCACCGACATCGACGACGGCATCAGCGCGCTGATGAAGATCATCGAGAATCCGAACGGCATCGCCTCGGGCAAGATCTACAACATCGGGAATCCGAACAACAACTTCTCGGTGCGCGAACTCGCGAACAAGATGCTCGAGCTGGCCGCCGAATTCCCCGAGTATGCGGATTCCGCGAAGCAGGTGCGACTCGTCGAGACCACGTCGGGCGCGTACTACGGCAACGGCTACCAGGACGTGCAGAACCGCGTGCCGAAGATCGACAACACGATGCAGGAGCTCGGCTGGGCGCCGCAATCGACATTCGACGACGCGCTGCGCAAGATCTTCGAAGCGTATCGCGGCCATGTCGCCGACGCGCGCGCACTCGTCGAGCAACAAGGCTGACGGGACGCTCGCTTGGCTCGCATCGTTCTCAAGATCGACGTCGACACGCTGCGCGGCACGCGCGAAGGCGTGCCGAATCTCGCGCGCATCTTCGACCGCTTCAACGCGCGCGCGACCTTCCTGTTCAGCCTCGGCCCCGATCACACGGGCTGGGCGCTGCGCCGCGTGTTTCGGCCCGGCTTCCTGAAGAAGGTGTCGCGCACGTCGGTGGTCGAGCACTACGGCGTGAAGCAGCTGATGTACGGCGTGCTGCTGCCCGGCCCCGACATCGGCCGCCGCGCGATCGCCGACATGCGCGCGATCCACGAGGCCGGCTTCGAATGCGGCATCCATACGTGGGACCACGTGTACTGGCAGGACAACGTCCGCATGCGCGACCGCGACTGGACGGTACGCGAGATGCAGAAGAGTCACGCGCGCTTCGCCGAGATCTTCGGCGCGCCGCCCGTCACGCACGGCGCGGCCGGCTGGCAGATGAACGATGCGGCGTTCGAGCAGATCGACGCATGGGGCATGCGTTATGCGTCCGACGGGCGCGGCCACTCGCCGTATCTGCCGGTCGTCCGCGGCCGCACGCTGTCGCACGTGCAGATGCCGACCACGCTGCCGACGCTCGATGAAGTGCTCGGCGTCGACGGCGTCGACACGCACAACGTCGCGGCGCACATTCTGCAGTTCACCGAAACCAATCCGCACGACCAGGTGTTCACGCTGCACGCGGAGCTCGAAGGCCAGAAGCTCGCGCCCGTGTTCGAACAGCTGCTCGCCGGCTGGCGTGCGCAGGGCCATACGTTTGCGACGATGGGCGACTACCACGCGACGCTGGACCGCGACTCGCTGCCATCGTACCCTGTCACGTGGGGCGAAATCCCCGGCCGCTCCGGCGAACTGATCGTCCAGCCCGACTGAGTTCGCGCGCGAGCCCGCGCTGCGTGCGGTGCGCGGCGCGCTCCGAATCGCGCCGCCGCGGCGGCGCCTTTCCATAACAACAGGAGAAACACGTGTCCGTCGAAGTAGACCGTCAAGTTCCCGATTTCACCGCGCCGGCCACGGGCGGCGATATTTCGCTGTCCGACCTGCGGGGCAAGAAGCTCGTGCTGTATTTCTATCCGAAGGACAATACGCCGGGCTGCACGACCGAAGGGTTGCAGTTTCGCGATCTCTATCCGAAGTTCAAGAAGGCCGGCGCGGAAATCGTCGGCGTGTCGCGCGACAGCCTGCGCTCGCACGACAATTTCAAGGCGAAGCTCGAACTGCCGTTCCCGCTGATTTCCGATGCCGACGAAGCGCTGTGCACGCTGTTCGATGTCATCAAGATGAAGAAAATGTATGGCAAGGAAGTGCGCGGCATCGAGCGCTCGACGTTCCTGATCGACGCCGACGGCGTGCTTCGTCAGGCATGGCGCGGCATCAAGGTACCCGGTCACGTGGACGACGTGCTAAGTGCTGTACAAGCGCTTTGAGGCGCGTTATATTGGGCCGCAATGAATGCCAGTTCGCCCCATATTTCTCGTAGCTGCGCCGGTGCTTTCCGGCATCTGACGCGCATCACGACGGTATCAGCCGAGCCGCATGTCCCTGTCCACGGGGCAGCGGCTTTTTTTATGGACTGCGCGCCGGCACTCGGTCCGGCCCCTACCCCGTCAAGGAGTTGATCGACACTTAGGCGAACCGGCTAGACGAAATTCCTGTGCGCCACCGCGCGCAAACTGCATGCGTCATCACGCAGGATGCGATCAGCGGCGCACGTCATGCGACACGATTCCTCCCGAGGGACACCATGCCTTTGCCTACTGCCCCCAGCAAGCTCGGCAGCCTGCTGCCGCCCGATGAATACAAGGCGAAAGCGCGGCCCGCGAAAGCCGCGAAGAAAACCGCCGAAGGGGACGCATCCACATCCGCAGACTACGGCGCGGCCAGCGTGGCCCAGCCGATGACCGAAGCCGCGAACACCGCCGCGCCGCTGCGAGCCGTCGCGTCGGCGCAGGAAGCCGCGAGCGCGACCGCGCGCACGCGCAAGACGCGCCAGACCGCCGCGCTGCTGCAGCCGATGCCGGCCGCCGCGGAACCGGCGGCACCGGTCGTCGCACGCGACGAGCGGCCCGCCGCCGCCAAACCTGCTGCCGCACCGGCGCGCGACACGGGCGCGACGACCAAGGCGCGCGGGCGCAAGACCGCCGAAGCCGAACTGCAGAAGCTGTTCGTCCTCGACACGAACGTGCTGATGCACGATCCGAGCAGCCTGTTCCGGTTCGAGGAACACGACGTCTATCTGCCGATGATGACGCTCGAGGAACTCGACAACCACAAGAAAGGAATGTCCGAAGTCGCGCGCAACGCGCGTCAGGTGAGCCGCACGCTCGATGCGCTCGTCGCCGACGCCGGGCCGATCTCGGCCGGCATTCCGCTGTCGCGCCTCGGCAATCGCGATGCGCTTGGCCGCCTGTACTTCCAGACCAAGCTCGCCGATATCGCGCCCGTCGAAGGGCTGCCGGAAGGCAAGGCCGACAACCAGATCCTCGGCGTCGTGCGCGCGCTGCAGCGCGACCGGCCCGATCGTCAGGTCGTGCTGGTGTCGAAAGACATCAACATGCGGATCAAGGCGCATGCGCTCGGCCTGCCCGCGGAAGACTACTTCAACGACCAGGTGCTCGAGGACAAGGATCTCCTCTACACCGGCGTACGCGAACTGCCGCAGGACTTCTGGACCCGCCATGCGAAAGGCATGGAGAGCTGGCAGGACACGAAGACGGGCACCACGTACTACCGCGTGACGGGCCCGCTCGTCGCGTCGATGCTCGTCAACGAGTTCGTCTATCTCGAGCCGCAGAACGGCGAGCCGACGTTCCATGCGATCGTGCGCGAGCTGAACGGCAAGACGGCGCTGCTGCAGACGCTGCGCGACTACAGCCACCACAAGAACAACGTGTGGGGCATCACGGCGCGCAACCGCGAGCAGAACTTCGCGCTGAACCTGCTGATGAACCCCGACATCGACTTCGTCACGCTGCTCGGCCAGGCCGGCACCGGCAAGACGCTCGTCGCGCTCGCGGCCGGCCTCGCGCAGGTGCTCGACGACAAGCGCTACAACGAGATCATCGTCACGCGCGCGACCGTGCCGGTCGGCGAGGACATCGGCTTTCTGCCGGGCACCGAGGAAGAGAAGATGCAACCGTGGATGGGCGCCTTCGACGACAACCTCGAAGTGCTGCAGAAGACCGACGACGCAGCCGGCGAATGGGGTCGCGCCGCGACGCAGGAGCTGATCCGCTCGCGCCTGAAGGTCAAGAGCATGAACTTCATGCGCGGCCGCACGTTCGTCGACAAGTATCTGATCATCGACGAAGCGCAGAACCTGACGCCGAAACAGATGAAGACGCTCGTCACGCGCGCGGGCCCCGGCACGAAGATCGTGTGCCTCGGCAACATCGCGCAGATCGACACGCCTTATCTGACCGAAGGCAGCTCGGGCCTCACCTACGTCGTCGATCGCTTCAAGGGCTGGGGCCACAGCGGCCACGTGACGCTCGCGCGCGGCGAACGCTCACGCCTCGCCGACTACGCGTCCGACATCCTCTGACGCACGGCGCCGGCCGCTCGGCCGGTTTCCGACGCCTGACGGCGCTCCGCTTCCGGAGCGCCGTTTTGTTTCGAGGGTCGGATTCGTCGATAACGCGCCGTTACGAAAACGAGGACGATTTACGTGCGAAACTTCAAGTAAATTCTCAGGAATGGTTGCGCAAGCCCCGTCGGAGCGTCTACCATCGGGCCTATCCGTTGTCATACGAATCAGGGCGCGCCGCGCCCGTTGCGTCTTTCATGCTTCGAATCTGGGTTCCCGTCGCCGTCGTTTCGCTGCTTGCGGCCTGCTCCGGCGTGCCGCCGCAGACGGCATCGCGCTCGTCCGGCATGACGATCAAGACGCCGCGCGCGTTCCCGCCGCCCGCCAACTTCCCGAAATTCGTCGATCACAGCGTCGGCCAGGAAGAAATCTCGATCCAGGCGATGAGCCTCGTCGGCGTACCGTATCGCTGGGGCGGCAACACGCCCGCGAGCGGCTTCGACTGCAGCGGGCTCGTGCGCTACGTGATGGACCGCGCGGCCGACGTGAACCTGCCGCGCACGACGGCCGACATGAGCAGCCGCGGCGTGTCGATCGAACCCGACCAGATCGCGCCCGGCGACCTGATCTTCTTCAACACGACCGGCCGCCCGCATTCGCATGTCGGCATCTATGTCGGCAAGCTGCGCTTCGTGAATGCGCCGTCGACGGGCGGCACCGTGCGGCTCGATTACCTGACCAATCCGTATTGGGCGAAGCGCTTCGACGGCATTCGCCGCGTCGCGCCCCCGCGCGCGAAGCCGACGCCGTTCGATGCGCCGACGTACGAAGCGCGGCGCGACGAGTCGCGCACGCCGGCGGCCGCTGTATCGGCGCCGACGCCGGCCGCCCCCGCACCCGTCGTGACGGCTGCGGCATCGCAGCCGCCGGCTTATGCGGCGACGCAAGCACCACGCGTATCGGCAGCACCGTCCGCGGCCGTCGCCGCGGCAGCCGCGCCCGTCTCGACGGTATCGACTGTATCGACTGCGGCGGCCGCGTCTGCGGATCCGTACGAGCCGCCGCCGGCCCGCTTGTCCGCGGCCCGGCAACAGGCGGCGTCCGCAGGCAGCGATGCGATCGCCGCGACGTCGAACCCGATGCCGGCCGGCACACCGGAAGTCGGCACGCCGATTCCGACGACGGCGCTGACCGCCGCAGAAGCCGCCGCATTCGATGCCGAACCGCCGGCCGCCGCCGCGCCGTCGCGCAACAGCGAGCCGGCCGCGGTTCAGGTGCTGCGCGCGTCGACGCAGTCCGCGCCGGTCGGCGCCCGCACCGGCACGGCCGACGACCCGATCGCCCGCTTCGCGAACGGCAGCTACTGACGCCCTCGGGCCAGCACGCTGGGTTCACGTACGTCGAGGGATCCCCACACCATCGTGGCGCGCTGTCCGCATTGAGCGGCTTAAGCCGCCATCGTTTCACCTGCTTCCCGATCGCATCGGTGACCGGCTTCCCTGCCGATTCATCGTCTACGACCACGGACCGCTATGCTTCGCAGACACGCGCTGCCGCACGCAAAAAAAAAGCGCCGCAGCCTGTTCGGCATGCGGCGCCCTTTTCTCGAAGCGGCGACCGGATCGCGCGCCGGAATCAGAAGATCCGGTGCCCGAGCCACCAGCCGCCGGCGGCGATCAGCGCGGATGCGGGAATCGTCAGCACCCAGGCCCACACGATGTTGCCGGCGACACCCCAGCGCACGGCCGACAGCTTCTGCGTCGCGCCGACACCGACGATCGCGCCGGTGATCGTGTGCGTCGTCGACACCGGAATGCCGAGGAACGACGCGACGAACAGCGTGATCGCACCGCCGCTCTCCGCACAGAAGCCGCCGACCGGCTTCAGCTTCGTGATCTTCTGGCCCATCGTACGCACGATGCGCCAGCCGCCGAACAGCGTGCCGAGGCCCATCGACAGATAGCAGGCGCCGATCACCCAGGCAGGCGGCGCATCGGACGTCGCCGACGCGTAGCCGGACGCGATCAGCAGCATCCAGATGATGCCGATCGTCTTCTGCGCGTCGTTGCCGCCGTGGCCGAGGCTATAGAGCCCGGCCGACAGCAGCTGCAGCCGGCGGAAGCGCCGGTCGACCTTGCTCGGTGCGGTACGGAAATACAGCCACGACACGCCGAGCATGAACAGCGAGCCGAGAATGAAGCCGAGCAGCGGCGAAATGAAGATGAACGCGACGGTCTTCATCAGCCCGTCGACATTCAGTGCGCTCCAGCCCGATTTCGCGAGCGCGGAGCCGACCAGCCCCCCGATCAGCGCGTGCGACGAGCTCGACGGAATCCCGTAGTACCACGTGATCACGTTCCAGCCGATCGCACCGACCAGCGCGCCGAACACGACGTAGTGATCGACGATCTCCGGATCGATCGTGCCTTTGCCGACGGTCTGCGCGACTTTCAGGTGGAAGATGAAATACGCGATCACGTTGAAGGCCGCCGCGAACACGACGGCCTGCTGCGGCTTCAGCACCCCGGTCGACACGACGGTGGCGATCGAGTTCGCCGCGTCGTGGAAGCCGTTCATGAAGTCGAATACGAGCGCGACGAGCACCAGCGTCGCGACCATCCATAGGGCGAGTTGTATCGAATGCATCGTGATCCGCTCAGGCGTTTTCCAGCACGATGCCTTCGATGATGTTCGCGACGTCCTCGCACTTGTCGGTGATCTCCTCGAGCAGTTCGTAGATCGCCTTCAGCTTGATGAGCGTCTTCACGTCGTCTTCCTCGCGGAACAGCTTCGACATCGCCGCACGCAGCACGCGGTCGGCCTCGGACTCCCAGCGGTCGATTTCCTCGCACTGCTTGAGGATCTGCGCGGACTGCTTCATGTCGGACAGCAGCGCGACGGCCTGCTGAACGTGCTGCGCCGACTGCGTGACGATGTGCGCGAGCTGGCTCGCTTCCGACGTGACGGACTGCACGTCGTACAGCGACACGGCCGTCGCGACGTCTTCCATCAGGTCGAGGATGTCGTCCATCGTCGTGATCAGCTTGTGGATCTCGTCGCGATCGAGCGGCGTGATGAAGGTCTTGTGCAGCAGATCGATCGCTTCGTGCGTCAGCTTGTCGGCGGCTTTCTCCGCCGTCTGCACGTTTTGCTTGTGAATCTCGGCGTCGGCGAGATTGTCGATCAGCAGTTCGAGCTCGCGGCCACCGGAAACGATGTGCTTCGCGTGCGCATTGAAGAGTTCAAAGAACTTGCCCTCGGTGGGCATGAATCGACCGAACATGGGATTCCTGAGAGATTGTCAAACGACTGTCACGAAAACGGGCGACATTGTACCGTTTCCGCTGACGGCGCGACGCGCGCATGCGCGCGCGCCGGACGGGATACAACGTTTGGCTAAATAGGGGTTTACATCCGGCGTTACTCGCCGTAGAAGTTCTGCGCCCCTGCAAAGTTGTCGAACTTCGTGTATTGGCCCAGGAACGTGAGCCGAACGGGACCGATCGGGCCGTTACGCTGCTTGCCGATGATGATCTCGGCCGTCCCCTTGTCCGGGCTGTCCGGATTGTAGACTTCGTCGCGATAAATGAACAGGATTACGTCCGCGTCCTGTTCGATAGCGCCCGATTCGCGCAGGTCGGACATCACCGGGCGCTTGTTCGGACGCTGTTCGAGGCCGCGGTTCAGCTGCGACAGCGCGATCACCGGCACGTCGAGTTCCTTCGCGAGACTCTTCAGCGAGCGCGAGATTTCCGAGATTTCGGTGGCGCGGTTTTCGCCCTGCGACGAGCCCGACATCAGCTGCAGATAGTCGACGATGATCAGCCCGAGCTTGCCGCACTGCCGCGCGAGACGCCGCGCGCGCGAACGCAGTTCCATCGGGTTCAGGCCACCCGTCTCGTCGATGAACAGCTGCGCTTCGCTCATCTTCTGCACCGCGTGCGTCAGCTTCGGCCAATCCTCGTCGGTGAGGCGGCCCGTACGCATGCGGTGCTGATCGAGCCGGCCGATCGAGCCGAGCATCCGCATCACGAGCTGCGTGCCCGGCATTTCCATCGAGAACACCGCGACCGGCAGCCCGTACTCGACCGCGACGTATTCGCCGATGTTCATCGAGAACGCGGTCTTGCCCATCGACGGCCGCCCGGCGACGATGATCAGCTCGCCGCCGTGCATGCCCGACGTCATCCGGTCGAGATCGACGAAGCCGGTCGGCGTGCCGGTGACGTCGCTCGGGTTCGCGGTGTGATAGAGCGTGTCGATCCGCTCGACGACCTGCGTGAGCAGCGGACCGATCTCGAGAAAGCCCTGATTGCCGCGTGCGCCCTCTTCGGCGATCGAGAACACCTTCGCTTCGGCTTCGTCGAGCAGCTGGCGGACTTCCTTGCCCTGCGGATTGAACGCATCGGCCGAGATTTCGTCGGCGACCGACACGAGCCGGCGCAGCACCGCACGGTCGCGCACGATCTCCGCATAGCGGCGGATGTTCGCCGCACTCGGCGTGTTCTGCGCGAGCGCGTTCAGATAGGCGAGGCCGCCGACTTCGTCGGCCTTGCCGGACGTCGTCAGCGCTTCGAACACCGTCACGACGTCGGCCGGACGCGTGGCGGCGATCAGCCGGCCGATATGCTCGAAGATGATCCGGTGGTCGTAACGATAGAAGTCGCTCTGCGACAGGAAATCGGCAATCCGGTCCCATGCCGCGTTGTCGAGCAACAGGCCGCCCAGCACCGACTGCTCGGCTTCGACCGAGTGCGGCGGGACTTTCAGCGATTCGATTTGTGGATCTTGCGGCGCGTTCATGGGTTGGGATTATCGCGAATTGCGGGCCGCGACGCCAGTTCGTCGCCGGCGATCGGCCAACAAAAAAGGCAGGCCCCGGTTGCCCGGGCGCCTGCCCCTGTCCGGGCGGCGTGTGCCGCCCGGCAAGTGTTGCGTACGCTTACGCGTGGTCGCCGATCACGTTGATCGTGACGTCGACGACGACGTCCGTATGCAGCGCGACCTGAACGCCGTGCTCGCCGATCATCTTCAGCGGGCCTTCCGGCATGCGAACCTGCGACTTCTCGACGTCGAAGCCGGCCTTCTTCAGCAGTTCCGCGACGTCCGCGTTCGTGACCGAGCCGAACAGACGGCCGTCCACGCCCGACTTCTGCGTGATTTCGAACGACTGGCCGTTCAGCTTCTCGCCGACAGCCTGCGAAGCCGCCAGCTTTTCAGCGGCGATCTTCTCGAGCTCTGCACGGCGCACTTCGAATTCGGCGATCGCTTCCTTCGTCGCACGGCGAGCCTTGCGGTTCGGGATCAGGAAGTTGCGAGCGTAACCGTCCTTGACCTTGACGATATCGCCGAGGTTGCCCAGATTGGCGACTTTTTCCAACAGAATGATTTGCATTCGAATTCTCCTTATTGCGTCGCCTGATTACGCCTTGTGCTGATCGGTGTACGGCAGCAGCGCGAGGAAGCGTGCGCGCTTGATTGCCGTGTCCAGCTGACGCTGATAGTGCGCCTTCGTACCCGTCAGACGCGCCGGCGTGATCTTGCCGTTTTCGCCGATGAAGTCCTTCAGCGTTTCCGTGTCCTTGTAGTCGATCTGCTCGACGCCGGCTGCCGTGAAGCGGCAGAACTTCTTGCGCTTGAAGAGCGGGTTTTGTTGCTGACGACGCTTGTCGAATTTCTTACCAGTGGGGCGGGCCATGTTCAGTCCTTTCCAATGTCCTGCAATGCTGTGATGTGAAACACCAAGGTTCGCGCGTTGCGGCTTTTCTTTGCCAGGAAGCCCGTGAACAGCGTCTCGACGCCGAGTTCACATTGCTCCAGCCTGCCGCTCGCGTCGCCGGCCGCCACCGCCTCGATCGTCATTTCGACCTGGCGGGGAATGCCTGCTTCGACGACTTCCGTGCGGTGCTGCAACGTCGCGCTCGCGATCGGAACGCCGGCGGGCGTGTATCGCACCGCTGCGCGCTCGACGACGCTTGCCGTCAATTGCAACCTGTTCACGTGAGTGGCGTGCTCCTTGGTGGCTTAATCGAGACGAGCTTAAGCCTGCGCTTCGGTCGGCTGAGCGGCAGCCGCCTTCTTGGCTTCTTCGCGCTGAACTTCCTTCATCATCGGCGACGGGCCGGTTTCGGCCTTCTTCATCTTGACGATGAGGTGACGCAGCACGGCGTCGTTGAACTTGAATGCGTGTTCGAGTTCGTCGAGCGTCGTCTGGTCGCACTCGATGTTCATGCAGACGTAGTGAGCCTTCGCGAGTTTCTCGATCATGTAGGCCAGCTGGCGACGGCCCCAGTCTTCGACACGGTGGATCTGGCCGCCGTGCGAGGTGATCGTGGTCTTGTAACGCTCGATCATCGCGGGCACTTGCTCGCTCTGATCGGGGTGCACGATGAAGACGATTTCGTAATGACGCATTACACACTCCTTGTGGATAGAAGCCACCCGGGCGTCTGAACCGGTGTGGCAAGTGAGAAGCCGAAGATTCTAACCCGGATACGCGCCGCGTGCAATGCCGATCGACGATTTGCCGCCTGATTCGGCCGTATTTTCAATCACTTGAGCGGCTGCCGTGCCGCGCGGCGCTCGCGGCGCGCGTGCGTTCTGGAATATCGCGACGGAACGCGGCGTGCGTCGGTGCCGGGCTGCGTCGGCGCCGGGCTGCGGCGGTGCCGGGCTCCGGCGGTGCCGGGCTCCGGCGCGGGCGGGATGGTCGGGTGTCCGTCGTTCACCGCCCCGCCGCCTCGCCAACCGGCGTCATTGTTCGCCGCCGGCCGCGCCGATGCGCGCCGATAGCGCTGCCCGGAACGCCGCGAGCGCCGACGGCTCCGCGTCCGTCACGGCCCACCAGGTCATGCCGGCCGCCGTCCAGCGATCGACCGCGTAGCCCTGCGACACGGTCGCGTACGGCGCGGCGCGTCCGTCGCCCGCCGGCGACACGTAGATGTCGATCACGTGCTGCCGGTAGCGGTACACGAGCACGGCGACGCGCCGTCGGTCGACATAGTCGAGCCGACCGCCGACGAGCACGAAGCCGTTCGCACTGAGATCCTCGACCGGCGGCGCGTAGTCGAGCCGCCCATTGAACCACGGCTTGACCGTGTGCCGATCGGTCGAGATCACGTCGATATCGCGCGCCGACAACCCCGCGCGCACGTGGCTCGCGACCAGTTCGTCGACCGTGCGGTCGGTCGCTGCGCGATGCGCGGACATCGCGATGCCGCCCGCTGCCGCCAGCGCGACGACGAGCGCAACGCCCCAGCCGCGCCCCGGCAGCGCCGGCGCGCGCGTGCCGGATGCCGCGGCAGCCGGGCGCGCGGACGCACCGCGACCGCCGCGCCATGAAAACCGCCGGCGGACGCGCGGCTGCGGCTGGGGCGGCGCCTGAAATTCGCCGTCGCGCGCCCGTTCCGCCCCCGTTCGCTCGCCCATCGGCGCAGTCGCGGCCTCCGGCTGCAGCGCGGCGATCCGCGCGCGCAGCGCGTCCGGCGCGCGATGATAGTCGGCTGCCCGCACGGCATGCGAGAGCGCGACGATCCGCTCGCGCTCTCGCCGGCACAGCTCGCATTCGTCGACGTGCTGCTGGACCCGCAGCGCATCCGGCGGCGACAGCTCGCGGTCGACGTCCGCATCCAGCAGCGCGCGCGCTTCGTTACAGTCCATCGATAGCCTCCGATGCCGATCCGCCGGCCGGCGTGCGCGCCGCCCGCTCGCCGCGCGCCGGCACGGCTTCCTCGCCGAGCAGCGCGGCGAGCCGCCGACGGCCGCGCGCGAGCCGCGACATCACGGTGCCGATCGGCACGTCCGCGATCGCCGCGATTTCGCGATAGCTGAGATCCTCCATCTCGCGCAGCACGAGCACCTCGCGGTACTCGGCAGGCAGCTTCGCGAGCGCCGCGTTGACGAGCCGGACGTTTTCGCCGCGCAGCAGCTGCGCGAGCGGATCGGTCGTCGCCGGCTGCCAGTCGTCGGGCACGTCGGCGTCCTCCAGCGTGTCGGGCGCGGCGACTTCGTGCGCATGCGTGCGCCGCCGCCATTCGCTGTACCACGTGTGCCGCACGATCGTCAGCAGCCACGGCCGCGCGTTGTCGCCGCGGCACGAATCGACGAAGCGCAGCGCACGCATGCACGCCTCCTGCACGACGTCGTCCGCGTCGCTCGCGCTGCCGCTCAGCCAGCGCGCGAGGTTGTACGCGGCATCGAGGTGCGGCAGCACGAGCGCGCGAAACCGCTCGCCGCGCGCCGCCGCATCGCCTGCTGTCTGCCCATCGACCGGCTGTCCGGCTTGCCCCACATGGCCTCCCTGATCCCGGCGGCCGAAGCCGCGCCCGCTGCGCGTGCGATGCCGGCCGCCCGAGGCCCGAGGCCAAACCCGAGCCCAGACCCGAGTCCCCGAAACCGGAGTCCCGAAGCCCAAAGCCAGCCGTCCGCCGCCGCACGCTCGACCACCTTACCGGCGTTGCGTCGAGTTTATTCCCGCCGCACGGGCCCGAAACGAAAAAAACCGCGACCGGCGCGCCCGGCGGTTACGGCGATGTGCTCCAGTACCCCGGCTGCGCGTACGCATCGCGCAAGTAGTCGATGAAGTAGCGCACGCGCGCCGGCACGTAGCGCTGCTGCGGATAGACGGCGAGGATGTCGTAGTCGGGCAGCGCATACTCGTCGAGCACCGTTTCGAGCTCGCCCGTCTCGAGTTGCGCGGCGATTTCCCATGTCGAGCGCCAGCCGAGCCCGAGCCCCTCGGCAACCCAGCGGTGCAGCAGCTCGCCGTCGTTGCAGTCGAGATTGCCGGTCACGCGCATCGTGACGATCTTGCCGTGACGCTGAAAGTACCAGCCGCGGTTCTGCCCGCCCTGCAGGTTGAACGCGAGGCAGTTGTGCTTGAGCAGATCGTCGAGCGACTTCGGCCGGCCGTGCCGGCGGAAATAGTCGGGCGTGCCGCACACGACGCGCCGGTTCGATGCGAGCTTCACCGCGACGAAGTTCGGATCCACCGCCCCGCCGATCCGGATCGACAGGTCGTAGCCTTCGCGCACGAGATCGACCACGCGATCGGTCAGGTTGAACGACAGCTGCATCTCGGGCTTGTCGGCGAGAAAGCCCGGCGCGTGCGGCGCGACGTGCTTGCGGCCGAACGCGGCCGGCGCCGATACGATCAGGTGACCGCTGACCGCGCGCCGCCCGGCGGCCAGCTCGTTCTCGGCCTGATCCCATTCGGACAGCAGCCCGCGGCAACGCTCGAGGAACGCGGCGCCCTCCTCGCTGACGACGAGCCGCCGCGTCGACCGGTACATCAGCTTGACGCCGAGCCGCTTCTCGAGTGCGTCGATGCGCCGGCCCAGCACGACCGGCGACACGCCCTCCTCGAGCGCCGCCGCCGCGAGGCTGCCGGCGTCCGCGACGCGCACGAACGTCTCGATCTGCTTGAAGCGATCCATCTCCCGTCTCCGTTCCGACGCCGGCGGAATGCCCGTCCGGCCGTCATTCCATACTTTTAGTTTCGAAATAAGCGACTTCGGCTGATCTTATCAAACCTTTCCTGCATCCCTAAAGTGTCCTCAACAGACCGATTACCGAGATTCACCCCATTTCAGGTTCAAGGAGACATTCATGGCCAAAATGAGAGCTGTCGACGCCGCCGTGCTCGTGCTCGAGAAGGAAGGCATCCAGACCGCGTTCGGCGTGCCCGGCGCCGCGATCAACCCGTTCTACTCGGCGATGCGCAAGTCGGGCGGCATCAGCCACGTGCTGGCGCGCCACGTCGAAGGCGCGTCGCACATGGCCGAAGGCTTTACGCGCGCGGCACCGGGCAACATCGGCGTGTGCATCGGCACGTCGGGCCCGGCCGGCACCGACATGATCACGGGCCTCTACTCCGCCTCGGCCGACTCGATTCCGATTCTCGCGATCACGGGCCAGGCGCCGCGCGCGCGGCTCTACAAGGAAGACTTCCAGGCCGTCGACATCGAATCGATCGCCAAGCCCGTGACGAAGTGGGCCGTCACCGTGCGCGAGCCGGCACTCGTGCCGCGCGTGTTCCAGCAGGCGTTCCACCTGATGCGCTCGGGCCGTCCGGGCCCGGTGCTGATCGACCTGCCGATCGACGTGCAGCTCGCGGAAATCGAATTCGACATCGACACGTACGAACCGCTGCCGGTCTACAAGCCCGCGGCGACCCGCGCGCAGATCGAGAAGGCGCTCGCGATGCTCAACGACGCGGACAAGCCGCTGATCGTGTCGGGCGGCGGCGTGCTCAACGCGGCGGCCGAAGACCTGCTCGTGCAGTTCGCGGAAACCGTCGGCGTGCCGGTGATTCCGACGCTGATGTCGTGGGGCGCGATTCCGGACGACCATCCGCTGATGGCCGGCATGGTCGGCCTGCAGACGTCGCACCGCTACGGCAACGCGACGATGCTCGCGTCCGACTTCGTGCTCGGCATCGGCAATCGCTGGGCGAATCGCCACACCGGCAGCGTCGAGGTCTACACGAAGGGTCGCAAGTTCGTGCACGTCGACATCGAGCCGACGCAGATCGGTCGCGTGTTCGGCCCGGATCTCGGCATCGTGTCCGACGCCAAGGCCGCGCTCGAGCTGTTCGTCGCGGTTGCGCAGGAATGGAAGGCCGCCGGCAAGCTGAAGGACCGCAGCGCGTGGGTCGCCGAATGCCAGGAACGCAAGCGCACGCTGCAGCGCAAGACGCACTTCGATAACGTGCCGGTCAAGCCGCAGCGCGTGTACGAGGAAATGAACAAGGTGTTCGGCCGCGATACCTGCTACGTGAGCACGATCGGCCTGTCGCAGATCGCCGCCGCGCAGTTCCTGCACGTGTTCAAGGCGCGCAACTGGATCAACTGCGGCCAGGCCGGCCCGCTCGGCTGGACGATTCCCGCCGCGCTCGGCGTGCGTGCGGCCGATCCGGCACGCCCGATCGTCGCGCTGTCCGGCGACTACGACTTCCAGTTCATGATCGAGGAGCTGGCGGCCGGCGCGCAGTTCAAGCTGCCGTACGTGCACGTGGTCGTGAACAACTCGTACCTCGGGCTGATCCGTCAGGCGCAGCGCGCGTTCGACATGGACTACTGCGTGCAGCTCGCGTTCGACAACGTGAACGCACCGGAGCTGAACGGCTATGGCGTCGATCACGTGGCCGTGGCCGAAGGCCTCGGCTGCAAGGCGCTGCGCGTGTTCAAGCCGGAAGAGATCGAACCGGCGCTGAAGCAGGCGCAATCGCTCGCGGAAGAGTTCAGCGTGCCGGTGATCGTCGAAGTGATCCTCGAGCGCGTCACGAACATCTCGATGGGCACCGAGATCGACGCGATCAACGAGTTCGAGGAGCTTGCCGAGAAGGCCGAGCACGCACCGACCGCGATCTCGATGCTCGACTGACGCGCGATATTTTTTGACTGACCGACCGAAGAGGCTTAGCTCATGCCGAAGTTTGCTGCAAACCTGACCATGCTGTTCAACGAAGTGCCGTTCCTCGACCGCTTCAAGGCGGCCGCGGACGCGGGCTTCGATGCCGTCGAGTTCCTGTTTCCGTATCCGTATGCGAAGGAGGAACTCGCCGAACGGCTCGACGCGCATCGCCTGCGCCTCGTGCTGCACAACCTGCCCGCCGGCAACTGGGATCAGGGCGAGCGCGGGATCGCGTGCCTGCCCGATCGCGTCGGCGAATTCCAGGAAGGCGTCGGCCGCGCGATCGAATACGCGAAGGCGTTGAAGGTGCCGCAGCTGAACTGTCTCGTCGGCATTCCGTCGGCGAGCACGCCGCGCGACAAGACGTTCGTCACGATCGTCGACAACCTGCGCTTCGCGGCCGATGCGCTCAAGCGCGAAGGCATCCGCCTGCTCGTCGAGCCGTGCAACAGCTTCGACATTCCGGGCTTCGCGCTGAACCGTTCGGCCGAAGGGCTCGACGTGATCCGCGCGGTCGGTTCGGACAACCTGTTCCTGCAGTACGACATCTATCACATGCAGCGCATGGAAGGCGAACTCGCCGCGACGATCGAACGCAACCTCGCCTCGATCGGCCACGTGCAGCTCGCGGACAACCCGGGCCGCCACGAGCCGGGCACCGGCGAGATCAACTACGCGTTCCTGTTCGCGCTGCTCGACCGGCTCGGTTACACCGGCTACGTCGGTTGCGAATACAAGCCCCGCACCACCACGACCGAAGGGCTCGGCTGGCTGCAAAGCGTCGCCGGCTGCACGTCGGGCGCCGCGCGCCGCGCCGCCTGAGCGCCCCTTCCGTCATTCGCCCCTATAGGAGACTTTCACATGGCAACCATCGGTTTCATCGGCCTCGGCATCATGGGCGCGCACATGGCGCGCAACCTGCTCAAGGCCGATCATCAGCTCGTCGTGAACGGCGCGTATCCGGTGCCCGACGATCTGCGCGCGAGCGCGAAGGTCGTCGCGAACTCGAGCGAAGTCGCGAAGAACGCGGACATCATCATCTCGATGGTTCCGGACACGCCCGACGTGCGCAACGTGCTGTTCGCCGACGACGGCGTCGCGAAGGGCCTGACGCCGGGCAAGCTCGTGATCGACATGAGCTCGATCTCGCCGCTCGACACGCAGGAATTCGCGAAGCAGATCAACGCGCTCGGCTGCGACTATCTCGATGCACCGGTCTCCGGCGGTGAAGTCGGCGCGCGCGAAGCGTCGCTGACGATCATGGTCGGCGGCCCGGAGCAGGCGTTCGAGCGCGCCAAGCCGCTGTTCGAGAAGATGGGCAAGAACATCACGCTCGTCGGCGACAACGGCGCGGGCCAGACCTGCAAGGTCGCGAACCAGATCATCGTCGCGCTGAACATCGAGGCCGTCGGCGAAGCATTGCTGTTCGCCGCGCGCTCGGGCGCGGACCCGGAGCGCGTGCGTCAGGCACTGATGGGCGGCTTCGCGGCATCGCGCATCCTCGAAGTGCACGGCGCGCGGATGACCAAGCGCACGTTCGATCCGGGCTTCCGCATCGAGCTGCACCAGAAGGATCTGAACCTCGCGCTCGAAGGCGCACGCAAGCTCGGCCTCGCGCTGCCGCACACCGCGAGCGCGCAGCAGCTGTTCAGCGTGTGCGCATCGCACGGCGGCAAGGCATGGGATCACTCGGCGCTCGTGCGTGCGCTCGAGATCATGTCGAACTTCGAGATCGAGAAGTCGGCAAGCTGAACGCGGGCCGCGTCGGGCGGCTGCCATGACGCACTATCCGTCGCGATCGCGGCGGATGGTGCGCGAAATTCACGTGCGCCGGCCGCTGCCGGTGCATCGATGTGCGCGACACGCGCGCATCACGGTGGGGCGCCCCGCCGCGCATCGCGTCGATGCGTGCGCGGCGGGGCGAAAAACGCCGCTCTGGGCTGAGAGCGGCGTGGTGGGGTCCGCAGCGGCACCCGGCGACGCCGGGGAAGCCTTGGTCGGTCAGACGTCGTCGTCGGGTGTCCGCCTGTCGGATTTCGCGTATTACATTTCTTTACGTTCGTACCGTCGATTTTTCATGCAATCGTCGCGACGAACGCCTACACTTTCGCCACGCCTTTCGAGAAAGCCGCCGCGCTCGCGTTCACCTTCGGTGGCCGCCCCCAGCGCGGTGTTTTTTTCGCCACTTCACGGCGCGTTTTCGTTTCAACCACCTAAGGAGTGCAACGATGGGTCTTCTTTCGTTTATCAAAGAGGCGGGTGAAAAACTGCTGGGTCATGCCGACGCGCAAGCGGCGGAAAATCCGAATGCCGCGAACCAGACCGCGGCCGATGCAATCAAGAACTACATCAACACGCAGGGCCTCGACACGTCGAACCTGACCGTCGCGTTCGACGGCGCGTCGCGCACCGTGTCGCTGTCGGGCAGCGTGCCCGATCTCGACACGAAGGCGAAGGTCAAGGTCGCGGCCGGCAACGTGCAAGGCGTCGCGGGCGTCAACGACGACGGCCTGCAGCCCGACGATCCGGAAGTCCGGTACCACGACGTGAAGCCGGGCGACACGCTGTCCGCGATCGCGAAGGAAGTGTACGGCGACGCGAACAAGTACCCGGTGATCTTCGAGGCGAACAAGCCGATGCTGTCGAGCCCCGATCGCATCTATCCGGGTCAGAAGCTCGTGATTCCGCCGCAAGCCTGAGCGTTTGCACACGTCGACAATGAGAAAAGGCAGGCCGCTCGGCCTGCCTTTGTCGTTTACGGCATCGATTCGGCCGGCACGCGGCCGCGTGTGGGTCAGCAGCGATCGAACAGCCGCTGCAACGCGTCGCGCTCGCGAATGCCGTTCGCCAGCGCGAGCATCAGCAGTACGCGCGCCTTGAACGGGCTCAGCGAGCCGGCGCTGACGAAGCCGAACGCATCGTCGTTCGCGGCGCCGTTGCGCATCACGTGACCGGAACCGACGCGCGACGCGCGCACCACCGCAACCCCGGCGTTCACCGCGTCGGCCAGCGCCGTCTGCAGCGTCGCATGGATCGAGCCGTTGCCCGTGCCCGCGACGACGAGGCCGCGCACGCCGGCCGCGACGAGCGCATCGACGGCCGTGCGCGTGACGCCCGCATAGCTGATCACCACGTCGACCGGCGGCCACGTCTCGGGAATCGTCAGTTGCGCATCGCGCGCACGCGTGACGCGGCGCGCGAATTCGACGCGGCCGTCCTGCACCCAGCCGAGCGCGCCGAGCTCCGGCGACTGGAACGCGTCGACCGCGTAGGTGCTCGTCTTCACGACGTCGCGCGCCGCATGGATCCGGTTGTTGAACGCGACGAGCACGCCCTGCCCGCGCGCGGCCGGATGTCCGGCGAGCGTCACCGCGTTCAGCAGGTTCAGCGGCCCGTCCGACGACAGCGCGGTGGCCGGCCGCATCGCGGCAGTCAGCACGACCGGCTTGTCGCCGGTCACGACCAGATGCAGCGCATAGGCGGTTTCCTCGAGCGTGTCGGTGCCATGCGTGATGACGATGCCGTCGACGGCCGGATCGGCCATCAGCGCGTCGATCCGCGCGGCGAGCGTGTTCCAGAGCGGCAGCGCGAGATCCTTGCTGTCGATGCTGGCGACCTGCTCGGCATGAATGCGCGCGACCGACGCGAGCGCCGGTACCGCGTCGAGCAGGAAATTGACGCCGAGCGCGCCGGCCTGATAGCCGGCCGTGCTCGTCGCGTCGGGCGCGGCGCCGGCGATCGTGCCGCCGGTCGCGAGGACGGCAATGCGCGGCAGGTGCGCCGCGGAGGAAGAAGAAGCGGGAGTCAGCGTATTCATGGCCGCGATTGTAATGGCTCGCGGCCCGGATTCGAGCGATTCGGTGCGAACAAACGCGCGCGACGCGCGCCGCTCATGGTTTATCCCGATCGCCGGCGCGTGTGCGACGTCAACGCACGGTGGCGCGACGGCGTTATAGGAAGTGCCGTTTTGGTGTTTTCACATTGGTTTGCCATAATCGGAACGCGGCGCGATGCGACCCTACTCCGTATCGTGCTGCATCGGCTTCGTGACGGCGTCGATAAAACGCAATTCACCCCATGGGAGTGTCAAAATGAAAATCCAATCGCTCGTGGCCGCAGTGCTTCTCGGCGGCATGCTGGCTTCCCCCGCGTTCGCGGCGAACAGCCAGCAGGACAAGATGAAGGCCTGCAACACCCAGGCCGCCGGCAAGACGGGCGACGAACGCAAGGCGTTCATGAAGGACTGCCTGTCGGCGAAGCCTGCCAAGAAGATGACGCAGCAGGAAAAGATGAAGGCCTGCAACACGCAAGCCGCCGACAAGAAAGGCGACGACCGCAAGGCGTTCATGAAGAGCTGCCTGAGCAGCCAGCCGGCCGCCTGATTCCGGCACACCGGCCGCGAATGCCGCGCTCCGCTTCGGCGGGCGCGGCATTTTTGCTTTCGTTGTACGCGCATCGACGCCGGCGCCGCGCGCGCCGCCCGGCGCGGCCGCCCGCGCGCGCACGCGGTGCGGCAATTCGCCGCGTTTTCTTCTATGATGGCTGCAACGCGGCCCATCCAAGTACAAGAAGCGCCATCGGGCCGCCCTCGACACGGACGCGCATGCCGCGTCAAACGGAGGCATGGATGGCATGGAGACAACACCGCTGGTTCCGCCGCTGGGTGATCGTGGTCGCATTCTGGGCCGTGCCCGTCGCGATCGTCGCGGTGCGCGAGATTCGCGAGGAGATGGCCTACAACAAGGCCGATCTGCAGCTTGCGCTGACCACCTGGCAACTGACCGATGCGCAGCAGGCCGCCGGCGCGGCCGCGAAGTGCCACGGCGACGCCGATGAAGCGCGTGCAGCCGGCTGCCCGGCCGAGGTGCTGGCCGCCAACGCGCCGCGCCAGCAGGCCGCGCGCGACGAATACGTGGTGCGCCGCAATACGCTCGCAAGCTATCTGTGGCATGCGTTCGTCGGCTACTGGGTCGTGCCGGCCGTGTTCCTGTTCGGCTGCGGCGTCGTGATCGCGCTGATCCGCCGCGCGCTGCGGCGGCCGCCGATCAAGCCGCCCGTCAAGCCACCGATGGAGCCGCCGGTTCCGCCCGTTGCGCGCTGACGCCCCGCCCTTTTCCCCAGCCGCGCCCCGACGCCGCACGCGACATCGGTGCCGCGTTGGCATGCCGCGACATCGGCACGCGATTTGACGCTTTTTCACGTCCGAACGAAAAGCCGCTGCATGTCGCTGTGATATAACTGCCGACGTGGGCCGCTCTCTGAGCGAGACTCACTCCGAACATCATCCGATGGAGAAGAACGATGCAAAAACGGACTCTCGCGCTGAAACTGGCCGCTGCGCTCGTCGTCGGTAGCCTCGCGCTCACCGGCTGCACCACTACCCCCGACAAACCCGACAACGCCGCGACCAACGCGTCGAAGCGTCAGGCGATCGATTCGAGTGTCGACGCGACGCTGTCGCGCCTGTATTCGACGGTCAAGGGCTCGCGCGAACTCGTCGCGAAGTCGCGCGGCGTGCTGGTGTTCCCTGAGGTGCTGCAGGCCGGCTTCATCGTCGGCGGCCAGTCCGGCAACGGCGCGCTGCGCGTCGGCGGCAGCACCGTCGGCTACTACAACACGTCGTCGCTGTCGGTCGGCCTGCAGGCCGGCGCGCAGTCGAAGGCGATCGTGTTCCTGTTCATGACGCAGCAGGCGCTCGACGAATTCCGCAACTCCGAGGGCTGGGCCGCCGGCGCGGGCGCGTCGGTCGCGCTCGTGAAGATGGGCGCGAACGGCGCGGTCGACACGAACACGGCGACCGCACCGGTTCAGGTCATCGTGCTGACCAACGCCGGCCTGATGGGCGACGTGTCGATCAACGGCACGAAGGTCACGAAGCTCAAGCTCTGACGCTGCGGCGTCCTGCCCGTCCGCGCGTGCTGCGCGGACGATGTGCAAACGGCGATGTCCTTGCGGAGCATCGCCGTTTTTTTATGCGCGTCGCGCGCATGCGTCATGTCGTCGAGTCGATCACCTTGAAGCGCGAGCGCTTCTGCGCGCGGATCATCGACTGATAGATGTCGACGTACTGCTGCGCCATCCGGCGCGACGTGAAACGCTCCTCGAAGCGCCGCCGCACGCGTGCACGCGGCAGCAGGTGCAGCCGGTTCACGGCCGCCACCGCGCTGATCTCGTCCTCGACGATGAAGCCCGACACGCCTTCGTCGATCACTTCCGGCACCGCGCCGCGATTGAACGCGATCACGGGCGTGCCGCACGACATCGCCTCGATCATCACGAGCCCGAACGGCTCCGGCCAGTCGATCGGAAACAGCAGCGCATGCGCGCCCGACAGGAATTCGGCCTTCTGATGATCGGCGATCTCGCCGATGTACTCGACGTTCGGCAGCGCGAACAGCGGCTTGATCTCGCGCTCGAAGTACTCCTGATCGGCCGAATCGATCTTTGCGGCGATCCGGATCGGCAGCCCGCACTGCTGCGCGATGCGAATCGCGGTATCGACGCGCTTTTCCGGCGAGATGCGGCCGAGAAACGCGAGGTAGCGCGGCTCGACCGGCTGCGGCATGTACAGCGTCTCGGGCAGCCCGTGATAGACGGTCGTCATCCACTTCGCCTGAGGCAGCGGCTGCCGCTGCGCGTTCGAGATCGACACGACGGGCGCGCGGCTGAACGTGTCGAACACCGGCTGCTGTTCGGGCAGATCGAGCCGGCCGTGCAGCGTCGTCACGTACGGCGTCTCCTGCCGGTCGAACACCGAAAACGAGTAGTAGTCCATGTGGAAATGAAGCACGTCGAAGTCTTTCGCACGACGCGCGACGGTTTCCATCAGCAGCATGTGCGGCGCGACGCGGTCGCGGATCGACGTGTCGAGCCGCAACGCGCGCGGCCACACGGGCTCGAGCGTCGCACGCGTCGTCGAATCGCCGCTCGCGAACAGCGTCACGTCGTGTCCGAGGTCGACGAGCGCCTCGGTGATGTAGGACACGACGCGCTCCGTACCGCCGTACAGTTTCGGCGGCACCGATTCGGTCAGCGGGGCGATCTGGGCAATCCTCATGGTCCACGTCTCCTTGGTCGGCGTGCGTGAGCGCGTCGGTGCGCGGCGGCTGCCGAGGCGGCGTGCAGGCGGCACGCGCGGCCCGGTCCGTCCCCCGGTGCGGGGCGACCGTCGCCGGTGCGCGGCGCTGCCCCGGCGTGGCACAGCGCCGGCGCGCTATCCCGCCATTATTAGCGATTCCGCCGCCCGGCACGGCGCGGTCTTGCATTTTATGGGCGATGTTACAGACCGATACACTCGTCGCGCGCAAGCGAGCGCCGCGCGCCGCCGCGCAGCGGCATCCGCCGGCAGCGGCCGCGTCCGCATCAGCGCGACGGCCATTTCCATGCGGGCAGATCGCGCGTATCGGCATCGACGAGCGTCGTCGCGCCGAGCTGCTTGTCGAGCACCAGCGATTCGCACTGCCCGTCGCGCTCGAGCGTTGCGATCAGCCGCGCCGCATGCGACACGACGATCACCTGCGTGCGCTGCGCGGCCTGCACGATCAGCCGCCCGAGCGC
Organism: Burkholderia multivorans ATCC BAA-247; assembly: GCF_000959525.1. Taxonomy (NCBI): domain Bacteria; kingdom Pseudomonadati; phylum Pseudomonadota; class Betaproteobacteria; order Burkholderiales; family Burkholderiaceae; genus Burkholderia; species Burkholderia multivorans. Next base: position 2,091,389 of record NZ_CP009832.1, read on the forward strand.
GGGCAGCAGGTCGGGATGCAGGCTCGTCTCCGGTTCGTTCAGCACCATCAGCGCGGGCGGACGCGGCGTCAGCAGCGCGGCCGCGAGCAGCAGGTAGCGCAGCGTGCCGTCCGACAGCTCGGCCGCCGCGAGCGGCCGCAACAATCCCGGCTGGCGCATCAGCACGTCGAGACGGCCGCGGCCGCCCGGGCTGTCGATTTCGATCGACGCGCCGGGAAACGCGTCGTCGATCGTCGCGTCGAGCGCCGCGCCGTCGCCGATCTCGCGGATCGTCTGCAGCGCGGCGGCCAGATCGGCGCCGTCGTCGGCGAGCACCGGCGTGTGCGTGCCGATCTGCGATTGCCGCGCGGGCGCCTGCGCGTCGGTCCGGAAGTGATCGTAGAAGCGCCACGAGCGGATTCGCTCGCGCACCGCGATCATCTCCGGCGCGCCGGCCGGATCGGCGAACTCGGTCATCATGCTGTCGAAGCTCGCGACGGGCTGCGGAATCGTGCGCCAGTCGCCCGATGCCGCGCGGGCGCGGATCTGCACGCCGTGCCGGTCGACCAGCAGCGTCGACGGACGCAGCACGGGGCCGCCCCAGATGCATTCGCGCTTGACGACCGGATCGAGCCCGAACATCGACGTGCCGGTCTTCATCGGCAGCCCGAGATCGATCGCATAGCCGAAATCGTCGCACGCGAAGCCGAGCTTCAGGCTGACCGGCCCGCTGCGCACCGTGCCCGTCACCGGCGCCTCGCCGGCCAGCATCGCGCGCGAGAAGCGCTCGGGGCCTGCCCACAGCGTCGACGGCAGCCCGCCTTCGCGCGCGAGCGACGGGATCACGCGGCCCTGCGCGGTATCGGCCAGCAGCCGTAGCGCGCGGTAGACGCTCGACTTGCCGCTACCGTTCGGGCCGGTCACGACGGTCAGCGCCGCGAGCGGCACGATCAGCTCGCGCAACGAGCGGTAGTTGGCAATCGCGAGCGTGGTGAGGGCGGTCATGATGGGATCGTCGCGCGCGCGGCGCTCAGTGGCGGCCGTCGTTGGCCTTCGGGTCAGCCGCGGTGTTCGCGGCGGTGCTGCCGGCCGGCGCCCGCGCATGCGGACGTTCGGGGCTCGGCTCCTTCGGCGCCGCGTCGTGCGGATACAGCTCCATCCGGCTGCGCGGCAGGCACTGCGGATAGTGCGTCTGCAGATACGCGATCAGGCCTTCGCGCACGCGGCAGCGCAGGTCCCAGCACAGCGACGAATCGGCCGCGCTGACGAGTGCGCGCAGCTGCATCGTGCGCTCGGTCGCGTCGGTGACCTGCAGCACCTGCACGCGGCCGTCCCATTCCGGCGCCGCGTGCACGAGGCGCGCCAGTTCCTCGCGCAGCGGCGCGAGCGGCGTGCGGTAATCGACCGACAGAAACACGGTGCCGATGATCTCGGAGCTGCTGCGCGTCCAGTTCGCGAACGGGTTCTCGATGATCCACTGCAGCGGCACGACGAGACGCCGCTGATCCCAGAGCCGCACCGACACGAACGAGCCCGTGATCTCCTCGATGCGGCCCCACTCGCCCTGGATCACGACGACGTCGTCCAGCCGGATCGGCTGCGTGAGCGCGATCTGCAGCCCCGCGATCAGGTTGCCGAGCACGGGCCGCGCGGCGATACCGGCGACGAGGCCCGCGACGCCGGCCGACGCGAGCAGGCTCGCGCCGATCTGCCGCACGTTCGGGAACGTCATCAGCGCGGCACCGGTGCCGATGATCACGATCAGCACCATCACGGTCCGCACGAGGACCTTCGCCTGCGTGTGGACGCGGCGTGCGTGCAGGTTGTTTGCGGTATCGAGCGGATGCGCGCGGATGATCGCGTCCCCGACGCCGGCCGCGAGCCGCACGAGCAGCCACGTCAGCGAGGCGATCGAGCCGACCGCAGCCGCCGTGCGCATGCCGCGTACGAAGGCCATGCCGTCGTCGGCCTGCAGCCACACGAATTCGAGCGCGAGCAGCACGAGCGCGACGAGCGACGGCTTGTCGATGTAGCGCAGGATCGCGCTCGTCAGCGGATACGGCTGCGCGATGCGCTTGACGATCCGCGCGCCGAGACGATGCCCGATGGTGACGACGAACACGACGGCAATCGACACGAACAGCGTGCCGAGCCATGAATGCAGCGGCGCATCGGCGATGCGCTGAAACTCCTCGATTGAAATCATCGGCGCCCGGGATGCTTCGGTTAGGAGGCGCGTGCGCCTCGTCCTGAATGCGTCGGGAACGTCCGGGCGCCGCGCGGCACACGCGCAGGCCCGAACACGGTCCGGTCGGTCAGTTGCCGCCCCGGCACGGGAAGGCCTTGCCGAGACCGAGCGACACGGCGGTGCTCGCGTTGTAGTCGGCGAGCTTCGGATTTTCGGCGATGTACTTGCGCACCGCGTCGGTCATCTGCTGCGCCTTGATGTCGGGCGGCAGGCAGAAATACTGGCCGACACGCGGCCCCGTCGTGCCGCCGATCGCGTCGATGGTGTTGTAGACGCCGTCGGCGGCGCCTTCGATGTAGGCCGCGCACGACGCTCGCGACTTGATGTCCGTCTTCGCGCACAGACGGTCGAGATCCGCGCCCGTGAAAGCCGCCGCCGACAACGGCACGGCAAACGCCGCGGCACAAAACATAGCCCGCAACATGGTGTTCCTTATGTCAATGCGGCCCGCAACGGCCCACTGCCGTGACGGGCCAGACACGGCCGGGCTGGCCGGCCGCGCCGAAAACCGTCATTTTGCACTCTTTTGCGCGTCTGCCGGTGCCGATGCGCCGACGCGCACCGTACGCTTGCTGAGGATGTCGATCGCGTCCGGCGCCTTGTAGTGCTTCGCGAAGTCGAGCGCGGTCAGCCCGAGCTGGTTCTTCACCTGCGGATCGGCGCCCTGGTCGAGCAGCAGATTGACGGTCGTCGCGTGGTTGCCGCGCGCGGCCATCATCAGCGGCGTCGTGCCGTTCGGCGAGGCGGTGTCGATGTACGCGTCATGATCGAGCAGCACCTTGACGACCGCGTCCTGACCGTTCGTCGCCGCGTAGTGCAGCGGCGCCCAGCCCTTCTTGCTGACTTCCGCGCCCTTGTCGATCAGCAGCTTCACGAGCGCGACGTCGCCGTTCAGCGACGCGAGCATCAGCGCGTTTTCGCCGGCCTTGTCTTCCTTCTCGAGATCGACGTTCGCGGCCGACGCCAGCGCCGCCGCGACCTTGTCGGACTTCTCGCGCGCGGCGATCACGAGCAGCGGATCGCCGTTCGGCGCGACCGTGTTCGGATCGAGGCCGTTCTTCAGCTGCTTGCCGATGTCGGCGATGTCGTCGAACTTGACCGCCTTCACGATCGCGTCCAGCGACTCGGCGTGCGCGCCGGCGGCGCCGAGCAGGCCGCTCGCGACGAGCACGGCGGCGGCGAGCGCGCGTTTCGGCAAATGTTTGGTCGGCTTCGTCATTGTTGTGGGCTCCTTCCCTGGGTTGTCGGCTGTGCGGCGCGTCAGCGGGCGATCTTGAACAGCCGGAAAAAGTTTTGTGTCGTTGCGTCGGCAAGCGTCTCGACCGCGATGCCGCGCTCCGATGCGATAAAGCGTCCGACATGGCTCACGTACGCAGGTTCATTCGGCTTGCCGCGATACGGCACCGGCGCGAGGTACGGCGAGTCGGTCTCGATCAGCAGCCGGTCGAGCGGCACGCGGCGCGCGACGTCCTGCACGTCGGTCGCGTTCTTGAACGTGACGATGCCCGACAGCGAGATGTGGAAATTCTGCGCGAGCGCCTGCTCGGCGACGGCCCACGGCTCGGTGAAGCAGTGCATCACGCCGCCGGGCACGTCTGCGCGCTCCTCGGCCATGATCCGCAGCGTGTCCTCCGACGACGCCCGCGTATGGACGATCAGCGGCTTCATCGTCGCGGCCGCGGCCCGGATGTGCGTGCGAAAGCGCTCGCGCTGCCACTCCATGTCGGCAATCGAGCGGCCTTCGAGGCGGTAGTAGTCGAGGCCCGTCTCGCCGATCGCGACGACCTTCGGATGCGCGGCCAGTTCGACGAGTTCGGCGAGCGTCGGTTCCCGCGCCTCCTCGTGATCGGGATGCACGCCGACCGACGCATAGACGTTGTCGTGCGCCTCGGCGATCGCGAGCACGTCGGGCAGCGTCTCGAAATCGACGGACACGCACAGCGCGTGCGTGACGTCGTGCTCGCGCATGTTCTCGAGCACCGCCGGCAGGCGATCCGCGAGACCCTTGAAATTGATGTGGCAATGAGAGTCGACGAACATCGTGGTTCCTGAATACGTAAAGCCGGCCGCGACGCGCGCGTCGCCTCGCGGCAGGTGTCGGTCATCGTTTCGCAACCCGACGGAAACAATCGAGGATCATGCGAACATTTCGCGATAACCGAGAAACAATTCCTCGAAGACGAGCCGCGCATTGAGCGGATGGTTCTCGACCGTGCGCTGCCGCGTGACGGCCTTCATGAAGCGCGCGAACGTGTTCGCGTCGACCGTCTGCGCGCAGCGCGCGAGTGCCGCCGCGTGCGCGGGGAAATAGCGCGGCGCGCCCGCCATCCGCTGCGCCAGCAGATCGTACAGCCAGCGCTGCAGCCAGCCGAGCACGAGCGGCACCGGCAGCTTCTGCAGCGTCTCGCCGCACGCGAACGGATCGCAGGCCGCGCCGGCCGCGAGCTGGTTCAGCGTGAAGTCGCGCAACGGGCGGTTCTCGTCGCTCGCGAGCGCCAGCGCGGCGAGCGGCGCGCCGCCGGCTTCGGCGAGCAGCGCGCGCGCGTCGTCGACGCCCTGCGTCGCGAGCCACGCGGCGGCCGCCTCGGGCGCCGGCACGCTCATCGGCCACTGCCGGCAGCGGCTGACGATGGTCGGCAGCAGACGGTCGATGCGCGCCGACACGAGCAGGAACACGACGCCCGGCGGCGGCTCCTCGAGCGTCTTCAGCAACGCGTTGGACGCGGCGACGTTCAGCGCTTCGGCCGGATACAGCACGACGACGCGCAGGCCGCCGCGATGCGAGCCGACGCCGCAGAAATCGAGCAGCGCACGCACCTGCTCGATCTTGATCTCCTTGCTCGGCGTGCGCGTCTTCTTGCCGCTGTCGTCCGCGTCGGCCGGCTTCGCATCGTCCGCGGCGCCCGGCGCTTCGCCGGCGAGCGCTTCGGGCAGCACGATCCGGTAGTCCGGATGGTTGCCCTGCGCGAACCACGTGCAAGCCGCGCAGGTGCCGCACGGCTCGCCGTTCGGCTGCGGCGACTCGCAGAGGAAACCCCGCGCCAGATGCTGCGCGAACTGCAGCTTGCCGATGCCGGCCTGCCCGTGCAGCAGCAGCGCATGCGGCCATTGCGCGCGCAACTGCTGCAGGCGGTTCCAGTCGTCGGTCTGCCACGGATAGATCATGAGGTGCGTTCCTTGCGGGTTACAGCGCGGCGAGTACGCGCTCGAGCTGCTGACGGATCTCGTCGATCGACTGCGTCGCGTCGACGATCGCGAAGCGATGCGGCGCTTCTTCCGCACGCCGCAGATATTCGCCGCGCGTGCGCGTGAAAAACGCGTCCGACTCGCTCTCGAACTTGTCCGGCATGCGCACGGCGCCGCGGCGCTCGCTCGCGACGTGCGGCGCAACGTCGAACAGCACGGTCAGGTCCGGCTGAAAGCCGCCCTGCACCCAGCGTTCGAGCGTCTCGAGCTTGTCGCGCGGCAGCCCGCGGCCGCCGCCCTGATACGCGAAGGTCGCGTCGGTGAAGCGGTCCGACACGACCCAGTCGCCGCGCGCGAGCGCCGGCTCGATCACGAGCGCGAGATGCTCGCGGCGCGCGGCGAACATCAGCAGCGCCTCGGTTTCCAGATCCATCGGCTGGTTCAGCAGGATCTCGCGCAGTTTCTCGCCGAGCTGCGTGCCGCCCGGCTCGCGCGTCACGACGACCTGCCGGCCGGCGCCGGCCAGCTTGTGCTGCAGGCGTTCGCAGAACCATTGCAGGTGCGTCGTCTTGCCCGCCCCGTCGATGCCCTCGAACGTGATGAATTTACCGCTCGCCATCATTGACCTCGTATGTACTTGTCCACGGCCTTGTTGTGATCGCCGAGCGTATCCGAGAACACGCTCGTGCCGTCGCCCTTCGCGACGAAATAGAGCGCGTTCGTCTGCGCCGGATTGATCGCCGCCTGCAGTGCGGCGACGCCCGGCAACGCGATCGGCGTCGGCGGCAGCCCGCGTCGCGTGTAAGTATTGTAAGGAGTGTCGGCCTGCAGGTCGCGCTTGCGCAGACGGCCGTCGTACGCGTCGCCGAGCCCGTAGATCACCGACGGATCGGTCTGCAGCGGCATGCCGATGCGCAGCCGGTTCGCGAATACGGCCGCGACGAAGGCGCGATCGGCCGCATGCCCGGTTTCCTTTTCGACGATTGACGCGATCGTCAGCGCTTCGTAAGGCGTCTTGTACGGCAGGCCGGGCGCACGCGCGGCCCACGCCTCGTCGAGGCGCGTCTGCATCAGCCGGTAGGCGCGCCGGTAGATGTTCACGTCGCTCGTGCCCTTGTCGAACAGATAGGTATCGGGAAAGAACAGCCCTTCGCCGCTGCCGCGCTCGATCGCGCTGTCGGACGCGCCGATCGCGCGCAGCAGTTCGGCGTCGCTCATCCCGGCCGTCGTGTGGACCAGATCGGGGTTCGCATCGAGTTCCGCGCGCATCCGCTTGAAGGTCCAGCCCTCGATCACCGTCGCGACGTACTCGTTCACGTCGCCGCGCGCGATCTTCTGCAGCACTTCGTACGGCGTGACGCCCGTCTTGAATTCGTAGTTGCCGGACTTCAGCCGGCTCGACAGGCCGAGCAGCCGCGTCATCGCGACGAAGCCGAACGGCTCGACCGGTACGCCGCCGCGCTTCAGTTGCAGCGCGACACTCTTCACGCTGCTGCGCGGCTTGATCGTGACGTCGAGCGACGCCGCACCGAGCAGCAGCGGGCGGGTCGCCCAGTAATACGCGCCGCCCGCGCCGGCAGCGGCCACAACGACGGCCAGCGCCGCCACCGTCGCGGCGCATTTCTTCAGTAGGGACATGGAACGTGACTCAGGTAAGACCCATATAATACTTGCTCGCCTCCGTCAAAGTCAGGGTTGACTGTTCCCTCATTCCATGAGCACACCGTTCGCTTCACCGGCTGCCCAGGCTGCCGCATCCGCCCCGCTCCCCGTTTTTCCCCGTCCGTCCGCCGCCGATTTCGATGCGCCGGGCGCGTGCATGCCGCTCGCGCAGTTCGGCGTGATCGACGTGGCCGGCGACGATGCGGCAACGTTCCTGCACAGCCAGCTCACCAACGACATCGAGCATCTGGACGCCGCCAGTGCGCGGCTCAGCGGCTACTGCTCGCCGAAGGGCCGGCTGCTCGCGTCGTTCCTCGCGTGGCGCGCGGGCCACGACGTGCGCCTGCTGGTGTCGAAGGACATTCAGGCCGCGGTGCAGAAGCGGCTGTCGATGTTCGTGCTGCGTGCGAAGGCGAAACTGACCGACGCGAGCGAGGCGCTTGCGGTGGTGGGCTTCGCCGGCGACGTGCGCGACGCGCTGTCGGGCATCTTCGATGCGCTGCCGGACGGCGTCCACGTGAAGGTCGACGGCCCTGCCGGTGCGCTGATCCGCGTGCCGGACGCGGCCGGGCGCAAGCGTTACCTGTGGATCGGCCCGCGCGCGGAAGTCGACGCGCGCCTCGCCGCGCTTGGCGGCAAGCTCCCGGTCGTGTCGCCGGCCGTGTGGGACTGGCTCGACGTGCGTGCCGGCGAGCCGCGTATCACGCAGCCGGTCGTCGAACAGTTCGTCCCGCAGATGGTGAATTTCGACGTGATCGGCGCGGTCAACTTCCGCAAGGGCTGCTATCCGGGCCAGGAAGTCGTCGCGCGCAGCCAGTATCGCGGCACGATCAAGCGCCGCACCGCGCTCGCGCACGTCGCGGCCGACACCGACACCGTGCGTGCCGGCGCCGAGCTGTTCCACAGCGACGATCCGGGCCAGCCCTGCGGCATGATCGTCAATGCGGCGGCGGCGCCCGCGGGCGGCGTCGACGCGCTCGTCGAGATCAAGCTCGCCGCGCTCGACAGCGGCAGCGTGCACGTCGGCTCGGCCGCCGGGCCCGCGCTCGCGTTCGACGCACTGCCGTACGCGTGGCCGACCGACGCATGACGCACTGACAACCCGTTCGCGCGCCGCAGCGCCTTGTGCGCCGGCCGCGCGACGTTTCCTGCGAGAGATTCGCCCGATGTGTCTGATTGCCTTCGACTGGCAGCCCGATGCCGCCGCCGGTCCCGTATTTACGCTGGCCGCCAACCGCGACGAATTCTTTCGCCGCACGAGCGCGCCGCTGTCGTGGTGGGAAGACGTGCCGGGCGTGCTCGCCGGCCGCGATCTCGAGGCGGGCGGCACCTGGCTCGGCGTGTCGCGCGACGGCCGCTTCGCCGCGCTGACCAATTACCGCGCGCCGTTCGACATCCGTGCCGGCGCGCCGACGCGCGGCAAGCTCGTGTCCGACTATCTCGGCGGCCCGGCCGTCGCGCCGCTCGACTATCTCGCGCAGCTCGCCGAGCATGCGGCCGTCTACAACGGCTTCAACCTGCTCGTCGGCGACTGGAAACGGCGCGAACTCGCATGGTTCTGCAATCGCGCGCCCGAAGGCGAAAGCCGCGCGGCGCCGCCGGTCGCGGTCGGCGCCGGCGTGCACGCGCTGTCGAACGCGCGGCTCGATACGCCCTGGCCGAAAGTCGTGCGCAAGCGCGCCGAGCTCGGCACGCTGCTGACCGACAACCCGACACCGTCGCTCGACGAGCTGATCGCGCTGATGCGCGATACGCGCGTGGCCGACGACGACGCGCTGCCGCACACCGGCATTCCGCTCGAGCGCGAGCGCGCGCTGTCCGCCGCGTTCATCGAGACGCCCGAATACGGCACGCGCGGCACGACCGCGCTGCGCGTCACGATGAAGGAAGGCGTGCGGCTCACCGTCGAGATCAAGGAGCGCAGCGACGACGACGGCTCGCATCGCACCGTGCGGCCCGGCGAGTTCGAGCGCGCGTTCGCCTTCGACATCGACGTCACGACGCCGCGCTGACGCGCCGCGTCACGGCACGCGCGTCATCTCGACGTGCGGCACGCCGGCCTCGACGAACGGCGCGCCGGCTGCCGAGAACCCGTGCCGCAGATAGAACGGCACCGCCGCCTCCTGGGCATAAAGCCGTACGAGCGGTTCGCCGCGCCGGCGCGCGGCATCGAGCAGCGCGTTCAGCACGGCCGAGCCGATGCCGCGGTTGCGTGCCTCGGCCAGCACGGCGACGCGGCCGATCGTGCCGGACGGCAGCAGCCGCCCCGTCGCGACCGCGCGGCGCGCGCCGGTCGTCGCGTCGATCCGGTACGCGACCGCATGCAACGCGAGCGGATCGTCGTCGTCGAGTTCCCATTCGGGCGGGATGCGCTGCTCGCGCACGAACACCGCGTCGCGAATGCGCGCCGCATCGCCGCCCAGCGTCGTCCAGTCGCCGGTTTCCACCACGCCGTCCGTCATCGCTGCCCTCCTCGCGCGCGGCGCCGTCGCCGCCCGCCGTCAAACGTCGTCGAACGCGGCCCTCAGCGCCGCGACCGCATCGGCATGCGCGGCCTTCACCTCGGGCACGTAGCCGCCCATCTTGAAGAATTCGTGGATCATGCCCGGATAGCAGACCAGCGTGACCGCGTTGCCGGCCGCGCGCAGCTTGTCCGCATAGGCGGCGCCTTCGTCGCTGAGCGGGTCGTACTCGGCCGTCGCGATCCACGCGGGCGCGACGCCCGCGAACGACGGCGCGCCGCGCCGGCCGTCGAGCGGCGCGAAGCGCCAGTCGTCGCGATCCGCCGCGTCGCGCACGTATTGCGCGAAGAACCACTGGATCGTGTCGCGCGACAGCAGGTAGCCGTTCGCGAGCCGCGCATGCGAGGCGGTGTCCTGATGGCCCGTGACGCCCGGGTAAATCAGCAGCTGCAGCGCAAGATCGATGCCCGCATCGCGTGCGAGCACCGCGCAGACCGTCGCGAGCGTGCCGCCCGCGCTGTCGCCGCCGACCGCGAGCCGCGACGCGTCGAGGCCCAATGCGGGCGCCTCGCGATGCAGCCAGCGCAATGCATCCTCGGCATCGTCGACGGCGGTCGGGAACCGGTGCTCGGGCGCGAGCCGGTAGCCCACCGACAGCACCGCGCAGCGCGCGTCGCGCGCGAACATCCGGCACAGCGCGTCGTGCGTGTCGATGCTGCCGACCGTGAAGCCGCCGCCGTGATAGTAGACGAGCGCGGGCAGCGGCTCGGCGAGGCTCGGTTCGACCGGCAGATACAGCCGCGCGGCAATCGCATGGCCGTCGCGCGTCGGAATCGTGCACGCGTCGACCGCATGCATCGGCGCGGGCGGCACGTCGAGGATCGGCGCGCTCTTCTCGTAGGCGGCGCGCGCCTGCTGCGGCGTCTGGCGATGATAAGGCGGGCGTTTCGCGCGCTCGACCATGTCGAGCACCTGGGCGATCTTCGGATTCAGCGGCATCGGGGTGAACGGCGCGTGCGTGGCGCCGGGAACGAACAAGCGCCACATGATGCCACGCCTGCGTCACACGAGCTGGACGAGCTGCTTGCCGAAATTACGGCCCTTCAGCATCCCGATGAACGCTTCCGGCGCACGCTCGAGCCCGTAGGCGATCGTCTCGCGGTAGTGCAGCTGCTTCGTCGCGACGAGCTCGGCCAGTTCGGCGAGCGCCGGCGGCCACGCGTCCGCGTGCTCGAACACGATGAAGCCCTGCATCGTCAGCCGCGAGCGCAGGATCAGCGCCGGATTCGCGAGCGGCGCCGCGGCGCCGTCGTAGGCGGCGATCATCCCGCACACCGCGATCCGGCCGAACGCGTTCATCCGCGCCATCGTCGCATCGAGCACCGCGCCGCCGACGTTCTCGAAGCAGCCGTCGACGCCGTCGGGCGTCGCGGCCGCGAGATCGTCGACGAGCCGGCCGGCCTTGTAGTCGACGCACGCATCGAAGCCGAGCGTATCGACCACGTAGCGGCATTTGTCGGGGCCGCCCGCGATGCCGACCGCGCGGCATCCGGCGCGCTTCGCGAGCTGGCCGACGACGCTGCCGACCGCCCCGCTCGCCGCACTGACGACGATCGTGTCGCCGGCCTTCGGCTTGATGATGCGGTTCAGCCCGACCCACGCCGTCACGCCCGGCATGCCGGTCACGCCGAGCCACGCGGACAGCGGCACGCGCGACGTGTCGACCTTGCGCAGCCCGGCGCCATTCGACGTGCCGTATTCCTGCCAGCCGAACTGGCCGACCACGCGATCGCCGACGGCGAAGTCCGGATGGCGCGACTCGATCACCTCGCCCGCCGTCCCGCCGATCATCACTTCGTCGAGCGGCTGCGGCGGCGCATACGATTTCGCGTCGTTCATGCGGCCGCGCATGTACGGATCGAGCGACAGAAAATGATTGCGCACGCGCAGTTCGCCGTCGGCCAGCGGCGCGAGCGGCGTCTCGACGAGCCTGAAATTGTCGACGCTCGCCGCCTGCTGCGGGCGCGACACGAGCAGCACCTGACGGTTGATCGTATTCATCGCTGTCTCCGGTTCGCGGCCACCGCGTAACGCGGCGCCGCCGGCGCGGCTGCGCGCCGTCCTGCAAAGGAAACGGCCCTGCCGTCGCCGACAGGGCCGCGCGTGCGCCGCTTACGCGTCGCTCGGGCCGGGCTGCGCGTCCGGCGCCGTGCGTGTGCGTTGCCGCTTGATGTCGCGGCCGACCGCGAGCCGCCGCATGTACTTGAACGTGCCGAGCGCCTTCGCGACGAAATTGCCGTCGCTGTCGCGCACCTCGCCTTCGCAATACGCCATCGTGGTCGAGCGGTGCATCACGCGGCCGTAAGCGCGCAGCTCGCCGCGGCCCGGCTGCATGAAGTTGACCTTCATCTCGACCGTGACGACGCCGACGCCGTCGTCGGTCAGGCTGCGCGCGGCCATCGCGAGCGCGATGTCCGACAGCGTCATCGTCACGCCGCCGTGCGCGATGCTCCAGGTGTTCATGTGCCGCTCGTCGAGCGCGAGCGCGATCTCGCTCGCACCGTCCTTCGCGGACACGAGGCGCACGCCGAGCAAGTCGACGAACGGGCTCTCGATCGACGGGCCGTCCGTCCGGGTTCCCGCGTCGCTCATCGCGTACCGTCGACCAGATAGTCGAGGCATTGCCGCCCTTCGACCACGTTGACGACGAACTTCTTCACTTCCTGGTGAACCGGATGCACCTGGTACGCATCGAGCGCCGCCTGATCCGCGAAATCGGACACGAGCACGACGTCGCAGGTGGCTTCGAGACCCGGCGTCGCCACGCCGACGTCGAGCTGCAGGATGCCCGGCACGATGTCGCGGCAGCCTTCGAGCTTTTCCTTCAGCTTCAGCGCGTTCTGCGCGCGCGTCGCGCCCTCCGCCGATTCCTTCAGCTTCCACATGACAATATGTCTAATCACTTCGTTCGCTCCGGTTCGTGAGAATCGCAAAGCCGGCGTCGGTGCGCCGGCTCGTCATGTCGGTCTGCCTGCCGCGCGCGCATCGCGGATCGCGCGCGATCCGCGGCCGGCGCAGGCAGACTCCAAGCCTACCAAACTTGCCGCATGCGGGTGCGCGCATGCGCGGTGATGCGGCGCGATGGCCGAGCCGCGCGGTCGAGCGCGGGTATGCCGATTGCTCGCGACGGCGCTTCATCGGGACGCGCTGCGAGCGGGGCACGCGCAGACTTCAATGAAGCATCGACACCATTGCATGTCGCCCTGACATCGAATCGGCGATACCGGCGTTCATTGCCGTTCCATTTTTCCCAAATCGCATCGCTGCGCGCGGATCGGTTCCGTCAAATTTTCGTATTTTGCCGATTCGTCAGGAAATAATTACAGGAATTTTTTAACCACCATTATTCGAATTCATTCGAAACCGATATTGACTGCCGCTTTATCCGACTCCTAGAATTCGTACGACGGATTACATTCCGTTATCGGCTGCATTGGCTTGGCGTGTACGTTGCGCCCGCAACGTTTATTCGAACAACCGCATTTGCGCATTCTGAATCATCTCGTTCTACCGATCCATTAAAAGGCCTCCCGTCATTCTCATTCGATTTCCATCGCTTCTCCTATCGCCCGATTAACGTAAAGACGCAATTTCGCACCCGACAAAAAACAAGCCGCGCGCCGATCGCCCCATAACAACGACGTCAGTCATCAGGAGGGATATGACATGCATCGCTTCGCGAAGTCGCTCTGCATCGGTGTCGTCTGCGCCGCGCTGCTCGCCGCGTGCAACGACGACATTCAGCCCGCCACCGCGCCGTCGAATCAGGCCGCGCTGTCGTTCCGGATGGACACCGGCGGACAGATCAACGCATTCTTCCGCCAGGACAAGGTGGCCGCGCATCTACTGATGCGCTCGTCGACGAAGCCGCGCCTGCTCGTCGTCTTCCCGGCCGGCAACAGCGGCACCGGGCTGTGGTTCGACGATACCGCGCAAGCGGTGAACTGGAGCCTCGATACGCCGCCGGCCGCGCTGTCGGCGCCCGACGCGCGCGGCCGTCCGCTGTACGGCATCGGCGCGGACGTCTCGGTCGATACGGACACGCTGACGATCCGCGAGGCCTTGCTCAGCAACGTGCGCTTTCTGCGCGACTTCAACGGCGGCGCATCGATTCCGCCGGACATCGTCGTCGCGCCCGCCGTGCAGGGCGGCACCGCGCAATGGCAGCGCGACCGGATCGACGGCGCGCCCGGCTACGCGCTGCGCATCACGCTGCGCGACGGCGGCAGCATCGCGACCGCGTCGGGCGGCAAGCTGGTGCTGCGCGCGGCCGCCGGCTCGCACGTGCTGAAGCTGCACATCGATGCGCTGTCGGGCGAGACCCCGCTGTCGCCGATCACGCACGCCGATCTGCTGACCTCGTCCGCGAACCCCGATCCGGTGAGCCAGAACGTCCTCGAGTTCCTGAGCTTCCACGACAAGCTGCTCGCCGGCTCGTGGCAATACGACACCTACTTCGGCCGCGACACGCTGATCTCCGTGCGCATGTTGATGCCGGTGCTCGAAGCGCCGGCAATCGAGGCCGGGCTGTCGTCGGTGCTCGAGCGGCTGTCGAGCGACGGCAAGGTCGCACACGAGGAAGGCATCGGCGAATTCGCGCTAATCGACAACCGGAAGAACGGCCGCCCCGACGATGCGACGCCGACCTACGACTACAAGATGATCGACAGCGACTATCTGCTCGCGCCGATCGCCGCGGCATGGCTGATCGACGATCCGCGCGGCCAGGCGCGCGCGGCCGCGTATCTCGCGCAGCGCGGCAGCGACGGACGGACGAACGGCAGCCGTCTCGTCGCCAACCTGCTGCACGTCGCCGACACCGCGCGGCCGTTCGCGCAGCAGCCCGCGGTCGCGAACCTGATTCATCTGCGACCGGGCGAGATCGTCGGCAACTGGCGCGACAGTACCGACGGGCTCGGCGGCGGCGTGTACCCGTACGACGTCAACGCGGTGCTCGTGCCGGCCGCGCTGCGCGCGGCGAACGCGTTCCTCGCGCGCGGGCTGCTCGATCCGTATCTCGATGCGAACCAGCGCGCTTCGCTCGCGGACACCGCGAACGAAGCGGCGGTATGGGAGCAGCAAGCGCCGCCGCTGTTCGAAGTCGGCGTACCGGCCGCGCAGGCGGCGGCCGACGTAGCCGCGTATGCGCCGACGGCCGGCGTGCCGGCCGGCACCGCGCCGAGCGCGCCGCTCGCGTTCTACGCGCTGTCGCTCGACGAACAGGGCCATCCGATTCCGGTGATGAACTCGGACGGCGGCTTCGCGCTGCTGTTCGGCACACCGCCCGAGGCGCAACTGCAGCGGATCGTCGCCGACGCGATCCGGCCGTTCCCGACCGGCCTCGTCACCGACGTCGGGATGCTGATCGCCAACCCCGCGTATGCGAATCCGTCGCTGTGGCCGAAGTTCACGAGTTCCGCGTATCACGGCACCGTGATCTGGTCGTGGCAACAGGCGATGTGGGTGGCCGGACTCGATCGGCAGCTCGCGCGCCAGGACCTCTCCGATACGACACGTGCGCTGCTCACGCAGGCGCGGCAGACCGTGTGGCAGGTCATCGCGAACGGCCGGGACATGCGCACCTCGGAGATGTGGACGTGGTCCTACGCGAACGGGCAGTACCACGCCGACGCATTCGGCACGCGCAGCGCCGATGCGACCGAGGCGAACGCCGCGCAGCTCTGGAGCACGACGTATCTCGCGATCCGCGATCCGCAGCTGCGCGCGGGCAGGTACTGGTGGCAGGCGTCGCAGCGGCTGCAGGATGATGGCGCGACGCACATCGCAGCGGCCGCGTCGCGCTAGCGCAGCGCGCGTCGATTACGCGGCGGTCGACCACGCGATGGCGCCCCGGCACGGCTTCGCCGTCCGGGGCGACGCACGGGACGGCACGCTCTCGCAGCGGTCCGCGCCAACGTATTGCCCCGCAAAGCGTCACCGCGCGACGACGCGATTGCGTCCTTCCCGCTTGGCCTGATACAGCCGTTCGTCGACGACGCGCAACAGCGCGTCCACCGTGCTGCCGTCGACGCCGTACTGCGCCACACCGACACTGACCGTGACCTGCACGCGCTTGAAGTCGAGGCCGAACGGCGCAGTGGCGATCGACGAACGCACGCGCTCGGCCGTCATCCGTGCCCCCTCGAGCGGCATCTCGGGCAGCAAGGCCATGAACTCCTCGCCGCCGACGCGCGCAAGCGCGCCGCTCGGCCGGATCGCGTCGAGGCACTGGCGCACGACGCCACGCAGCACCTCGTCGCCGATCTGATGGCCGTACGCATCGTTGATGTGCTTGAAATTGTCGAGGTCGAGCGCGAGCAGGCAGAACGGCATGCCGTCGCGCTCGGCGCGACCGATCTCGCGTTCGACCTGCGCGATGAATTGCCGGCGGTTCGACGCGCCCGTCATCGGATCGGTCGCGGCCATGTATTCGAGCTTCTGGTTCGTGCGTCGCAGTTCGAGCAGCGCGCTCTCGGTGCGCGCCATCGATTCCGCGAGGCGGCTCATCAGATCCTGCTGGCTGTAGATCGCCGAGAACGAGCGCGTCGTCTGCAGCGCCTGCACGACGCCGTAGCTGAGCAGAAAGAAGCCGCCGGCGAAGATCGCGTGCGCGAGCCACCACATGTGGTTCCACGGCTTGCCGAGCAGGAACGCGAGCGACGACAGCGCGAACGCCGTGATCGACACGCCGTAGATCACCATCAGAGGCGAGCGGATGCGTCGCGCGAGCAGTACGGCGACGTTCAGCAGCGAGAATACGAGCGCGCCGCCCTCCATCGCGAGCCGCGTGCCGAGCGCGCCCGCGATCGGCGAATAGGCGAGATACGCGACCGCGACGTCGACGAGCGCGAAGCCGACGAGCCACGACAGCCACGTGCGCGCGCTCGTGCGCTTGTCGGCGCGGTCGGGCGGGCGCGAATACGACAGCAGGCCGGTCAGCAGCAGGATCGCCATCACGAGCCGCGACGCGGGCCCGTAGAGCAGAAACAGCCAGATGTTGTGATGCGCGGCGCCGGTAAACACGCCGTGCAGCGCGTAGATCGTCGCGAAGCCGAGAAAGCCGAGCGTCAGCCAGCGCAACAGCGGTTCGCCCGACGATCGATAGCAGACCCAGGTGACGTACGTGACGAACGCGCCCTCGACGGTCGCGGCCGCAATCGCGATTTCATGGAACGCGTGGTTTTCGAAGATCGCGCGCGGATCGGCGAAGAACCACAGGTAGGCGATCAGATAGGCCGGCAGCAGCGCGAATCCGACCAGCAGGCATTTCGCGTAAATCCGCGCAGCCGCGCTCACGACGCGGGGCGGTTCCCCGGCTGCAAAGGTCGTACTCAATTCGTTCCCCGATCGATTTGCCGCCGATTCGCGTGTCGCAGCCGCATGCGCGCGACCCGGCCATGGCGCGCGCGTCGGCCCCTCTGTTCCGAAAGGCAAATGTCAGAGCAAGTATAGGAGCGGCGATTCGTTTGACAAGTGAGGGGAAACGGCATTACGGCCGGCATGCCGCATGCAGGCGGCGGCCGTCGTGAAGAGCGCCGTGCCGCGCGCGCCGCAGTCGCGCGGCGGCCGGCACGGCAGGCGAAACGTCAGACGATTTCGAACAGGCCGGCCGCGCCCTGCCCGCCGCCGATGCACATCGTGACGACCGCGTACTTGACGCCGCGCCGTTTGCCTTCGATCAGCGCGTGGCCGGTCAGCCGCGTGCCCGACACGCCGTACGGGTGGCCGACCGCGATCGCGCCGCCGTTCACGTTCAGGCGATCGTCAGGGATCCCGAGCGTGTCGCGGCAATAGAGCACCTGCACCGCAAATGCTTCGTTCAGCTCCCAGAGCCCGATGTCGTCGACGCTCAGCCCTGCCTGCTTCAGCAGCTTCGGCACCGCGAACACGGGGCCGATGCCCATCTCGTCCGGCTCGCAGCCGGCCACCGCGAAGCCGCGGAACACGCCGAGCGGCTGCAGCCCTTCGCGCTGCGCGGCCGCGGCGCTCATCACGACGCACGCGGCCGCGCCGTCGGAAAACTGGCTCGCATTGCCGGCCGTGATCACGCCGCCCGGCACGGCCGGACGAATCTTCGACACGCCGTCGAGCGTCGTGTCCGGACGGATCCCCTCGTCGGCCGACACCGTCACTTCCTTCGTGAACAGGCGGCCGGTGGCCTTGTCCGCGATGCCGGCGCGCACGGTGATCGGCACGATCTCGTCGCGAAAGCGCCCCGCTTCCTGCGCGGCGGCGGCCTTGAGCTGCGAGTTCACGCCGTATTCGTCCTGACGCTCCTTCGAGATCCCGTAGCGCTTCGCGACGTTCTCGGCCGTCTGCAGCATCGTCCAGTAGATTTCCGGCTTGTGTTCGAGCAGCCAGCCCTCGTACGCCATGTGCCGGTTCATTTCATTCTGCACGCACGAGATCGATTCGACGCCGCCCGCGACGTAGACGTCGCCCTCGCCCGCGATGATCCGCTGGGCGGCGAGTGCGATCGTCTGCAACCCCGACGAGCAGAAGCGGTTCACCGTCATGCCCGGCACGCTGACCGGCAGCCCCGCGCGCAACGCGATCTGCCGCGCGATGTTGCCGCCTGTCGCGCCTTCCGGATTCGCACAGCCGATGATCACGTCCTCGACGCGCGCCGGGTCGAGCTTCGCGCGCTCGAGCGCCGCCGCGAC
The DNA here is from genome assembly GCF_000959525.1 of Burkholderia multivorans ATCC BAA-247. Lineage (NCBI taxonomy): Bacteria > Pseudomonadati > Pseudomonadota > Betaproteobacteria > Burkholderiales > Burkholderiaceae > Burkholderia > Burkholderia multivorans. The sequence continues at coordinate 2,109,649 of NZ_CP009832.1, forward strand.
CACGTGGCCGCCGAGCGTCGCGCCGTGCGTCATGTTGAAGGCGCCGCGCCACGATTTCGCGAGCGGCGTGCGTGCGGTCGATACGATTACGGCTTCGGTCATGCGAGTCTCCTTCGTTCCTGCCTGATGTGCTGAATCGAGTGGAAAGGCGGCGCTATGCGCTGGCGCGCACGCCATCGGACGTCACGCGTGCGACGCCCGCCGCCTGCATCTGCTGCCATGCCTGCGCAAGCGAGCCGTTCAGGTCGATCGCGCGGCACGCATCGTCGATCACCGCGGCGTCGAAGCCTGCCGCGCGCGCGTCGAGCGCCGACCACGCGACGCAGTAGTCGGTCGCGAGCCCGCAGCACCAGACGCGTTTCGCGCCGATCTCGCGCAGATAGCCCGCGAGCCCCGTGCGCGTCGTGCGATCGGCTTCGACGAACGCGGAATAGCTGTCGACGCGCGCATCGCAGCCCTTGCGTATCACGAGCTGCGCGTGCGGGAGGTCGAGGTCGCGATGCAGCGCCGCGCCTTCGGTGTCCTGCACGCAATGCACGGGCCACAGCACCTGCTCGCCGTACGGCAGCGCGATCGTCGAGAACGGTTCGCCGTCCGGATGATTCGCTGCGAACGACACGTGCTCGCGCGGATGCCAGTCCTGCGTGATCACGACGCGCTCGAACCGCTGCGCGAGCGCGTTGATCACGGGCACGACCGCGTCGCCGTCGGCGACGGCCAGCGCGCCGCCCGGCATGAAGTCGTACTGCACGTCGATCACGAGCAGCACGTCGTCGGTGCGTTTCATTGCGTTTCTCCTTGCGAGTCGGTGCGCGGCGCCGCGTGGCGTCAGCCGTTGAATCCGCGGCCGGCCTTCGCGAGTTCCGCGATCGACGGCGCGAGCTGCCACGCGTCGCCGTTCGGCGCGGCCGCGTAGCGGCGAATCGCGCGCTCGACGTTGTAGAGGCCGACCATGTCGGCGTACAGCATCGGGCCGCCGCGCCACAGCGGGAAGCCGTAACCGGTCAGATAGACCATGTCGATGTCGGACGCCTTCGACGCGATCTTTTCCTCGAGAATCTTCGCGCCTTCGTTGACGAGCGCGAACACGAGCCGCTCGACGATCTCGTCGTCGGCGATCTTGCGTCGCTCGATGCCGCGCTCCTTCGAATACGCGACGACCATCTCGTCGACGAGCGCCGACGGCCGCGCGCGGCGATCGCCCGGCGCGTAGTCGTACCAGCCGGCGCCCGTCTTCTGTCCGAAGCGGCCCTGCTCGCAGAGACGATCGGCGATCTTCGAATAATGGAGGTCGGGCTGCTCGACGTAGCGGCGCTTGCGGATCGCCCAGCCGATGTCGTTGCCGGCCAGGTCGCTCATCCGGAACGGCCCCATCGCGAAGCCGAACTGCTCGATCGCGCGGTCGATCTGCGCGGGCAGCGCACCTTCCTCGAGCATGAACAGCGCCTGCCGGATGTACTGCTCGATCATCCGGTTGCCGATGAAGCCGTCGCATACGCCCGATACCACTGCCGTCTTGCGGATCTTCTTCGCGACGGCCATCACGGTCGCGAGCACGTCCTTCGCCGTCTGCGCGCCGCGCACGACTTCGAGCAGCTTCATCACGTTCGCCGGACTGAAAAAGTGCATGCCGACGACGTCCTGCGGACGCTTCGTGAACGCGGCGATCCGGTTCACGTCGAGCGTCGACGTGTTCGACGCGAGGATCGCGCCCGGCTTCGCGACTTCGTCGAGTTTGCGGAACACCTGCTCCTTCACGCCGAGCTCCTCGAACACGGCCTCGACGATGAGGTCGGCGTCCTTCACGTCGTCGTAGGACAGCGTCGGCGCAATCAGCGCCATGCGCGCCTCGAGCTTCTCCTGCGTGAGCTTGCCCTTCTTCACCTGCGCGTCGTAGTTCTTGCGGATCGTCGCGAGCCCGCGCTCGAGCGCGTCCTGCTTCGTTTCGAGCAGCGTGACGGGCAGCCCCGCGTTGACGAAGTTCATCGCGATGCCGCCGCCCATCGTGCCCGCGCCGATCACCGCGACACGGCGGATGTCGCGCACCGGCGTGTCGGCCGGCACGTCGGGAATCTTGCTCGCCGCGCGCTCGCCGAAAAACGCGTGCCGCAGCGCGCGGCTTTCCGGCGTCATCATCAGCGCGACGAAGCCTTCGCGCTCGGCGATGCTGCCTTTGTCGAAACCGTGCAGCACGCCGGCCTCGATCGCGTCGATGCACTTGTGCGGCGCCGGGAAGTTCGGCGCGGCGGCCTTCACCGAATTGCGTGCGAACTGGATAAAGCCCGCCGCGTTGTCGTGGACGATTTTGCGGTCGCGCACGCGCGGATGCGGCCCCGGCTGCGCTCCGGCCTTGCGCGCGAACGCGACGGCCGCGTCGAGCAGATCGCCGTCGGCGAGCTGATCGAACAACCCGCTTTCGGCAAGCTGCTCGGAGGGCACCGGCGCGCCCGACACGATCATGTTCAGCGCGGTCTCGAGGCCGACCGCGCGCGGCAGGCGCTGCGTGCCGCCCGCGCCCGGCAGCAGCCCGAGCTTCACTTCGGGCAGCGCGATCTGCGCACCGCGCGCGGCCACGCGATAGTGGGCGCCGAGCGCGAGCTCGAGACCGCCGCCCATCACGACGCTGTGCAGCGCGGCGACGACCGGCTTCGCGCTCGCCTCCACTGCGCGGATCACGGTATGCAGCGTCGGTTCCTGCAGCGCTTTGGGCGTATTGAATTCGGTGATGTCGGCGCCGCCCGAGAATGCGCGGCCGGCGCCCGTCAGCACGATCGCGGCGATCGACGGATCGTGCACGGCGCGCTCGAGCGCGTCCATGATGCCCAGCCGCGTCGACAGGCCGAGCCCGTTGACGGGCGGATTGTTGAGCGTGATGACGGCGACGCCGTCGCGAGTCGAGTAATCCACTGCCATCTGCCTGCCTCCATGCATCGCGCGCCGGGGTGGCGGCGCTTCCATTGTGCGCGGTCGAACGGCCGCATGTCCGGATCGAACGGAGGCAGCATACAACGAAAAAGCACGGTCGTTCAATTTGAATTTGCGCGCAATCCGGGGGCGGATCGCAGGCGACCGGCAAGGGGACTCGCAAGGGGACCGGCCAGGGCAACCGGCCGATAACGGCGGCCGACCGAAGGGCCGGCCGCGCGCCCGCGTTACGGTGCGCAGACCGCCGTCGGCAGCACGTAGTCGCGGAACATTTCGCGCAGCTTCAGCTTCTGCAGCTTGCCGGTCGCGGTATGCGGCAGCGATTCGACGAACACGACGTCGTCCGGAATCCACCATTTCGCGACCTTGCCTTCGTAGAACGCGAGCAGCGCCTCGCGCGTCAGGTTCGCACCTTCGCGCGGCACGACGACGAGCAGCGGCCGCTCGGTCCACTTCGGATGCGCGCACGCGATGCAGGCGGCCTCCGCGACGCCCGGGTGCGCGATCGCGACGTTTTCGACGTCGATCGAACTGATCCATTCGCCGCCCGACTTGATCACGTCCTTGCTGCGGTCGGTGATCTGCAGGAAGCCGTCCGCATCGATCGTCGCGACGTCGCCGGTCGGAAACCAGCCGTCGACGAGCGGCGAGGTGTCGCTGCGAAAGTAGCGGTCGATCACCCACGGCCCGCGCACCTGCAGCTCGCCGTACGCGACGCCGTCCCACGGCAGTTCCTGCCCGTCCGGGCCGACGATCCGCATGTCGACGCCGCCGATCACGCGTCCCTGCTTTTCGAGCAGCCGCCGCTGCACGTCGTGCGGCCGCTGCGACTGCGCCCAGTTCAGCTTCGCGAGCGTGCCGAGCGGCGACAGCTCGGTCATGCCCCACGCATGGATCACGCGTACGCCGTAGTCGTCCTCGAACGTGCGCAGCATCGCGGGCGGGCAGGCCGAGCCGCCGATCACCGTGCGATTCAGCGACGAGAAGCGCACGCCTGCCTCGCGCATGTAGTTCAGCAGCCCGAGCCAGACGGTCGGCACGCCCGCCGAAAACGTCACGCGCTCGGCCTCCATCAGCTCGTAGAGCGATCGGCCGTCGAGATCCTTGCCCGGCAGCACGAGCTTGCCGCCCGTCAGCGGCACCGCGTACGGCAGCCCCCATGCGTTGACGTGGAACATCGGCACGACCGGTAGCACGGCGTCCAGCGCCGACAGGTTCATCGCGTCGGGCAGCGCGGCGCCGTATGCGTGCAGCACGGTCGAGCGATTCGAATACAGCACACCCTTCGGATTGCCGGTCGTGCCCGACGTGTAGCAGAGCCCGCACGCCTGCTGCTCGTCGAGACGCGGCCAGTCGTAGCCGCCGTCCTCCGCCTCGACGAGCGTCTCGTAGCACAGGTACGGCATCGCGCCGCGCGGCAGATGGTCGACGTCGGTCATCGCGATCCAGCCGCGCACGTTCGGACACTGCGGCGCGAGCGCTTCGACGAGCGGCGCGAAGTTGATGTCGAACAGCACGTAGCGGTCTTCCGCATGATTGACGATGTACGCGATCTGTTCGGGAAAAAGCCGCGGGTTGATCGTGTGGCAGACGGCGCCCATGCCGCCGATCGCGTAGTACGCCTCGAGATGCCGGTAGCCGTTCCACGCGAGCGTGCCGACGCGGTCGCCGGCCTCGACGCCGAGCCGCGCGAGCGCCTGCGCAAGCCGCTTCGCGCGCCGCTCGCAGTCGCGATACGTGTAGCGATGCAGGTCGCCTTCGATCCGCTTCGACACGATCTCGGTGTCGCCCGCATGACGCGCGGCATGCGCGATCAGCGACGACACCAGCAGCGGCATGTCCATCATCTGGCCCAGCAACGGCTTGCCCATCGTCTTGTTCTCCCCTGAAGGACGCGAATCGGTGACGGGCCCCGCGGCGGCAGCGGCGCGCGGCGGCCCGGGCGGGCGGCGTGCATCGCGCGGGCCGCCATGCGGGCGGCGCAGCGCCGCCTTACAATATCGGCTTACCCAGAGGCGCTCAACATGTCGTTTTCCCGAAGCGCAGCCGATCCGGCTGACACCCTGCCCGACCTCGCCGCGACGCTCGCCGCGCCTGACGCCCACGCGTTCCTGCGGCTCGGCGACGCGTTTCATACGCGGCTGCCGGCCGCCCCGCTCGCGGCGCCGTACGTGGTCGGTTTTTCCGACGAAGTCGCGCGCCTGCTCGGGCTGCCCGCGTCGCTCGCCGCGCAGCCGGGCTTCGCCGAGCTGTTCGCCGGCAATCCGACGCGCGACTGGCCCGCCGAGGCGCTGCCCTACGCGTCCGTGTACTCCGGCCATCAGTTCGGCGTCTGGGCCGGCCAGCTCGGCGACGGCCGCGCGCTGACGATCGGCGAATTGCCCGGCACGGACGGGCGCCGCTACGAGCTGCAGCTCAAAGGCAGCGGCCGCACGCCGTATTCGCGGATGGGCGACGGCCGCGCGGTGCTGCGCTCGTCGATCCGCGAATTCCTGTGCTCCGAAGCGATGCACCACCTCGGCATCCCGACCACGCGCGCGCTGACCGTGATCGGTTCCGACCAGCCGATCGTGCGCGAGGAAATCGAGACGGCGGCCGTCGTTACGCGCGTGTCGGAGAGCTTCGTGCGCTTCGGCCATTTCGAGCACTTCTTCTCGAACAATCGCCCCGATCTGCTGCGCGCGCTCGCCGATCACGTGATCGACCGCTTCTATCCGGCCTGCCGCGACGCCGACGATCCCTATCTCGCGCTGCTCGAAGCCGCGACGCGGCGCACGGCCGAGCTCGTCGCGCAATGGCAGGCCGTCGGGTTCTGCCACGGCGTGATGAACACCGACAACATGTCGATCCTCGGCGTGACGATCGACTACGGCCCGTTCGGCTTCGTCGACGCGTTCGACGCGAACCACATCTGCAACCACTCGGATACGGGCGGCCGCTATGCGTACCGGATGCAGCCGCGCATCGCGCACTGGAACTGCTACTGCCTCGCGCAGGCGCTGCTGCCGCTGATCGGGCTGCAGCACGGCATCGCCGACGACGACGCGCGCGCGGAACGCGCGGTCGACGATGCGCAGGCCGTGCTCGCGACCTTCCCCGAGCGTTTCGGTCCCGCGCTCGAGCGCGCGATGCGCGCGAAGCTCGGCCTCGAACTCGAACGCGACAGCGACGCGGCGCTCGCGAACCAGCTGCTCGAGACGATGCACGCAAGCCACGCGGACTTCACGCTGACGTTCCGCCGCCTCGCGCAGCTGTCGAAACACGACGCGAGCCGCGACGCGCCCGTGCGCGACCTGTTCATCGACCGCGAGGCATTCGACGCATGGGCGAACCTCTACCGTGCGCGGCTGTCGGAGGAAACGCGCGACGATGCAGCGCGCGCGGCCGCGATGAACCGCGTGAACCCGAAATACGTGTTGCGCAACCATCTGGCCGAACTCGCGATCCGGCGCGCGAAGGAGAAGGACTTTTCCGAAGTCGAACGGCTCGCGCAGGTGCTGCGCCGCCCGTTCGACGAACAGCCGGAACATGAATCGTACGCGGCGTTGCCGCCCGACTGGGCCGGGTCGCTCGAAGTGAGCTGCTCGTCGTAACCCGCGCGTATCGACCGACCGATCAGGAGAACCCCCACATGTCCCAAGATTCCGACGACAAGACCTATCCGTACCGGAAGGACGACGCGGAACTGCGGCGCCGCCTCACGCCGCTGCAGTACGAGGTCACGCAGCACGCGGCCACCGAGCGCGCGTTCACCGGCGAATACACCGACAAGGAAGACGACGGCATCTACAAGTGCGTCGTCTGCGACACGCCGCTGTTCGAGTCCGGCGCGAAATTCCATTCGGGCTGCGGCTGGCCCAGCTACTTCAAGCCGCTCAACGGCGAGGTGATCGACGAGAAGATCGATTACTCGCACGGAATGGTGCGCGTCGAAGTGCGCTGCAATCATTGCGGCGCGCACCTCGGCCACGTGTTCGAGGACGGCCCGCGCGACAAGACCGGTTTGCGCTACTGCATCAATTCGGCTGCGTTAAACTTCGAGTCCCGACCCGAAAACGACTGAGCGGCGCCGGGCGAACCGGCCGGCAGCCACGACGCTGCCGCGGTTCGCGACGGCGGCGCCTGGCGGGTCCCTACAACGGTGAAAGGCCGCGCATGCGGCCTTTTCACGCAGCCGCGAGCGCCATGAAATTCCTGTTCGATCTGTTTCCGATCATCCTGTTTTTCGCCGCCTTCAAGGTCTGGGGCATCTTCACCGCCACCGCGGTCGCGATCGCCGCGACGCTGGCCCAGGTCGCCTGGGTCGCCTTCCGCCATCGCAAGGTCGACACGATGCTGTGGGTCAGCCTCGGCGTGATCGTCGTCTTCGGCGGCGCCACCCTCGTCCTGCACGACGAGAAATTCATTCAATGGAAACCGACTGTGCTGTACTGGCTGTTTGCGATCGGGCTGCTCGCCGCGCGCTATGCGTTCGGCAACAACCTGATCGAGAAGATGATGGGCAAGCAGCTCACGCTGCCGCACCCGGTGTGGGACAAGCTGAACGTCGCGTGGGCGCTGTTCTTCGCGGTGCTCGGTGTCGCGAATCTGTACGTGGTGCACAACTTCACCGAATCGCAATGGGTGAACTTCAAGCTGTTCGGCACGACCGGCGCCATGGTCGTGTTCATCATTCTGCAGAGCCTGTGGCTCACGAAGTACCTGAAGGACGAGTGACATGACCGACGCGTTTCTCCATGCGTCGCCCGACGCGCGCATCGCGCTGATCGAGGCGCGCCTCACCGCGGCGCTCGCGCCCGTGTCGCTGGCCGTACGCGACGACAGCGCGCAGCATGCGGGCCACGCCGGGGCGGCGGCGGGCGGCCACTATACGGTCACGATCGTATCGGCCGCGTTCGCCGGCAAGTCGCGCGTCGCGCGGCACCGGCTGGTGTATGATGCGCTCGCCGATGCGATGCAGCGCGGCATTCATGCGCTCGCGATCGTGGCTTACACGCCCGAAGAATTCGACGAATCTTCAATCCAGCATTAGGAATTCCCGATGATCCTGAAATCCCCCCGCCTGTGGTTCGCGGCGGCTGCTTTCGCAGCGGCGCCGGCCTTTGCCCAGAACATCGCCGTCGTCAACGGCACGCCGATTCCGAAGTCGCGCGCCGACGCGATGGTCGCGCAACTCGTGCAGCAAGGCCAGACCGATAGCCCGCAGCTGCAGCAGGCCGTGCGCCAGGAACTCGTGAACCGCGAAATCCTGATGCAGGAAGCGATTCGCGAAGGCATCCCGAATCGCCCGGACGTGAAGGCACAGGTCGCGGTCGCGCAGCAGACGGTCGTGCTGCGCGCGATGATCGAGAACTTCCTGAAGAAGAACCAGCCGACCGACGCCGAAGTGAAAGCGCGCTACGACGAGCTCGTGAAGACGGCCGGCGGCAACCGCGAATATCACCTGCACCACATCCTCGTCGACAGCGAGCAGCAGGCGAAGGACCTGATCGCGAAGATCAAGGGCGGCGCGAAGTTCGAGGATCTCGCGAAGCAGTATTCGAAGGATCCGGGCTCGGGCAAGAATGGCGGCGACCTCGACTGGTCGGACCCGAAGGCGTACGTGCCGGAATTCGCGGCAGCCGCGCAGAAGCTGCAGAAAGGCCAGATGACGGACGAGCCCGTGAAGACGCAGTTCGGCTGGCACATCATCCGCGTCGACGACATTCGCGACGTCGCACCGCCGCCGTTCGCGCAGGTGAAGGCGCAGATCGCGCAGCAGCTCGTGCAGCAGAAGCTGCAGACGTTCGAGGAAACGCTGCGTCAGCAGGCGAAGATCCAGTAACGTCGCCGACGCTGCACCAAAGAGAAAGGCCGCTTCGAGCGGCCTTTTTTGTTGCGTGCGCGCGAAGCGCGAACGCGGCGCGCGGCAGATCGCAGCACGGCGGCGCTGCTCAGTGCTGCGCCTGCTCCGGATAGAACGCGTCGTGATAGCGGACGATGCCCGCGCGGTGCGGCGCGGCATCGTCGAGCATCAGCGCCAGAAAATGCGTGGCCGGCGCGTCGGGAAACACGAGTTCGGCGCACGGCGCGAAGCCGAAGCGCGCATAGTAGGCGGGATCGCCGAGCACGACACAGCCCTGCGCGCCGCGACGGCGCAATGCGTCGAGCGCCGTGCGCACGAGGCCGGCGCCGACGCTGCGCCGCCGGCAATCGGCCCGCACCGCGAGCGGTGCGAGCCCGTACCAGCGCGAATCGCCGGCCGCTGCGCCGCCGATCGATACCGGCGAACAGGCGACATGCCCGATCACGCGGCCGTCGCGCTCCGCGACAAGCGACACGGCGAGCGCGCGATCCGCGCGCAGCGCGTCGACGATCCGCCGTTCGAACTGCCCGTGCTCCGGTTCGCCCGCGAACGCGGACACGATCACGTCTGCGATCGCGTCGACGTCGGACGCGCGCTCGTCGCGCAGCGTGACGACTTCGACGGGTGCGTACGGATCGAACGACACGGCGTCAGCCGATCCAGCGGCGCGCGTTGCGGAACACGCGCATCCACGGGCTCGCTTCGCCCCAGCCTTCCGGATGCCAGCTCATCGTGACCGTGCGATGCACGCGTTCCATGTGCGGCATCAGCACCGTGAAGCGGCCGTCGGCCGTCGTGACCGACGTGATGCCGGCCGGCGACCCGTTCGGGTTGAACGGATAGCGTTCGGTCGCCTCGCCGCGATGATCGACGTAGCGCATCGCGACCGCGACGCGCTCGATGTCGCCCTGCTGCGAGAAGTCCGCATAGCCTTCGCCGTGCGCGACCGCGACCGGAATCCGCGACCCTTCCATCCCCGTGAAGAAGATCGACGGCGACTTCTCGACTTCGACGAACGAGAAGCGCGCTTCGAACTGCTCGGACTTGTTGCGCGTGAACTTCGGCCATGCGTCGGCGCCCGGAATCATCGACGAGAGGCTCGACAGCATCTGGCAGCCGTTGCAGATCCCGAGCGCGAACGTGTCGGGGCGTGCGAAGAACGCGGAGAACATGTCGGCCAGCTTCGCGTTGAAGCGGATCGTCTTGGCCCAGCCTTCGCCGGCGCCAAGCACGTCGCCGTACGAGAAGCCGCCGCACGCGACCGCGCCCGCGAAATCGGCAAGCGTCGCGCGGCCGGCGAGCAGATCGCTCATGTGGACGTCGTGCGCATCGAAGCCCGCGCGATCGAACGCGTAGGCGGTTTCGAGATGCGAGTTCACGCCCTGCTCGCGCAGGATCGCGACGCGCGGGCGCGCGCCCGTCGCGATGAACGGCGCGGCGACGTCTTCTTCCGGATCGAAGCCGAGCACCGGCGAGATGCCCGGATCGGCCGCATCGAGCAGCGCGTCGTATTCGGCATCCGCACACGCCGGGTTGTCGCGCAGGCGCGCGATGCGCCAGCTGACTTCGCCCCATGCGCGATGCAGCTCGGTGCGCGGCGCATCGAAAATCTTCTTCGCATCGCGGTACACCTCGATCACGTCGCGGTCGTTGACCGTGCCGATCACGTGCGAGCACGTCGACAGCCCGAATTCGCGCAGCGCGCCGAGCACCGCGTCGCGGTCGGCCGCACGCACCTGCACGACGGCGCCCAGTTCCTCGTTGAACAGTGCGCGCAGCGTGCGGTCGTCGCGACGTCCGCTCGTCTGCTTCGCCCAGTCCTTCGCGTCGCCGTAGTCCGATTCGTGGTTCGCGTCGAGCGTCAGCATGTCGACGTTCAGCGACACGCCGGCGCGCCCCGCGAACGCCATTTCGCAGACCGTCGCCCACAGCCCGCCGTCCGAGCGGTCGTGGTACGCGAGCAGCTTGCCCTGCGCGTTCAGCGACTGGATCGCGTCGAAGAAGCGCTTCAGGTCCTGCGGATCGTCGACGTCCGGCGTCGTGTCGCCGACCTGCTGCGTGACCTGCGCGAAGATGCTGCCGCCCATGCGGTTCTTGCCGCGACCGAGGTCGATCGCGATCAGCACGCTGTCGCCGGCGTCGGCGACGCGGCGCAGCTGCGGCGTCAGATGACGGCGCACGTCCTCGACCGGCGCGAACGCCGAGATGATCAGCGACACCGGCGCGACGACTTCCTTCGCGACGCCCTGCTCCTCCCACTTCGTCTTCATCGACAGCGAGTCCTTGCCGACCGGGATGCCGATGCCGAGCGCCGGGCACAGCTCCATGCCGATCGCCTTCACCGTGTCGAACAGCGCGGCGTCCTCGCCCGGCGTGCCGCATGCGGCCATCCAGTTCGCGGACAGCTTCAGCTTGTCGAGCGACGCGATCGGCGCGCTCGCGATGTTCGTGATCGCCTCGCCGACCGCCATGCGGCCCGACGCGGGCGCATCGATCACGGCGAGCGGCGTGCGCTCGGCCATCGTCATCGCCTCGCCGCGGAAGCCCGCGTAGTCGAGCGCGGTGATCGCGCAGTCGGCGACCGGCACCTGCCACGGGCCGACCATCTGGTCGCGCACCGACGTGCCGCCGACCGTACGGTCGCCGATCGTGATCAGGAACGACTTGCTCGCAACCGTCGGATGCTTGAGCACGTCGACCGCGACCGCGGACAGCGCGATGCCCGTCACGTCGACCGGTGCGCGCTCGGTATGCACGCGCGTGACGTCGCGGTGCATGCGCGGCGGCTTGCCGAGCAGGACCTCCATCGGCATGTCGACCGGGTACGCATCCGCGCCGGTCGCCTGCTCGTCGAAGAGTTGCAGCTGGAGTTCGTCGGTCGCGACGCCGACCACCGAGAACGGGCAGCGCTCGCGCGCGCAGATCGCCTCGAAGCGCGGCAGGTCGGCCGGCGCGATCGCGAGCACGTAGCGCTCCTGCGCTTCGTTCGACCAGATCTCGCGCGGCGACAGGCCCGACTCCTCCAGTGCGATCTTGCGCAACTCGAAGCGCGCGCCCTTGCCCGCGCCGTCGACGATCTCGGGGAACGCGTTCGACAGGCCGCCCGCACCCACGTCGTGGATGCTGAGGATCGGGTTTTCCGCGCCGAGCTGCCAGCAGCCGTTGATCACTTCCTGCGCGCGCCGCTCGATTTCCGGATTGCCGCGCTGGACCGAGTCGAAGTCGAGTTCGGCCGTGTTCGCGCCGGTCGCCATCGAGCTCGCGGCGCCGCCGCCCATTCCGATCCGCATGCCGGGGCCGCCGATCTGGATCAGCAGCGAACCGGCCGGCACGTCGTGCTTGTGCGTGTGCTGATCGGCGATGTTGCCGAGGCCGCCCGCGATCATGATCGGCTTGTGATAGCCGCGCACGGTGCCGCCGACGTTCTGTTCGTACACGCGGAAATAGCCGCCGAGGTTCGGGCGGCCGAATTCGTTGTTGAACGCGGCGCCGCCGAGCGGGCCGTCGATCATGATCTGCAGCGGCGACGCGATGCGGTCCGGACGGCCGTACGGGCCGTGCTGCTCGTTCGGATTGCGCTGCGCGAGCGGCTGCGCGGCGTCGCGCGCGTTTTCCCACGCCTGGCGTGCGCCCGGCAGATCGAGGTTCGATACCGTGAAGCCCGTCAGGCCCGCCTTCGGCCGCGCACCGCGGCCCGTCGCGCCTTCGTCGCGGATCTCGCCGCCCGCGCCGGTCGCCGCGCCCGGGAACGGCGAGATCGCCGTCGGGTGGTTGTGCGTCTCGACCTTCATCAGCGTGTGCGTAAGCTCCGTGTGGCGGCCGTAGCGCTCGCCCGGCTCGCCGGCCGCGCCCGCGCCGCGCGGGAACCAGCGCTCGGCTTCGGCGCCCATCATGATCGACGAGTTGTCCGAATACGCGACGATCGTGCCTTGCGGGCTCAGCTTCTCGGTGTTGCGGATCATCGCGAACAGCGACATGTCCTGCGCTTCGCCGTCGATCGTCCACTGCGCGTTGAAGATCTTGTGACGGCAGTGCTCGCTGTTCGCCTGCGCGAACATCATCAGCTCGACGTCGGTCGGATTGCGCTCGAGCTTGCGGAACGCATCGACGAGGTAGTCGATTTCGTCTTCGGCGAGCGCGAGGCCCAGCTCGACGTTCGCGCGCTCGAGCGCGCCGCGGCCGGCGCCGAGCACGTCGACCGTCGTCAGCGGCTTGGCCGGCAGTTCGTCGAACAGGTGTTTCGCGTCGTCGCGCGCAGCCACCACGCTTTCGGTCATCCGGTCATGCAGCGCGGCCGCGACCGCGGCGCGCGCGTCGTCGGACAGCGCCTTCTTGCCGCCGAGCAGGCCCGACTTCAGCGTGACCGTGAACTCGATGCCGCGCTCGATGCGGCGCACGTGCGTGAGGCCGCAGTGCTGCGCGATGTCGGTCGCCTTGCTGGCCCACGGCGACACCGTGCCGAAGCGCGGCAGCACGACGAAGGTCTCGAGCGTCCCTTTCTCGGTCGCCGGCTCGAACGGCGCGCCGTAGTGCATCAGCGCATCGATGCGCGCGCTGTCGTCGGCCGACAGCGGTTCGGCCGCGTTGACGAAATGCAGGTACTGGCCGCGCACCGCGACGATGTTGGCGTCGATTTGCCTGAGCGTGTCGAGCAGACGGGTTTGACGGAAATCGGAGAGGGCCGAAGCGCCGGGAAAACACGAGAAGTGAGCCATGGGCTGGACTGACGTCGATGAGTCGCGCTAGAGGGCGACATGGGGCGAAAGGAAGGCCGTAATTATACCCGTAAGTCGGTCGCCCAAGACCGCCCGTCGGGTGCGCCGCGTGCACCGCCGCGGTGCGCGTGCGGCCGCGCGGCGCCGTCCGGCGCGATTTTGGCGCTATCATTCGCGGTTCCCCGGGCCGCGGGCCCGTCACGCGAATTCTCACCGGGTGGCCGCGCGCCGCCCGTCATCGAAGCAATCCATGGATGTCATCGTCATCGGCGGCGGACTCACCGGCGTCGCCACCGCCTACCAGCTCCGGGCGGCCGGTCATCGCGTCTGCGTGGTCGAACGCCACGCGACCGTCGCGCAGGGCGCGACCTACGGCGACGGCGGCGCGCTGCTGCCGAGCCCGCTCGACGTCTGGTTCGGGCCGACCTTCATGCACGCGCGCCAGCCGCGCGACAGCGGCATCGTGTACAAGCCCGGTTTCGACGGCGCCGTGCGCCGCTTCGCCAAGCGGCTCGCCGCGTTGCGCGAGCCCGACGCGTTCGTCGCGCAGTATGCGCGGCTGCGCCCGCTGATCGACGCGGCGCGCGAGGCGGTCGCCGACATCGAGAACCGCTTCCGGCTCGAGTTCGAGCAGAAGACGGGCATCCTGCACGTCGTGCGCGACGCGCGCGACTGGGAGGCGCTGCAGCCGGCGCTGGCGCTGCTGCCCACGCTCGATCAGCCGCACCGGACGCTGAGCGCCGACGCGTGCGCCGCGCTCGAACCGTCGGTGCGCGCCGAGCCGGATTTCGCCGGCGGCGTGCTGCTCGAAACCGAGCGCACCGGCAACTGTCCGCTGTTCGCGAAGCTCGTCAAGCAGACGCTCGACGAGCACGGCGTGCAGTTCCGCTTCGGCGCCGACGTCGCGGCGATTCGCGTCGACGCGGGCCGCGCGGCGGTCGAACTCGCGCCGCCGCGCGGCGACCGGCGCGCCGCGCATGCGCGCGAAGTCGACGTGATTTCGGCCGACGCGGTCGTGGTCGCCGCCGGCACCGGCAGCATCGCGCTGCTCGAGCGGCTCGGCTGGCGGCTGCCGCTGCATCCGATCCGCGTGCACACGCTGAGCGCGCCGATCGCGTACGAAGAGTACGCGCCGCATCTGAGCATCGTCGATTCGGTCAAGCGGATCGCGATCACGCGGATCCAGCAGCGGCTGCGAATCGGCGGCGGCGCGGTGCTGCAGCGCGCCGCCGATCTCGCAAAGCCGCTCGCCGAACCGCTCGCCGAAGCCGCGCTCGCGCTGCTCGGCCAGGCCGCGCACGACTGGGTGCCGGGCGCCGCGAAGATTTCGGCCGCGTTGTCGTGGCAGGGTGCGCAGCTGCTGTCGCCGGACGGGCTGCCGGTCGTCGGTCCGACCCCGCATCCGCGCGTATTCGTCAATATGGGCCACGGGCCGGCCGGTTGGGCGCTCGCCTGCGGGTCTGCTAAAGTGGTGACCGACTATCTCGGCGGCAACGTGCAGCACTGGCCCGCCGACACGCTCGCCGCGCTGCGCGCCGAGCGCTTCACGACCTGACCGCCGCGCGACGCTTCGCGGCGGGTTCCCGATCCGTCGCCATGCCGCTCGCCCACCCGTTCCCCGATTCCGACCCGATCGCGCTGCTGCGCGTCGCCGATCTGCGCACCGCCGAAACGGCCGCGGCCGCCGCCCTGCCCGCGCATACGCTGATGGACCGCGCCGGCACGGCCGCCGCGCACTGGCTCGCCGCGCGCACCGGCGGCAGCGGCCGGCCGGTGTGGTTCGCCGTCGGCCCGGGCAACAACGGCGGCGACGCACTCGTCGCGGCTGCGCGGCTGCAGCAGCTCGGCGTCGCCGTGCACGCGTGGATGCCGGTGCCCGTCAAGCCCGACGACGCGCAATGGGCACTCGGCGTCGCACGCGCGGCCGGCGTGCCGATCGCGGCCGAGCCGCCCGCGTCGCTGGACGGCTATGCGTGGGTCGTCGACGGGCTGTTCGGCATCGGGCTCGGCCGCGCGCTCGACGGCGTCTTCGCTGCGCAGGCCGCACGCATCGCCGAGCATGCGCGACGCGGCGGCGCGGTGCTCGCGCTCGACGTGCCGAGCGGGCTCGACAGCGATACGGGGCAGATCGTCGGCGGCGGTGCGGCCGTCGTCGCGACGCACACGCTGACCTTCATCGGCGCGAAGCCGGGCCTGTACATGGTCGAGGGTCGCGATCTGGCCGGCGAAATCGACATCGCGTCGCTCGACCTCGCGCCGCCCGCCTCGCCGGCGATCGTGCTGAACGCGCCCGCACGGTTTGCGCACGCGCTGCCCGCGCGCGCATTCGCGTCGCATAAGGGCACGTTCGGCAGCCTCGCCGTGCTCGGCGGCGACACCGGCATGTGCGGCGCGCCGATCCTCGCCGCGCGCGCCGCGCTGTTCGCGGGCGCGGGCAAGGTGCACGTCGGCTTGCTCGGCGCCGGCGCGCCGCCTTACGATCCGCCGTTCCCGGAGCTGATGCTGCATCCTGCCGACACGCTCGAACTCGGCGCGATGACCGCGATCGCAGCCGGGTGCGGGCTCGGCACGCGCGACGCCGCGGCCACGCTCGTACGCGACGCGCTCGCACACGATGCCGCCGCGCTGCTCGACGCCGATGCGCTGAACCTCGTCGCCGCGCACGCGGATCTCGCCGCGGCCGTCGCCGCGCGCGGCGCCCGCGGCCGCGCGTGCGTGCTGACGCCGCATCCGCTCGAAGCGGCGCGGCTGCTCGGCAGCGACACGCGCGCGGTGCAGCGCGACCGCCTCGCGGCCGCACAGGCGCTTGCCGCGCGCTACGCGAGCATCGTCGTGCTGAAAGGCGCGGGCACGGTCATCGCCGCACCCGACGGCCGGCTCGCGGTGAATCCGACCGGCAATGCGGCGCTCGCGACGGGCGGCACGGGCGACGTGCTCGGCGGCCTAATCGGCGCGCTGCTGGCGCAGCGCGTCGCGCCGTACGAAGCGGCGCTCGCCGGCGTCTACCTGCACGGGCTCGCCGCCGACACGCTGACCGCGGCCGGCACCGGGCCGGTGGGCCTGACTGCCGGCGAACTGGCGCCGACGGTGCGCACGCTGATCAATCGCCTTTTTCGTTCGTCGCCGCGCGCCGACGCATAACGCCGCTATACTGACTGCCCCGCCGCACGGCGGGCCCTCGTCCGCCGGCCGTCCGATCCCGACGCGCCGGCGCGGCATTCCTCCCGATTCACGCTTCACACGAACCGCCATGACGCTGAATTCGCTCCCCGCCTGGACTGCCCTTCAATCCCACTTCGAACAGATCCGTCACGCGCGTCTGCGCGACTGGTTTGCGCCGCAGAACGACCCCGCGCCGACGCGCGCCGAGCGCTTCACGTTCTCGGGCGGCGGTCTCGCGGCCGACTTCTCGAAGAACCGCATCACCGACGAAACGCTGCGCCTGCTCGTGCAGCTCGCGCGCGAAGCGCGCGTCGAAGCGCGTCGCGACGCGATGTTCGCCGGCGAGATCGTGAACCCGACCGAAGGCCGCGCGGCGCTGCACACCGCGCTGCGCGCGACCGATCCGCACGCGCCCTTCCATGCGCAGGTGAGCGCGGAGCGCGCGAAGATGGCGACGTTCGCGCGCGCGGTGCGCAGCGGCACGTGGACGGGCCACACGGGCAAGCGGATCCGCCACGTGATCAACATCGGCATCGGCGGTTCCGACCTCGGGCCGAAAATGGTCACGCACGCGCTGCGCCACGTCGCGACGCGCGACATCTCGATGCATTTCGTGTCGAACGTCGACGGCGCCGATCTCGCGCGCGTGCTCGAGCAGGTCGATCCGGAAGAAACGCTCGCGATCGTCGTGTCGAAGACGTTCACGACGCTCGAGACGATGACGAACGCGCGCTCGCTGCGCGACTGGTTCGTCGCGAAGGGCTGCCCCGAGGATGCGCTCGCGAAGCACTTCGTCGGCGTTTCGGCGAATCCGGCCGAGGTCGTGAAATTCGGGATCGCCGCCGACAACGTGTTCGAAATGTGGGACTGGGTCGGCGGCCGCTACTCGCTGTGGTCGGCGGTCGGCCTGTCGATCATGATCGCGATCGGCCCCGAGCAGTTCGACGAACTGCTCGCCGGCGCGAACGACATGGACCGCCATTTCCGCGAAGCGCCGCTCGAACGCAACCTGCCGGTGCTGCTCGGCTTGATCGGCATCTGGTATCGGAACTTCTTCGGCTCGCAGAGCTATCTCGTCGCGCCGTATTCGGAAGCGCTGCACTATCTGCCGTCGTATCTGCAGCAGCTCGAGATGGAAAGCAACGGCAAGTCGGCGCGCCTCGACGGCCGCTTCGTCGACTATCCGACCGCCGCCGTTACGTGGGGCGAACCGGGCACGAACGGTCAGCACGCGTTCTTCCAGATGCTGCATCAGGGGCCGACGATCGTACCGATCGACTTCATCGCGGTGCTGACGCCCGAGCATCCGCTTGCAAGTCACCATCCGAAGCTGCTCGCGAACTGCTTCGCGCAGAGCGAGGCGCTGATGCTCGGCCGCACGCTCGAGGAAGCGCGCAAGGTCGCCGGCCCCGGCAAGGAAGATCTCGCGCCGCACCTGACCTTCCCCGGCAACCGCCCGACGACGACGCTGCTCGTCGACGCGCTGACGCCGCGCGCGCTCGGCGCGCTGATCGCGCTCTACGAGCACAAGGTGCTCGTGCAGGCGACCGTGTGGGACATCAATCCGTTCGATCAGTGGGGCGTCGAGCTCGGCAAGATTCTCGGCAAGGTCGTCGAGGCCGATCTGGCGGCCGACGCGGTCGATACCGCGAAGCACGACTCGTCGACGACCGCGCTGATCGCGCGCGCACGCGCGGCGCTCAAGCGCTGACGCGCGCCGCCGCGGCCGCGTGCGGACGCTGTCGCACGCGGCCCGGCGACCGAGCCGTCGCGCGCTGCGCCGCGTCATGCGGCGCCATGCGGCGTTATGGCGCCTTATGCCGCGTGCGACGCGACGATGCGCCCGGCATCGAGCGTGACTGTCGTCGCACAGCGGCGCGCCAGCTCGGGATCGTGCGTGACGAGCACGAGCGTCGCGCCGTGCGTGCGGTTCAGTTCGAACATGAGGTCGATCACTGCGTGGCCGGTCGCCGCGTCGAGACTGCCGGTCGGCTCGTCCGCGAACAGGATGGCCGGGCGCGTGACGAAGGCGCGCGCGAGCGCGACGCGCTGCTGCTCGCCGCCCGACAGCAGTTTCGGATAATGCGCGGTCCGCTCGGCGAGGCCGACCTGCGCGAGCAGCGCCCGTGCGCGCTCCGCCGCGTCGCGCGTGCCGATCCCGCCTTGCAGTTCGAGCGGCAGCATCACGTTTTCGAGCGCAGTCAGATGCGGCATCAGCTGGAACGACTGGAACACGAAGCCGACCGAGCCGTTGCGCAATGCGGCGCGCGCGTCCTCGTCGAGTTGGTCGAGTGCGCGGCCGAGCAGCCGAACCGTGCCGCTCGTTGCGCTGTCCAATCCCGCAAGCAGGCCGAGCAGCGTCGATTTGCCGGACCCCGACGCACCGACGATCGCGAGGCTGCTGCCGGGCCGCACGGCGAGCGAGATGCCGTCGAGGATCGTCAGCTCGCCCGTCGCGTCGGCGACCCGCTTGCACACGTCATGCACTTCGATGATCGGATCGGTAATCTTGAACATGGACAGGACACTTCGCTGGAAAAGACGCGCGGCGCTCGTCGCGCTGCTGGGCGGCACGCTGGTCGCGACGGGATTCGCTCGCGCCGCCGCAACGCCGGCCGCGACCTCGACCACGGGACAGCCGGTGATCGCCGTACTCGGCGACAGCCTCTCGGCCGAATACGGGCTGCCGCGCGACACGGGCTGGGTCGCGCTGCTGCGGCAACGGCTCGCGACGGAGCGAATCGATTATAGCGTCGCGAATGCGAGCGTCAGCGGCGACACCACGAGCGGCGGCCGTGCACGGCTGCCGGCCGTGCTGCAGCGGCTCAAGCCCTCGATCGTCGTCGTCGAGCTCGGCGCGAACGACGCACTGCGCGGCGTGCCGCTCGCGACGACCGAGCGCAATCTGCGCGACATCGTCGCCGATGCGCGGCGCGCGCACGCCAAAGTCGTGCTGGTCGGCATGTACGTGCCGTCGAATTACGGCCCCGACTACACGCAGAAGTTCCATGCGGTCTATACGCGGCTGTCGAAGGAACTCGACGTGCCGCTCGTCCCATTCCTGCTTGCCGGCATCGAGAACAAGCCCGACATGTTCCAGTCCGACCAGATCCATCCGACGCAGCAGGCGCAGCGCGTGCTGCTCGACAACGTGTGGCCGACGCTGAAGCCGCTGCTCGGCAAGCCGCGCGGCTGAAGCGTTCGCCCCAATGAAAAATCCCTGCCGGCGCGATGCCGGACAGGGATCGGAATGCAGCTCGCGCCGCGCTGCCGCCGGGCGGCGCACGACGCACATCGGGTTGCGCGCGAAACGACGCTCAGTCGGCGCTCAGTCGTCGTTGCCCTGCGACTGGCTCGCGGTCGAACCGTACAGCTTGACCTTCGAGCGATCGCGCAGCGCGGTGAGATACGCTTCGCCTTCGCTCTGCGCCTCGACCTGCGCCATCTGCTGCTGCGCGGCCGCCAGCTGCTGCGGATCGACGGCCGAACCGGGGATCACCGCGTTCACGCGATAGATCGCATAGCCGTCCGCACCGAGATCGACGCCGACATAGGCGGGCAGTGTCTTCGGATCGACTTTGTAGACGGCACTCAGCGCGGCCGGGCTCAGGCCCTGCGATTGCGTGCGCGAGATCTTCTGCGCGGCCGCGAAGCCTTCGGTCGACTTCGACTTCTGCAGTTCCGCGAGCTTCGCCGCGCCGTCCTTCTTCGCGAGTTCGGCAGCCTGCTCGGCGACGACCTTCTGGCGCACGGCGTCCTTGATCGCGTCGAGTGCGGGCACGGCGGCCGGCTTGTAGTCGGTCACGCGCGCCGAGATCAGCGTGTTGTTGCCGACATCGATCGCCTGCGTGTTGTTGTGCGCCTTCACCGAGTCGTTCGCGAACACCGCCGCGAGGAACTTCGCGTTGTTCAGCGGGCTCGTGGCCGGCAGTTGCGGATTCGGCGTCGGCGTGACGGTCGCCGTCTGGATCGTCAGCTTGTACTTGTCGGCGGCCGGCTGCAGGCTCTTCGCCTTCTCGTAGACGGTCGACGTGAAGCCTTCCGCGTTGTCCGAGAATGCCTTCGCCGCGTATTGCTGCTTCAGGGTCGCGGCGATTTCGTCCTTCACTTCCGCGAACGGCTTGACGATCGACGGCTTCACGTCGGTCGCCTTCAGGATGTGGAAGCCGAGATCGGACTGCACGACGCCGCTGATCTCGCCTTGCTTCAGCGCGAACGCCGCGTCGTCGAATGCCTTGCCGCCCGCGGTCGAGCCGCGCGTGATGAAGCCGAGATCGCCGCCCTTCGCCGCCGACGGCGCGTCCTGCGAGTTCTTCTCGGCGATCTGCGCGAACTGGTCCGGGCGCGCCTTCACGTCGGCGAGCAGCTGCTCGGCCTTCGCCTTCGCGGCCGCCTTGTCCGCGGCGCTCGCATCGCTCGCCGCCGCGATGAAGATGTGGCTCACGCGAACCTGCGCTTCGGTGCGGAAGTGCGTCGGGTTGTCGTCGTAGAACTTCTTGATGTCCGCGTCGGTCGGCTGCGCGCTCGCGGCGGCCGCGGCCGGCGAATAGACGAGATACTCGATCGTCGCCGTCTCGGGCGTCGCGAACTGCTGCTTGTGCGCGTCGTAGTACGCGGCGAGCTGTGCGTCGGTCGGCTGGACCTTCGACGCATAGTCGCTCGTCTTCAGCACGAGCGCCTGCACTTCGCGCTGCTGCGCGGCGAGCTCCGACAGCCGCTGCGCGAGGCTCTTCGGCGTAAACGCGCTCGACACGATGCTCGCCGGAATCTGCTGCAGCGCGAGGCTGTAGCGCACGCGCTCCTGATACTGCTCGGGCGTCATGCCCTGGAACGACATCAGCTGCGCATAGCGCTCGACGTCGATCGAGCCGTCGGGCTTCTTCAGCGACGCGATCATCGGGTCGCTCAGCAGCGCTTCGCGCACGGCGTTATCCGAGGCCGTCAGATGCAGACGCTGCGTTTCATCGGCGAGCACGCGCTGCTGGATTAGGCCGTCGAGCACCTGCTTGCGGTGGTCCGGCGTATCGAACGCCTTGATGTCGAACTGAGCGCCGAGCGCCTGACGCGCCTGGTCGATCTGCTGACGAAACGCGCCGTCGAATTCGACGCGCGTGATCTTGTGCCCGTTGACCGCCGCGACGTTCGCGCTTTCGTCGAAGAAGCCGCGGAAACCTTGGATCCCGACGAAACCCAGCCCCGGCAATACGATCAGGAGCAGGAGCGCCATCATCAGGCGCTGGTGATTACGGAAGAAATCGAGCATGCGTGACGGGGTGTATTGGACAAAACGCCCGATATTACAACAGTGGGCGGGAAAAAAGGCGAACCGGCAGGACAGCGCGCCGCCGCGGGGCGCCGCCGGATCGTCCCGGCGCACGGTCCGCGCGCCGCAATCTGCCCGCTGCGGGCAGGCTCGCCGCGATATGTCCCTTGTCCCAAGTACGGCGAAAACGCCGCGCGGGCGGGCCGCCGCCGCGACGCATCGCCGCGCGGCCCCACCCGACCACCGCCTTACGCGACGTCGGCCTGCGCCGCTTCGACGCTTCGTTGCGCATGCACCGGCTCGAGCGGGCGCATCAGGCCGACGGCGACCATCGCGATCAGCCCCGGCACGGCGATGGCCAGGAAGTTCTGCTGAAGCGGCAGCGCCTGACTGACCAGCAAGCCGATCACGATCGGCGCGAGAATGGCGCCGCTGCGCCCGACGCCGGACGCCCAGCCGATCCCGGTCGATTTGGCGGCCATCGGGTAGAACTGCCCGGCGAACGCATAGGTGACGATCTGCGTGCCGATCGTCGATGCGCCGGCGAGGCCGACCAGCACGAACAGCACGGGCTCGGGCACCTTCACGCCGAGCAGGCCGATCGACACGGCCGCGAGCCCATACATCGCGACCAGCACGTGCTTCATGTTGAAGCGGTCGGCCAGCCAGCCGCCGCCGATCGCGCCGATCATCGCGCCGAAATTCAGCACGAGCACGAACGTCAATGCCGAGCCGAGGCTGTAGCCCGCGCCGGCCATCAGCTTCGTCAGCCACGAACTCAGCGCATAGACCATGAACAGGCACATGAAAAAGGCGACCCACAGCATCACGGTGCTGAAGCCGCGTCCATCGGCAAACAGGCTGCGAATGCCCGGCGCGTCGCCCTTCTCCTGGCCCGAGATCGAAAAGCTGTCGCCCTGTTGCGGCCGATACCCAGGCTCGATGCGCGACAGCACGCGCCCGACGGTATCGGTGCGCCCCTTGCGGATCAGAAAACTCATCGATTCGGGCATGTACGCGACAATCGCGGGCACGAGCAGCACCGGCAAACCCGCCGCGATAAACACCGACTGCCAGCCGTAACGGGCGATCATCGCCTTGCCGACCAGCGCGGCCAGCATGCCGCCCACCGAGTAGCCGCTGAACATCAGCGTGACCAGCGTGCTGCGGATGCGGCGCGGCGAGAATTCGGTCATCTGCGCGACGACGTTGGGCATCACGCCGCCGATGCCGAGGCCGGCGAGAAAACGCGCGATGCAGAACGTGACCGGCTCGTGAGCGACGCCCGCCGCCGCGGTAAAAATACTGAACAGCAGAATGCAGATGACGATCGCACGCACGCGGCCGATGCGATCGGCGATCGTGCCGAGAAACACGGCGCCCAGCATCATGCCGAACAGCGCCGAGCTGACCATCAAGCCGGCGCCGGTCGGACCGACCTTCATCTCGGCCATGATCGACGGCAGCGCGATGCCGACCACCGCGAGGTCATAGCCATCGAAAATGATGATCAGCGCGCACCAGAACAGGACGCCGGCATGAAACCGGCCAAACCGCGCGCCGTCGGACAATTGGCATACGTCGATATTTCGCATTCGGGTCTCCATTTAAACCTGAGGTTCTCGTGCCGAATGCGACGATCCGGCACGCGTCCAGTTGTATTGCTTGTTTTTGTGTGGCCCCGTCGCGCTCGCGTGGGGCTGTGCCGGCTTTGCCGGATTGCTGTGTCGCTGCTGTCGATGCACACGGGCTGCCCGCCAGAACGCGAGCCCGCGCACGTTCTGCGCCGCGTTCAGAACATGTGCCGGATGCCCGCCATCACGCCGAGTTGACCGACACCTGCGGCGGGCGTCGTGCCGCCGCCGCCGGAACTCAGGCTGTAACGCGCGTGGGCGCTATTCCACAGATATGAACCCTGCAGATAGGCGGCCGTGGCCTTCGACAGGAAATACGTTCCGCGCAGCGTCGTCATGGTCGCTCGCGTGTTCTGCTCGCGATTGACGATGCGGAACGCTTCGCCGTCGAGCACCGCCGCAGGCGTCACCTGATACGCGGCGCCGACGAAGAACAGGTCCGAGCGCACATCGGGCACCGACGGCGACACGGTATCGACGTGACGTCCGACCCAGCCGGCGCCGAGTTTTACCGGGCCGATATTTCCGTATCCGCTGACCTGCATGCGGATGTCCTTGTCGCCCTCGCTGGTCAGTGCCAGCGGCGCCACGCCGTTGAAAAAGTTCGCGGCCGCGCCCGCGCCGCCGCGCTGTTCGTCGTAGGCAGCCGACACGCCGAACGTCTGCGTGTCGTACTTGATCATCGCGCTCCACTGGCGGCACTGCGTGAAATGCCCCGCCACCGAACCCGCGCAGGTGCCCTGCCCCGGCGAATTGCCGGTGCCGGCGGAATCCCGGCCGAACGAATACATCGCGCCGAGCGTCAAGCCTCGAAAAGTGCCCATGTAGGCGATCGCGTTGTCGCTGCGGGCGTTCGGAATATACGCGTCGAGCGATGCGCTGCCGTAGATGTCCGGGCCCAGGATGTCGGAGTCTGTCAGCCCCCAGAACGTCATCGAGTACTGACGTCCGAAAGACAGCTTGCCCCACGGCCCTTGCAACCCGACCCACGCCTGACGGCCGAACAGTCTGCCGCCCTGACCGAGATCGCCGCCGCGCGGATTGAAGCCGCTTTCGAGCTGAAACACCGTCTTCAATCCGCCGCCGAGATCCTCGCTGCCGCGCAGCCCCCACCGCGACGGCAGCTCGCCGGTGATGCCCGGCATGCGGACCAGTCTGTCGCCTGCCGCATTCGCATGCGTCACATACTCGATGCCCGTATCGATGACGCCGTATAACGTCACACTGCTTTGGGCGAAC
This sequence comes from Burkholderia multivorans ATCC BAA-247, assembly GCF_000959525.1. Classification (NCBI taxonomy): domain Bacteria; kingdom Pseudomonadati; phylum Pseudomonadota; class Betaproteobacteria; order Burkholderiales; family Burkholderiaceae; genus Burkholderia; species Burkholderia multivorans. The sequence continues at coordinate 2,134,432 of NZ_CP009832.1, forward strand.
GCAGGCACGCTCAGCACGCCCAGTCCACCGACCACCCACTTCGCAAGCTTCATCGGTCTCCACTCCATGTTGAATTATTCTGATTCTTCGGACATCGCTTATATATAAAAAGCATGCCTAATCATTGTCCGCATGATTGCGTCTGGACTTGTTTCGTTCGGCCGGTTTTCCGGCACGACGACGCAATGCGGGATGTCATGCACGGCCGAACAGCCTCGCCCGCGCACGACCCATCGAAAGTTAAAGTAAAGCGGAGCAAGCGTCCAATACCGACGCGATCTGCATTCATACCTGGCAGGCATCGGTGTACGGGCCGATTGTCGTATACCCGGATGGTGATTGCGGCACGCAGCTTTGGGTCAACGTCCTTCGTCGGCAGCCTGTCGTGAGGCTGGAACCGCATCGCGGATGCTCTCGATGATTACTTCGGCGTACCGAATATAAATACCGCGGCAATGCGTACTGCGATTACGTTCGTCGACCCGCGTTGCGCATCGGCAACCGGAAGCACAAACGAAGAAGCCCGCACGAGGCGGGCTTCTTCGTTTGTTTGGCAAAGCGGACGGGACTCGCCTACATCCTGCAGGCCGCGGATGCGCGTGCACGCGCATCCCTTCGAGCCCCGCCGGAAGCCGCGCAGGCGGCTTCCTCCGCTCCCCAGTCGCGCGCCCGCAAGCGGGCGCAACCCGACAGCACAAATGAAAAAGCCCGCGCAAGGCGGGCTTCTTCATTTGTTTGGCGGAGCGGACGGGACTCGAACCCGCGACCCCCGGCGTGACAGGCCGGTATTCTAACCGACTGAACTACCGCTCCTTGGTCTTGCCGAACCGGGAAACTGGTGGGTGCTGAGGGGATCGAACCCCCGACCTACGCCTTGTAAGGGCGCCGCTCTACCAGCTGAGCTAAGCACCCGTTTCCGATTCGATCTGGCTGCGATCTGCGTTTCAGCATCAACAACCAGCGAGCCTGCGATTCTAATTCATCCCCGAATACTTTGCTAGCCCCGAGCACGATTTTTTCGTCAGCCGACGCACACGCTCCCGACGACGCACATAAAAAAACCCGCGGACACGCCGCGGGTTTCGTGAACAACCGTCAGGACGGTGTTCCGGTCAGTGCTTGACGACCTCGGTCGAGCCGGCATCCTTCGACGCATCGGCTACCGGCGCCGACGAAGCCTTCGCTTCCTCTTCCGGCGGCAGCGGTGTCGGCAGACGTTCGAGCGCGAGTTCCAGCACCTTGTCGATCCAGCGGACCGGCACGATCTCGATCGCGTTCTTCACGTTGTCCGGAATCTCGGCGAGATCCTTCACGTTCTCTTCCGGGATCAGCACGAGCTTGATGCCGCCGCGATGCGCCGCGAGCAGCTTCTCCTTCAGCCCGCCGATCGGCAGCACTTCGCCGCGCAGCGTGATTTCACCCGTCATCGCGACATCGGCACGCACCGGGATACCGGTCAGCACCGACACCAGCGCCGTCGTCATCGCTCCGCCGGCGGACGGACCGTCCTTCGGCGTCGCACCTTCCGGCACGTGGATGTGGATATCCTGCTTCTCGAACGCTTCGTCCTTGATGCCCAGACGCCGGGAACGCGACCGCACGACCGAACGCGCTGCCTCGACCGACTCCTTCATCACGTCGCCGAGCGAACCGGTGCGAATCACGTTGCCCTTGCCCGGCATCACCGCGGCTTCGATCGTCAGCAGATCGCCGCCGACTTCCGTCCACGCGAGGCCCGTCACCTGACCGACCTGGTTTTCCTTCGCCGCGAGGCCGAAGTCGTACTTGCGCACGCCGAGGAACGTGTCGAGGTTGTCGCCGTCGACCTTGATCGCGCCCGATGCCTTCTTCAGCAGCAGCATCTTCACGACCTTGCGGCAGATCTTCGACACTTCGCGCTCGAGCGAACGCACACCGGCTTCGCGCGTGTAGTAGCGGATGATGTCGCGGATCGCCTGCTCGGTGACCTCGATCTCGCCGTCCTTCAGACCGTTGTTCTTCTTCTGCTTCGGCAGCAGGTAACGCTGCGCGATGCTGACCTTCTCGTCTTCCGTGTAGCCGGACAGACGAATCACTTCCATCCGGTCGAGCAGCGGCGGCGGGATGTTCAGCGAGTTCGACGTCGCGACGAACATCACGTCCGACAGATCGAAGTCGACTTCGATGTAGTGGTCGGCGAACGTGTGGTTCTGTTCCGGATCGAGCACTTCGAGCAGCGCCGACGACGGATCGCCGCGGAAATCCATGCCCATCTTGTCGACTTCGTCGAGCAGGAAGAGCGGATTGCGCACGCCGACCTTCGCGAGGCTTTGCAGGATCTTGCCCGGCATCGAGCCGATATACGTGCGGCGGTGACCGCGGATCTCGGCTTCGTCACGCACGCCGCCGAGCGCCATCCGGACGAACTTGCGGTTCGTCGCACGGGCGATCGACTGGCCGAGCGAGGTCTTGCCGACGCCCGGCGGCCCGACGAGGCAGAGGATCGGCGCCTTCACCTTGTCGACGCGCTGCTGCACCGCGAGATACTCGAGGATCCGTTCCTTGACCTTCTCGAGGCCGTAGTGATCCTCGTCGAGCACCTGCTCGGCGTTCGACAGGTCGTTGTTGACCTTGCTCTTCTTGCGCCACGGCAGGCCGATCAGCGTGTCGATGTAGTTGCGCACGACGGTCGCTTCGGCCGACATCGGCGACATCAGCTTCAGCTTCTTCAGCTCGGCGTCGGCCTTCTTCTTGGCTTCCTTCGGCATGCGCGCGGCGTTGATGCGCTTCTCGAGCTCCTCGAGATCCGCACCCTCTTCGCCTTCGCCCAGCTCCTTCTGGATCGCCTTCACCTGTTCGTTCAGGTAGTACTCGCGCTGGCTCTTTTCCATCTGGCGCTTCACGCGCCCGCGGATGCGCTTTTCGACCTGCAGGATGTCGATCTCGGCTTCGAGCTGCGCGAGCAGGTGCTCGAGACGCTCGATGACCGGGAACATCTCGAGGATGTGCTGCTTCTGGTCGAGCTTCAGCGGCAGACGCTCGGCGATCATGTCGGCGAGACGGCCTGCTTCGTCGATGCCCGACAGCGACGTGAGGATCTCCGGCGGGATCTTCTTGTTCAGCTTCACGTACTGATCGAACTGCGACACGATCGCACGGCGCAGCGCTTCCGTTTCGGCGCTGTCCGCATGATCGGGCTCGAGCGGCATCACTTCGCAGGAGAACTGCGTCTCCTGTTCCTCGATCGACAATGCCTTCGCGCGCTGCAGCCCCTCGACGAGCACCTTCACGGTACCGTCCGGCAGCTTCAGCATCTGCAGGATGTTGGCAATACAACCGACTTCGTACATGTCCTTGTCGGTCGGTTCGTCCTTCGCCGCGGTCTTCTGGGCGACGAGCATGATGTGCTTGCCGCCTTCCATTGCTGCTTCGAGGGCCTTGATCGATTTCGGCCGGCCCACGAAGAGCGGAATCACCATGTGCGGGAAAACGACGACGTCCCGCAGCGGCAGCAGCGGGAGCGTGATGCGTTCCGGCGGGAGAAGTTGGGTGCCTGACATTTCATTTCCCCATGAGTGGAATCAATTGTTCGGTAATTGAGGCCGGCACATCGGATTGCAAGCCTTCAAGTGCGGGAAATATTCGGTAAGAAAGTAACCACCGCGTGTCGAGTCAGAGTTACCCACAAGATAAACGAAAAAAAGCCGCCCACGTTTTCATGAACGGCCCTTTTTCGCAGAACATCGTCGGCAAGCCGGTCAGTTCGAACCCGCCACCTTCGGCGTGTCCTCGTAGATCAGCAACGGCTTGCCGTCGCCATCGATCACGTTCTCATCGATGATGACCTTGCTGACCCCTTTCATCGTGGGCAGCTCGTACATCACGTCGAGCAACGCCTGTTCGATGATCGAGCGCAAGCCGCGCGCGCCGGTCTTGCGACGGATCGCCTTGCGGGCGACCGCCTGCAGCGCGGCCGGGCGAATCTCCAGCTCGACGCGCTCCATCGCGAACAGCTTGTGATACTGCTTGACGAGCGCGTTCTTCGGCTCGACGAGGATCTTCATCAGCGCGGCTTCGTCCAGCTTGCCGAGCGTCGCGACCACAGGCAGACGGCCGATCAATTCGGGGATCAGACCGAATTTGATCAGGTCTTCCGGCTCGACGTCGCGCAGCACTTCGCCCGCGTCGCGATCCTGCTTGCTCTTGACCGTCGCGCCAAAGCCGATGCCCGTCTTTTCGGTGCGATCGGTGATCACCTTTTCGAGGCCGTCGAACGCGCCGCCGCAGATGAACAGGATGTTCGTCGTGTCGACCTGGATGAAATCCTGGTTCGGGTGCTTGCGGCCGCCCTGCGGCGGCACCGACGCCATCGTGCCCTCGACGAGCTTCAGCAGCGCCTGCTGCACGCCTTCGCCCGACACGTCGCGCGTGATCGACGGGTTGTCCGACTTGCGGCTGATCTTGTCGATCTCGTCGATGTAGACGATGCCGCGCTGGGCCTTGTCGACCTCGTAGTTGCAGTTCTGCAACAGCTTCTGGATGATGTTCTCGACGTCCTCGCCGACGTAGCCGGCTTCGGTCAGCGTCGTCGCATCGGCGATCACGAACGGCACGTTGAGCAACCGCGCGAGCGTCTGCGCGAGCAGCGTCTTGCCGGAGCCGGTCGGCCCGATTAGCAGGATGTTGCTCTTCGACAGCTCGACGTCGTCCTTCTTGTCGAGATGCTTCAGACGCTTGTAGTGGTTGTACACGGCGACCGCGAGGATCTTCTTCGCGCGCTCCTGCCCGATCACGTATTGATCGAGGATGTCGCGAATCTCCTGCGGGCTCGGCAGATCCGAGCGGGACAGGCTGGCCTCGACGCCGGCGGCGGCCGCCTCGTCGCGAATGATCTCGTTGCAGAGGTCGATGCACTCATCGCAGATGAACACCGACGGGCCCGCGATGAGTTTTTTCACCTCATGCTGACTCTTCCCGCAAAACGAGCAATACAACAGCTTCTCGCTGTTCGAACCTTTTTTGTCCGCCATGAATGTAGAGCCTCCGGACAGGTAAATGACATGATACGCCGATTACTCCGGACACCGCGCGCGGGACGCGGCCGAAGCCGGCTGATGCGCTTGCCGCAGATGCTCAGGGCATTTCGGGACACTGCCGGGGCGCCGCACGAAACGGGGCGGCACCCCACTTAAGTTCAGGGACGCTTCAGCAGCACCTGGTCGATCAACCCGTACGCCTTCGCGTCCTCGCTCGACATGAAGTTATCACGGTCGGTGTCGCGCGCGATGCGCTCGACGTCCTGGCCCGTATGCTGCGCGAGCAGGTGGTTGAGCCGCTCCTTGAGGTACAGGATCTCGCGCGCCTGGATCTCGATATCGGACGCCTGGCCGCGCGCGCCGCCGAGCGGCTGGTGAATCATCACGCGCGAGTTCGGCAGCGCAAAACGCTTGCCCTTCGCGCCCGACGCGAGCAGGAACGCGCCCATGCTGGCCGCGAGCCCCATGCAAAGCGTCGACACGTCCGGCTTGATGAACTGCATCGTGTCGTAGATCGCCATGCCGGCCGACACCGAGCCGCCCGGACTGTTGATGTACAGGCTGATGTCCTTGTCGGGATTCTCGCTCTCGAGGAACAGCAGTTGCGCGACCACCAGGTTGGCCGTCTGGTCGTTCACTTCGCCGACCATGAATACCAGGCGCTCCTTCAGGAGACGCGAATAGATGTCGTACGAACGCTCGCCGCGGCCGCTCGTTTCGACGACGATCGGCACGAGCCCCAGCGCTTGCGCCTCGAAACCCTGCGGCGCATTCGAAGCAAGCATGTCCAGCAATTCAGCGCGAGTGATCATTCAATGAACCTTGTTCGAATGGAAAATTGAACGGAGGGAAGCCGCCCGCTCAATCGCCATATTAATGGCAACCGTGCGCCCGACGTAAAAACGGCGTGCAGGCCGTCGCTCCGACAGCCGGCACGCCGCTGCTGCGACAGTTACGCTTGCGCCGATGCGCTTGCGAGTGCCTCGAAGCTCACTTCCTTGTCCGTCACCTTTGCCTTGCCCAGCACGAAGTCGACGACGTTGCTTTCAACGACGAACGCTTCCATCTCGGCGAGGCGCTGCTGGTTGGAATAATACCAGCGGACCACTTCCTTCGGGTCTTCGTAGCTCTTCGCGAACTCGTCGACTTCCGCGCGGATCTGCTCCGGCTTCGCTTCCAGGCCGTTCGCCTTGACCAGCTCGGCGAGCACGAGGCCCAGCTTCACGCGGCGCTCGGCCTGCTCGGCGAACATTTCGGCCGGAATCGGCGCGTCCTTCGCGTTCGGCACGCCGCGCTGCGCGAGATCCTGACGCGCCATCTCGACGAGACGCTGCTGATCCTGCTCGATCAGCGCCTTCGGCACGTCGAGTTCGGAGATCTTCAGCAGCGCGTCCATCACCTGGTTCTTCACGATCGCCTGCGTGCGACGCTTCGCCTCGCGCTCGAGGTTTTCCTTGATCTCGTTGCGCATCTTCGTGAGATCGCCGTCTTCGATGCCTAGCGACTTCGCGAATTCGCCATCGATTTCCGGCAGGTGCGGCCATTCGACCTTCTTCATCGTGACCGTGAACTGCGCAGTCTTGCCCGCGACGTCCTTGCCGTGATAGTCGTCCGGGAACTTCAGGTCGAACGTGCGCGACTCGCCGGCCTTCAGACCGAGCGCCGCCTGTTCGAATTCCGGCAGCATGCGGCCTTCGCCCAGCACGAACGGGAAGTCTTCGGCCGTGCCGCCCGGGAACGCGACGTCGTCGATCTTGCCGACGAAGTCGACCGTCACGCGGTCGCCGTTCTGCGCCGCGGTGTCCGCGCCGCCGTCGCCGTGCTCGCCCGCTTCGCCGCGTGCGTGGAAGTGCACGCGCTGCTTGCGCAGGATGTCGAGCGTGCGGTCGATTTCGGCGTCGCCGATCGTCGTCGTCGAGCGCTCGACTTCAGCGGTCGACAGATCGCCGATCTTCACTTCCGGGTAAACCTCGAACGTCGCGTCGAACGCGTAGGCGTCGTCCGACTGCTCCTGCTTCGGCGCGAAGCTCGGCTGACCGGCGACGCGCAGGTTTTCCGCGCGGCTGATCGTGAAGAATTCCTGGCCGATCTTGTCGCTCAGCACTTCCGCCTCGACCTGACCCGCGTACTGCTGCGCGACCATCTTCAGCGGCACCTTGCCCGGGCGGAAACCCGGCATGCGCACGTTCTTCGCGAGTTTCTGGATACGGGCGTCGATTTCCTTCTGCACCGTCTCTTTCGGCAAAGAAATCGTCACGCGGCGTTCAAGCTTGCCGAGGTTCTCAACAACGTTAGCCATGGCTTCAATCGTCCTAAAATTATTCGAGCGAATCGGTTTTTCCTTGCCGTGCCTGCCTGGCGCGCGCACACGCCGCGCCGGAGCGCCACGCCATCCCTGCACGCGCCGGATGGCTAGCGCAAGCGGCTCGGAGCACGGCTTTGGCCGGAAGAATCGACTATTCTAGCAAACAATTTTCGTCATACCGCCAGATCGGCGCGTCGCGGCAGTCGTTCGCCGCGTCGTGCGCGCGACGCTCCGGCTCCCCGGCTTGCCGCACGCGATCCGTCGCACGTTGCGTGCCGCGCCCGCGCTCGGCGCGATGGATTACCGTTATGCCGTGCGCCATATCCATCGCGCGCCGCCATCCTGTAAGCTCCGAATGAAGGTGCGCCGTCATCGCACCCCGATTCCTCACACCAATCACGCTTTCCGGAGACACCATGCCGCAACACCCGTCCGCGCCTGTCGTCGTCATCGCGCCCGATTCGTTCAAAGGCTCGCTTTCCGCCGAGCAGGTCGCGGACGCGATCGCGACCGGCATCCGCCGTGCGCGCGCCGACGCCGTCGTGCGCTGCTGCCCGATGGCCGACGGCGGCGAAGGCACGCTCGACGCGATGCTCGCCCGCGGCGGCACGCGGCGCACGCTGCGCGTGGCGGGTGCGTCGCTTGCGGCGCGCGACGCGGCGGTCGGCGTGATCGATGCGCGCACTGCGATCGTCGAGACGGCCGAGGTCGTCGGCATCACCGATCCGGTCGGGATGAGCGTGCCGGTCGACGCACGCAGCACGCGCGGCATGGGCGAGGCGATCCGCGCGCTGCTCGACGAAGGCGTGCGCCGCTTCTTCGTCGCGCTCGGCGGCAGCAGCACGAACGATGCCGGCGCGGGCCTGTTGGCCGGGCTCGGGCTGCGCTGTTTCGACGCGGCCGGCCAGCCCGTGGAGCCGGTACCCGCGCGGCTCGCCGACATCGCGCGAATCGATGCGTCGGCACTCGATCCGCGGCTCGCGGAAGCGGAATTCGTCGGGATGTCCGACGTCGACAACCCGCTGACCGGCGCGCATGGCGCGACCGCGGTGTTCGGGCCGCAAAAAGGCGTGACGCCCGAGCAGGTCGCGACGCTCGACGCCGCGCTCGGCCGCTTCGCCGATCTGCTCGAGGCCGCGCTCGACCGCCACGCGCGCGATCTGCCCGGCGCCGGTGCCGCGGGCGGCCTCGGCTTCGCGCTGCGGATGCTCGGCGCGCAGTTCGAGGCAGGCGCGGAGGTCGTCGCGCGGCAGATCGGGCTCGACGCGGCGCTCGAGGGCGCCGACTGGCTGATCACCGGCGAAGGGCGCTCGGACGTGCAGACGCTGCACGGCAAGGCGCCGTTCATCGCGTGCCGTCACGCGCAGGCGGCCGGCGTGCCGGCGTCGCTGCTGTCCGGCGCGATCGATCCGACCGCGCTGCCGCGGCTGTCCGAGTACTTTTCCGGCTGTTTTTCGCCGGCGCCGGGCCCGATTTCGCTCGACGTCGCGATCCGCGACGCGGCGACGCTGCTCGCGAACGAAGCCGAACAGTTGACGCGCCTGAAATACGGCGCACACTGACCGTTGACCCGAGCGCGCGATACAGGAACAATCGGGCCCGCCATTTTTCTTCAGGATGCGACATGAAAGGCCGACAAGCCGGGCTCGATCAGTTTCTGACCTATCGCCTTCACGCGCTGACCAAGCGATCCGACCGCGGCATCGGCGAGGTGTACCGGCACAAGCTCGGCATCTCGCTGCCCGAGGCGCGCGTGATCGCGGCCGTCGGTGCGTTCGGTCCGTTCTCGATCATGGATCTCGCGCGCCACACGAATCTCGACAAGAGCCAGGCGAGCCGCGCGGCCGAAGCGCTGCTGCGCCAGGGCCTGCTCGAGCGCAGCGCGAGCGACGAGGACGGCCGCATCGTGCTGATCGCGCTGACCGCCGACGGCCGCGCGCTGTACCGGAAAATCATGCCGATCGTGCGCAAGTGGAACGACGGGCTGGTCGCGTGCCTGTCCGAGAGCGAACGGAACACGTTCGAGCGGCTGCTCGACAAGGTCGTCGCGCACGCGCTCGAACGCGACAACTGACGCCGTCGCGCGACAAGCGCGTCAAATCGTCCGCACCGACGGTGCCGGTCGGCAGGACGCATACGCTTTGTTCAGATCAATGAAGCCGATGCCGGCGGCGCGCGCGGCGCCGCTCGCGCACCGCGCGATAGCCGGCTATAGCCCGCTGTTCGCGGCGCGCTGACGCAGCAGCCCGAGCACCGCGTCGCAGTACGGCGTCGGCACGTTCAGCCTGCGCCCCAGCTCCGGGAACACGCCGAGAATCGGCCCGATCTCCAGCGGCCGCCCTGCCTCGAAATCCTGCAGCATCGACGTCTTGAACGCGCCGAGCTTGCGCGTGACCGCGATGCGCTCGGGGCCGCTCATGCCGGTCGACAGCCCGAGCTTCGCGCCGATCTGCGCGGCCTCCTCCATCATCCGCAGCGCGAGATCGTGCGTGAACGGATCGTCGAGCAGCTGTTCGGCCGTCGAGCCCGTCAGCGCGCTCAGCGGATTCATGTTCATGTTGCCCCACAGCTTCGCCCAGATCTCGGTGCGGATCGCGGGCGTCGATTCGACGTCGAACCCGCCTGCCGAGAGCAACGCCGCGAAGCGCGCGGCGGCCGGCTCGAGCCGGCCGTCCGGCGCGCCGACGATCAGCCGGTTGCCGCGTCCGCGCCGGACGACGCCGGGCGCGTCGGTGCTCGACGACAGATGCACGACGCAGCCGATCGCCTGCCCGGGCGGCAGCGCGGCCGACACGGCGCCGGCCGGATCCACTGCTTCGAGCGGTACGCCGTCGAGCGGGCCGGCGAGCCCGTGCGTGAACCACCACGGCAAACCGTTCATCGCCGCGACGATCACCGTGTCCGGACCGACGAGCGGCGCGATCCGCGCGGCCAGCGCCGGCAGCGCCTGCGCCTTCAGCGCGATCACCACGTAGTCCTGCACGCCGAGCGCGGCCGCGTCGTCGCTCGCGTGCACGGCGACCGTCGAGGTTGCGCCCGCGTCGTCGATCACGCGCACGCCGTGCGCGTTCAGCGCGTCGAGCGTCGCCCCGCGCGCATACGCGCTCACCGCGACGCCGGCGCGCGACAGCGCCGCCGCGAGCAGCCCGCCGATCGCGCCGACGCCGACCACCGCCGCGCGCACCGCGCCTGAATTCGTGTCGTTCATGATGGAATGTCCGTATGCCGGGAGTTCTGGAGCATAACGCCCAATCGTTGCGGATACAACGACCTCCGGTGCGTTCGATCGCCTTCAGCGCAGGTCGCGCGGTGCCGCGGCCGGCCGCTCGTCCGGCACGTCGGCGCTCGCGCCGAGTACGCCCGCGATCTGGCTCTTGTCGTGCATGCCGAGCTTGCGGTACGCGCAGCGTAGATAGTGGCGCACCGTCGTCGGCGAGATCGCCATCTGCTGCGCGACCTCCTTGTGCGACCGCCCCGCGCCGTAATAGCGAATGGCAGCGAGCTCGCGCGGGCTCAGCCGGTCGAGCAGCGAGCGCGGCCGCGCTTCGAGCTGGAACAGTCCGGCGACCGGCACGCAGCCTATCCGCAGCGCCGTGCCGACGAAAGGCTGTGTTGCGTGACGCCGCAGATGCGCGACGAGCGGTTCCGGCACGCGCGTGCCCGACCATGCCGGCCATTCGGCGCGCAGCACGTCGTCGAAGCCGTGATCGGCATGGTGCAGCACGCCGAAGTTGTCGCACAGCGCACGCGACGCCGGCGCGCCGGCATCGCCGCGCTCGCGCGTGAGCTGTGCGGCACGGTTGATCGTCAGCGCGGCGGCCAGGTGCGGAATCACTTCTTCGAAACGCTGCGCGTCGGCGTCGCCGAACGGACGATTCAGCCCCTGACGGTAGATCGACATGAAAGTCGTCAGCCCGAAACGCCGATCGAGCGTGCACACGCACATCAGCTGCGCGAGCCCGTACTTCACGCACCAGTCGCGAAAGCGCGGATCGAGCCCCGGCTCGACGACCGACAGCCGTACCGCGCGGCCGTGCGCGCCGCGCAGCGTGCGGTGCGCGAGCGGATCGCAGTCGCGCACGCGTTTCCAGTCGCCGAAGAACGCGTCCGGAAGACGGTACAGGAAGCTGTTGTGCATCACGGGGCCGGTCGCCACGTGCGTCGCGACGCCCGTCCACGCGGCATCGAACGGAATCAGCGCCTGCAGCAGCGAAAAGAAGCGGCATTCGAATTCGCCGATGGCCGACTGTGCGGCGAACGCATAGAGGTCGAGCAGCATCAGGCCGAGTTCGCGCTGCGCGGTGTCGCCGTGCGCGACGCCGTCGAAGTCCGCGCGCCGCGGCGACGGCGGCGGCCACGCGGCCTCGTCGAGCACGATCGCCGCCGGCACGTCGCGCAGCGCATCGAGATCCTGCCCGGTACCCGTCGTGATCCTCACCTTCCGCTCTCCTGCCCGTGCGGGCCGCCGATGTGCGCAACGCAGACCGGCCGATTATAGCGAGCGTCATTTTTGACGGGCCGGCGCGCCGCCACGCGGCGCAATCCCATCCATTTGAACGGGGCGCGACGCATTGCTGCCGCGCAGCACGCGCGCCCGCGGCACCGCGACGCTGCGGCGCGGCGCACCGCGGGTTTTCCGCAACCTCCATCTGAACGGCTGTTCGGCGCCTTTGCGGCCGCCGACACTGCGTCGCGATTCCCCACGACCACGATGCGCCCGCATGGAGAACCCCACGTGATTACATCGCGCTTCATCCGCACGGCAGCCGCCGCGACCGTCGCCGCATGCGGCGCGGCCGCACACGCGCAGTCGACGCTCACGCTGTACGGCGCGCTCGACGTCGGCGTGCAGTACATGACGCATGCCGACGCCCATCGCTCGGCCGTGCAGTTGCAGAACTACGGAATCGTGCCGTCGCAGATCGGCATCAAAGGCAGCGAGCCGCTCGGCGGCGGCTGGCGCGCGCTGTTCAAGCTCGAACAGGGCATCAACGTGAACGACGGCACGGCGACCGTGCCCGGCCTCGCGTTCTTTCGCGGCGCGTACGTCGGCATCGCGGGGCCCATCGGCACCGTCACGCTCGGTCGGCAGTTCAGCGTGCTGTTCGACAAGACGCTGTTCTACGACCCGCTCTGGTATGCGTCGTACAGCGGACAAGGCGTCATCGTGCCGATGTCCGCGAACTTCATCGACCGCTCGGTGAAGTATCAGTCGCCGACGTTCGCCGGCTTCGATGTCGAGGCGCTCATCGCGACGGCCGGCATCGCGGGCAATACGCGCGCCGGTCGCGTGCTCGAGCTCGGCGGCCAGTACGCGAGCAACGGACTGTCGGTCGGCGCGGTGCTGCATCAGTCGCACGGCGACATATCGGCGACGGACGACGCATCGGGCCGACGACGCGAACTCGGCACGCTCGCCGCGCGCTATGCGTTCGCCGCGCTGCCGCTGACCGTTTATGCGGGCGTCGAGCGCCGGACCGGCGACCTCGATGCGGCGCGCACGATCGTCTGGGGCGGCGCGCGCTATCTGACGACGGGCGGCATCGGCCTCAATGCGGGCATCTATCACACCGATTCGCGCACGCCGGCGATCGGTCATCCGACGCTGTTCATCGCGAGCACGACGTACGCGCTGTCCAAACGCACGGTCGCGTACGTGAACCTCGGCTACGCGCGCAACGGCAACCGGAGTTCGCAAACCGTCTACGAATACGACCCGACACCGCTCGCCGGCGCATCGCAGTTCGGCGCGATGGTCGGCATGTACCACCTGTTCTGAACCCACTGCGAGACGCCGCGATGAAGCCCCTTGCCTCCGATACCGTGCGCGCATCCGATGCGCACGCCGCCCCGTTCGCCCGCGCGACGCTCGTCGCACTCGTCGTGTTCGCCGCGATCACGCCGCTGCTGCTGCTCGTCGCGCCGGCCGTCGCCGCTCAACTCGCCGTGCAGCTTCGCTTGTCCGCGTCCCAGATCGGCACGTACTTCTTCGTCGAACTCGGCGCGTTCAGCGCGGCGACCGTGCCGTCGTATCTGTGGCTCGGCCGCGTCGATGCGCGGCGTGTCGCGGCGTGCGCGATCGCGCTGTTCGGCGCGGGCAATCTGCTCACCGCGCTGTGGATGCCCGACTTCGCGACGCTGCTCGCACTGCGCGCCGCGACCGCACTCGGTGGCGGCACGCTGATGGTGCTCTGCATGACGAGCGCCGCGACGAGCGAGAACAGCGATCGCGTGTACGGGCTGTGGGTCGTCGGCCAGCTGATCGCCGGCGCGATCGGACTGTTCGTGCTGCCGCACGTGTTCGTCGCGTTCGGCTTGCGTGCGCTCTACTTCGCGCTCGCGGCACTGGCGCTGGCCGCGGCGCCGCTGTCGCGCGGCTTTGCGCGCTCGACCGGCATGCACGTCGCGCGACACGCACGCGGCGCCGCGCTCGGGATGCCGGCCGGCTGCGGCGCGCTCGCGATCGGCGCGGTGCTCGCGTTCTATCTCGCGATCGGCAGCGTGTGGACCTTCGCGAGCCGCGCCGCGGCCGACGCCGGGCTCGATTCGCAAGCGGCCGGCACCGTATTGGCGATCGCGAGCGTGATGGGGATCGCCGGTGCGGCGCTCGCGTCGTGCGCGGGCGGCCGCGTCGCGCGCCGCACGATGCTTTGGACCGGCTACGCGCTGCTCGCCGCGTCGCTCGTCGCGCTGGCCGCGCAGCCGCGCGCGGCCGGCTACAGCGCCGCGATCTTCACGTTCAAGTTCGCGTGGACGTTCGTACTGCCGTTCATCCTTGCGACTGTCGCGCAGATCGATACGTCGGGCCGCCTCGTCGCGACGCTCAACTTCGTGATCGGCGCGGGCCTCGCCGCCGGGCCGCTGCTCGCCGGGCTGATGCTCGATGCCGGCGGCACGATGCGCGCGCTATTCGTCGCCGCGACCGCGGTCGCCGCCGTGTCGTTCGCCGCGCTGCGCGGCATCGAACGGACGGCACGCCGCTCCGCTTCTTCCCAACCTTGACAGGTCATACCCATGAAACGCACCGCATTCTTCACCGACGAACGCACCTTCTGGCACACAGGCGGCACGCACGCGCTGTTCTTTCCGGTCGGCGGCTGGGTCCAGCCGCCGTCGGGTGCCGGCTATGCCGAATCGCCCGACTCGAAGCGCCGGCTGCTGTCGCTCGTGCACGCGTCGGGGCTCGCCGCGCAGCTCGACATGCGGGGCGCCGCGCCCGCCGCGCGCGAGGATCTGCTGCGCATCCACCCTGCCGGCTACCTCGATGCATTTCGGGCGCTCAGCGACGCGAACGGCGGCGACCTCGGCGATCTCGCGCCGTTCGGCAAGGGCAGCTATGAAATCGCCGCGCTATCGGCAGGGCTCGCGATCGCAGCGGTCGACGCGGTCGTCGACGAGCGCGCAGCGAATGCGTTCTCGCTGTCGCGGCCGCCCGGCCATCATTGCCTGCGCGACCGGCCGATGGGCTTCTGTCTGCTCGCGAACATCCCGATCGCGATCGAGGCCGCGCGCGCGAAGCACGGCATCGGCCGCGTGGCCGTAATCGACTGGGACGTGCATCACGGCAACGGCACGCAATCGATCTATTACGACGATCCGGACACGCTGACGATCTCGCTGCATCAAGACCGCTGCTTCCCGCCCGGCTACGGCGGCGCCGAGGATCGCGGCGCCGGTGCCGGCATCGGCGCGAACCTGAACGTGCCGCTGCTCGCCGGCAGCGGTGACGATGCGTACCGCCATGCGTTCGAGCGGATCGTGCTGCCGGCGCTCGAACGCTTCCGGCCCGAACTGATCGTCGTCGCGAGCGGGCTCGATGCGAGCGCGGTCGATCCGCTCGCCCGGATGCTGCTGCATACCGACAGCTACCGGTTCATGACGCGCGCCGTCAAGGAGGCCGCGCAGCGCCATTGCGGCGGCCGGCTCGTGATCGTGCACGAAGGCGGCTATTCGGAAGCGTACGTGCCGTTCTGCGGACTCGCGATCGTCGATGAGCTGGCCGGCGTCCGCACCGCGGTCGCCGATCCGATGCTCGAGCTCGCGGTTGCGCAACAGCCCGGCGAGCGGTTCCTCGCGTTTCAGCGCACGCTGATCGACGAACTGGCGGCATCGTTCGGCCTGCCGGCCATGCGATGACGGCAGCGGGCCGGCGTCGGTTCGCGGCCGGCCCTTGCGCGATCGGCGCGGATGCGGTCTCCTGTGCGTTTGATCAAACAGGCCCGAGGCCGTCTTCTTCCGATGAAATCCTCCCCGCGCGATAACGATGCCCAACGCAATGCGCGCCGCCAACCGTCGAAACTGGTTCTCAATATTGCCGCCGTGCTGGTCGGCCTCGTCACGTTCGCCGTGGGCGCGGGATGGGTGATTTATAGCTGGCTCGTCGACCGCGAAGTGCAGTATTTCGCGATTCCGCTGGTGTTCTCGGTGCCCGTGATCGTCGCCGTCGCGATCCGGAGTTTCTGGGATTAGCGGCGGCGGCGATCGCGAGCAAGATGCGCGGAAACGAAAAAGCGCTGCGGTCGGGGACCGGCAGCGCTTTTTTTCGGAATCGGGCCGTGCGGCACGTATTCGATGGTGCGTGAGGCCGGACTCGAACCGGCACACCCTTGCGGGCGTCAGGACCTAAACCTGGTGCGTCTACCAATTTCGCCACTCACGCGGATCCTTGCGTCGCCAGAGCGCGCGGGCACATCGTCTGCGCCCCGCACGTCGGGGTTTTCGGCCGGCGACACCGGCGCCCCGATCAGGCGAGCGCGAGATTCTACCCGATCTGCGCGGCGTTGTCTCGCTCGCCGGCACCGCGCGGTCGGCGGTGCTAGAATGCCGCGCTCGACGTGACGGCGGCACCGGCCGTGCGCGTCCGTCCCTGCCCCGACCCGAATCTGCCCCGTGAACTTCGACGATTACTGCCAGCAAAAGGCCGCCCCCGCGGGCTCCAGCGTCTACTACGCATTGCGTCAGGCGCCGGCCGCGGTCGAGCCGCGCCTGACCGCGCTGTTCGCGCTGCGCCGCGAACTCGAAGAAACCGTCAAGGAAATCAGCGACCCGACCGTCGGACACACGAAGCTCGCGTGGTGGCACAAGGAACTCGCGGCGCTCGCGAACGGCCAGCCGTCGCATCCGGTCACGCAGGCGCTCGCGCGGCACCATCCGTCGATCGCCGCCGAAGCCGACGCGCTGCGCACGCTCGTGAACGGCTACGGGATGGATCTCGAGCAGGCGCGCTATCTCGACTTTGCGAATCTGCAGCGCTACGTCGCGCAGGTGGGCGGCACGTTCGCCGCGCTCGTCGCGCGTGCGGCCGCCGCGCAACCGGGCGCCCCGCAGCCCTGGGCGGCCGACGTCGGCCGCGCACTGATGCTCGCGCAGTTCGTGCAGGAGCTCGGCAACGATGCGCGCCACGGCCGCATCTATCTGCCGATCGACGAACTGCAGCGCTACAACGTGACGGCGGCCGACCTGCTGAACCGGCGCTACAGCCCCGCGTTCACCGAATTGATGCAGTTCCAGACGGCCCGCGCGCGCGAAGCGCTCGACGCAGCCGACGCTGCGATTCCGGCCGCCGAACGCCGCGCGCAACGCACGTTGCGTGCGCAGGTCGCGCTCGCGCGCGCGCTGCTCGACGAAATCGAGCGCGACGGCTATCAGGTGCTGCATCAGCGCATCGCGCTGACGCCGATCCGCAAGCTGTGGATCGCCTGGCGCGCCGCGCGCCGTCGCTGACGCGGCGCGACCGGCATCACGCCTTCAGCAGCGGCAGCGTATCGAAGCGCTGCTGCAGCACGCTCGTCGCATCGAGGCCCCACCACGGGCCGAGCACGGTCGCATAAAGCTGACGAAAATCGACGGCGACCGGCAGATTGCCGTTGCCGTCCAGTCGCGCCAGCGCCGGCGGCGCGCCATACAGGCCGCCGATCACGCGACCGCCCATCACGAAGTGCGGCGCGGCCGTGCCGTGATCGGTGCCGTTGCTCTGGTTCTCGCGCACGCGCCGCCCGAACTCCGCGTAGGTCATCACGAGCGTCGTATCCCAGCGTCCGAGCTCGATCAGCGCGCCGCGCAGCGCCGTCATCCCTTCCGCGAACTGCTTGAGCAGCGCCGCATGCTGGCCCGGCTGATTCTGGTGCGTGTCGAAGCCGTTGAGCGTCAGCCGCAGCACCGCGACGCCGTCCTGCGTGCCGCGCCCGTTCGCATCGCACGCGGCCAGTACCTGCATCGCGGTCTTCACCGACGTGCCGAACGCGCCGCCCGGAAACGCCGTCGCGAACGCGCGCATGCCGCCGCGCGGACGCAGCCGGTCGGCGGCCTTCACGATATCGTTCTCGACATCGATCACGTGCGCGAGCGCCGGATTGCGTTCGCGCAGCGACGACGGTTCGGCGAGCCGCGCCGCGCGCACGAACTGCGCGGGATTGACGAGCGCGATCGCACGCGCGCCGTTCGCGAGCGGCCCCATCTCGGCGCTGCCGAGCACCACGCCGTCGGCCGCGAAGCCGGGCGGCACGGGCGCCTGCGCGAACGTGCGCGTGAGCCAGCCTTCGTGCAGATACTGGTCGGCGCGCGACGCGGTGTCCCAGATCTCGATCGAACGGAAATGCGACAGGTTCGGCTGCGGATAACCGACGCCCTGTACGATCGCGAGCTGCCCGTCGCGCCACAGCGGCATCAACGGCGCCAGCGACGGATGCAGGCCGGTCTGCGCGTCGAGCTGCAGCACCTGGTCGCGCTTGACGCCGATGCTGCGCCGATACTGGTAATAGAGCGGATCGGCGTACGGCACCACGGTGTTGAGCCCGTCGTTGCCGCCCTTCAGCTCGACGAGGATCAGCACGTTCTCATAGCGGGCCGCGAACGATTGCCCGGCAGCCGCCGCGCGCGACACCGAGGGCCATAGCGACACGCCCGCCGCGGCTGCGGCTCCGGTCAGCGTCAGAAAATCTCGTCGGTTCATCATGCATCCTTCGGCCTGCCGCGCGGCTTGCGCGCCGCAGCGGCAACGGCCCGTGTCGTCGTCATTTCAATTGATAGGCCGGGTCCATCAGCAGCGCCTGCAGATACGCGCTGCCTGTCGACGCCGTGTCGATCGCGGCGACCGGCGGCACCGGCAACACCGCATGCTGCAGTTGCAGCTCGGTCGACAGCCCGACGACCGCCTGCGGGCGCGCACGGTACTGCGCAAGCCAGCGCTCGAGATCGAAGCGCAGGCCGCCGCGCGCGGGCGACGCCGGCCACGCCGCCACACCGCTCGTCATCGCGGCGGCGACGGACGGCCCGGCGCGTGATGGCGCATTCGCCGCGACGCCCGCGCGCATGCCGGCCGTCTCGGTCGCGCGGAACAGCTGCTCGACGAACTGCTTGCGCGCGAGCAACGTCGTGCTGTTGATCCACATTGCGCCGCCGGGCCAGCCCTTCACGTTCGGCGGATAGAACAGGTTCTGGCCGAGCGTGCGCACGGTGTTCGCGAGCATCTGCGGATCGCCGTACGCGACGTCGAACATCCGCACCGACCCGACGACGAATTCGGCCGGCGACTTGACCAGCACGCCGCGGTTGCGCGGATCCCAGAACGCGTCGGTCGACCACAGCGCGGCGAGCGCTGCGCGGATGTCGTAGCCGCTCGCGCGAAAGCGGTCGGCGACGATCTCGAGCTCGCGCGCATCGGGCGCGTCGGACACGAACTCGCGCCACAGCTTCGCAGCGACGAAGCGCGCGGTCTCGCGCTGCTTCAGCAGGATGTCGAGAAACGCGTCGCCGTCGAACGGGCCGGTCTCGCCGAGTATCGTCTTGTCGCCGGCATCGTGCCAGTCGGTGCGCACGACGAAGCGCAGCGTGTCGGGATCGACGGTCCAGCCGGTCATCGCGCGCGCCGCTTCGGTCACGTCACGCTGCGTATAGTGCCCCTCGCCGAGCGTGAACAGCTCCATCACCTCGCGCGCAAAATTCTCGTTCGGCCGCCCGTTGCGATTACTCGCACCGTCGAGGTACTGCAGCATTGCCGGATCCTTCGCGACCGCATGCAGCAGCGTGCCGAAATTGCCGAGCGCCTCGCGGCGAAACAGCGCATTCTGCGCGGCCATCGTCTGCGGGTACGGCACCTTGTCCTGTCCCGACGTGAAGTGGCCATGCCAGAACAGCGTCATGCGCTCGGTGAGCGGCGACGGCGTCGCGACCATCTCGTCGACCCACGCGGCCCGTAATGCGTCGTAACGCCGATCGCGCAGCCGGCGCGCTTCGCGCCGCATGTCGGGCGTGAGCGCGCGGCGCAGCGCGCGCGGCGGAGGCGGCTCGTCGATCCAGTCGGGCCATGCGGTGACCGGCGTGCGCCGGACGTTGCCGAGCGTGTCGGCGACGAGCTGCGCGCGCGTCATGCCGACCGCCCACGCGACGTCCGCCGGTGCCGGCGAGAAGCCGGTGCGCGTGAGGAAGAACAACGCGTCGTCGGCATCGAGCGGCGTCTGCATCGCGGGCGACGATGCCGCGCCGGCTGTATTCGCTTCCATCGTGATCGGCTCCGGGAACGCACGCAGCGTGCGAATGCCGGTTCAACGGCACGCGTCGCCGCGGCGTTGACGGAGAAATTGCTACGGTGTATTTCCGCAGCGCGGCGCAGACGACGGCGCGCTCAGCGCTTGTACAGCTCGCGCACGGCGTCCTCGATGTGCTGACGCAACAGATGACGCTCTTCCGGCGTCATGTGGCCGTCGCGGCGGCGCTGCTCGAGATCGGGAGGCACGGCGGAACGGACGGACGGATCGGCGGCGCGATCGGGCTGCAGCGCCTTGCCGCGCGGCGCCTTGCGCGACCATGCGCCGTGCTCGGGGCGTTGCGCATACGCGAAGTTCGACGCATACGGACCGGCGAGCGCGATCGTCAGCATCAGTGCAATCCGGGCAGATCGCATGACCGTCCTCGCTTCTTTGGTCGATTTGTTCCCTTCGTCACGCGGCAACCGGCTACCTCTGGTACTAGAAAAACCCTGCGGAATTCGGGTGTGCAAAGATGAAAGATGGAGTGCAGCGAGTATCTACCGAATTTCGGCTTCGAGTAAAGGAATCTCTATAGCCTGCCTTTACTCCGCGCGACACCACGGGTAAATTTTGTAACTGACTGTAACGCGCCAAAATCCTCGACGGCGCGCCATTTCTCATTCGCGATAAGATGCCGCTCATGGAAACGAAAAACCCCTCCAAGATTCTCGTCGTCGACGACGACCCGCGCCTGCGCGATCTGCTGCGCCGCTATCTCGGCGAGCAAGGCTTCAACGTCTACGTCGCGGAGAACGCGACCGCCATGAACAAGCTCTGGGTGCGCGAGCGCTTCGACCTGCTCGTGCTCGACCTGATGCTGCCCGGCGAAGACGGCCTGTCGATCTGCCGCCGTCTGCGCGGCAGCAACGACCGCACGCCGATCATCATGCTGACGGCGAAAGGTGAAGACGTCGATCGCATCGTCGGCCTCGAGATGGGCGCCGACGACTACCTGCCGAAGCCGTTCAACCCGCGCGAGCTCGTCGCGCGCATTCACGCGGTGCTGCGCCGCCAGGCGCCGGCCGAGCTGCCGGGCGCGCCGTCGGAAACCACCGAGGTGTTCGAGTTCGGCGAGTTCTCGCTGAACCTCGCGACGCGCACGCTGACGAAATCCGGCCAGGAAATTCCGCTGACCACCGGCGAATTCTCGGTGCTGAAGGTGTTCGCGCGTCATCCGCGCCAGCCGCTGTCGCGCGAGAAGCTGATGGAGCTCGCACGCGGGCGCGAATACGAAGTGTTCGACCGCAGCCTCGACGTGCAGATCTCGCGTCTGCGCAAACTGATCGAGCCCGATCCGGGCAGCCCGCGCTTCATCCAGACCGTCTGGGGTCTCGGCTACGTGTTCATCCCGGACGGCGCCGCCTGATCGTCCTTCTTTCCGGTTTCGCCCGCTCACGGCCCGTCCCATGCGTATCGACCGGCGCCTTCTGCAGCTCGCGTTCGGCGGGCTGTTCTGGCGCACCTTCCTGCTGATCGCGCTGCTGATCTCGGTCAGTCTCGCCGCGTGGTTTCAGAGCTTTCGCGTGATCGAGCGCGAGCCGCGCGCGCAGCGCGTCGCGCTGCAGCTCGTCGCGATCGTGAAGCTCACGCGCACCGCGCTGCTCTACTCCGATCCCGATCTGCGCCGCGCGCTGCTGCAGGATCTCGAGAGCAACGAAGGCGTGCGCGTGTACCCGCGCGAGAAGACCGACAAGTTCCGGCTGCAGCCCGACGAATCGCTGAACCGGCTGATCGAACACGACATCCGCAGCCGCCTCGGCGACGATACCGTGATCGCACAGTCGGTCAACGACATTCCGGGCGTGTGGATCAGCTTCAAGATCGACGACGACGACTACTGGGTCGCGCTCGACCGCGATCAGCTCGATACGGTCACGGGCCTGCAGTGGGCCGGCTGGGGGCTGTTCGCGCTCGCGCTGTCGCTGTTCGGCTCCGCGTTCATCACGAGCCTCGTCAACCGGCCGTTCTCGCGGCTCGCGCTCGCCGCGCGCCAGGTCGGTTCGGGCCAGGCGCCCGAGCCGCTGCCCGAGCGCGGGATGGGCGTCGCGGCCGAAACCAACCGCAGCTTCAACCAGATGGTGCGCGACCTCGAGCAGCTCGAGGCCGACCGCGCGCTGATGCTCGCCGGCATTTCGCACGACCTGCGCACGCCGCTCGCGCGGCTGCGTCTCGAAACCGAAATGAGTCCGTCCGATCAGGCGACCAAGGACGCGATGGTCGACGACATCGAGCAGATGGACCGCATCATCGCCGCCTTCATCGACTACGCGCGGCCGACGCAGCGCAAGCCCGAGCCGGTCGATCTGTCGACGGTCGCGCAAGACGTGGCCGCGCGCGTGTCGAGCGAGGACGGCGTCGAGATCCGCCTGCGGCTCGCGCCGGCCGCGATCATCGAGGCCGACGAAACCGACATGCGCCGCGTGGTCGGCAACCTCGTCGAGAACGCGCGCAAATACGGGCAAAGCAAGCACGACGGCATCTCGCGGATCACGCTCGAGACGCGCGTGTCGCATGCGCGCGTCGAACTGTCGGTCAGCGACGAAGGCCCCGGCATTCCCGAAGATCAGCTGCCGCTCGTGATGCGGCCGTTCTACCGCGTCGACGCCGCACGCTCGAAGGCCGACGGCACCGGCCTCGGGATGGCGATCGTGCTGCGCCTCGTCGGCCGCTATCGCGGCACGCTGCGCCTGCGCAACCGCAGCCCGGAAGCGGGGCTGGAAGTCACGCTCGAATTCCCCGGCACCGGCAAATTGCGCGCGACCGCATGACGCGGGCGCGCACGTTTATTGCGCGTCACACTATCGCCGCGGTTGAGAAAATCTATGGGGAGTGTTAGTCAAAATCTATTGAATCGCTTCACTAATAGTGTTATAGTCTCCCCATGCTGTCACATGATCGTTGCAGCACCGAGGTAGCTTGACTCAGTCTTCTTCCCAACTCATACAGGAGTATCCGCATGAAAACCGTGGGCGATAAACTCGAAGCTTTCACCGTCGTAGCCGCGAAGCCGGGCTTCAACAATCACGAGGAAAACGGCCAGTCGGCGTTCGAGACCGTCACCGAAGCGTCGTTCCCGGGCAAGTGGAAGATCATCTACTTCTATCCGAAGGACTTCACGTTCGTGTGCCCGACGGAAATCGTCGAATTCGCAAAGCTCGCGAAGCAGTTCGAAGAGCGCGACGCCGTTCTGCTCGGCGGCAGCTCGGACAACGAATTCGTCAAGCTCGCATGGCGTCGTGAGCACAAGGACCTCGACAAGCTGAACCACTACTCGTTCGGCGACGTCAAGGGCGAACTGATCGACCAGCTCGGCGTGCGCGACAAGGAAGCCGGCGTCGCACTGCGCGCAACGTTCATCGTCGATCCCGACAACACGATCCAGCACGTTTCGGTGAACAACCTGAACGTCGGCCGCAGCCCGGAAGAAATCCTGCGCATTCTGGACGGCCTGCAAACGGACGAACTGTGCCCGTGCAACCGCGCAATCGGCGGCGCAACGCTGTAAGCGCATCGATGCACGAAAGCCCGCGGCGCGCGTCCTGCCTGCGGGCTTTTTTCACGGCCAACTCATAGGAGATATCAATGGAATTCATCGATTCGATTAAGGCACGTATTCCCGACTACGCGAAGGACATCCGTCTGAACCTCGACGGCACGATCTCGCGCTCGTCGCTCGAAGGCAACGATGCGGTCGGCGTCGCGCTGGCCGCGGCGGTCGCCGCGAAGAGCACGGTGCTCGTGAAGACGATCCGCGAAGCGAACGTGCTGTCGCCCGAAGAAACGCATGCCGCGCTGACCGCGGCCGCGCTTATGGGGATGAACAACACCTGGTATCCGTACGTCGAGATGGCCGACGACGCCGATCTGAAGACGCAGCGCGCCGAACTGCGCATGGGCGCCTATGCGTCGCACGGCGGTGTCGACAAGCGCAAGTTCGAGATGTACGCGCTCGCCGCATCGATCGTCGGCAAGTGCCACTTCTGCGTGAAGTCGCACTATGCGCTGCTGAAGAACGAGCAAGGCATGACCGTCACGCAGCTGCGCGACGTCGGCCGCATCGCGTCGGTGATCAACGCCGCCGCGCAGGTCATCGCCGCCGAAGGCGAATAAGCGATACCGCAGCGTCCGGCCTCGCCGGACGTGCGCCGCAAACGAAAATGCCACGCATCCGCGTGGCATTTCGCTTTTCCGGGCGCCGTGCAGCGCCGGCTGCCGCGCTGCGCGGCACGCCGTTGTCACGCGCCCTGCTTCACGAGCAACGCGGCCGCCTGCGCCTCGATTCCTTCGCCGCGACCGAGATAGCCGAGCTTCTCGTTGGTCTTCGCCTTCACGTTCACGCGTTCGAGCGGCAGCCCGAGATCGGCCGCGATGTTCGCGCGCATCGCTTCGATGTGCGGCGCGAGCTTCGGCGCCTGCGCGATGACCGTGCTGTCGACGTTCTGGATCGCGAAGCCGGCCGCCTTCACGCGCGCGACGCATTCGCGCAGCAGCACGCGGCTGTCGGCGCCCTTGAACGCGGCGTCGGTGTCGGAGAAATGACGGCCGATGTCGCCGAGCGCCGCCGCGCCGAACAGCGCGTCGGTGATCGCGTGCAGCAGTACGTCCGCGTCCGAGTGGCCGAGCAGGCCGCGCTCGTACGGAATCGACACGCCGCCGATGATGAGCGGGCGCCCCGCGACGAGCTGGTGCACGTCGTAGCCTTGTCCGATTCTGAAATCCATGCGTGTTCCGATTGAGGAGAAATTGACAATCACGAAGCGTTCGCGGCGCGCGCGAGAATTGCCTCCGCCAGCGCGAAATCTTCCGGATACGTGACCTTGAAGTTGCGCAGGCTGCCCTGCACGACGCGCGGCGTATGGCCGGACCATTCGATCGCGCTCGCCTCGTCGGTCAGGTCGTGCCCTTCGCGCTGCGCGCGCTGGATCGCGTCGCGCAGCATGCCGATGCGAAACATCTGCGGCGTCTGCGCCTGCCACAGTGCGTCGCGCGGCTCGGTGCGCGCGATCGCGTCGCCGCCGGCCGGCACGCGCTTGAGCGTATCGGCGACGGGCAGCGCGACGATGCCGCCGACCGGATCGTCCTTCAACGTCGCGACCAGCGTGCGGATCAGTTCCGGCGTGATGCCCGGGCGCGCGGCGTCGTGCACGAGCACCCAGTCGTGATCGGCCGCGCCGAATTCGGCAAGGCCGAGCAGCCCGTTGAGCACCGAGGCCTGCCGCGACGCGCCGCCGCAGCGGCGCACCGCGAAGCGCAGCCCCGCGAAGCGGCGCGCATCGAAGTGCGTGTCGTCGGGGGCGAGCACGACGAGCGTCTGCGCGAATTCGCTGCACGCGTCGAACGCGGCCAGCGTGTAGTGCAGCAGCGCGCGGCCGGCGAGCGTCCGGTATTGCTTCGGCACGGCCGAGCCGGAACGGCTGCCCGTGCCGGCGCAGGGAATCAGGGCGAAAAGTCGGGGAGTCACGAAGGAGAACGCCGGAAAGGTGAAATCGAGAAGCGGATTTTATAATAGGTCTTTCGTCTCGGCCGCCGCCTTGCCATGCGCGCGCGTCCGCCACCCTGCCGTCCCTATGCCAGACAACGCTTCCACCCCGTTCGCTTCGCCCGTTGCCCGCGTCAAGCCCGGCCAGCGGTTCGCCTTCGACGGCACGCACGGCTCCGCCGATGCGCTCGCCATCGCCCGCTACCTCGCCGACAACCGTGAACACGTGCCGCTGCTCGCCGTGATCTGCGCGAACGCGGTCGACGCGCAGCGTCTTTCGCAGGAAATCGGCTATTTCTCACCGGACGCGCGCGTGCGCTTGCTGCCGGACTGGGAAACGCTGCCGTACGACACGTTCTCGCCGCACCAGGATCTCGTGTCGGAGCGTCTCGCGACGCTGCACGATCTCGGCGAAGGCCGCTGCGACATCCTGCTCGTGCCGGCCACGACCGCGCTGTACCGGATGCCGCCCGCGTCGTTCATGGCCGCCTATACGTTCGCGTTCGCGCAGGGCGAGCGTCTCGACGAAGCGAAGCTGAAATCGCAGCTCACGCTCGCCGGCTACGAACACGTGAGCCAGGTCGTGCGGCCCGGCGAATACTGCGTGCGCGGCTCGCTGATCGACCTGTTCCCGATGGGCTCGCCGCTGCCGTACCGGATCGACCTGTTCGACGATCAGGTCGACTCGATCCGCGCGTTCGATCCCGACACGCAGCGCAGTCTCTACCCGGTGCGCGACGTGCGGCTGCTGCCGGGCCGCGAATTCCCGTTCGACGAAGCCGCGCGCACCGCGTTTCGCAGCCGCTGGCGCGAGACGTTCGAAGGCGACCCGAGCCGCGCGCCGATCTACAAGGACATCGGCAACGGCGTGCCGTCGGCCGGCATCGAGTATTACCTGCCGCTGTTCTTCGACGAAACCGCGACACTGTTCCACTATCTGCCGCAGAACGCGCATCTCGTGTTTGCCGGCGATCTCGACGCGGCGATCCGCCGCTTCACGGCCGATACCAGGCAGCGCTATGCGTTCCTGTCGCACGACCGCGAGCGGCCGATTCTCGAGCCGCAGCGGCTGTTCCTGTCGGACGACGATTTCTTCACGCTCGCCAAGCCGTTCGCGCGTCTCGTGCTGCCCGCGCAGCCGGCCGGCGGCTGGGCGACCGCGCTGCCCGAACTGACCGTCGACCGTCATGCCGACGATCCGCTCGCCGCGCTGCGTACCTTCGTCGAGACTTCCGGCAAACGCGTGCTGCTGACCGTCGAGTCGGCAGGCCGCCGCGAGACGATCCTGCAGCTGCTCGCCGAACATCGTCTGCGCCCCGCGTCGAACGATCATTTCGCCGGCTGGCTCGAGAGCGACGCGCGCTTCGCGCTCGGCGTCGCGCCGCTCGCGAACGGCTTCGCGGTGCCGGGCGAAGGCTATGCGATCGTCACCGAGACCGAGCTGTACGGCGCGCTCGGCCGTCGCGCGGGCCGCCGCCGGCAGGAACAGGCGAGCAACGTCGACGCGATGGTGCGCGACCTGTCCGAGCTGAAGGTCGGCGACCCGGTCGTCCATGCGCAGCACGGGATCGGCCGCTACATGGGCCTCGTGTCGATGGATCTCGGCGAAGGCGAAACCGAATTCCTGCATCTCGAATACGCGGGCGAAAGCAAGCTGTACGTGCCCGTCGCGCAACTGCACGTGATCTCGCGCTACAGCGGCGCCGATCCCGACAGCGCGCCGCTGCATGCGCTCGGCTCCGGCCAGTGGGAGCGCGCGAAGCGCAAGGCTGCGCAGCAGATCCGCGATACGGCGGCCGAACTGCTGAACCTCTACGCGCGCCGCGCGGCGCGCGAAGGCCATGCGTTCGCGCTTGATCCGCGCGACTACGTGAAGTTCGCGGAAAGCTTCGGCTTCGAGGAGACGCCCGACCAGGCCGCGGCGATCGCGGCCGTGATCGGCGACATGACGAGCGGCAAGCCGATGGACCGCCTCGTGTGCGGCGACGTCGGCTTCGGCAAGACCGAAGTCGCGCTGCGTGCGGCGTTCATCGCGGTGATGGGCGGCAAGCAGGTCGCGCTGCTGTCGCCGACCACGCTGCTCGCCGAGCAGCATACGCAGACCTTCGCCGATCGCTTCGCGGACTGGCCGGTGCGCATCGTCGAGCTGTCGCGCTTCAAGACGACCAAGGAAGTGAACGCGGCGATCGCGCAGATCAACGAAGGCAGCGTCGACATCGTGATCGGCACGCACAAGCTGCTGTCGTCGGACGTGCAGTTCAAGCGGCTCGGCCTCGTGATCATCGACGAGGAACACCGCTTCGGCGTGCGCCAGAAGGAAGCGCTGAAGGCGCTGCGCGCGGAAGTGGACGTGCTGACGCTGACCGCCACGCCGATTCCGCGCACGCTCGGGATGGCGCTCGAAGGGCTGCGCGATTTCTCGGTGATCGCGACCGCGCCGCAGAAGCGGCTCGCGATCAAGACCTTCGTTCGCCGCGAGGAAGAAAGCGTGATCCGCGAGGCGATGCTGCGCGAGCTCAAGCGCGGCGGCCAGGTGTACTTCCTGCACAACGAGGTCGAGACGATCGAGAACCGCAAGGCGATGCTCGAGGAACTCGTGCCCGAGGCGCGCATCGTGATCGCGCACGGCCAGATGCACGAGCGCGAGCTCGAGCGCGTGATGCGCGATTTCGTCGCGCAGCGTGCGAACGTGCTGCTGTGTACGACGATCATCGAAACCGGCATCGACGTGCCGAGCGCGAACACGATCATCATGCACCGCGCGGACAAGTTCGGTCTCGCGCAGCTGCACCAGCTGCGCGGCCGCGTCGGCCGCTCGCACCACCAGGCGTATGCGTACCTGCTCGTCCACGATCCGCAGGCGCTCACCAAACAGGCGCAGCGCCGGCTCGAGGCGATCCAGCAGATGGAGGAACTCGGTTCGGGCTTCTATCTGGCGATGCACGATCTCGAGATCCGCGGCACCGGCGAGGTGCTTGGCGACAAGCAGTCGGGCGAGATCCACGAGATCGGCTTCCAGCTCTATACGGAGATGCTCAACGATGCGGTGAAGGCGCTGAAGAACGGCAAGGAGCCCGACCTCACCGCGCCGCTCGCCGCGACGACCGAGATCAACCTGCATGCGCCCGCGATCCTGCCGGCCGACTACTGCGCGGACGTGCAGGAGCGGCTGTCGCTCTACAAGCGGCTCGCGAACTGCGAGCACGCCGATGCGATCGACGGCATTCAGGAAGAGCTGATCGACCGCTTCGGCAAGCTGCCGCCGCAGGCGCAGGCGCTCGTCGAAACGCATCGGCTGCGGCTCGCCGCGAAACCGCTCGGCATCGTGAAGATCGACGCGAGCGAAGCCGCGATCGGGCTGCAGTTCGTGCCGAATCCGCCGATCGATCCGATGCGGATCATCGAGATGGTGCAGAAGCATCGGCACATCAAGCTCGCGGGCCAGGACAAGCTGCGCATCGAAACGCGCTCGCCCGATCTCGCGATCCGCGTGTCGACGATCAAGGAGACGCTGCGCGCGCTCGGGCATCGGCAGGACGCGGCAAGCGCCGCACGTTGACGCGCAACGCGCGGCCCGCGCGCGACGGGCGACGGTGTGCGGCATGGTCCGCGCATCGGAGGCCCGTTTGCGGGCGGCGATACGGCGCGGCGATGCTGCACCGCACCGCGTGCGACGAAGGCGGGCCGGGGCGTTTTTGAGTATGATTTTCCCATTCATCTGACGGAGTTCTGCCATGTCCACTCTCGACGCGACGACCCAACCGGCCGCCGATTCACGCGATCACGCACTCGTGGGCCTGCCCTGGGTCAAGCAGCTGGTGTCGATGGACACGACGAGCCGCGTGCCGAACCTCGGGCTGATCGAGACCGTGCGTGACGCGCTCGCCGCGAAAGGCATCGCGTCGACGATCACGCGCGATGCGCGCGAAGGCTGGGCGAACCTGTTCGCGACCGTGCCCGCGCACGACGGCTCGACGAACGGCGGCATCGTGCTGTCCGGGCACACCGACGTCGTGCCCGTCGACGGCCAGCAATGGGACAGCGATCCGTTCGCGCCGGACGTGCGCGACGATCGCCTGTACGGCCGCGGCACCTGCGACATGAAGGGCTTCATCGGCACGGCGCTCGCGCTGCTGCCCGAGATGCAGGCGACCAAGCTCGCGAAGCCGATTCACTTCGCGCTGTCCTACGACGAAGAGATCGGCTGCGCCGGCGCGCCGCTGATGATCGCCGATCTCGTGAAGCGCGGCGTGCAGCCGTCGGGCTGCATCGTCGGCGAGCCCACGAGCATGCGTCCGATCATTGCGCACAAGGGCATCAACGCATACCGCTGCTGCGTGCGCGGCCATGCGGCGCATTCGTCGCTCACGCCCAAAGGGCTGAACGCGATCGAGTACGCGGCGCGCCTGATCTGCCATATCCGCGACATCGCCGATCGGTTCCGCGCGGAAGGCCCGTTCGATACGCTGTACGACGTGCCGTTCACGACCGCGCAGACGAGCACGATCCAGGGCGGCAACGCGATCAACACGGTGCCGGCCGAATGCCGATTCGACTTCGAGTTCCGCAACCTGCCGACGCTCGACCCCGAGCAGATCTTCGCGCGCATCGAAGCGTATGCGAACGAGACGCTGCTGCCGCAGATGCGTCGCGAGCATCCGAACGCGGCGATCGAGTTCTCGAAGATCGCGGCCGCGCCGGGGCTCGATGCGACCGAGCAGGCCGCGATCACGCAGCTCGTACGGGCGCTGACGGCCGACCAGGACAAGCGCAAGGTTGCGTACGGCACCGAAGCGGGCCTGTTCGAACGCGCGGGCATTCCGAGCGTCGTGTGCGGACCCGGCAACATCGAGCAGGCTCACAAGCCGAACGAATATGTCGAACTCGCGCAGCTCGCCGCCTGCGAGCAGTTCCTGCGCAAGTTCATCCGCAGCATGTCGGTCGACGCACACTGACCGCTCTCTCGCCCGCCGGCCCGTGTGCGCGGGCCGGTTCATCTCCGCCACACGCCACGCCATGTCGACTGAACCGCAGGGCCTCGTTCATACGACGATCGACGGCGAGCCGATTCCGACGCTCGACGAAATCGCCGCGCAGCATTTCGCGCTGACGCCGTGGGTCGCGCGCACGCCCGTGTTCGAGCGCGCCGATCTGCCGTCGCTCGAGGGCACGCACGTGAACTTCAAGTTCGAACTGCTGCAGGTGAGCGGCAGCTTCAAGGCGCGCGGCGCGTTCACGCACCTGCTCGCGCTCGACGACGCGCGCAAGAACGCGGGCGTCACCTGCGTATCGGCGGGCAACCATGCGGCGGCCGTCGCGTATGCGGCGATGCGGCTCGGCCACGGCGCGAAGGTCGTGATGTTCCATACCGCGAGCCCGACGCGCATCGCGCAATGCAAGCAGTACCGCGCCGAAGTCGTGCTCGCGGGCAGCGCATCGCAGGCATTCGAGATCGTGCGGCGGATCGAGGCCGAGGAAGGCCGCTTCTTTATCCATCCGTTCAACGGCTATCACACGATTCTCGGCACCGCGACACTCGGCTACGAATGGGCGACGCAGGCACCCGACCTCGACGCGGCGATCGTGCCGATCGGCGGCGGCGGGCTTGCGGCGGGCGCCGCGACCGCACTGCGTCTGGCGAATCCACACGTGCACGTGTACGGCGTCGAGCCCGAAGGCGCCGACGCGATGAGCCGCAGCTTCGCGGCCAATCACACGATCAAGATGAGCGCGATGCAGACGATCGCCGATTCGCTGATGGCCCCGCATACCGAGGAATACAGCTACCAGCTGTGCCGTCGTCATATCGACCGGATCGTCACGGTGTCCGACGACGCGCTGCGCGCGGCGATGCTGTTCCTGTTCGCGAACCTGAAGCTCGCGGTCGAGCCGGCGTGTGCGGCTGCACTCGCGGCGCTGCTCGGGCCGCTGCGCGAACCGCTGCAAGGCAAGCGCGTCGGCGTGCTGCTGTCGGGCACG
This sequence comes from Burkholderia multivorans ATCC BAA-247, assembly GCF_000959525.1. NCBI lineage: Bacteria > Pseudomonadati > Pseudomonadota > Betaproteobacteria > Burkholderiales > Burkholderiaceae > Burkholderia > Burkholderia multivorans. The sequence goes on from NZ_CP009832.1 coordinate 2,165,737, forward strand.
AATACCGATCCGGCGACGCTCGGCATGCATCTCGCGCACGCGAAGCTGCAGCGCTGACGCGGGCGCGAGCGACCTAGGGTTATCCCCAGTTTGTGTTGACAGCCCTGTTGATAACTCGCCGAACAAGCCCGCAAGTGGTTGAACGGGCAGCGTTTTACGCGCGAGAAACGCGCTGGGCGCGAAATGGGCAGATGCGGTGTGCGCGGCTGCGCATGCGCGCTGCCGCGTGGCGACGACGCGCGCGGCTCGCGATCGGCGCCGCGGCAATCGCGCTCGTCGCCGGTTGCGCGGGCACGCCCTCGCCTGTCGCAGGCATAGCGGGCGCATGTACGCAGCCCGGCCAGCACGCAGCGCTGCAGGCCGATCTGCTGTTCGGTCGCGACATCGCGGGACGCGCGCCCGTCACCGATGCGGAGCGCGCGGCGTTCCTCGCGGATGTCATCACACCGCGATTTCGCGACGGCTTTACGTATTGGGACACGCACGGACAGTGGCGCGATCACGCGAGCGGGCGGATCACGCAGGAGGCAAGCTTCGTCGTGCGTATCGTCGCCGACGATACGCCGGACACGCGCACGCGGCTCGATGCGATCCGCGATGCGTATGCGCAACGGTTTCAGCAGGAATCGGTGGGTATTACGCTCGTGCCCGTTTGTGCGTCGTTCTGATCTTCGGGGAATTCTTGGGCGGCGCTTGTCGACTCGGAAGCGACGTTCATCATCGCCGAAAGCGGACCTTGCCGGGGTGCAGACCTGCGGTCCAGAATCGGCGTTGATCGAGGTCAGCCGCGATCTACGTTTAGATGAGCGTGGCACCGCGGAAAACGTTATAGGGCGCGGATTCGAGGTTCAAGCGTTCAGGGATTGGCAGTCCGTTGCAGCAGTAGTCGATTTCAACATAACTCAAATGGCCTGAATTATCGGCAAACAAAAGGATTTCAAGCGACCGCAACCCTTCAGAGCCACTGTGATCGCGGAAGTCTGCTTCAAACACTAGACCGTAACCGTGTCCGCTAGTTGCTATTCTAGGCACCTCGTCGGGGGTGGTCATTGACAGTGCGAAACTGTTGCACCCGCATTCACAAAACTCAACGATTTTGGCGTTCGCAAATTGGGCTGCTAGCGCATTGGCATTGGGAAATTGGCAGCGTTCAAGAATGAACGCAATCCAATAAGCTGCCCGGTCTTTGTCGTTTCGCATATTGGGGCCCGGGTCTCTCAGGTAGGTTGCGGCTTGCGAGCACAAAAACCCCAATCTGTGGGCGAAAAAAACGAGAACCCTAGCTCGACGAGCGCGGACCGTAGTCGCTCGGTAAGCGTTATCCCATAGACCTCCAGGATCGAATAACCCGGATCGTACGAGTGACAATTGTGGTGTTCGTCGACAGCATTGAGGATTGCATCGCACCAGCTTTCTTGATCCACACCATATTGAATGAACGTGGTAGCGCCGCCTTCCATGTTGAGCCTGGATGGGTTCGGCGATGCTCTCCAGATTTGCTCGGCAACAACAACATTCGCGGGAGTAGCAACAACCCATGTGTGTCGTACTTTCGCGGCCACTTCTTGGATACGAGCGCCGAAATCAGGGTCTACGATGAGTGCGACCGTGTTGTTCGTCGGCATCCGTCCTCTCCCGTTGCTCGCAACTATCCCATGAGGAACAGGCAGGTTGAAAGAATCCGATGGCAATTGTCAACGATTCAGCTAGCAATGTCGAATGTCAGAAACCGGCCGAACTCCGCCATTGCCCCCCAGCGCTCCCCAAAAATCCGAAACAAACAAAAAAACGGGCGCCCGAAGGCGCCCGTCGCATGGATGAGGAACAGCGCACAGCTTACTTGCTCTCGAACATATCCATGATCTGCTGCTTCTCCTGCGGCGTGACCGGCGGCGGCGTGAGCCCTTCCGCCCCGGCCGAGCCGAGTGCATCGTTCGCGCTGATCGCGTTCGCCGCCGGATTGATGTCGACGCTCGCGACGAACCCGTTGCCCGGCGTGCGATCGGCGTAATACAGTTCGCCGTCGATCGTCGTCAGGCCGTCCGGCATCGGCATCTGCTGCTCGGGCACGCCGTTGAGCGCGGTACGCATGTAGTTCACCCAGATCGGCAGCGCGAGCTGCGCACCGAATTCGCGGCTGCCGAGGCTCTTCGGCTGATCGAAGCCCATCCACGCGACCGCGACGAGCGATTGCTGATAGCCGGCGAACCAGCCGTCCTTCGCGTCGTTCGTCGTACCGGTCTTGCCCTGCAGGTCGTTGCGGCCCAGCGCGTTGGTGCCTGCGCCGGTGCCGGCCGTCGCGACCGTATGCAGCAGGCTGTTCATCACGTAGGCGTTGCGGCCTTCGATCGTGCGCGGCGCCGTGCTGCCCGCGATCACAGGCTGCGACTTCTGCAGCGGCTGGCCGCGCGCGTCGTCGACTTCGGCGATCAGATACGGATCGACCTTGTAGCCGCCGTTCGCAAACACCGCATAGCCGGTCGCGAGCTGCAGCGGCGTCACGAGGCCGGCGCCGAGCGCCATCGGCAGATACGGCGGCGTCTTCTTCGGATCGAACCCGAAGCGCTGCGTCACGTACTCCTGCGCGTACTGTGTGCCGATCGACGCGAGAATCCGGATCGACACGAGGTTCTTCGAGCGCTGCAGACCGGTGCGCATCGTCATCGGGCCGTCGGGCTGATCGTCGTCCTTCGGTTCCCACGCGGTGCCGCCCGGCACGCTCGGCGGGAAGTACAGCGGCGCGTCGTTGATGATCGTCGCCGGCCCGAGCCCCTTGTCGAGCGACGCCGAATAGATGAACGGCTTGAACGACGAGCCCGGCTGGCGCCACGCCTGCGTCACGTGGTTGAACTTGCTCTTGTTGAAGTCGAAGCCGCCGACGAGCGAACGGATCGCACCGTCCTGCGGCGCGATCGCGACGAGCGCGCCTTCGACCTGCGGCAGCTGCACGATCTGCCAGCCGGTCTTCGCGTCCTTCAGCACACGCACGATCGAACCGGGCCGGATGCGCAGCGTGTTGTTCGCGCGCGCGCTCAGCGCGCCCGACACGAAGCGCAGCCCGGCCGCGCCGATGCGCGTCGTCGCGCCGCCGACGAACTGCACGTCGACCGCGTTCGGTGCGGCCGACAGCACGACCGCCGATTGCAGGTCGCCGTTGTCCGGGTGATCGGCGAGTGCGTCGTCGATCGCTTCGTCGCGCTCGTCGCCGGCCGGCGGCAGATTGATCGTGCCTTCCGGCCCGCGATAGCCGTGCCGGCGCTCGTAGTCGAGAATGCCGCGACGCACGGCCTGATACGCGGCCTCCTGGTCGGCCGAGTTGATCGTCGTCGTGACGGTCAGCCCACGCGTGTAGGTCTCATCCTTGTACTGCTGGTACATCATCTGCCGCACCATTTCGGCGACATATTCGCCGTGCACGGCGTACTGGTTGCCCGGCGTGCGCACATGGATCTCTTCCTTCACGGCCTGCTCGTACTGCGGCTGCGTGATGTAGCCGATCTCGAGCATCCGCTTCAGGATGTATTCCTGACGCACCTTCGCGCGCTTCGGATTGACGACCGGGTTGTACGCGGACGGCGCCTTCGGCAGCCCCGCCAGCATCGCGGCTTCCGCGAGCGTGATGTCCTTCAGGTCCTTGCCGAAGTACACGCGCGCGGCGGCCGCGAAGCCGTAGGCGCGCTGGCCCAGATAGATCTGGTTCATGTACAGCTCGAGAATCTGGTCCTTCGTCAGCGCCTTCTCGATCTTGTACGCGAGCAGCATCTCGTAGATCTTGCGCGTGTACGTCTTCTCGCTCGACAGGAAGAAGTTGCGCGCGACCTGCATCGTGATCGTGCTCGCGCCCTGCCGCGCACCGCCGTGCATCAGGTCGGCCACGCCCGCACGCAGGATGCCGACGAAGTCGACGCCGCCGTGCTCGTAGAAGCGGTAGTCCTCGATCGCGAGCACCGCCTTCTTCATCACGTCGGGAATGTCCTGGAAGCGCACGAGGCTGCGGCGCTCCTCGCCGAACTCGCCGATCAGCACGTGGTCGGCCGTGAAGACGCGCAGCGGCACCTTCGGCTGATAGTTGGTCAGCGCGTCGAGCGACGGCAGCTGCGGCGCCATCACGACGAGCGCGTAGCCGACGATCAGCGCACCGACGATCGCGATCGTCGCGAACAGTCCGACGAACCACAGCGCGATGCGTCCGCCGAACGAACGGCCGCCTCCGCCTGCACTGCGTGCGGCGTGGCGGTCGTCGCCGCGATCGTCGTCATCGGTGTAATAGGCGCCGGACGGCGCACGGCGCAGCGAGTAGTGAGGTTCGGTCCGGTCGGACGAGGAAGGCGGTCGTTTGATGATTGGCATGTCGGAATGGCGGGCTGCGTGGTGCCCTCGGACGCATGCGGAAAATGCAGGCGGATGAGTCGGAGTGGTATGTCGTGGCTACAGTCACGTCGACAGACCGCGCCATGCGTCGATCCGTTCCCGCGACGTGACAGCGCATTTTAATGAAATCGCCCGCGTGCCTTCGCGATTTTTTGTAAAAATTCCCGCACATCGGTATCGCGCCGCGCGTATCGGCGCGATCCTCGGCCTATCATGGACACGCGAACACGCCTGCATGCGCGCGTTTCTTTCAGTCGCGAAAGGTTTGGCGCAGGTGCGCACGATGCGCTTGAAGCCGCGCGTTTAAGCCGTATTTAAGTGAAGCGGTGGTGTAATATCCGCCGGCTCGCACGGGTCGCCAGCGGCACGCGGCGAGCGATGCCGCGACGCGCGGCGCCTTTCAACCACGGAGGATTTCATGTCGCTTTTCGACTCTATTTCGCGCACGATCAAGGGCCTGCTGAACGACGCGGCCGATTCGGTACAGGATCCGTCGCGCGACGCACGGCAGATCGTGCGGGAGCTCGACGACAGCATCGGCCGTGCCGAGAATTCGCTGATCGAGATCGAAGCGCAGGTCGCCACGCAGCGCAGCAAGCGCGACGCGGCCGACGACAAGGTGAAGAAGTACGAAGACGGCGCGAAGCGCGCACTGCAGGCCGGCGACGAAGCGCTCGCGCGCGAGGCGCTCGCCGCGCAGGTAAACGCGGAAGCCGAGCGCGATGCGCTCGCGGCCGAGCTCGCGACGCTCGAACCGTCGGTCGAAAAGCTGAAGGGGCAGATCGCCGACATGCGCCAGCGCCGCAACGATCTGAACGCGCGCTCGAACATCCTGCAGGCGAAGCAGGAAATCGCGCAGGCGAAGGACGTCGCCGCGAGCGCGCTCGGCGGCATTGGCGGCAAGAACCTGTCCGAAGACTTCCGCAAGCTCGAAGACAAGGTCGCGCTGCAGAACGCACGCTCGGACGCACGGCTGAATTCGGCCGACACGTCGAGCGGCAAGGCGCTCGACGACAAGCTCGCCGCCCTGAACAAGGGCCCGTCGGTCGAGGATCGCCTCGCGGCGCTGAAAAAGCAGATCGACACGCCCGCGCAGTAAACCGGCGCGCCGCGCGGCGCGTGTCGTGCGCCGCGCAGCGAACCGATCGTCAGGAGACGGGCCTATCGCGCCCGGTTCGACCATGAAGAAATCTCTCGCCGCTCTCGGCCTCTCGCTGATGCTGCTGTCGTCCGCCGCATTCGCGGTTCCGTCGCTGCAGCAAGTCGAGCAATCGATCGCGCAGCGCGACTGGCAGCGCGCGGACGCGCAGTTGTCGCAAGTCGTCGACGCGCATCCGAACAACGCGCACGCGCGCTATCTGTATGCGCAGGTGCTCGATCGCGAAGGCCGCGCGGCCGACGCGCTCGTGCAGTTGCAGCGCGCGAAGACGCTCGATCCGCAATTGCGCTTCACCGACGCGTCGCGCTTCGCGCAAACCGAAGCGCGGATTCGTGCCGATGCGTCGCGCACGACCGGCAACGTGCCGTCGGCTACGCCGTCCGGTTCGCTGCAATCGTCGCTCGCGCCGTCGTCCGCACCGGCCGTCAAGCACGGGCCGTCGACCACGATGTGGATCGGTCTCGGCCTGCTCGTCGCGGTGATCGCGCTGGTACTGCGCTGGACGCTGCGGCGCGCGCGCTCGGCCGGCGACACGCGCGCCGACGACGAACGGCGCGCGCAGCTCAAGCGCGCAACCGACGTGCTGAACGACATCCGGCCGCTGAAGCTCGACGCGAAGCTCTCGACGTTGCCGGGCGCGGCCGCCCTCGCCGGCGAACTCGACGCGATCGAAGCCGATGCGCGCACGCTCGTCGAATCGCTGTCGAACGGCAAGAATCCGGTGCCGCCGTACCGGATCGACGAGCTCGAGCAGCGTCATGCAAGCGTGAAGGCGCGCGTCGAAGGCCGCCCCGATCCGGCCGCGCAGCCGGCCGCACCGGGCAACGGCAGCGGGTCCGTGTACGCGCAGGAAGCCGATCGCGTGACCGGCGCGCAAGGCCAGCCGTATCAGCAACAGCCCTACCCTCAGCAACCGTATCCGCCGCAGCCGTATCCGCAACAGCAGCCGCCCGTCGTGATCCAGCAAGGCGGCGGTTTCGGCGGCGGCATGGGCGGCCTGCTGACCGGCGTACTGCTCGGCGAAGCGATGTCGGGCGGCCGCGATCGCGTGATCGAACGCGACGTGATCGTCGACGACGAGCGTCGCCGCCAGCAGAATGCGGACCCGGGCTTCGATCTCGGCCGCGGCGACGATTCGAACTGGAGCGACGGCAACGGCGGCGGTGTCGATCTCGGCAGCAACGACGACGGCTGGAGCGACGACAACACCTGAGCGCAGCAACCGATCGGCTCGGCGTTGCACAAACGGGGCGTCCATGCCATGCATGGCGCCCCGTTCTCGTTGATGGCGCGCGCACCGCCCGTCGATTTGTCAATCATTTCAAGATGGACTACCGGCAAGCGGGCGCGTTCGCTATCATGCGACCATCGGTGTGCCACCGACCCTTTATTCGACGCCCCGCCCCGCCGTGCGTCCCGGCACGCCTTCCCCCGCCCCAACCAGGAGAAAGCCGCTCATGAGCATAATCAAGGAATTCAAGGAGTTCGCCGTCAAGGGCAACGTGATGGATCTCGCCGTCGGCGTGATCATCGGCGGCGCGTTCTCGAAGATCGTCGACTCGGTCGTGAAGGATCTGATCATGCCGGTCATCGGCGTGCTGACCGGCGGTCTGGATTTCTCGAACAAGTTCGTTCTGCTCGGCACCGTCCCCGCATCGTTCAAGGGCAATCCGGATTCGTTCAAGGATCTGCAGGCCGCGGGCGTCGCGGTGTTCGGCTACGGTTCGTTCATCACCGTGCTGATCAATTTCATCATCCTGGCCTTCATCATTTTCCTGATGGTGAAATTCATCAACAAGCTGCGCAAGCCCGCGGAAGCCGCACCGGCCGCAACGCCGGAAGACATCGTGCTGCTGCGCGAGATCCGCGATTCGCTGAAGCAGCGCTGATCGCGCCCGTCGCGCTCACCCGAACGGCCCGCTCTCGTGCGGGCCTTTTTCTTGCGCACCTGCGACGGCGACCGCGTGCGGTGCATCGCACTTTTTTGTGACAGGCGAACGCACGCGCGCGGAAAGCAGGTCTATGATGGAGACTAACGACAGTACAGGCGCCGAGACGCTGGCTGTGTCGATCGTGGCAAGCGGGTCGACGGGAGGCATCGATCGTCGTACCGCACGAATGCTGCATTTTCGTGTGCTATAACGGATCGGCATGCGGCGTACATAGCCGGGAGTGGGTCGCATGAAAGTGCCGCATTTCTTGCAATTGTTTTTGAGGCGAGTGTTTATGTCCTTCCCGAAAAAACGTCGACGTGCGCAACAGGACGGCCAGGAATCGTTCCTCGCGGTATTGCGCCATTCGAAGCCGTTCGCGCAGCTCGACACCAAGATTGCCCGCGCCCGCGCGCAGGACGAGCCCGTCCTCTACGCGCACGTGCTGCCCGGCCTCGACGTCCTGCTATGCAGCGTGCGCGGCGCGCAACCGCCGTATCCGGCGATCGCCGATTTGCGCAAGCGCTGCATCGAGTCGATTGCCAATGCGCTCGAGCAACCGCTCGACGGCCTCGAAAACGGCGGATACTGGTACGAAGCGAACGGCTTCGGCTTCCTCGTCTTCGCGAGCCGCGCCCGCGCACGTATCCTGCCCGAATTTGGTGCAGGCACGAAAGCGAGCCTGCGCGGCGGTCTCGGCCGGCAGAACGCCGGCGACACGACACCTCGCTCCCTCGGCTGAACCGCCAACGATTCGATGGGCCGCCTCCGCGCGGCCCATCGGCCGTCTGCACACGCCGCGCGCGCAACGCGCGGCGTGCGGCCTGCGTCAGCGCGCGTGGCGTCCGTTCTGCGGGCGCACGATGTCGATGAACGCCGCGAAGTCCGCGCTGGCGAGCCCCTGTGCGGCGCCGAGCCGCAACACCTGCTGGACCGTCGCCGATACGGGCATCACCGCGCCCGTGTCGCGCGCGGCGTCGGCGATTGCATCCACATCCTTCTGGAACGTGCCGAGCGCGCCGATCGGCGCGTGCGCGCCCGACGTCATGCGCGGCACGAAGGTCTGCAGCAGCACCGAGTCGGCCCAGCCGCCGGCGAGCGCTTCGGCGAGGCGCGCCGCATCGATGCCGCTTGCCTGCGCGAGGCCGACCGCCTCGGCGATTGCCGTGACCGTGGCCGTCACGATCGCCTGATTGCAGAGCTTCGCGGTCTGCCCGGCGCCGGCATCGCCCATGTGCGTGATGCGCGACGCGTACGTGTCGATCAACGGCCGCACCGCATCGAGATCGGCCGCACGGCCGCCCGCCATCACGGCGAGCGTGCCGGCCTGCGCACCCGGCACGCCGCCCGACACCGGCGCGTCGACCCAGCCGACGCCGAGCGCAGCCGCGCGCGCCGCATAGTCGCGCGTCGCGGCCGGCGCAATGCTCGAATGATCGACGATGCGCTGCAGCCGCCGGGCCGACGCGTCGCCCGCGAGCAGGCCATCGGCGCCGAATACGACGTCGCCGACCGCGCGCGTGTCGAGCACGCAGACGAATACCGTCTCGACACGCTGCGCGAGTTCACGCGGCGTATCGACGACCTGCGCGCCTTCCGCCGCGAGCGCCTCCGCCTTCGCACGCGTCCGGTTCCACACGCTGACGCGATGCCCGGCCGCCAGCAGATGCCGAATCATCGGCGCGCCCATCAATCCCGGTCCGCAAAATCCGACTTCCACGATTGTCCTCGTCTCCGATAAGGGTTGCACTTGCCGCCCATCATACCTATCACTCAAGAAGCCGGACACGCGCGACGCCGCTTCGGGCGCGCGGCTTGCGCCGGCGCTGTCACCGACATTCCAGGGAGTGCATCATGAGCGACCACGTCTACAAGTTGATCGAGCTGACCGGTTCGTCGCGGCAATCGTGCGACGACGCGATCCGCAACGCGATCTCGAAGGCCGGCAAGACGCTGCACAACCTCCACTGGTTCGAGGTGACCGACACGCGCGGCCACATCGAAGGCGACCAAGTGATCCACTGGCAGGTGACGCTGAAAGTCGGCATGCGTCTCGACGACTGACCGGCGCCCCGCGACACACCGCGCCACACCGCGCCACACCGCTACACGCGCTTCGCCGCACCGCTGGACGCTCACCGCCGCATGCCCGCGGCGGCGTGCGCCGCGTCCGTTTCTCCCTCCGTTCCGGCCGCGGCCGCGGCCCGAACGGCGCCCGTCTGCGGGTATCCATCTCTTGACGCTGGTTTTCGTTCATATTAAAAACCATATACCCCAAACGCCCCTCGATCAGCCCAGACATATAAACCGGAGAAATCATGAGTCAGCAACGCGAGGCGATCGACACGTACCTCTTGCGCGTCTTGCACACCCTGTTGATGGAGCGCAGCGTCACGCGCGCGGCCGTCAAACTGAATCAGTCGCAGCCGGCCATCAGCGCCGCGCTGCGACGCCTGCGCGACATCACCGGCGATCCGCTGCTGGTGCGCGGCAAGTCCGGCATGGTGCCGACCGAATACGGGCTGCGCCTGCTCGAGCCCGTCCAGAACGCATTGCGCGAAATCGAACGGATCAAGTTCCAGCAGCACAACTTCGATCCGGCCACGTCGATCCGCTGCTACCGGATCGGCTGCCCCGACTATCTGAACGTGCTGTTCGTGCCGACCGTCGTCGAACGCTTCCGCCAGGCCGCGCCGAACGCGACGCTCGAGTTCCATTCGCTCGGCCCCGCGTTCGACTACGAACTCGCGCTCGAGGACGGCAAGCTCGACATCGTCGTCGGCAACTGGCCGGAGCCGCCCGAGCAGCTTCACCTGTCGAACCTGTTCGTCGACGAGATCGTCTGCCTGATGAGCAACACGCACCCGTTCGCGAAACGCGGCGGGCTGACGCTCGACCAGTACCTGAACGCGCCGCATCTCGCGCCGACGCCGTACTCGGTCGGTCAGCGCGGCGCGATCGACGTGCATCTCGCGCGCGAGCGGCTCAAGCGCCACGTCGTCGTCACGCTGCCCTACTTCAATCTCGCGCCGTACGTGCTCGTGAAGTCGGACCTGATCTTCACGACGACGCGGCTGTTCGCCGATCACTACGCGAAATTCCTGCCGCTGTCGGTCGTGCCGGCGCCGCTCGATTTCCCGCCGATGCAGTACTACCAGCTCTGGCACGAGCGCTGCCACTACTCGGACGAGGTGCGCTGGCTGCGCGGCCTCGTCGCCGAAGCGACGCGCACGCTGATCGAACCGTAAGCGGCCGCGCGCCAAACGCCGTGCACCTCGCGCGTGCACGCGCCGCACGTCGTGCGTCGTGCTGCGGTCGCGGCGGTGGCCAAGACCGCCGCCGCGCCGGCTAGCGCGATGCTTCGACGAGCATCTTCGCGAGCGCGTTGTGACGTTCGATCACGGGCGGCAGATCGAGCGTCGCGAGCCGCCCTTCACGCACGACCACCTTTCCGTTCACGACCGTATAGGCGGTCTGCGACGGCGCACAGAACACGAGCGCCGCGACCGGATCGTGCAGCGCGCCCGCGAACAGCGGCTGACGCAGGTCGAACGCCGCGAAGTCGGCGGCCATGCCCGGCTTCAGCGCGCCGATGTCGTCGCGGTTCAGCACCTTCGCGCCGCCGAGCGTCGCGATCTCGAGCGCTTCGCGCGCGGTCATCGCATCGGGGCCGAAGCCGACCCGCTGCAGCAGCAGCGCCTGCCGCACTTCGGCGACCATCTGCGCGCCGTCGTTCGATGCCGAGCCGTCGACGCCGAGCCCGACCGGCACACCCGCGAGCCGCATCTTCTTCACCGGCGCAATGCCGGACGCGAGCCGCATGTTCGAGCACGGACAGTGCGCGACGCCGGTGCCCGTGCGCGCGAACAGGCCGATGCCCGCGTCGTCCAGCTGCACGCAGTGCGCATGCCAGACGTCGTGGCCGACCCAGCCGAGATCTTCCGCGTATTCGGCCGGCGTCATCCCGAACTTCTCGCGGCTGTACGCGATGTCGTTGACGTTCTCGGCGAGGTGCGTGTGCAGCGACACGCCGTACTCGCGCGCGAGCAAGGCGGCGTCGCGCATCAGGCCGCGGCTCACCGAAAACGGCGAACACGGCGCGACCACGACGCGCAGCATCGCGTAGCGGCCTTCGTCGTGATAGGTCTCGATCAACCGCTGCGCGTCGCGCAGGATGTCGGGCTCGCGCTCGACGACAGAATCCGGCGGCAGCCCGCCGTCGCGCTGGCCGACGCTCATCGCGCCGCGGCTCGCGTGAAAGCGCATTCCGATTCGCTGTGCGGCCGCGATGCTGTCGTCGAGCCGGCTGCCGTTCGGATAGATATACAGATGGTCGCTCGACGTCGTGCAGCCTGACTGCAGCAGCTCGGCCATCGCGGTCAGCGTCGAGACTTCGATCATCTCGGGCGTCAGGTTCGCCCAGATCCGGTACAGGTTCGTGAGCCAGCCGAACAGCTCGGCGTTCTGCGCGGCCGGCACCGCGCGCGTGAGGCTCTGATACATGTGATGGTGCGTGTTCACGAGCCCCGGAATCACGAGATGGCCGCGCAGATCGAGCACCTCGTCCGCGGTATCGGGCAACTCGGCGCTCGGGCCGACCGCGACGATCCGGTTGTCTTCGATGTAGAGCCCCGCGTCGCGCAGTTCGCGCCGCGTGTCGTCCATGGTCACGAGCACGTCGGCGTGCTTGACCAGCAAGGTGGTCGGGCGGGATGGGGAGGATTGCGGCGCGCGTGCGCCGGCGTGCTGCTCGAGGTTCATGCGTTCTCCGCGTCGGTGTACCCCCGACCGCTTGCGGGGGCGCTCACAAAGCCGTTCGAACGCTGCGTCGCGGCACGCTCCGGTGCCTGCGTCCGTTCGAACGCCCTGGCCCGGTTACCCGGCGTGCTCGCCGTCTTCGGGGTGCGGCGCCGGCCGTCGGCCGACGCGCACGGCGGGAGGATCGCCGATGCGCGCGCCGCGCACAATGCGCGACGACGAATACCGGGCTTCACGGTCGCGATATGGTACGCCGCGCAGCGGCCCCGCGGCGGGCCGCACCCGCGCGCGGCGGGCCGCGCCGGCAAGGCGTCGACAGCCGGTCATGCGCGGCGCATTATCTTTGCTATCGCGCGCGTATTTGCCGCAGGAACCTTCTTACAATGCCTGCACGGCGCTCGCTTCAACTTCGCCGACGGGTATGTAGCCACGTGACGTGGAGCCTCGATCCGCCGCACTGTCATTGGATCGAGCCGCCGCCGAACATCGCATTCACACAAGGACAATTGCGAATGGGAAAGCTCACTACCCACGTACTCGATACGGCGAACGGTCGTCCGGGCGCCGCACTCAAGGTGGACCTCTACGCGCTGGACGGCGACTCGCGCCGCGCGATCAAGACCGTGCTGACCAATAGCGACGGCCGCTGCGACGAACCGCTGCTCGAAGGCGCCGCGCTCACCGCCGGCGAATACGAGCTCGTGTTCCATGCCGGCGACTACTTCGCGTCGCTCGGCGTGAAGGTGCCCGAACCCCGTTTCGTCGACCGCGTCGTGCTGCGTTTCGGCATCGCCGATCCGGGCGCGCACTATCACGTGCCGCTGCTCGTATCGCCGTGGTCGTACAGCACCTATCGCGGCAGCTGACACACGCATCGGCTGCCCGCATCAAGACAACGATCTGAGTCTGGAGGAGTTTCATGGAAGGCTTCATCACCGACTGGCTGAACCTCGCGCTGCGATGGCTGCACGTCATTGCAGCGATCGCGTGGATCGGCGAGTCCTTCTACTTCGTCGCCCTCGACAACAGCCTGAAACCGCCGACCGACGCGAACCAGCGCAAGCGCGGCGTGTTCGGCGAGCTGTGGCACGTGCACGGCGGCGGCTTCTACAACATGCAGAAGTACACGGTCGCGCCGCCGGAAATGCCCGAAGACCTGCACTGGTCGAAGTGGCCGTCGTACACGACGTGGATGTCGGGCTTCTCGCTGTTCTTCGTGCTGTACCTGCTCGCGCCGAACACCTATCTGATCGACAAGAGCGTGCTCGACATGGGCCCGGTCGTCGCCGTCGCCTCCGCGCTCGGCTTCCTGATGGCCGGCTGGATCGTCTACGACTCGCTGTGCCGCCTGCTCGGCACCAACGATCGCGTGCTCGGCATCTGTGTAGGCATCTACGTCGTCGTCGCGGCCTACCTCGCGTGCCATATCTTCGCCGGCCGTGCCGCGTATCTGATCGTCGGCGCGATGCTCGCGACGATCATGTCGGCGAACGTGTTCTTCGTGATCATTCCCGGCCAGCGCAAGATGGTCGACAAGATGCTCAAGGGCGAAGAGCCGAATCCGATCTACGGCAAGCGCGGCAAACAGCGCTCGGTGCACAACACCTACTTCACGCTGCCGGTCGTGTTCGCGATGCTGTCGAACCACTACGCGATGACGTACGCGAACAAGTACAACTGGGTCGTGCTCGTGCTGATCATGCTGGCCGGCGCGCTGATCCGCCAGTTCTTCGTGATGCGTCACCGCGGCCAGCAGCTGTGGTATCTGCCGCTCGGCGGCGTCGCGCTGATGGCCGGCGCGCTGGTGTGGACGATGCCGAAGCCGGTCGCGCCGGAAGCGCAGGCGGCGAACGCACCGAAGATCGCCGTCAAGGACATCATGCCGATCCTGCAGCAGCGCTGCGTCGAGTGCCACTCGTCGAAGCCGACGCTGATGGGCAGTGCGCCTGCCGGCGTGATGTTCGACACGCCGGACGAAGTGTCGAAGAACGCGCAGCGCATCTACGAGCAGGCCGTGCGACTGAAGACGATGCCGATCGGCAACGTCACGCACATGACCGACGACGAGCGGACCAAGCTCGCCGCGTGGTTCGAGGGTGGCGCGGTGAAGTAAGCCGCCGCGCGCCGGGCGACGAACGAAGCTCGGCGCGATCCTCTCCGTTCTCGGGGCCCGGAAACGGGCCCGTTTTTTTGCCGGCGGCGTTTGCGGCAAATGTGCTGCGGGCGGTTGTCGACGTGTCGTGCCGTGTCTTGGCGTGATCGTACGCAGCAATACGTCGTATGCACGCCACGCGACGCTCGCATCCGCGACCGCGAGACTTCGTCCGCAAGCCATTCGCGCCAGGCGACGATGCGCCGATCGCCAAACGACGGCTTCGGATACACGACGCGATACGCGGCGTCGGCGCCACTGCTACAACCAAGTCGAACCGGCACACGAGCCGGCTGTCCGCGATGCACGCGCGATCATTCGCAGCGGCCCGAGGCAGCCGCTGCATCCTCCGTCGCCGCCTACACGATGTGACTCGAATCCGGCAACGCGATGCAGTGGCCCGCATCGAAAGGGGCCACGCCCGCTGCAGCGATTCACGACAACCGGTGCGATCACATTGCGCCGCCGACATCGCAATTCACATTGCGAGGCACGCGATGCAGCAGCTCGCGCGCGCCTCGCCATCGTGCCGCACGATCGCGACGACGGGATACGCCCATACGAACGAGGAACCCTCTGTCGCACCATAACGCCACACATGGCACGCATAAAAAAACCCGCGCGAATCGCGCGGGTCCATGTATCGCACTACGATCGACCAACCACTCAGGCCATCACTGCGTCGAGCGCCTCCTCGGTCAGCCACAGCGATTCGCGCAGATCCTGCTCGTTCAGATTCAGCCCGTCACCGCCACGATCGACGACGATGAAGTCGCTGACTTCGCCGAGCGCGATCAGTGGATGATGCCAGACGCCTTTCGCATAGTTCACGCCCTGCCATCCGCTCGTCACGAACGCACGAATCTTCGACTCGTCGAGATCGCCCGCGGGCGCGACGACGATCAGATACGGCCGGTCGTTCAGCGGCACGAAGGCCTGGCTGCCGAGCGGATGCCGCTCGAGCATCTTCACTTCGAACGGCAGCGTGCGCGGCTGACCGCGGAACAGGTTGATCAGCGTGCGCCCGCCTTCGTCCTCGACGTCGACTTTCGCGAGATCGTGAAAGCGGATCGTCGTGCCGAGATTGATCGGGATCTGCTTGGCGCCTTCCGTCTCGATCACGTCGCCGAACGGCGCGAACGCTTCCTTGGTCAGCGGTTCGATGGTCAGCGTCTTCATTTGTCGAGCGTCCCCCACAGGCGCAGGCGCGACACGCCGCCGTCCGGAATGATGTTGAGCCGCACGTGCGTGATCGGCCCGAGCGACGCGATTTCCTGTTCGAAGTAGTGCTGCTTGTCCATCTGCAGCTTCTGCTCGCCGAGCAGCACCGGCCAGAACATCGACTGCGTGATCAGCGAACTGTCGGTGCCGCCCGACACGTACGCGGCCTGAATCGAGCAGCGGTCCGGATAGTTGCCCTTGAAGAACGCCGTATCGACTTCGATGCGGCGAATCACGCCCGGCTGCGCGAGCGCGATGATCGCCCAGTCGTTGCCGGGCTCGCGGCGGCGACGCGTTTCCCAGCCGTCGCCCATGTTCACGCCGCGGCCGGGCAGCAGCATGTTCGATGCGGCGCCGAAGTGCTGGTTGTTCGCGGCCACCACGTAGCCGCCGTTTTCCATCGCCGCGAGATCGAACTGCTCGGTCGCGCTCGCGCCGGCCCAGTCGAGCTGCGGCTGGCCGTAGACGCGCAGCCGTGCGATGCCGCCGTCCGGATAGATGTTCACGCGCAGATGCGTGAACGCGCGCACGTCGGTGGTTTCGACGTAGTGGTGGCTGTTGCCCTGCAGTGCCGTCGACGCGACGATCTCGACCCATTCGGTCGCATGCGTCGGCGCGCCGTCGGCCACGTATGCGGCCTCGATCGACGCGGCCGGCGGGAAGTTGCCCGTGAAATGGCTCGTGTCGATGTCGACACCCTTGATTACGCCGGGCCGCGCGAGCTTGACGATGCACCAGTCGTAGCCGGTCGTGCGCTTCCGGCGCGTTTCCCAGCCGTCCATCCACTTGCCGTGATCGTCGTACTTGCCGGGGATGAACACCGCCGGCTCGGGGTTCAGCATGCGCTCCTTCGGCGCGAAGAAATCGTCGCTGGCCTCGAGCGCCTGCGCACCGAGACGCGGATCGGCGAGATTCACGTAGCGCCGCGTGAAATCGGGTGCATCGGGATCGAGAAGCGGGAGGGCCATGATGTTTCCTTGTCAGTGATGCCAGTGATGCGTGGAGGCCGCTGCCACGCAGCAGGCCGTGTTGCGGTGTCAGGCGTCGATCAGGTCGTCGAGGCGGAAGCGCGCGATCCGGTAGATCTGGTCGAGACTCGTGCGCAGTTCCTCGTCGCGCGAATGATTCACGCGCTTTTCGAAATTCGCGATGATCCCGTGCCGATCGTAGCCGCGCACGGCGAGGATGAACGGGAAGCCGAACTTCTCGCGATACGTGCGGTTCAGCGTCTGCAGCTTGTCGAATTCTTCCTGCGTGCACTGGTCGAGGCCCGCGCCGCTTTGCTCGCGCGTCGACTCGGCCGTCAGTTCGCCGCGCACCGCCGCCTTGCCGGCGAGCTCCGGGTGCGCGTTGATCAGCGCGAGCTGGCGTGCGTCGCCGCCCGCCTCGACCGCGCCCGACATCGCCTTGTGCAGCGCGTCGACGCTCTCGAACGGACGGTCGGCCGCGACCGCTTCGGCGACCCACGGCGAATGCTCGAAGATCCCCGACAGCGCCGCGACGAATGCGCCCGGCGCCATCGTGTTCAGTTGTTCCAACGTGTAACGCATCGCCTTCATGCTTTCCCTTCGTTTTGATGATTGGGCTGATACGGATGATGTTCACGCCAGTGACGCGCGATATCGACACGGCGCGTCACCCATACGCGGTCGTGCTTTTCGATGTGATCGAGGAAGCGCTGCAGCGCACGGAACCGGCCCGGCCGGCCGAGCAGGCGGCAGTGCATGCCGATCGACATCATCTTCGGCGCTTCGTCGCCCTCTTCGTACAGCACGTCGAACGCGTCGCGCAGATAGTGGAAGAAGTGGTCGGCCGTGTTGAAGCCTTGCGGCGTCGCAAAACGCATGTCGTTCGTGTCGAGCGTGTACGGGACGATCAGCTGCGGCGTCGTGCCGCCGTTCGACACCGCGACGTCCATCCAGAACGGCAGATCGTCGCCGTAGTAGTCGGAGTCGTACAGGAAGCCGCCGTATTCGGCGACGAGGCGATGCGTGTTCGGGCTGTCGCGGCCCGTGTACCAGCCGAGCGGGCGCACGCCCGTCACGCGTTCGATCGCTTCCATGCCGAGCCGCATGTGCTCGGCCTCGAGCTCCGGCGTCGCGTTCTGATAATGGATCCAGCGCCAGCCGTGGCACGCGATTTCATGGCCCAGCTCGACGAATGCGCGCGCGACTTCCGGATGACGCTCGATCGCCATCCCGACGCCGAACACCGTCAGCGGCAGCCCGCGCTTCTCGAACTCGCGCAGGATTCGCCATACGCCGACCCGCGAACCGTATTCGTAGATCGACTCCATGCTCATGTGACGATCCGGATACGCGGCCGCGCCGACGATTTCGGACAGGAACTGCTCGGAGCCCGGATCGCCGTGCAGCACGCAGTTCTCGCCGCCTTCCTCGTAGTTCAGCACGAACTGCACGGCGACACGGGCGCGCCCCGGCCAGTTCGCCTGCACGGGATGACGGCCGTAGCCGATCAGGTCGCGAGGATAGTTGGAATCGTATGCCATGGTTCGAAGTGCGACGAAAGCTTGCTGAAATTATGGGTTCGCACCGCCCGCGCAACGCCGGAAGCCGGCTGCACGGGCCGATGCGACGACGGCCCAGTGTAGCGAAAACGCCCATACGCGCCCATACAGCGGCGCAGATAGTGCATGTCAGACGGCGTGTATGTGCGGTTGCGGCAAATCGGGCGCCGGCTCCGCTGCGGCCGCCCCGCTTCGCGCGCCTGCGCCGGCCGGCGACGCCGCGAGTGCGTCGTTCGGCGGACTGAAGCGCGCGAACTCGCCGTCGTAGCGCTTCGGCAGCGGGCGCGCGTAATCGCCGCGCTTGGCCGTCGCGAGGCGCAGCGCGACGAGCGCCTCCGCCCACTTGACGGCCGCGGTCACGCCCTCGACGACCGGTGCGCCGATCTGCTGTTCGATCTCGTGCGCGAACTCGGCCATGCCCGCGCAGCCGAGCACGATTGCGTCCGCGCCGTCCTCCTCGAGCGCGCGCCGGCATTCGTCGACGATGATCTTGCGCGCGGCCGAGCCGGGCCGGTCGAGCTCGAGCACCGCGACGTCGGTCGCGCGCACGTTGCGGCAGAACCGCTTCATCCCGTAGCGCTCCGCGAGGTGCCACGCCATGCCGCACGTGCGCGCGAGCGTCGTGACGACCGAAAAGCCCGGTGCGAGCACGCTCGCCGCATGCATCGCGGCTTCGGCGATCCCGATCACGGGGCCGCGCGCGAGTTCGCGCGCCGCGTAGAGGCCCGGATCGCCGAAACAGGCGATCACGTACGCGTCGACACCGTCGCGTTCGCCCTGCGCGATCTCGGCAAGCAGCCCGGGCGTCGCGAGCGCCTCGTCGTAATAACCTTCGATCGACGGCGGACCCATCGTCGGGCTCACCGCGACGATCTGCGTGCCGGGCGCCGCGACTTCGCGCGCGCAGCGGCCCATCGCGTCGGTCATCCGCTGCGTCGTATTCGGATTGATCAGCTTGATCTGCATGGCGCGCTCCTCAACGCTGCGTGCCGGCGAGCACGCGGTAGAACACGAAGCCGAGTGCCGCGCCGATGAACCACGAGAAGTTCGCGACGCCTTGCCAGCCCGGCATCATCACGCAGACGATCGCGATCACCGCGGCCGGCAGCAGTGCGGCGAGCGCGCGGCGGTTCACGCCGCCCGTGTACCAGTAAGTGCCGCTCTCCGACATCGTGTAGAGATCGTCGCGCACGAGCCGGCCGCGCTTGACGAGATAGAAGTCCGCGATCAGCACGCCGTACAGCGGGCCGATGAATGCGCCGAGCACGTCGAGCGTGTAATGGATCACGGCCGGGTTGTTGAAGAGATTCCACGGCGTGATGAACACCGACGCGACGGCCGCGAGCATCCCGCCCGCGCGCCAGCTGATCAGCCGCGGCGCGACGTTCGAGAAGTCGAATGCCGGCGACACGAAGTTTGCGACGATGTTGATGCCGATCGTCGCGATCGTGAAGGTCAGCGCGCCGAGAATCACTGCGGTCGGATGATCGATGCGGCCGACCGTCTCGACCGGATCGGTGATCAGCTCGCCGAACACCGGCAGCGTTGCGGCCGTCGTGATGACGGTGACGAGCGAGAACGCGAGGAAGTTCACGGGCAGCCCCCAGAAGTTGCCGCGCTTCACTTCGCCGAACGACCGGCAGTACCGCGAGAAGTCGCCGAAATTCAGCATCGGTCCGGAGAAGTACGACACGACGAGCGAGATGGCCGTGATCATCACCGGGATCACTTCTGCGCCGTGATACTTGACGCCGCCGAGGTTGATCCCGATGTTGCGCCAGCCCGCGCGCCACACCATGTAGCCGGCGAGGATGAACATCACGACGTAGACGGCCGGACCCGCGAAGTCGATGAACTTCTTGATCGTCTCCATCCCGTTCCAGAACACCAGCGCCTGCAGCACCCACAGCAGCATGAAGCCGGCCCAGCCGACGGCCGACAGGCCGAGGAAGCCGTAGCGATGAACGTCCGCATACAGCAGCCACTGCGGGAAGAACTTCAGCACGACGATCACGAGCGCGCTCGATGCGAGATACGTCTGGATCCCGTACCACGCGATCGCGATCAGCCCGCGAATCACGGCCGGCACGTTCGCGCCGAGCACACCGAACGTCGCGCGGCACGCGACGGGATACGGCACGCCGATCTGCTGGCTCGGCCGCGCGATCAGGTTGCAGAGCACGTTGACGAGACTGATGCCGACGATCAGCGCGATCAGGACCTGCCAGCTCGTGAGCCCAAGCGCGAACAGGCTGCCCGCGAACACGTAGCCGCCGACGCTGTGCACGTCGGACATCCAGAACGCAAAGATGTTGTACGATCCCCACGTCTGATTCTTCAGGGGTGCCAAATCTTCGTTGTACAGACGCTCGCTGTAACCGCCCGGCAACGCGGGGCCGCCGCCCTCGCCGCCCTCTTGCGCCGGATAGGCGCTGTCGTGCGCCACACTGAACTGAGCCATGACTTCTCCTTGACGCGGCCGGATGGCCGCTCCACCGTCATCGATAACGCCCCGGATCGTCGTCCGGAGTCGGACCCGCGGCCCGCGGCGCGAGCCGCGGACCTGCATTGCTCTGTGGTGTGGCGCGTCGTCGAGCCCGGGTCGCCGTTCAGGCGCCGCCGAACACTTCGCGCAAATCGACCTGGCCCTGCGCGGGCCGGTCGAGCATCTTCAATTCGACATGTTGCAGGTGCTGCGCCATCAGCGCGGCCGCCCGCTTCGCGTCGCCCGTCTCGAGCGCCGCCAGAATCTCGCCGTGATCGTCGAACGAGCACGGGCTGCGTCCATGCGACTCGTACAGCGCGGACATCAGCGTCGAGCGCGCGACGAGCCCTTCGAGGCACTCGCCGAGCGTCGCATTGCCGGTCAGTGCGGCGAGCGCCGTATGAAACTCGCCCGACAGCCGGATCCACGCGGCGAAGTCGTGCCGCTCGAACGCCTTGCGCTCCTTGTCGATCAGCGCCGCGATGCCCTTGAGCCGCTTCGCGCTCGGGCCTGTGGCGATCCGCTCGACGACTGCCAGCTCGATGATGCGGCGCATCTCGAACACTTCGTGCACGTCCTGCAGCGTCGGGCTCGCGACGAACGCGCCGCGGTTCGGCTCGAGATCGACGAGCTTGTCGGTCGCGAGCTGTGCGAGCGCCTGCCGGATCGTCCCGCGCTTCACGCCGAACAGCTCGCACAGCTGCGCCTCCGTCAGCTTCGCGCCGGGCGCGAGCCGATGCTCGAGGATCGCGGTGCGGATCCGTTCGGCGATCGCTTCGTGGCCGGCGGCCGCGGACGGGGTGGATTCGGGCTCGTTCATGATCTGCATCGTGTGATGGTCCTTATCGTAGAACGGACATAAAGATTGTCAACAATTCTTTTCCCGTATTGTGCACACTTCGAGCGCATCGCGCCGCGCGAAACCGGTGCATCGTGCATCAAAATCAGGCGCAGCAAGGCGTTCACACCCGTTTGAGGCGGCTCTCGTCGTATACCCTGCCCGCCATTTTGTCGACAAAATTGGTGCACGGCCCATTCGCCTTCCCGTTTCGGGCGGTAGAAAAAGACGGCCGTTAGTTGCGCAATTGCTCGAAGAAAAAGGCGGGACGCCCCGCCTTGTCCGATCCGCGCCGCCGCTCAGCCGAGATGCGGATAATCCGACAGCGTCAGCCGGAACCCGTGCGCGTTCGCGACGAGCTGCGCACGTGCGCCGAACGGCAGCGTCAACAGATCGGGCACGTGGCCGAACTGCAGCCCCGTGACGACGGGAATGCCGATCACCGCGCGCACCTGGTCGATCATCGCCTGCATGTCGTAGCCGTTGTCGTACTCGAACGGCCGCGCGCCGGTGAACTGGCCGAGCACGAGCGCCTGCTGGCGCGCGAGCACGCCGGACAAATGCAGCTGGTAGATCATCCGTTCGATCCGGAACGGCTGCTCGTTGACGTCTTCGATGAACAGGATCCCGCCCTCGATGTCCGGCATGTACGGCGTGCCGACCAGCGATGCGAGGATCGCGAGGTTGCCGCCCCACAGCGTGCCCGTCACGTTGACGGACTGCACCTGCGGCGCGTCGGCGACGATCGTTGTGGTCGGCTGCGTCAGCGTCTGCCAGAAGTGCTGCATCGTGAAATCGCTCGGCGTTTCCGCGCCGAAGTCCGCGGACAGCATCGGCCCGCCGAAGCTCTTGATCCGCGCCTTGGCGTACAGCGCGACCTGGATCGCGGTGAAATCGCTGTGGCCGACGAGCGCGATCGGCTGGTCGCGCAGCCGGCGTTCGAGCCCGCGATAGTCGAGGCCGTGCAGGATTCGTGCGGCGCCGTAGCCGCCGCGCACCGCAAGCGCGATGTCGGGCAGCGGCCGCGCCGGATCCGCCAGCCGGTTCAGGTCGGCCGCGCGCTCGCCGTCGGTGCCGCCGAAGCGCTGGAAGCGGCGCTGCGTCGCCTCGATGTTCTCGATGCGCTGTTGCGCGACGCTGAGCCGCTCGAGCGCGCGATTGATCGCGTCCGGATCGTGCGGATAGCCGGACGGCGCAAGCAGGCGGATGGTGTAGGACGCGGCGGGCTGAAAGGACATGGCGAAAGGTGTCGGGATCGTGGAACTGCTTAGAGGGACCGAACCGGCGCCGGTTCACGAAGGCAGCCGCGCGGGCCGTGCCGGCTACGATTCGCCGGCGGCCGCGTCGCGCGCGAGCCGCGCGTCGCGCAGCGCGCGCCGGCGTTCGGCAAAAAACGACTTCAGCGCGGCGCCGCACTCGTTCGCGAGTACGCCGCCGACGACTTCCGTATGGTGGTTCAGCTGCGGATTCGCGAACGCATCCATCACGCTGCCGCATACGCCGGTTTTCGGATCGGCGGCGCCGAATACGACGCGCGCGATGCGCGCATGCATGATCGCGCCCGCGCACATGAGGCACGGCTCCAGCGTGACGTACAGTTCGCAGCCCGGCATGCGGTAGTTCTGCAGATGCTGCGCGGCCATGCGCAGCGCGGCCATTTCGGCGTGTGCGGACGGATCGTGGCCGCCGATCGGATGGTTGAAGCCGCGCGCGAGCACTTCATCGCCGCGCACGAGCACTGCCCCGACCGGCACTTCGCCGGCCGCGCGCGCCTCTTCGGCCGCGGCGAGCGCAAGGCGCATGAAATGCACGTCGCGCGCCGAGGCCGGCGCGGCTGCTGTCGAAGGGAAATCGGCCGCTGCGTCGTGCAGCGTGTCGGAGCTCACATCGGCCCCGCTTCGGCGGACACCTCGTCGAGCCCGCGCTCGCACAGACGTTCCGCGATGCGCCGGCAGTATTCGCGCGGCATTACCATCGGGCCGCCGCGCAACGATTCGAGCGCCATGTCGAGCGCGAGGATCTTCGCCTGCAGCCGGCACCGCGCGGTGCGGTCGCTGACGGCCTGCAGTTCGTCCTGCAGATTGCGCAATGCGCGCAGCTGTTCGACGGCCGGCGGCACGAACCCCGCGTTCTTCAGGATACGGTTGGCCACCCGCACCTCCTCGGGCACGAGCAGGTCGTCGTCGAGCGCCTGCGGCGCGCCGGTACCCGGCAAATCGTCGAACTCGCCCCGCGCGGCGGCGGCGGCAATACGCTGTTCGACCAGAGCGTCAAGCAGTCTCATCAGTCAATCGGAACAATGCGGCAGCCGAATTCTAGCAGGGTGACGCCCGTATGACAGGCCCCTTCGAGCATATGCTCGATATTGTGGTTTTTAGGGCCGGAATCGCCGCGCATGCCGGCCGATCGGCACGCGTTCCGCGCAGGCATGCGGCTGCTACGCGTGTGGCGTGTGGCGCCCGCCGCACGGGACGCCAGCCGCCGGCATGCCCGCCGCGCGATGCCGCCGCGCGCGCGATCACGCGGTCACCGCGTCGGGCCGGGCAGCAGGAAACGGACGAAACATCGTCGCAATCAGACAGGCGCCGACGCCGATCGCGAACGAGCCGACATAAAGCCAGCCATAGCTGCCGAACGTATCGACGATCAGCCCGCCGGCGACCGGCCCTGCCGCCATCCCGAGGCTGCCGGCCATCGCGCTGCCGCCGATCACGGTGCCCATCATCCGCAGCGGGAAGTTTTCGCGCGCGAGCACCGCATAGAGTGGCATCACGCCCGCATAGACGAAGCCGAACAGCGTCGCGACCGCGTAGAAACCGTCGAGCGTGCGCACGAATGCATAAGCGAGCGCGCCGAGCGCCTGAACCAACAGCCCGGCGACCAGCATCCGCTTCGCGCCGACGCGATCGCCGAGCACGCCGAACACGATCCGGCCGCCCATCCCCGCGAGCCCTTCGACGCTGTAGATCGACACCGCCACGATCAGCGGGATTCCGCAGGTCACCGCATAGCTGACCGTATGAAAAATCGGCCCCGAATGCGTCGCGCAGCAGAAGAAATTGGTCAGCAGCAGCAGCGCGAACTGCGGCGAGCGCAGCGCGTGCGCGACCGTCATCGGCGCTTCCGCGCCGCCCGCGACGGACGGTGCGCCGTGTGCGCCGTCCCTACCGGCCAGCGCCGGTGCGCGACGCACGAGCAGCGACGCGGGGATCATCGTCGCGGCCGCGACCGCCGCGATCGTCAGCATCGAGGAGCGCCAGTCGTGCGTCGACACGAGCCACGCGGCGAGCGGCGACATCGTCATCGGCGCCATGCCCATGCCGGCCGACACCAGCGACACCGCGAGGCTGCGGTGCGTGTCGAACCAGCCCGTCACGCACGCCATCATCGGCGCGAACATCGCGGCCGTCGTGCCGCCGACCGCGAGCCCGAAGATCGCCTGAAACGCGGCGAGCGACGGCGCGCGGCTCGCGAGCGCGAGGCTCGCGGGCAGCAGGACCGCACCCGCGACGACCACCGCGCGCGTGCCGATGCGGTCCGACAGGCTGCCCCACGCGATGCTCGCGAACGCCATCGCGAGAAAGCCGATCGTCATCGCGGCGGAGATGCCGGTCATCGACCAGCCCGTGTCGCGCGCGATCGGACGAAGAAACACGGGTAGCGAAAACATCGCGCCGACCGCGATGCAGCCCATCAGCGCACCCGCGGCGACGATCACCCAGCGGTATCGGGATTCCGGCATGTCACGTCTCCTTGTCGTATCGGATCGAAAGCAAAAGCCGCGCCGCGCAGCGCGGCGCAGTGATCGGGCGCTGCGGCCGCGCACCGGCCGACCTGAACACGACGAACGGCGCCGTGCGAAATCGACATCCGCAGCGACACGGCCGGCGATTTTTTTCGTCGACCGCATCGCGCCGCATGGCCGGAACGCATGCGCTTTTCCGAAATCGGAAAGTGAAAAGCAGAAATGCTTCGTTGGGCCGGGCGATCGCGCTGACTACACTCGAGCCTTCTTGTCATAACAAGTCAGCCGATGCCCGCACCGAACGTCGTACCGCTGTCGCCCGCCCCGCTCTACGTGCAGATCAAGGACACGCTGCGCGCGCGGATTCTCGACGGCACCTATGCGCCGCACAGCCGGATGCCGTCCGAACACGAACTCTGCGCGATGTTCGACGTGAGCCGCATCACCGTACGCCAGGCGCTCGGCGATCTGCAGAAGGAAGGCCTGCTGTTCAAGCTGCATGGCAAGGGCACGTTCGTGTCGAAACCGAAGGCGTTCCAGAACGTGACGTCGCTGCAGGGCTTCGCCGAAGCGATGTCGTCGATGGGCTACGAGATCGTGAACCAGTTGCGCAGCCTGCGCATCGTCAAGGCCGACCGTCACCTCGCCGCGAAGCTGAACGTGCCCGAGCATGCGCCGCTCGTCGAGATTCATCGCGTGCGGCTGCTGAACCGCGAACCCGTGTCGCTCGAGCGCACGTGGCTGCCCGAAGCGCTCGGCAAGCGCATCGCAAGCGCCGATCTCGCGACGCGCGACATCTTCCTGATCCTCGAGAACGACTGCGGCGTGCCGCTCGGCCATGCCGACGTGGCGATCGACGCGATTCTCGCGGACGACGAGATCGTCGATGCACTGCGCGTCGAGGAAGGCAGCCCCGTGCTGCGCATCGAGCGGCTCACGCACGACGCGTCGGGCGCGCCGATCGATTACGAACACCTCTACTTCCGAGGCGACGCCTTCCAGTACCGGCTGCGCATCGACCGGCAGCGGCACAAGGCGCGCAAACCTGCAAGGAATCCGCGATGAACACCCATGTACTCGAATACGACATCGTCGTGGTCGGTGGCGGCACGGCCGGCCCGATGGCCGCGATCAAGGCGAAGGAACGCGACCCGTCGCTGCGCGTGCTGCTGCTCGAGAAGGCGAACGTGAAGCGCAGCGGCGCGATCTCGATGGGGATGGACGGACTGAACAACGCCGTGATTCCGGGCCACGCGACGCCCGAACAGTACACGCGCGAGATCACGATCGCGAACGACGGCATCGTCGATCAGGAAGCGGTCCATGCGTATGCGACGCACAGCTTCGCGACGATCGAGCAGCTCGACCGCTGGGGCGTGAAGTTCGAGAAGGACGGCACCGGCGACTATGCGGTGAAGAAGGTTCACCACATGGGGTCGTACGTGCTGCCGATGCCGGAAGGTCACGACATCAAGAAGGTGCTGTATCGGCAGCTGAAGCGCGCGCGCATCGCGATCACGAACCGCATCGTCGCGACGCGCGTGCTGACCGACGCGCACGGCAACGCGAGCGGCGTGCTCGGCTTCGACTGCCGCACCGCCGAGTTCCACGTGATCCGTGCAAAGGCCGTGATTCTGTGCTGCGGTGCGGCCGGCCGGCTCGGGCTGCCTGCGTCCGGCTATCTGATGGGCACCTACGAGAACCCGACGAACGCCGGCGATGGCTATGCGATGGCGTATCACGCGGGCGCCGCGCTCGCGAATCTCGAATGCTTCCAGATCAATCCGCTGATCAAGGACTACAACGGTCCCGCCTGCGCGTACGTGACGGGCCCGCTCGGCGGCTTCACCGCGAACGGCAAGGGCGAACGCTTCATCGAGTGCGATTACTGGAGCGGCCAGATGATGTGGGAGTTCTATCAGGAACTGCAAAGCGGCAACGGCCCCGTGTTCCTGAAGCTCGACCATCTCGCCGAAGAAACGATCCGGACGATCGAGCAGATCCTGCATACGAACGAACGGCCGAGCCGCGGACGCTTTCACGCGGGGCGCGGCACCGACTATCGGCGGCAGATGGTCGAGATGCACATCTCGGAGATCGGCTTCTGCAGCGGCCACAGCGCCTCCGGCGTGTACGTGAACGCGCGCGCCGAGACCACCGTGCCGGGCCTCTACGCGGCCGGCGACATGGCGGCGGTCCCGCACAACTACATGCTCGGCGCATTCACGTACGGCTGGTTCGCCGGACAGAACGCGGCCGACTACGTCGCCGGCCGCGAACTCGCGCCCGTCGATGCCGCGCAGGTCGACGCCGAACGCGCGCGCGTGTTCGCGCCGCTCGCGCGCGAGCACGGCCTCGCGCCCGCTCAGGTCGAATACAAGCTGCGCCGGATGGTGAACGACTATCTGCAGCCGCCGAAGGTGACGCGCAAGATGGAAATCGGGCTGCAGCGTTTTGCCGACGTCGCTGAGGATATCGAAGCGATCAAGGCCACGCATCCGCACGAGCTGATGCGCGCCGCCGAAGTGCGTGCGATCCGCGACTGCGCGGAAATGGCTGCGCGCGCGTCGCTGTTTCGCACCGAGAGCCGCTGGGGGCTGTATCACCATCGCGTCGACTATCCGCATCGCAACGATGCCGAATGGTTCTGCCATACGTGGCTGCGCAAGCACGCGGACGGCACGATGCGCAGCGAGAAGCGGCCAGTCGAACCGTACATCGTGCCGCTCGCCGACGACGAGCGCGCCGCCTACGCGCAATTGCGCATCCGCGAACCGGCCGCCGTCGCGGCCGCCCTCTGAGGAGCCCGCCCGTGTCCCATACCCCGCACGAGATCTTCCTGCGCAGCAGCGCACCGGTCACGATCGACGAGGAACGCTGCATCGCCGACAAGGGCTGCACCGTCTGCGTCGACGTCTGTCCGCTCGATCTGCTCGCGATCGACGTCAGCAAAGGCAAGGCATACATGCAGTTCGACGAGTGCTGGTACTGCATGCCGTGCGAACGCGACTGCCCGACCGGCGCCGTGAAGGTCGACATCCCGTATCTGCTGCGCTGAGCGCGCATCGGTTGCCCATCGATTCCCCTCTACCGGACTCACGACAGATGAACACCACGCTACGGACCTTGCGCCTGCTTGCCGCGTCGCTCCTGCTCGCGGCCGCAGGCGCCGCGCACGCCGAAACGATCCGCGTCGCGATCGGCACGCAGGACACGACGATCAATTGCGCGACCGGCGGCCTGCTGATCCGCGAACTGCACCTGCTCGACAAGTATCTGCCGCGCACCGGCAAGTATCGCGACGTCAAATACGACGTGCAGTGGAAGGACTTCACGTCAGGCGCGCCGCTCACCAACGAAATGGTGGCCGGCAAGCTCGACTTCGGCGCGATGGCGGACTTCCCCGGCGCGCTGAACGGCGCCGCGTTCCGCAAGGCCGGCCGTGCAAGCGTGTTCATCGCGGTGCTCGACGGCAGCATCGACGGCAGCGGCAACGGCATCGTCGTGCCGACGAATTCGCCGGTGCGCGCGTTCGCGGACCTCAAGGGCAAGACGATCTCGGTGCCGTTCGCATCGACCGCGCACGGCATGCTGCTGCGCGCGGTCCGTGCGCAGGGCTGGAATCCCGACACCGACGTGAACATCGTCACGCAGGCGCCCGAAGTCGCCGGCAGCGCGCTGAAGGCCGGCAAGATCGACGCGCACGCCGATTTCGTGCCGTTCGCCGACCTGTTCCCGTATCGCGGCATCGCGCGCAAGATCTACGACGGCGCGCAGACTCACGCACCGACCTTCCACGGCGCGCTCGTCGATGCCGCGTATGCGCAGCGCTATCCGGAAATCGTCGTCGCGTACCTGCGCGCGGCGATCGAAGCGAACCGGCTGCTCGCGCAGAACCCGGAGAAGTACAGCCTGCTGATCGAGAAAGTCACCGGGATCGAGGCGCCGGTCGACTATCTGTATCACGGTCCGCTCGGCATCCAGACGCGCGACCTCACGTGGAAGCCCGAATACCGGCAGGCCGTCGCGACCGCGATCGACACGCTGAAACTGCTGAAGAAGACCGACACCGCGCCCGACCCCGCGACGTTCATCGACGACCGCTACATCCGCGCGGCGTTCGCAGCGTCCGGGCTCGACTACGACGCGGCGCTGAAGCGCTACGGCCGGCAGCCGCTCGTCGCGAACGATGCGTCGACCGGCAAGCCGATCCGCGATTTCAACGACGTCGCGCAAGTCTGGCCGGCCGGCGACGAAGCCGTGCGTCATTACGCGAATCCGGCGTCGGCGTTTGCGGCGCTCGCGAAGCTCGGCGCGTCTGCGAAGGTGCGTGCGGTCTTCGTGCACGACCATGCAAGCGGGCTCAAGCTGTTCGCCGATCAGGCCTGGTACGTGAAGGACGCGCACGGCGCCCTCACCGCGTTCCTGCTCAAGTCGGGCGCCGACGCTTACGCGCAGCGCGTGTCGGGTTCGGTCGTCGACTATGCGGCCGCGCGGACCGGCTCCGCCGCGGCGCTCGCCGCGCGCTGAACGGCGCGCCTCTCCCCTCATCGATACGGATATCCGCATGGCCGCGACCTTCGAGCTTGCCAAACGCCGTCTCTCCGAACCGTCCCGCGCCGGCGACGCGCGCGCCGCCCATGCCGCCGCACGCGGTGCGCCGCCGCTGCTGCGCCGTCGCGCCGCGCGGCTCGCGTCGCTCGTCGCGTGCATCGCGCTGTGGCAGGCCGCCGTCCATTGGCGACTGTCGCTCGGCGTCGTCACGTTCGCGAACGTCCCCGCCCCGGCCGATGTCGGCCCCGCGCTGTGGGCGCTACTGCATTCGCCGAAGCTGCCGATGCACCTGTTTGCAAGCCTTACGCGCGTGCTCGCCGGCTTCGCCGCGGCGGCGGTGACGGGCGTCGGACTCGGTCTCGCGATCGGCCGCTATCGCGCGCTCGAAGACGCGCTGCTGCCGCCGCTCGAGGTGCTGCGGCCGATTCCGGCCGTCGCGTGGATTCCGCTCGCGATCCTGATGTTTCCGTCGTCCGAGCTCAGCATGATGTTCATCACGTTCGTCGGCGCGCTGTTCCCGATCCTGCTGAACACCGTGCACGGCGCGGAAGCCGTCGACCCTCGCCTCGTCGCGACTGCGCGCAGCCTCGGCACACGCGGCTTCGCGCTCTACGCGGAAGTGATCCTGCCCGGCGCGGCACCGGCGATCTTCACGGGGCTGTCGATCGGCATGGGCACCGCGTGGTTCTGCCTCGTCACGGCCGAGATGATCGCCGGCCAGTACGGCATCGGCTATTTCACCTGGGCGTCGTACACGCTGCAGAACTATCCCGACATCGTCGTCGGCATGGCGTTGATCGGGCTGCTCGGCATGGGCAGCAGCCTGCTCGTCAAGCGGATCGGCAGCGCGCTCACGCCGTGGTACGCACCGCGCGGAGGCCGGCGATGAGCGCCGCCGCATCGGCATCGGCCGCGCCCGGCCGCGTCGGCGTGCGCGCGCTGACGATCGAACTCGGTCCGCCGCACGCGCGTTTCGCGGCGCTCGATTCGCTCGAGCTCGACGTCGCACCCGGCGAATTCGTCTGCGTGCTCGGACCGTCCGGTTGCGGGAAATCGACGTTGCTCGGCGCACTGGCCGGGCACGTCGCGGCGACACGCGGCGAGATCGTCGTCGACGGCCAACGCGTCGATCGCCCACACCCCGATCGCGGGCTCGTGTTCCAGCAGCACACGCTGTTTCCATGGAAGCGCGTGATCGACAACGTCGCGTTCGGCCTGAAGATGAAGGGCGTGCCCGCGCGCGAGCGCCGCCGCGAGGCCGCCGAACTGCTCGAACTCGTCGGACTCGGCGCGTTCGGCGCGCACTATCCGGCGCAACTGTCCGGCGGCATGCAACAGCGCGTCGAAATCGCCCGCGTGCTGATCAACCGGCCGCGCGTCCTGCTGATGGACGAGCCGTTCGGCGCGCTCGACGCGCAGACGCGCCGGATGATGCAGACGCTGCTGCTCGACATCTGGTCGCGCATCGGCACGACCGTGCTGTTCGTCACGCACGACATCGAGGAAGCGCTGTTTCTCGGCGATCGCATCGTAATGCTGTCGCCGCGGCCCGCGCGCATCGTCGCCGACATTCGCGTGCCGCTCGCGCGACCGCGCACCGACGACAGCACGACCGAACCTGCCTTCGTCGACATCAAGCGCCGCTGCCTCGCCTTGCTGCGCGATGCGGGCTGACTGCGCGGCGCCGGCCCCTTTACCGATCCGGTTTTCATCCATGACCTTTTCCGCTCCTGCCTTTCCGCCGTCCGGTGCCTACGATGCCTATGACGCCGACCACGCCGCGCTGCTCGCGCGGCTCGCCGCAGCCGACGCATCGGTGCGTCGCGTCGCACTGCTTGAACTCGCCGATCTCGAAGATGCGGCGCTCGTGCCCACGTTCGTCGCCGTGCTGCGCGACGATCCGTCCGCCGACGTGCGCTGCGAAGCCGCGCGCGTGCTCGGCGCATGGGAGCGGCCCGACGTCGTCGACGCACTGTGCGCGGCGCTGCTCGATCGCGACGACGACGTGCGCGCGAGTGCGGCGCAGAGCCTGTCCGAACTGAAGGAACTCGCGTCCGGCGCCGTGCTGTGCCGCTGGGCCGATCGGGCCGAGCCGTCCGTGCGCGCCGCCGTCCTGCGCGGCCTGCGCGAATTGCGCGATCCCGACGCGTATGCGCCCGCCCTGCGCGCGCTCGAGGACGGCACCGCGGCCGTGCGCGCGGAGGCCGTCGCGGTGCTGGGCTGGCTCAAGGATGCGCGCGCACTCGCGCCGCTCGCACGTATCGCGACCGCCGATGCCGACGCCGCCGTGCGACGGATCGCGGTCGGTGCACTCGGCTTCGCGGCGTCCGGCGACGCCGCCGTTGCCGACGCGCTGCTTGTCGCGCTGCGCGACCGCGAATGGCAGGTGCGCGAGGAAGCGGCCGCGACGCTCGGCAAGCTGCGGATCGCGGCCGCGCGCGCGCCGCTCGTCACCGCGCTCGACGACGATTACTGGCAGGTGCGCCTGCGCGCCGCACGCGCGCTCGGGCAGCTGCGCGACGCCGCTGCGGCACCGGCCGTCGCGGCGCTGCTCGTGCATTCGATCAGCAATCTGCGCAAGGAAGCCGCGCTCGCATTGGGCGAACTGCGCGATTCGGCGTCGCTGCCCGCGCTGCATGCGGCGCTCGACGATCGCGATCCGGAAGTGCGCAAGGCCGTGCGCATCGCGATCCGGCAGATCGAGGACGCGCAATGACTGCGCCGACCGAACTCGTGCTTGATCATGCGGCGCGCGCGCTGACGTTGCGCTGGGCCGACGGCGGCACGCAGCGCATCGACTATGCGCGGCTGCGCCGTGCCTGTCCGTGCGCGGCATGCCGCGCGCTGCGCCGTCGCGGCATGGTCGTCGTCGCGCCGGCCGATCTGACGCTGGCCGGCGTGGAGCCGGTCGGCTACGGCATCTGCGTCGCGTTCGGCGACGGGCATGCGCGCGGCATTTATCCGTGGGCGTATCTGGCTGAACTGCGGGATGCCGGAGAGAACGCGACGATCGATGCGTCGTGCGCGGACGTCTGACCCGGTCGCTTCGCGGATATGTCGATGCATACGGCGCCGCCGCGCGGCGACATGCGGGCGCGAACGCTGCGATACTGGCGAGTGCAGACCTTGGCCATTCATCGCGCGCGGCACACGGACACGCGAGCCCGTGGCGGTCGCCGCGCCCCGCGTGCGATCGTTTATAGCGCGCGATGAATGCACGCAGGCCGTTTGCGCGTTCGTATCGGGTTCAGATCATGCCGACATCGTCCTCTTCCGCCGCCGACGCCACGGACAACGTGCGCGTCGTTCCCGCCGTGATCGGCATCGTTCTACGCGGCCGCGACGTGCTGCTCGTACGCCGCGCGAATCCGCCCGACGCGGGCCGCTGGGGCTTTCCCGGCGGCAAGATCGAAGCGGGCGAGCCGATCCGCGATGCCGTCGTGCGCGAACTGGCGGAAGAAACGGCGGTGAAAGTCGAGGCAGTCGACGTCTTCACTGCACTCGACGCATTCGGTCGCGACGACGACGGCACGCTGCGCCAGCACTTCGTGATGGTGGCGGTGCTGTGCCGATGGTTGCGCGGCACGCCGGCGGCCGGTGACGATGCGCTCGATGCGCGCTGGTTCGGTGTGGATGAACTGGAGCGTCGAGACGATCTGCCGATGAGCGCGGGCGTCGTCGACGTCGCGCGGCGGGCCGTCGAGCGGGCATCGGCGCTCGCCGAACGGCCTCGCCGCTGAACCGGTATCGGCACCGTTGCGTGATGCCGTCAGATCGGCGTGGTCAAGTCGAGCGGCCAGCGACCGATCACGTCATGGCGCGTCTTGCCGAGCCAACTGTCGATCAACACGAACTCGCTGACCGTCCACGCGATCGGCTCGATCGTGTGCGGCGCGCCGGCTGCGGTCGTAGCGCAGCGTGACATGCGGCGTAAAGCTCGCGCGCGACGGTCGAAGGCCCGTCCTTTTCAGTGCCTCGACGAGTTGCCGCTGCAGGTCGATCAGCTCATGCGAAACGTCGGACACGGTCAGCACCCAGGGCCGATCGTCGGTGCGGCCGCTGAAGCTGACGATCCGGTCGAACGACACGTCGAACGGCCGCGCGCGGACGCGCTGTGCCGCGTCGCGGGCACGGACAATCACCTCCGGCGGTATGTGCATGAATTCGCCGAGCGAATGCAGCGTCACATGCAGGCGCGCCGTATCGACCCAGTGCCCGGTGCGGGCCGCGTCCGGCCACAAACGACGCGCCGCATCGGCAATCCGCGCAGCGGTATGCGGATCGGGCTGCGCCGCAAAAAACAGCCGATGATGCAGCCGCGGCGCTTCGATGCCCGGCAGAGTCAGTTGGGTCACGGCGCGATTAGCGATATGCCGATGGACAAGCGTCCATTATCGTCAATCGAACGACGCGCCGCTTGCGGCAGAAAAAGCGACGCCCGGCAGATTGGGTTGCCGGGCGTCGGTGTCGGCGCAACATGCGATCGGGAAGCGATGCGCATTTATGGTCGGTGGTTTATCGCCAATCGATCATCGGCAAATCGCGCGCCATCGGCATCACGCTGCGGCGCCCGGTGGCGTCTTTGCCGCGGGACGAACTCGGAGCCAGTTGCGCGTCTCTTGTACGCCTGCGCTGCTCAGGACGCCTCGATTCGCTCGAGATCGGCGATCAACCCAGGCCCCGTCGGATTCCAGCCGAGCACCTTGCGCGTCTTTTCGCTCGAGGCCACGAGATCGTGGCCCGCGAATGCCGCCAACCAACCGAAATGCGCAGGCGCCTCTTCCGCGGACAGGGAGGCGACAGGCACTTTCAGCGCACGGCCGATCGCTTCTGCAATATCCCGCATCGGTACACCTTCTTCCGCCACGGCATGATATTTCGCGCCGGCCTCGTTCTTTTCCAGCGCCAGCCGGTAAAGACGCGCGACATCCGAGATGTGCGCTGCAGCCCATCGATTGCGTCCTTCGCCGACGTACGCGGACACCCCCTTCTCCCGCGCGACGGCGACGGCGTAGGTCAGAAGCCCTTGCCGCACCGTGTCGTGGACCTGCGGAAGCCTCACGACCGCGGCGCGCACACCCTTCAGCGAGCGCGCCGTCTGCTCCGACACGCGCGGAAACGGGAAATCAGGCGGCACATCGTCGTCCTCGGTCGCGAGCCGGCCCGGGGCGGCCAATCCCGCCGTGCCTGCCGTCACGATCAGAAGCTTGTCCGAACCGGCGAGGACCGCACCCAGCGCTTCGATGGCGCGGCGATCGATCTCGCAGGACTGCGCAAAGTTCGACCAGTCGTGAACGAAGCCGAGATGAATGACGGCGTCGGCCGCCGCCGCGCCCGCCCGCAGGCTCTCGGTATCTTCGAGCGAACCGCGATGGACGTCCGCGCCAATGGCGGCCAGCGATTTCTCCCCCTCGTCCGAACGCGCCAGACCGAGGACGCGATGTCCGGCGGCGATCAATTCCTTGACGGTGGGAATGCCAACAAATCCGGTGGCGCCGGTAACGAAAACACGCATGATTTGCTCTCCAGGTTTGCCAGGGAGACAAATCTAGGCGCAGAGACTATCCTGGTAAAGTAGTGACGTTATCATATTAAATTGATTAACAGGATCGACGTGGAACAGGCGAACGAAAACCTGCTCGGGACGTATCTGCGGGACCGGCGCATGAAGCTCGACCCCGTCGCGCTCGGCTTTCCCGCGGGGCGCCGGCGCACGCCGGGGCTGCGCCGCGAGGAAGTGGCGCAGCGCGCGAATATCAGTCCCACCTGGTACACCTGGCTGGAACAGGGTCGCGGCGGCGCGCCATCGGCCGACGTGCTCGACCGCATTTCGCAGGCCCTGATGCTGACGGACGTCGAGCGCGAGCATCTTTTCCTGCTCGGCCTTGGGCGGCCTCCGGTGGCGCGCTATCGCGAGACGGACGGTGTCACGCCGCGTCTGCAGCGCGTCCTCGACGCACTGGATCCGAGCCCCGCCCTGATTCGCACGGCGACCTGGAACGTCCTTGCCTGGAATCGGGCGGCGACTGTCATGCTGGGCGACTATGGATCGCTGCCGCCGCATCAGCGCAATGTACTGCGCACGATCTTCCTCGACCCGCGTGCGCGCGCCGTGCAGTATGACTGGGAGAGTGTCGCGCGCCACGTCATCGGCGCATTCCGCGTGGACGCCGCGCGTGCGGGTGCGGCGACGGAGGTGGAACCGCTCGTCGACGAGCTGTCGCGGCTGAGTCCCGAATTCAGGGCGATGTGGCGTGACAACGATGTCCGCGAAATCCACGGCGAGCGTGTCAAGCGCATTCGCCATCCGGTGCTCGGGCCGCTTGCGTTTGAATACTCGACGTTCTCGGTCGACGGCCGGACCGATCTCAGCATGTGCGTCTACAACCCGGCGACGCGGGCCGATGTAGAGAAGATCGCATCGCAGATTGAGTCGGTGGTACACCGCTCGCCGCCGGTGGACGGAGGGGCCGTAGCGAACGTGGACGGTAATGGTCGGTGAGACCGTTGTGTGTTTCCGTTGCCCTCTTAAGCCGGGCAATCGCGGGCTTGGGCTTGAGATTGCACGAGACAGGTTCTCAGAGGAGACCTGTACCGTCGTCGAAGACGGATTTAAGGCGATAGTGAACCGGACGATCTTGATGATCCGGCTTTCGGTTCTCGTCGACTTCGCTACAGCCGGCCTGTTCTGCCGGCCGGCGATAGCGGCTGATCGTTGCCGATAGCAGCCGTGACGTGCCTTTCATTGAATCAGCACGTCACGAGCGTTTTGCGAGAGTCGTCGAGGGGCGTGATTTCACTCCCACTCAATCGTCGCCGGCGGCTTCCCCGAAATGTCGTACACCGCGCGATTGATCCCGCGCACTTCGTTGATGATCCGGTTCGACACACGCCCGAGCAGCGAGTACGGCAGATGCGCCCAGTGCGCCGTCATGAAGTCCGTCGTCTGCACGGCGCGCAGCGCCGTCACGTAGTCGTACGTGCGCCCGTCGCCCATCACGCCGACCGACTTCACCGGCAGGAACACCGCGAACGCCTGGCTCGTCAGGTCGTACCAGCTCTTGCCGACGTCCGCTTCGCCGCACAGGCCGGCAGCCGCATCCTGCGCGGTCGCGACCGTGTTGCGCAGCTCCTCGATGAAGATCGCGTCCGCGCGGCGCAGCAGGTCCGCGTACTCGCGCTTCACCTCGCCGAGGATCCGCACGCCGAGGCCCGGGCCCGGGAACGGATGGCGATACACCATCTCCGGCGGCAGGCCGAGCGCGACGCCGAGCTCGCGCACTTCGTCCTTGAACAGGTCGCGCAGCGGCTCGAGCAGCTTCAGGCCGAGCGTCTCCGGCAAGCCGCCGACGTTGTGGTGGCTCTTGATCGTCGTCGCCTTCTTCGTCTTCGCGCCGCCCGACTCGATCACGTCCGGATAGATCGTGCCCTGCGCGAGCCACTTCGCGTTCGACAGCTTCTTCGCCTCGGCCTGGAACACCTCGACGAACTCGCGGCCGATGATCTTGCGCTTCGCTTCCGGATCGGTCACGCCGGCCAGATGGCCGAGGAACTGCTCGGACGCGTCGATGTGCACGACCTTCGCATGCAGACGGCCTTCGAACATGTCGAGCACCATCTTGCCTTCGTTCAGACGCAGCAGCCCGTGGTCGACGAACACGCAGGTCAGCTGATCGCCGATCGCGCGATGGATCAGCGCGGCCGCCACGCTCGAATCGACGCCGCCCGACAGGCCCAGAATCACTTCCTCGTCACCGACCTGCTCGCGGATCTTCGCGACCGCTTCCTCGATGTGGTCGCGCATGATCCAGTCGGGCTTCGCGCCGGCGATCTGCAGCACGAAGCGCTCGAGCATCTGGCGGCCCTTCACCGTATGCGTGACTTCCGGATGGAACTGCACCGCGTAGTAGCCGCGCGCCTCGTCGGCCATCCCGGCGATCGGGCAGCTCGGCGTCGACGCCATCAGCTTGAAGCCCGGCGGCAACTCGGCGACCTTGTCGCCGTGGCTCATCCAGACCTTCAGCATGCCGTGGCCTTCGGCCGTCGTGAAATCCTCGATGCCGTCGAGCAGGCGCGTATGGCCGTGCGCACGCACTTCCGCGTAGCCGAATTCGCGATGGTCGCTCCACTCGACCTTGCCGCCGAGCTGCACGGCCATCGTCTGCATCCCGTAGCAGATGCCGAGCACCGGCACGCCGAGATCCCACACCGCCTGCGGCGCGCGCAGTTGATGGTCTTCGTACGTGCTCGCGTGACTGCCCGACAGGATCACCGCCTTCGGCGCGAATTCGCGGACGAATTCGTCGGACACGTCGTTCGGATGGATTTCGCAGTAGACGTGCGCTTCGCGCACGCGGCGCGCAATCAGTTGGGTGACTTGCGAACCGAAGTCGAGAATCAGGATTTTGTCGTGCATGGCTGCGGACGGGATGATGAGAATAAGAAAAGCAGCGCGTTCGATTGAACCTGCGCTGCGTCAATAGCATGGACGGCGACGTCGGGCGGCGGACGGCACGCGCGACGCATCGCCGGTCAATCCTGCGTCGGCGGGCGCTCGTCGAGCGCGACGGTGCCGGACGACGAGCCGGGCCTCGACGGCGCGACGGGCGGAACGCCCGACGACGGCGGCACCGGCGCGGACGGCCGGACGACGACGGGCTCGACCCGCTGCGGCGCGCGCTCGACGACGGGCTCCGCGGTGCGCTGCGGCGCACGCGCGTCGAGCGCCTGCGCGCGCTCGCGCCGCCGCACGGCCGACGCGAGTCGCACACCGCCGAGGCCGAGCACGATCAGCACGACGCCGGCGATCGCCGACAGCACCCTGCCGGCCGCGGCGAGCGCGGGACCGCTGCCCGTGCCGATGGACCAGACGACCGTCAACACGCCGGTCAGCCAGTTCACATGGCCGACCGCGCGGGCGACGGGCGCCGTCAGATCGCCGTTGACCGCCGCATGAAACGCGAGCCACGCGAGGCCGAGCAGCGCAATGCCGAAGGCCTGGCCGAGCATCGCCGGTTCGACGTTCGCCAGTTGCAGCGCGTTGAACAGCGCATGCCACGGCGTCAGCACGAACAGCAGCCCGAACGCCAGCAGCAGCACGGCATCGACGACCAGCACGGCTCGCAGCAGCGGTTTCATCGGCGATCAGTCCACGTGATAGTTCGGCGCTTCCTTGGTGATCTGCACGTCGTGCACGTGCGACTCGCGCATGCCCGCCGCGGTGATCTGCACGAATTCGGCCTTCTCGTGCAGCTCCTCGATCGTGCGGCAGCCGCAGTAGCCCATGCTCGCGCGCACGCCGCCGACCAGCTGGAACAGGATCGCGTTGACCGAGCCCTTGTAGGCGACGCGGCCTTCGATGCCTTCCGGCACGAGCTTGTCGATGTTCGCCGAGTTGTCCTGGAAGTAGCGGTCGGCCGCACCGTCCTTCATCGCACCGACCGAGCCCATGCCGCGGTACGACTTGTACTGGCGGCCCTGATACAGGAACACGTCGCCCGGCGCTTCTTCGGTGCCGGCGAACATGCTGCCCATCATCACGGCGTTCGCGCCGGCGGCCAGCGCCTTCGCGACGTCGCCCGAGAAACGCACGCCGCCGTCGGCGATGCACGGCACGCCCGTGCCCTTCAGCGCTTCCGAGACGTTCGCGATCGCGCTGATCTGCGGCACGCCGACGCCCGCGACGATGCGCGTCGTGCAGATCGAGCCGGGGCCGATACCGACCTTGACCGCGTCCGCGCCGTATTCGACGAGCGCCTTCGCGGCGGCGGCCGTCGCGATGTTGCCGCCGATCACCTCGACGTGCGGGAACTTCTGCTTGACCCAGCGCACGCGCTCGAGCACGCCCTTGCTGTGGCCGTGCGCGGTATCGACGACGATCACGTCGACGCCCGCCTGCACGAGCAGCTCGACGCGCTCTTCGTTGTCCGGACCGACGCCGACCGCCGCGCCTGCGCGCAGCTTGCCGTGCTCGTCCTTGCACGCGTCGGGGTGCTCGGTCTGCTTCGTGATGTCCTTGACGGTCATCAGGCCGCGCAGCTCGAACGCGTCGTTGACGACCAGCACGCGCTCGAGGCGGTGGCTGTGCATCAGCGCCTTCGCTTCCGCGAGCGGCGTGCCTTCCTTGACGGTGACGAGACGCTCGCGCGGCGTCATGATCGACTTGACCGGTTCGTCGAGGCGCGTTTCGAAGCGCAGGTCGCGGTTCGTGACGATGCCGACGAGTTGCGGACCTTCGACGACCGGGAAGCCCGAGATGCCATGCTGGCGCGACAGCGCGATCACGTCGCGCACCTTCATTTGCGGCGGCACCGTGATCGGATCGCGGACCACGCCCGACTCGAAGCGCTTGACCTTCGCGACCTCGCGCGCCTGTTCGGCCGGCGTGAGGTTCTTGTGAATGATGCCGACGCCACCCTGCTGCGCCATCGCGATCGCGAGGCGACCTTCGGTGACCGTGTCCATCGCGGCGGACACGAGCGGCATGTTCAGGGAGATGTTGCGGGTCAGCTTGGTCTTGAGGCTGGTGTCGCGCGGCAGAACGTCGGAGAAGGCCGGGACGAGGAGCACGTCATCGAACGTGAGTGCTTTTTGGATCAGACGCATGGCAAATCCTGTGGGCGCAAAAGCGAATTATACGCGAAGCGCGGCGAATTTTCACAACACGAACAACGGCTTAGCCGTTTTCCGCCGTTCCGGGGCCGAATCGTTCGAATCGCCGTTCGCTTCGTTTTCGATCGCCTTTCGTTTCGGCCCCGCATCGCCCCGTTCGCGCAATCGGACGGCCCGGTCCGCATCGGCGGACCGGCGTGCCGGCCGCGCGCCGGTCGAGTCGCGTCCGGACGCGTGCCAATGTCCTCCCCCTCTATATCGCGCCGGCTGCACTCGCGAGCATCGCGACCCCGCCCACGAGCATCGCCGCGCCGACGATCCGTGCCACGCGATGCCCGTGCGGCAGCAGCCGCTCGGCCGCGATCGCCGCAGTCGCGACCGCCATCACGCGCAGGTCCATCGCGCCGGCCGCCAGCGCCGCGGTCATCAGATTGCCGCAGCAG
Source organism: Burkholderia multivorans ATCC BAA-247 (assembly GCF_000959525.1). NCBI lineage: Bacteria > Pseudomonadati > Pseudomonadota > Betaproteobacteria > Burkholderiales > Burkholderiaceae > Burkholderia > Burkholderia multivorans. The sequence continues at coordinate 2,206,532 of NZ_CP009832.1, forward strand.
GCGGCGCAGTGCAGCGCGATACGCATGCCGTGCCGCCACGCATCGGCGGCGTCGGCACGCGGTGCCGACGCGCCGGCCGGCTCGTTGCGGCAACAATCGAGGCGATGGCGCTTCCAGCCGGTCAACTGCAGCGTGCCCGCCGCGAAGACCGTCGCGCCGCTCGCAAACGGCAGCGCATACGCGAGCGCCGACAGCCGCAGCGCCGCCGCTGCAAGCACGTCGCCCGCCATCCAGACGAGCACGCCGATCGCCATCCATACCGAGAAATACGCACCGCCCGCGATCGCGACGCGCGCCGTCCGATGCGCAGGCCCGGGCACGTGCGCGCCGATCAGCTGCCGGTAATGCCACAGCGCAGGCGCGAGCACCGGCAGCATCATCGCGACGACCATCGTGCCCCACATTCCGGCGAACGCGGCGAGCGCACGGTCCGCGCGCCATCCGCACGGATGGCCCCACGCGGCCGGCGCAAGCCAGCCGCCCGCCGCGATGCCGCCGCCCATCGCGTCCATCGACGCGTGCCGGTTCAGCAGCACGGCCACGGCCGTTGCCGATACGGCAGCCAGCACCGCGCCGAATGCTTGCCGCTCGCGGCCTGTCGCGCGCGCGTTCATCGCGGGCTCGTCGTCGGTCGGCGACGCCGCGCGCTCAGCGCTGCGCATACTCGTCGTGCCGGCGCCACCATATGCCGGTTTCGTTGCGTCCGAGCGGCGCACGATCGAGCCACGCGTACATGCCCCACAGCGCGTCGAGCCCGCGCGCGTACGTCGAATACGTGTGATAAATCGCATCGTCCTCGCGCACGAACGCGCTCATCCCCGGCCGGTCGCGCGCGTAGGTCCGCGCATCGGTGCCGCAGGTTGCCGCGAACTGCGCGACCGGCGCAGGCGGCGGATCCATGTCCATCGCGTGCGTGCCGCGCGCATAGTTGTAGTCGACGTCGCCCGTGCGCTGCTGCGCCTCGGTGAACGACACGTTGAAGTCGAAGTTGAAATCGCTGTCCGCCGACGACGCCCACGGAAACGTCCATCCCATTCGCCGCCGATAGCCGAGCAGCTTCTCGAGCGGCGCACGCGAGACGGCCGTCAGCGTCACGTCGTGATGCGCGAGGTGGACGACGAATCCGTCGAAACCGTCGGCGAGCGCCGAGCACGACGGACAGCCTGCCTTGTAGTCGGGGCCGAACATGAAGTGGTAGACGAGCAGTTGCGAGCGGCCGCGAAACAGGTCCGCAAGCGTCGCCGGGCCGTCCTCGGTGTCGAACCGGTAGGTCTTGTCGACGCGCACCCACGGCAGCGCCGCACGCCGCCGCGCGAGTTCGTCGCTTTGCCGCGTCAGCGCCTTTTCGGCGTCGAGCAGCGCACGGCGCGCGGCCAGCCATTCGTCGCGCGTTCCGGTGAGATGGGTCGTCATCGTAGCTTCCTCCTGTCGATCGGTATCGGGCACGGCCGGCGGCCGTGTGCGTGGTGCTAGATTAGGAGCCGTCGCATCGCCGGAGGGAGTGACAAGTGTGTCGGGATTCCGATGGATTCGCTGATTACCGCGGCCGCACGCGCGCTCGCGGGCGGTGACGCGCTCGGCGCGCTGAACCGCGTCGCGCTGCGCGACGATGCGCCGGCGCTCGCATTGCGCGGCATCGCGCTCGCGCAGCTCGGCGACTTCGAGCGTGCGCGTGCGCTGGTGCGCGCGGCGACCCGCGCATTCGGCGCCCGGGAAGTCGTCGCGCGTGCGCGTTGCGTCGTCGCGGAAGCGGAAATCGCGCTCGCGGCGCGCGACCTCGGATGGCCGTCGCGCGCGCTCGACGCCGCATGCACGACGCTCGACGCGCACGGCGATCGCGCCAATGCCGCACTCGCGCGCCATGTCGGCGTGCGGCGCCTGCTGCTGATCGGCCGCGTCGACGAAGCCGAACGCCGGCTCGCGACGCTCGATCCGACGCCGCTGCCGGCCGCGTCGCGCGCGGCGCACGAACTGATCGCGGCCGGCATCGCGATGCGCCGCGTGCGCGCCCACGCGGCACGTGCGGCGCTCGCACGCGCACGCGAGGCCGCGCTGGCTGCCGGCATCGCCGCACTGACCGCCGAGATCGACGCCGCCGGCCGAATGCTGGCCGCGCCTGCCGCGCGGCTCGTCGCGCAGCACACGTCGCGCGCCGTGGGACTCGACGACGTCGAGGCGCTGTTCGCGTCCAACGCGCTCGTCGTCGACGCGTGCCGATACACGGTGCGCGATCCGCGCACGACGGTGCCGCTCGCGCGCCGCCCGGTGCTGTTCGTGCTCGCGCGTGTGCTCGGCGAAGCGTGGCCGGCCGACGTGCCGCGCGACGCGCTGATCGCCGCCGCGTTTCGCACACGGCATCCTGACGACACGCATCGCGCGCGGCTGCGCGTCGAAATCGGCCGGCTGCGCGCGCTGCTGCGCCCGCTTGCGAACGTCACCGCGACGCCGCGCGGATTCGCGCTCGAACCGCTCGGCACGCGCGACGTCGCCGTGCTCGCGCGCCCGGTCGACGACCGCCATGCCGACGTGCTCGCGCTGCTCGCCGACGGCGAAGCATGGTCGAGCTCCGCCCTCGCGCTCGCGCTCGGCGCGAGCCAGCGCACCGTGCAGCGCGCGCTCGACGCACTCGCGGAAGCAGGCAAGGCGCACGCGTTCGGGCGCGGCCGCGCGCGCCGCTGGACCACGCCGCCGCTGCCGGGATTCGCGACGACGTTGTTACTCCCGATGCCGGTCGCGGGCGACTAGGATCGACTTGCATGACGAACCGCCCCGGCGACCGGCCGACCGAACGACAAGGTGATCACGATGACACGATCGAAAGCAGACATTCTTCGCGAATACGGCCCGTTTCCGGGCGTCGACGGCGTGCACGGCGTCACGTTCGACGGACAGCGGATCTGGTTCGCGTCCGGCGACAAACTCAACGCGCTCGATCCGGAGCGCGGCACGACGGTTCGCACGATCGACGTCGCCGCGCATGCGGGCACCGCGTTCGACGGCCGTCATCTGTTCCAGATCGTCGAAGACCGCATCGAGAAGATCGACCCCGAATCGGGCCGCGTGCTCGCGACGCTGCCCGCGCCGGGCGGCGGCGGCGATTCGGGTCTCGCGTGGGCCGAAGGCACGCTGTGGGTCGGCCAGTACCGCGAACGCAAGATTCATCAGGTCGATCCGCAGTCGGGCGCCGTGCTGCGCACGATCGAGTCGAACCGCTTCGTGACCGGCGTCACCTGGGTCGACGGCGAGCTGTGGCACGGTACGTGGGAAGCCGACCGCAGCGAGCTGCGACGCATCGATCCTGAGTCAGGCCGCGTGCTCGAGCAACTCGACCTGCCCGACGGCGTCGGCGTATCGGGACTCGAATCGGACGGCGGCGAGCGCTTTTTCTGCGGCGGCGGCAACAGCGGCAAGCTGCGCGTCGTACGTCGCCCGGCGCGAACAGCGCCGCCGGACGACGCGCAACGCGAATCCACCGACGACTGACGCGAATCGCGCACCGCGCCGCGAGTGCAGGAATGGACAAGACGCGGCCGCACGAGCGCGGCTACCATGCGCGCTCGTCAGTGATTCGTCGGGAGCAGTGAATGCAGCGCGGTGTGGTGTACGGCGTCCTCGCGGGCGCCATGTGGGGCATGGTCTTTCTCGTTCCGCGTTTGCTGACCGACTTCTCGCCGCTGCTGCTGAGTGTCGGCCGCTACGCGATGTACGGGCTCGTGTCGGTGGCCGCCGCGTTGCCGGCCGCGCGCTCGCTGCTCGCACGGCTCACACGCGGCGACCTGATCGCGCTCGCAAAGCTCGCGCTCGTCGGCAACGTCGCGTACTACATGTTGCTGTCCGCGGCCGTGCATTTGATCGGCATCGCGCCGAGCTCGCTGATCGTCGGCGTGCTGCCCGTCACCGTCACGCTCGCAGGGCTCGGCGACCGCGGCGCGGTGCCGCTGCGGCGGCTTGCCGCACCGCTCGCGCTCGTCGTCGCCGGCATCGCCTGCATCAACGTCGATCTGTTCACGTCGGAAGCCGCGCATGCGACGACGCTTGCGCAAAAGCTTGCCGGCATCGCCTGCGCGGCCGGCGCGCTCGCGAGCTGGACCTGGTATGCGGTCGCCAACACGCGCTATCTGCAGCGCCATCATCGTTTCGACGGCAACGAATGGTCGGTGCTGTGGGGCGTCGTGACCGGTGCGATCGGCGCGCTCGGCTGGGCCGTGATCGTCGCGCTGCCGGCCGGCACCGTACAGGCTGCGCTGCCCGCGTCGCGCTGGCACCTGTTCTGGCTGCTGAACCTCGGCCTCGCGATCGGCGCGTCGTGGCTCGGCAACGGGCTCTGGAACGCGGCGTCGAAGCGGCTGCCGCTCACGCTGTCGGGCCAGTTGATCGTGTTCGAGACGGTGTTCGCGATGCTCTACGCGTTCATCTTCGATCAGCGCATGCCGCGCGTGCTCGAAATCGCGGCGCTCGCGCTGCTGCTCGCCGGCGTGTACGGTTCGGTGCGGCGGCACGGCGATGCGGACGGTAACGGCAACACGCCGACGCGCGCCGCGATCGATCCGAACGCCGCCGCGCACTGAGCGCGGCCGCTTCAATCGGACGAATGAAACAAACGCACGCGGCTCAGCGCGCGTCCTTGTGCATCCACTTGCGCCCTTCGACGGAGCCGTCGCGGCGCGCCTTGTCGACGCGCCGCTGGCGCGCGATCTTCGGATCGACGATCAGCGGCCGATAGATCTCGACGCGATCGTGATCGGCGAGCGGCGCGTCGAGCGACGCGAGTTTGCCGTAGATGCCGGTTTTCGCATGCGCGAGATCGATTTCGGGATGCAGCGCGAGCACGCCGCTCGCCTCGATCGCCGCGCGCACGGTCGCGCCTTCGGGCAGCGACACCGGAATCAGCGTCTGACGGTCGGGCAGCGCATAGCAGACTTCGATCGACAGCATCGCCTCACCCTTTACCGTAGCGCTGGTCCGCGCGCTTCACGAACGAATCGACGAACGTGTTCGCGATATGGTTGAACACCGGACCGATGATCTTTTCGAGCAGGATGCTCGAGAACTCGTAGTGCAGCGAGAATTCGATCTTGCACGCATCTGCGCGCAGCGCGGTGAAGCGCCACGAGCCCGTGAACTTCTTGAACGGGCCGTCCGCGAAGTCCATGTCGATCCGCGTCGGACGCTGCTGCGTATTGCGCGTCGCGAAGTGCTGCTTGATGCCCTTGAAGTTGATGTCGATGCGCGCCTCCATTCCGCTCTCGTCCTGACGGCGAATCTCGACACCGCCGCACCAGGGCAGGAAATTGGGGTAGTCGGCCACGTCGGTGACGAGGTCGAACATCTGTTCCGCCGAATGACGGATCAATACGGTTTTCTGGACATCTGCCATAAATCGCGCGGCATCGCTGAAGGTGGGAGAGCAAGCCGGGCGATCCGCGCCCCGCTTTGCTAAAATCGTGATTTTAAACGAGTTGGCCCGATCCTTTCATGAGCATCATCGACAACAGGAAAGCGCACTTCGATTACCACATCGAGGAACGCTATGAGGCGGGGCTCGTGCTCGAGGGCTGGGAAGTCAAGGCGCTGCGCGCCGGGCGCGGGCAAATCAAGGAAGGCTACGTCGTGATCAAGAACGCCGAGATCTTCCTGATCGGCACGCATATCAGCCCGCTGCCCGAAGCCTCGACGCACATCAAGCCCGATCCCGTGCGCACGCGCAAGCTGCTGCTGCACCGTGACGAGATCAAGAAGCTGATCGGCAAGGTCGAGCAGCGCGGCTACACGCTCGTGCCGCTGAACTTCCACTACAAGGGCGGCCGCGTGAAGTGCGACATCGCGCTCGCGAAAGGCAAGAAGTTGCACGACAAGCGCGAAACCGAGAAGAAGCGCGACTGGGAACGCGAGAAGGCACGCATCATGCGGGCCGGCGCCTGACGCACGCGCATTGCCTGAAACGATACGGCCCGCTTCGAGCGGGCCGTATGTTTTGGTCGACTCGACGATTCGTGCGCGTCAGCCGTTGCCGCGCGGCAGGTCGGCCGCGGCCGGCGTCGCGCGCTTGACGATCGTCAGTGCGGACGCGATCGCCGTGCCGAGATCGGACAGATTGGACGGCACGATCAGCGTATTGCCCTGCTTCGCGAGATTCGAAAACGCGCCGACGTACTGCTCGGCGACCTTCAGATTCACCGCATCCATCCCGCCTTGCGACTGGATCGCGCTCGCAATCTTCTGAATCGCCTGCGCATTCGCTTCGGCGACCGCGAGAATCGCGGCCGCTTCGCCCTGCGCCTGATTGATCGCGGCCTGCCGCTCGCCTTCGGACTTCTGGATCGCCGCCTCGCGCGCACCCGACGCGAGGTTGATCTGCTCCTGCTTGCGCCCTTCGGACGCGGCGATCAGCGCGCGCTTCTCGCGCTCCGCGGTGATCTGCGCCTGCATCGCGTGCAGGATTTCCTTCGGCGGCGTCAGGTCCTTGATCTCGTAGCGCAGCACCTTAACGCCCCAGTTCGCGGCGGCCTCGTCGAGCGCGGACACGATACTGTGATTGATGAAGTCGCGCTCCTCGAACGTCTTGTCGAGCTCGAGCTTGCCGACTACCGAGCGCAGCGTCGTCTGCGCGAGCTGCGTGATCGCGAGCACGAAGTTGCTCGACCCGTACGACGCCTTCATCGGATCGGTGACCTGGAAATACAGCACGCCGTCGACCTGCAGCTGCGTGTTGTCGCGCGTGATGCAGACCTGGCTCGGCACGTCGAGCGGAATCTCCTTCAGCACGTGCCGGTACGCGATACGGTCGACGAACGGCAGCACGATGTTCAGCCCCGGCGACAGCGTCGCGTGATAGCGGCCGAAGCGCTCGAGCACCCACGCGTGCTGCTGCGGCACGATCTTCACCGTCTTCGATACGATCACGATCGCGATGACGAGCAGTACGACCCAGATGATCAGCGAATCCATCGACATTTCCTCCTTGTTGTATGCACGGGCACGGACGATCAGCCCGCAGGTTTCGCGACGACCACGAGGCAGTTGCCGCGCACGGCGCTGACCTGATAGACGCGCGCATCGTCGCGCTCGCCGGCCGCCAGCTCGACGTCCCACTCGGCACCGCGATACTGGACGCGCGCGCGGCCGTCATGCCACGCGCCGACCGTGACGGTCGCGCCGATATCGAGGTTGACGTCGGGATTCGTCGACGTATCGCGCTTCTGCTTGCGCCCGAGCCCCGAGCGGCGCAGCGCGATCATCGCGACGAGCGCGATGGCGGCGGCCGCGCCGATCTGCACGTGCGGCGCGAAGCCGGCGAGCTGCAGCAGTCCGCCGGCAACGAAGCCGAGCGCGATCATCAGCAGATAGAACGTCCCCGTCAGCAGCTCGGCCACGACGAGCACGCCGACTCCGACCCACCAGAACAACTGCGCCGACATCATTGCGGTCTCCTGCAAACGAAAACACCCCGGATCTACCGGGGTGTTTATAGCATGAACCTTGCATTTTGCCTTCAACGAAAGTGCGGCCGAGCCGCCCTTTCGTCGAAGCGACGCGATCGACCGTTATTTCCGGTTCGCGAGCGCCTGCCAGGTATCGATGATCGTGTCCGGGTTCAGCGAGATCGACACGATGCCTTCGTCGGTCAGCCACTGCGCGAAATCCGGATGATCGGACGGGCCCTGACCGCAGATGCCGACGTACTTGCCCATCTTGCGGCACGTATCGATCGCGCGCTTCAGCAGGAACTTGACCGCCGGATCGCGCTCGTCGAAATCGACGGCCAGCAGCTCCATGCCCGAATCGCGATCGAGGCCGAGCGTGAGCTGCGTGAGGTCGTTCGAGCCGATCGAGAACCCGTCGAAGTACTGCAGGAACTCTTCCGCGAGAATCGCGTTGGTCGGCACCTCGCACATCATCACGAGGCGCAGCCCGTTCTCGCCGCGCTTCAGGCCGAACTTCTCGAGCAGGCCGACGACGCGTTCCGCCTGCTTCACGGTGCGCACGAACGGCACCATGATCTCGACGTTGGTCAGGCCCATCTCGTCGCGCACGCGCTTGAGCGCACGGCACTCCATCTCGAACGCCTGCGCGAAGTCGTCGGCGATGTAGCGCGACGCGCCGCGGAAGCCCAGCATCGGGTTTTCCTCGTCCGGCTCGTAGCGCGAACCGCCGATCAGCTTCTTGTACTCGTTCGACTTGAAGTCGGACAGACGCACGATCACGGGCTTCGGATAGAACGCCGCGGCAATCGTCGCGACGCCTTCGGTCAGCTTGTCGACGTAGAACGCACGCGGCGACGCATGACCGCGCGCGACGCTCTCGACGGCCTTCTTCAGATCCTGATCGACGTTCGGATACTCGAGGATCGCCTTCGGGTGCACGCCGATGTTGTTGTTGATGATGAACTCGAGACGCGCGAGGCCGACGCCGGCGTTCGGCAGCTGCGAGAAGTCGAACGCGAGCTGCGGATTGCCGACGTTCATCATGATCTTCACCGGAATTTCCGGCAGTTCGCCGCGCTGCACTTCGGTGACTTCCGTCTCGAGCAGCCCGTCGTAGATCTTGCCTTCGTCGCCTTCCGCGCACGATACGGTGACGAGCGCGCCGTCCTTCAGCACGTCCGTCGCGTCGCCGCAGCCGACCACGGCCGGCACGCCGAGCTCACGCGCGATGATCGCCGCGTGGCAGGTACGCCCGCCACGGTTCGTGACGATCGCCGACGCGCGCTTCATCACCGGCTCCCAGTTCGGATCGGTCATGTCGGCGACGAGCACGTCGCCCGGCTGCACGCGTTCCATTTCCGACGGATCCTGGATCACGCGCACGGGGCCCGCACCGATCTTCTGGCCGATTGCACGGCCGGTCGCGAGCACCTGCGACTGGCCCTTCAGCTTGAAGCGCTGCTCGGCCTTGCCGCTCGCCTGGCTCTTCACCGTCTCCGGACGCGCCTGCAGGATGAAGATCTTGCCGTCGCGGCCGTCCTTGCCCCACTCGATGTCCATCGGACGCTGGTAGTGCTTCTCGATGATGACCGCGTACTTCGCGAGCTCGATCACGTCGTCGTCGGTGATCGAGTAGCGGTTGCGCTGCTCGTGCGGCACGTCGACCGTCTTCACGCGGCCCGGCTCGCCCGGCTGCGTGAATTCCATCTTGATCAGCTTCGAGCCGATCGAGCGGCGGATGATCGGGTACTTGTCCTGCGCGAGCGTAGTCTTGAACACGTAGAACTCGTCCGGGTTCACGGCGCCCTGCACGACCGTTTCGCCGAGACCGTAGCTCGACGTGATGAACACGGCGTCCTTGAAGCCCGACTCGGTGTCGATCGTGAACATCACGCCGGCCGCGCCGACGTCCGAACGGACCATGCGCTGCACGCCGGCCGACAGCGCGACTTCGGCATGCGTGAAGCCCTTGTGCACGCGATACGAGATCGCGCGGTCGTTGTACAGCGACGCGAACACATGCTTCATGCGGTCGAGCACGTCCTCGATGCCGACGACGTTCAGATACGACTCCTGCTGACCGGCAAACGAGGCGTCGGGCAGATCTTCGGCCGTGGCGGACGAGCGCACGGCGAACGACAGCTCGCCCGGCGAGCCGCTTTGCAGCACTTCGAACTGCGCGCGGATTTCCTGCTCGAGGCGCGGCTGCAGCGGCGCGTCGACGATCCACTTGCGGATTTCGGCGCCGGCTTCGGCGAGCGCCTTCACGTCGTCGATGTCGAGCGACTCGAGACGCTTCGCGATGCGGTCGGTGAGGTCGTTGTGCTTGAGGAAATCGCGGAATGCGAGCGCGGTCGTGGCGAAACCGGTGGGAACGCGCACGCCTGCCTCGGCAAGCTGGCTGATCATCTCGCCGAGCGACGCATTCTTGCCGCCCACGATCTCCACATCGGTCATCCGCAACTGCTCGAACGGAATTACATACGCCTGGTCCTTTGCGACGTTTGCTGCGTTAGTCATACAAGCCCCTAAGTGTGAAAAAAATGCTCGATCGCGCAAGTGGGCTTGAACGCGGGCGCTTGCAAAAAGGCGCGGCGCGTCTTGCGCAACCTGTTAGATAAACAATCGCAGACGCGAAAGCTTCCGACCCGATTACAAAAATCCCGGCAGAAAGGCGAATTTTGCAGATGAATCGCCGAACTTGCCGGGAGTTTCGAATCGCTCGCGGCAAGCCTCGGGCATCGTACGCGCCCCGCCCCCGCAATTGCTTATCCAACAGGTTGCCGCTATTCTACCGTGCCGGCTGCAGGATGTGGCACGACCTTGTCACTGCGTCTGGAGGGCGGCCTCGAGCCGCCCGCGCAACCGCCCTTCACGTTCGACGTCCAGATTCATGCTGCCTACCGTTTTCATCGTCTCCGACGGCACGGGGATTACTGCCGAAACCTTCGCGCATTCGATCCTCTCCCAGTTCGACCAGAAGTTCCGCCTCGTGCGCGTGCCGTTCGTCGATTCGCTCGACAAGGCATACGCGACCGTCGAGAAGATCAACGAAGCCGCCGTGCACGACGGCCGCCGCTCGATCGTGTTCACGACGCTCGTCGACAGCGAGTCCAACGAGATCGTCAAGCGCTCGAACGCGCTCGTGCTCGACATGTTCCAGCGCTTCGTCGAACCGCTCGAGCAGGAACTGCAGCTGAAGTCGAGCCACGCGATGGGCCGCGGCCACCAGAACGCGGACACCGAGGAATACAAGACGCGCATCGAGGCGATCAACTTCTCGCTCGCGCACGACGACGGCCAGTCGAACCGCAACCTGTCGGAAGCGGACGTGATCCTGGTCGGCGTGTCGCGCAGCGGCAAGACGCCGACGAGCCTCTATCTCGCGATGCAGTACGGCGTGAAGGCCGCGAACTATCCGCTGATCCCGGAAGATTTCGAGCGCGGCAAACTGCCGTCGGCGCTGGCGCCCCACCGCGACAAGCTGTTCGGGCTGTCGATCGATCCGCAGCGTCTGTCGGAGATCCGCAACGAGCGGCGTCCGGGCAGCAAGTACGCGGCGCCCGAAAACTGCCGCTACGAGATCAACGAGGCCGAAGCGATGATGCGGCGCGAAGGCATCAAGTGGCTGTCGTCGACGCACAAGTCGATCGAGGAAATCGCGACGACGATCCTGCAGGAAATCCGCCTCGAGCGGCAGTCGTACTGATCGTCGCGGCGGATCGTCCCGCCGGAAGCAAAAAGGCCGCGTTCGACGCGGCCTTTTTTCGTTCTCGCCCTGACGCGGCGATCTGCGCGCGAGATCACGCGCGACGCTGCTGCCGGACCTGCTCGAACAGACATACCGCGGCAGCTGCCGCGACGTTCAGCGACTCCATGCCGCCCGGCTGCGGAATCGTCACGCGATGAGCGGCGATGTCGCGCCAGAACGCCGACACGCCCGCGCCTTCGTTGCCGAACACCCACGCGACCGGTTGCGACAGGTCGCAGTCGTAGATCGCCTGCGCGCCGTGCGAATCGGTCAGCGCGACCGGCACGTCGAGCCGCGCCGCGAGCGCCTCGGGCGCGACATCCTCGTGGATCGACAGCAGGAAATGCGCGCCCATGCCGGCACGCAGCACCTTCGACGACCACGCATACGCGGTGCCGGGCGCGCAGAACACGTGCCGCACGCCGGCCGCCGCCGCACTGCGCAGGATCGAGCCGACGTTGCCGGCGTCCTGCACGCCGTCGAGCACGACCGACGTATGGGCGACGCGCGCCGGCAGCGGCGGCGAGGGACGATCGACGAGCAGCAGGAAGCCGACGCCGTTGACGACGTTCGACAGCTGTCCGAACAGCGCATCGGGCAGCGTCACGATGCGCTGCGCGTCGATGCGTGCAACGATCGCCTGCGCTTCCGCATGGCCGAGCGCGCCTTCGGTCGCGACGCACAGCTCGGGTATCGCGCCCGTATCGAGATAGGCGCTCGCGAGGTGGAATCCTTCGAGCAGCGCCTGCCCGCTGCGGCGCTGATGGGGTGTCGAACCCGCAAGCGCCTTCAGGCGCTTGTAGAGCGGGTTGTCCCTTGACGTAATGGCTTTCATCGAATCAGATCGAGCGCTTCGCGCACGGGCGCGAACGAACGCCGATGCGCTTCGCACGGGCCGTGCTCGCGCAGCGCGGCAAGATGTTGCGGGGTGCCGTAGCCTGCGTGCACGTTGAAACCGTAGACGGGAAAACGTTCGTGCAGATCGACGAGCATGCGGTCGCGCGTGACTTTCGCGAGGATCGATGCGGCCGAGATGCTCGGCACGAGCGCATCGCCGCTGACGATCGCCTCCGCGCGCACGGACAGCGTGGGGCAGCGGTTGCCGTCGATCTGTGCAAGCGTCGGCAGCACCGACAGCCCTTCGACCGCACGCTTCATCGCGAGCATCGTCGCATGCAGGATGTTCAGCGAGTCGATTTCGTCGACGCTGGCCGATGCGACGCAATACGCGCGCGCATTCGACACGATCAACTCGTACAGCGCATCGCGCTTCTTCGCGGACAACACCTTCGAATCGTCGAGCCCGTCGATCGGCCGGGCGGGATCGAGAATCACCGCGGCCGCGACGACGGGCCCGGCAAGCGGCCCGCGCCCCGCTTCGTCGACGCCGCAGACGATCTCGTCCGGGCGGTTGAAGTCGAAGCCCGCCTGCATATCGGCGAACGTGATGCGGCCTGCCGTCATGCGCGCCTCTTGCGCTGGTCGAGCACGCGCGCGACGGCTTCGGCCGCCTTCGCGGCGGTGTTCTGCCGCAGCGACACGTGCATCTCGGTGAACACTTCGGTCAGCGTGCGGCGGTTCGCGTCGTCGCGCAGCTGCGTAAGCGTCGCGTCGGCGAGCGCCTCGGGCGTCGCGAAATGCTGCAGCAGCTCGGGCACGACGAAGCGGCCGGCGAGAATGTTCGGCAGCCCCACGTACGGCAGATAGCCCTGCCGGCGCATGATCTGCCCCGTCAGCCAGGGCACCTTGTACGAGATCACCATCGGCTTTTTCAGCAGCGCCGCTTCGAGCGTGACGGTGCCGCTCTTCACGAGAATCGCGTCGGCGGCCGTCATCGCGACCTGCGAGCGGCCGTCGGTGATCGTCAGCGCAAGCTGCGGACGCGCGTCGACGAGCGGCTGCAGCAACTCGCGCAGCGCGGGCGTCGCCGCCGGCATCACGAAGCGCAGGCCCGGCTCGCGCTGCTGCATCAGCGCCATCGCCGCGAAGAAGGTCGGGCCGATCAGCGCGATCTCCGAGCGGCGGCTGCCGGGCAGCACCGCGATCACGGGGCCGTCGGCCGGCAGGCCGAGCGCGATGCGCGCGCCGTGCGTGTCGGGTTCGAGCGGAATCTCGTCGGCGAGCGGATGGCCGACGTACGTCGATGCGACGCCCGCCTTGTCGAGAATCGCCGGCTCGAACGGGAACAGGCACAGCATGTGGTCGACGGACTTCGCGATCTTCTTGATCCGCCCGCCGCGCCACGCCCAGATCGACGGACACACGAAGTGGATCGACGGAATGCCCGCGTCGCGCGCCGCCTGTTCGACGTTGAAGTTGAAGTCGGGCGCGTCGACGCCGATGAACGCGTCGGGCCGCTCCGCGAGCAGCTGGCGCTTCAACTCGCCGCGGATGCGCAGGATCTCCGGGATCTGGCCGAGCGCCTCGACATAGCCGCGCACCGTCAGCTTGTCCATCTGCCAGTGCGAGTCGAAGCCCTGCGCGATCATCCGCGCGCCGCCGATCCCGTAATAGTGGGTCGACGCGGGCAGCCGCTCGCGCAATCCGCCTAGCAGCGACGCCGCGAGCAGATCGCCGGACGGTTCGCCCGCCACCATCGCGAGCCGGAGCTGAGTGGTCGGCAGCGGCATCGCTTAGCGGATGATGCCGCGCTGCGACGCGTCGATGAACGCGACGAGCGCATTGACCGGTGCATCGCCGTCGCCGCCCGCCTGCGCGAGCTCGCGCAGCTGCGTCTTCGCCTCTTCGAGCGACAGGCCGTTCTTGTACAACAGCCGGTACGCGCTGCGCAGCGCCGAAATCGCGTCCGGCGAGAAACCGCGCCGGCGCAGCCCTTCGATGTTGATGCCGTGCGGCTCGGCCTTGTTGCCGGCCGCGATCACGAACGGCGGCACGTCCTGCACGAGCGCCGACGCGCCGCCGAGCATCGCGTGCGCGCCGATGCGCACGAACTGGTGCACGCCCGACATCCCGCCGATGATCGCCCAGTCGCCGATTTCGACGTGGCCCGCCATCTGCGCGTTGCTCGACAGGATCACGTGGTTGCCGACGCGGCAGTCATGGCCGATATGCACATAGGCCATGATCCAGTTGTCGTCGCCGAGCGTCGTCACGCCGGCGTCCTGCACGGTGCCCGTGTGGATCGTCGTGAATTCGCGGATCGTGTTGCGGTTGCCGATCACGAGCTTCGTCGGCTCGTCCTTGTACTTCATGTCCTGCGGACGGCCGCCGACCGACGCGTAATGGCCGATGCGGTTGTCCTCGCCGATCGTCGTGTGACCTTCGATCACGCTGTGCGAACCGATCGTCGTGCGCGCGCCGATCGTGACGTGCGGGCCGATGATCGCGTACGGGCCGATTTCGACCGACTCGTCGATCTGCGCGCCCGGTTCGACGATCGCGGTGGGATGAATCCTGGTCATGCGCCGTTGCCTCTCGAAATGATGTGTCGCTTTACGTTGCGGATGCGTACCGCGCCGCTCAGGGCGCCGCGTCGGCCGTCTTGACCGTGCACATCAGCTCGGCTTCCGCGGCAACCTTCCCGTCCACTTCGGCCACTGCCTTGAACTTCCAGATCCCGCGGATGTAGCGTTCGAACGTCACGTTCAGGATCAGCTGGTCGCCCGGTTCGACGACACGCTTGAAGCGCGCGCCGTCGATGCCGACGAAGTAGTACAGCGTGTTCTCCGGATCCTTCGGCTGCTCTTCGGAGAACGTCAGCAGCGCGGCGGCCTGCGCGAGCGCTTCGAGGATCAGCACGCCCGGCATCACCGGCCGCTTCGGGAAATGGCCCTGGAAGAACGGCTCGTTGATCGACACGTTCTTCAGCGCTTTGATGCCTTTGTGCGGTTCGAGTTCGAGCACGCGGTCGACGAGCAGAATCGGATAGCGATGCGGCAGCAGCGTGAGGATCTTGTGGATGTCGAGATTGATTTTTTCAGTGCTCATGATGGTTCGTCTCACGCAGAGGCTGCGCGGTGGTGAAGCAAAAGCTGAAACGGACCGCGACGCGGCCCTGTCTGGCGAACCGGGCCGGATGCGCTGGCCGTGCCCGGTTCATCGGTCGCATCGCGCGTCAGGCGTCCGTGTCGCCGCGCTGCGCGGCGAGCGCGGATTCGAGCGCCTTGATGCGATCGCGCAGTTTGTCGAGGTTGCGCACGAGCGCCGCGCTGCGGTTCCATTCGCCGTGATCGACGGCCGGGAACGCGCTCGTATAGATGCCGGCCTTCGGCAGCGACTTCGACACGCCCGATTTGGCGGTGACGATCACGTAGTCGCCGAGCGTCACGTGGCCGGCAATCCCGACCGCGCCGCCGATCATGCAGTGGCGCCCGATCGTCGTGCTGCCCGCGATGCCCGCGCAGCCTGCGATCACCGTATACGCGCCGATCCGGCAGTTGTGGCCGATCTGGACCTGGTTGTCGATCTTCACGCATTCCTCGATGACGGTATCCGCCATCGCGCCGCGATCGATCGTCGTGTTCGCGCCGATCTCGACGTCCGGGCCGATCGACACGCCGCCGACCTGCGGAATCTTGACCCAGGTGCCCGTGCGCGCCTCGCCTTCGCCGACGAAGTCCGGCGCGAAGCCGAAACCGTCGGAGCCGATCACCGCGCCCGCGTGCACGATCGCACGCGGACCGATCTTGCAGCCGTGATAGACGGCGACGTTCGGGTACAGATGCGAGCCTGCGCCGATCGTCGTGCCGCGGCCGACGAACACGTTCGCGTCGAGCTGCACGCCATCTTCGATCACGGCGCCCGCCTCGATCGTCACGTGCGGGCCGATCACCGCGCTGTCGGCGACGCGCGCGGCCGGATCGATCGTCGCGCTCGGATGCACGCCGGCCGCGCGCGGCGGCGCGGCGAGATCGATGAACATCTGCGCGACGCGCGCGAAATACGCGTACGGATTCGGCGTCACAATGAAATTGCGGCCGCTCGCGGCCGCGCCCAGCTTTTTCAGATCCTTCGGCGCGATCAGCACCGCGCCGGCGCCGGTCGTCTCGACCTGCGACAGGTATTTCGGATTCGCGAGGAACGCGAGCTGCCCGGGGCCGGCCTGGTCGAGCGGCGCGAGGCTGGCGACCTTGCATTGCGCGTCGCCGGCGATCTCGCCGCCGAACCGCTTTACGAGTTCCTCAAGCGTCAATGCCATTCGTCGTCTGCTCCGTCAGTTCGTCGAGCCGGACGCGAGTGCCTTGAGCACCTTGTCGGTGATGTCGATGCGCGGGCTGACGTACACGGCTTCCTGCACGATCAGATCGTAATTCTGCTGCTCGGCGATCTGCTTGATCACCTTGTTCGCCTTGTCCAGCACCGCGGCCAGCTCCTCGTTGCGACGCTGGTTCAGGTCTTCGCGGAACTCGCGCTGCTTGCGCTGGAAGTCGGTGTCGAGCTGGGCGAGATCGCGCTGCTTCTGCGCGCGATCGGCCGCCGACAGCGACGCGCCGTTCCTGTCGAGCGAGTCGGACAGCGACTTCAGACGTGCCGCCATGTCCTGCAGATCCTTGTCGCGCTTCGCGAACTCGGCTTCGAGCTTCGTCTGCGCCGCCTTGGCGGGCGCCGACTCGCGCAGGATCCGATCCGAATTGACCGCCGCAATGCGGGCGACGTCCTGTGCGTGCGCCGTCGCGGCGCCCAGCGCCAGCGCAACGGTCAACGCGCACATCACTCGTTTCGAAAACTTACCGGTTAGCAAAATTACCCTCTCGTTGCTGTTGTCATGCGTTCGATCAGAACGCCGTCCCGATCTGGAACTGGAATTTCTGGTACTGGTCGCCTTCGTGTTTCTGCAGCGGGAAGCCGAGGCTCAGCTTCAGCGGGCCGATCGGCGAGATCCACGCGAGACCGATACCGTAGCCGTAGCGCAGGCCGTTCGCGCCGGTACTCGTGCCGCCCGGCGCGTTGCCCCACACGTTACCGCCGTCGAGGAACGTGAACACGCGCAGCGTGCGGTCGTAGCCGGTGCCCGGCAGCGGGAACGTCAGCTCGATGTTGCCGACGACCATCTTCGAGCCGCCGATCGGGTCGTTCGTCTTCGAGTCGCGCGGGCCCAGCGAGCTCGGCTCGTAGCCGCGCACGGAGCCGATACCGCCCGCGTAGTAGTTCTTGAAGATCGGGTACGGGTTGCCGATACCGTTACCGTAGCCGCCCTGCAGGTTCAGCCCGAGGATGAAGCCGCGCGAGAACGAATAGTAGTACTGCGCCTGCAAGTCCGCCTTGTAGTACTGGATCTTGCCGACCGGCACGCCGTATTCGATGTTCGCCTGCGTGAAGTAGCCGCGGCTCGGGATCAGCGCGCTGTCACGCGCGTCGCGCGACCACGCGACCGTCAGCGGCACCGTGTTCGACACGCGGCCGAACTGGTTCACGTAATCCTGGTAGCTCTGCGGCGTGTTCGAATCGATGTCGAGGCGGTTCTGCTCGAAGCCCGCGCCGAAGTACACGGTATCGACTTCCGAGAACGGAATGCCGAACTTCAGGTTGCCGCCGGCGCTGATGATCCGGAAGCTCGAGTTCGTCGAATAGTAGAGCGGCTGGTACGTGCGGTAGTAGACGTCGGTGATCCGCTTGATCCCGTCGACCGTGAAGTACGGATCGACCTGCGTGACCGTCAGCGTACGGTAGCTCTTCGCGGTGTTCACGTTGACCGCGAGGCTCGTGCCCGAGCCGAACACGTTGTCCTGCGACACGCCGGCCGACAGCACGACCTTGTCCGTCGACGAGAAGCCGGCACCCAGCGTGATCGCGCCGGTC
Source organism: Burkholderia multivorans ATCC BAA-247 (assembly GCF_000959525.1). Taxonomy (NCBI): domain Bacteria; kingdom Pseudomonadati; phylum Pseudomonadota; class Betaproteobacteria; order Burkholderiales; family Burkholderiaceae; genus Burkholderia; species Burkholderia multivorans. Next base: position 2,224,466 of record NZ_CP009832.1, read on the forward strand.
GGCTTTTCGTCGACCTTCACGTTCACGTCGACCTGGTCGTTCGTGCCTTCGACCGGCACGGTCGTCACGTCGACGTTCGTGAAGTAGCCGAGACGGTTCACGCGATCCTTCGACAGCGCGAGGCGATTCGAATCGAACCACGAGCTTTCGAGCTGACGCATTTCGCGACGCACGACTTCGTCGCGCGTGCGCGTGTTGCCGACCACGTTGATGCGGCGCACGTACACGCGGCGGCTCGGATCGACGACGAGGTTCAGGTTCACCTTGTGGTTCGCCTGATCGATGTCCGGCTGTGCGTTGACGGTCGCGAACGCATAGCCGTATTCGCCGAGCTTGTCGACGATCGCCTTCGTCGTCTGCTGCAGCTTCTCGGCCGAGAAACGATCGCCCGGCTTGATCTTGATCAGCTTGTTCAGTTCGGCTTCGCGATCGAGCAGGTTGCCCGACAGCTTGATGCCCGACACCGTGTACGGCTCGCCTTCGTGCAGCGTGACCGTCAGGTACATGTCCTTCTTGTCCGGCGAGATCGACACCTGCGTCGACTCGATGTTGAACTCGAGATAGCCGCGGTTCAGGTAGTACGAGCGCACGGCTTCGAGGTCGCCGGTGAGCTTTTCCTTCGAGTACAGGTCGTTCTTCGTGTACCACGAGAACCAGTTCGGCGTCGACAGCTGCATCTCGTCGCGCAGCGTGCTCGTGCTGAACGCCTTGTTGCCGATGAAGTTGATCTGGCGGATCTTCGCGCTCGGCCCTTCGGCGACCGCGAACAGGATCGACACGCGGTTCGCGTCGACCGGCGTGACCGTCGTCTTCACTTCGGCCGCGTAGAAGCCGCGCGTCAGATACTGGCGCTTGAGCTCCTGCTCGGCCTTGTCGACGAGCGCCTTGTCGTAGTAGCGGCCGTCGGCGAGACCGACTGCGCGCAGCGCCTTGGTGAGGTTGTCCTTGTCGAATTCCTTCGTGCCGGTGAAGTCGATCGACGCGATGGCCGGACGCTCCTGCACCTGCACGATCACGACGTTGCCCTGCGTGGCGATGCGAACGTCGTTGAAAAAGCCCGTCGCGTAGAGCGCGCGGATTGCTTCGGATGCCTTGTCGTCGGTGAACGTGTCGCCTTGCTTGATCGGCAGATATGCGAATACGGAACCCGGTTCGACGCGCTGCAGCCCCTCGATCTTGATGTCTTGCACCACGAACGGTGCCGCTGCGTGGGCCGCGAAGCCGTGCGCGGCGAGCGCGGCCGCTGCAACTGTCTTAGGTACAAAGCGATGAGGTTTGAACAACATGCATCCCCAATATGTAGCTGCATCAAATCAGGCGGCTGCGTTGCGGCGGCCGCCTGATGCTTCAGAAATGGATTAACCGAGCCAGGTCGTTGAACAGCGCGATCGCCGACAGTGCGACGATGCAGATCAGCCCGGCTCTTTGTAGAATCAGTTGCCAGCGCTCCGAAACGGCTTTCCCGGTCGCGGCTTCAACCAGATAATATAACAGATGCCCCCCGTCCAAAACGGGAATCGGCAACAAGTTCAGCACCCCGAGGCTAATGCTGACAAGGGCGAGGAACGACAGGAACGCCGACGGGCCGAGCCGCGCGCTCTTGCCCGCGTAGTCGGCGATCGTCACCGGGCCCGACAGGTTCTTCAGCGACGCGTCGCCGACGATCATCCGCCCGAACATGCGCAGCGAATACACCGCGATGTCCCACGTGCGGTGCGCGCCGAGCCGCACGCTTTCGATCGGCCCGTAGCGCACGTCGACGCTCGGCGTGTGCATCGACAGCGCCGCGCCGATGCGGCCGATCTGCTGCCCGGTTTCTTCGTCGCGCTGCGGCTGCGGCACGATCGGCACGGTCTGCACGGCGCCGTTGCGCTCGATCTGCAGCGCGACCGTCTTGCCCGCATCGTGCTTCACTGCATCGATGAACCGCGCGGCGCCGCCGATCGGCGCGCCGTCGATCGCGAGCAGCTTGTCGCCGGCCTTCAGCCCCGCCTGCTGCGCCGCACTGCCGGGCTGCACCGACGCAATCGACAAGGTGCCGCCGCCGGTCTCGAAGCCGAGATGCATCATGAAATCGTCGTCGAGCTCGCTTTCGGGAACGTGACGCAGGTCGACGCGGAAATCGAACGTCGCGTCGCCGTCGCGTGCGGCGAGCACGACCTCGCGGCGATCGAACGCGGCCGACAGCAGCTTCCAGCGCAGGTCCGACCACGAGCGCACGGGCTCCGGCTCGCCGCCCTGCACATCGCGCATCGACACGATCGTCTCGTTGCCGTCGAAGCCGGCGCGCGCGGCCACGGTGCCCGCGGCCGGCGGCGCGAGGATCGCGGCCGGCTCGGTCACGCCGGTGGCGAAAACCGCGGAGAACAGAACGATCGCCAACAGGAAGTTGGCAATGGGACCGGCCGCGACGATCGCGATGCGCTTGCCGACCGACTGCCGGTTGAACGCCTGGCCGAGCTCTTCCGGCTTCACGCCGGGCCCCGGCTCGCGCTCGTCGAGCATCTTCACGTAGCCGCCGAGCGGCAGCGCGGACAGCGTCCATTCGGTGCCCGTGCGGCGGCTGACCCAGCGTGCGACGGGCTGGCCGAAGCCGATCGAGAACCGCAGCACCTTCACGCCGCACCAGCGCGCGACGCGGTAATGACCGTACTCATGCACGACGACCAGCACCCCGATCGCCACCGCAAACGCGATCAGTTCGACCAGCACGTTCATGAGCACCTCATTCAGACAGTGCGCTCCACGCGTCGCGCAGGCGCTTTCGCAATGATCTCGGCGGCGAGGCGGCGCGCTTCGGCATCGGCCGCGAGGACGTCGTCGAGCCCGTCGGGCGCGCGGTTCGGCAGCGCGTCGAGCACCGCTTCGACCGTCGCCGCGATCGCCATGAAGCCGATCCGGCGCTCGAGAAACGCTTCGACCGCGACTTCGTTCGCCGCGTTCAACGCGGCGCTCGCGATACCGCCTTCCGCGAGCGCCTTCAGCGCGAGCGCGAGACACGGGAAGCGCGCATAGTCGGGCTTCTCGAACGACAGCTGCGCGATCTGCGCGAGGTCCAGCTGCTCGACGCCGGCGTCGACGCGCTCCGGAAACGCGAGCGCATGCGCGATCGGCGTGCGCATGTCGGGATTGCCCAGTTGCGCGAGCACCGAACCGTCGCGATACGACACGAGCGAATGGATCACGCTCTGCGGATGGATCAGCACGTCGATCCGGTCGCCCGGCAGGCCGAAGATCCAGTGCGCCTCGATCACCTCGAGGCCCTTGTTCATCATCGTCGCCGAATCGACCGAAATCTTGCGGCCCATCACCCAGTTCGGGTGCTTGCAGGCCTCGTCCGGCGTCACGTCGACGAGCGTCGCCGGCTCGCGCGTGCGGAACGGGCCGCCCGACGCGGTCAGGATGATCTTCGCGATCCCGCCGTGCTCGGCCGCGTCGCGCGGCATGCACTGGAAGATCGCGTTGTGCTCGCTGTCGACCGGCAGCAGGATCGCGCCGTGATCGCGCACCGCGTCCATGAAGATCGCGCCCGACATCACCAGCGATTCCTTGTTCGCGAGCAGGATCCGCTTGCCGGCGCGCGCGGCCGCGAGGCTCGGCGCGAGACCGGCCGCCCCGACGATCGCCGCGACGACCGTGTCGCAGCCGTCGCTCTTCGACACGTCGACGAGCGCCTGCGGCCCGTACAGCACGGTCGTCCGGCTGCCCGCCGCGCGCAGGCGCGCCTCGACGTGCGCGGCGGTCGCCGCGTCGCCGACCACCGCGACTTCGGGCGCGAAGCGCAGGCACTGTTCGACGAGCTTGTCGCCGTTGCGGTGCGCAGTCAGCGCGTAGACCGAGAAACGCTCGGGGTGGCGCGCGACGACGTCGAGCGTGCTGTCTCCGATCGAGCCCGTGGAACCGAGCAGTGTCAGACGTTTTTGCATAACAGAAATAATGGTTTAACCAAGCAGCAGCATCGCGAGCGGCAGCACGGGCAGCAGCGCGTCGACGCGGTCGAGCACGCCGCCGTGCCCCGGCAGCAGTCCGCTCGAATCCTTGACGCCGGCCTGACGCTTGAGCAGCGATTCGAACAGGTCGCCGATCACGCTGTACACGACCAGCAGCGTCAGCGCGGCCCACGCGCCGGCCATGCCGTAGCGCATTGCATACGCGGAAAACAGGGTCGGCTCGAACCGGTGCGCAGCCATCGCGATGCCCGATACGACCATCACCGCGAGCCAGCCGCCCACCGCCCCTTCCCAGCTCTTGCCGGGGCTGATCGTGACGGCCAGTTTACGCTTTCCGAAGGCCTTGCCCGCGAAATATGCGCCGATATCGGCGAGCCACACCACCAGCAGCAGCGAGAGCACGAACGGCACGCCCTGCGCACGCGCCGCGACGAGCGCATGCCAGCATGCGGCGAAAATCACGAGGCCGGTCGCAAGCAGAAACGGCCGCCACACGCGGCCGGCCAGCTCGGGCTTGCGGCGCAGCGCGAACGGACCGGCCAGCAGCCAGAACACGCCGGCGGCGGCAAAAAGGGGACGGGATGCGTCGGCATCGATGCCGAGCGGCGCGGTCGCCGCGAGCGCCAGCGCCGCGACCACCGCATAGACGACCGGCCCGGCACCGGGCAGCTTCAGCAGGCGCGCCCATTCCCATGCGGCGAACACCAGCACGACGGCGATCAGCGCGCCGAACGCGGCAAGCGGCGCGTACAGCGTCACCGGCAGCAGCACTGCCAGCATCGCGATCGCCGTGATCACACGGGTTTTCAGCATGAAAGGGAGTCGGCGTTTTGCGACTGCGGCTCGAGCTGCGCGCTGGTGCGGCCGAAGCGGCGCTCGCGCTCGGTATACGACGCGAGCGCTTCGGCAAGCGCCGCGCCGTCGAAATCCGGCCAGTATTTGTTCGTGAAATAGAACTCGGCGTAGGCGAGCTGCCACAGCAGGAAGTTGCTGACGCGCTGCTCGCCGCCCGTGCGGATGAACAGATCGGGCTCCGGCGCGTACGCCATCGCCAGGTGCGGCGCAAAGGACTCTTCGGTCACTTCGACCTCGCGACCCTCGCGCGCGGCCTGCTCGACGAGTTTCTTCGTCGCCTGCAGGATGTCCCAACGGCCGCCGTAGTTCGCGGCGATCGTCAGCGTGAGACGCGTGTTGCGCGCCGTCTTGGTCTCGGCGCGGCGGATCAGTTCGCGGATGCGCGGCTCGAAGCGCTCGAGATCGCCGACCACGCGCAGCCGGATGCCGTTCGCATGCAGCTTGCCGATCTCGCGCTCGAGCGCGGTGATGAACAGCCGCATCAGGAACGACACTTCGTCGGACGGGCGCCGCCAGTTTTCCGAGCTGAACGCGAACAGCGTCAGATATTCGACGCCCGCGCGCGCGCAGCCTTCGACCACGGCCCGCACGGCGTCGACGCCGCGCGTATGCCCGGCGACGCGCGGCAAGCGGCGTTCGGTCGCCCAACGGCCGTTGCCGTCCATGATGATCGCGATATGACGCGGCACGACGCCGACGTCAGGCACGCGAACGGTAGAGCTGGTATAGGTCATGGCCGTTGAGACAGGGATGCGGGAAGGAGGCGGCGCGCGACGACGGTCGTCAGACCGTCATGATCTCGGCTTCCTTGGTCTGCACGAGCTTGTCGATTTCGGCGACGTGCTTGTCGGTGAGCTTCTGCACGTCGTCGCCGGCACGGCGCTCGTCGTCTTCCGAGATTTCCTTGTCCTTCACGAGCTTCTTCAGCGCTTCGTTCGCGTCGCGGCGCAGGTTGCGGATCGCGACCTTCGCGGTCTCGCCTTCGCCCTTTACGACCTTGGTCAGCTCGCGGCGGCGCTCTTCGGTCAGCGGCGGCATCGGCACGCGGATCAGGTCGCCGGCCGTCGCCGGGTTCAGGCCCAGATCGGCTTCGCGGATCGCCTTCTCGACCTTCGCGACCATGTTCTTTTCCCACGGCTGCACGCCGATCGTACGCGCATCGACGAGCGTCAGGTTCGCGACCTGCGAAATCGGCACCATCGATCCGTAGTAGTCGACCTGCACGTGATCGAGCAGACCGGTGTGCGCGCGGCCCGTGCGGATCTTCGCCAGATCGTTCTTGAACGCTTCGATCGAGCGCTGCATCTTCTGCTCGACGCCCTTCTTGATATCAGCGACACTCATTTCAACCTCCGAACCTTCAAACCTTCAAAGAACGCGGGCCGCCCGGCGCGCGCAGCGCGCGCCGCAGCCGGTTGCCCACGCCGCTTGCCCGCATCCGCGGGAGTTTACACGTGGACGAGCGTACCCTCGTCCTCGCCCAGCACGATGCGCTTGAGCGCGCCCGGCTTGTTGATCGAAAACACGCGAATCGGCAGCTTCTGGTCGCGGCACAGCGCAAACGCGGTCGCGTCCATCACCTGCAGGTTGCGGCTGATCGCCTCGTCGAAGCTGATCGTCGTATAGCGCGTGGCCGACGGATCCTTCTTCGGATCGGCAGAATATACGCCATCGACCTTGGTCGCCTTCAGCACGACCTCGGCGCCCACTTCCGAGCCGCGCAGCGCGGCGGCGGTGTCCGTCGTGAAGAACGGGTTGCCGGTGCCGGCCGCGAAGATCACGACGCGGCCTTCCTCGAGCTGGCGGATCGCGCGCGGCCGGATGTACGGCTCGACGACCTGGTCCATGCGCAGCGCCGACTGCACGCGCGCCTCGATGCCTGCGTGACGCATCGCATCCTGCAGCGCCAGCGCGTTCATCATCGTCGCGAGCATCCCCATGTAGTCGGCCGTCGCGCGGTCCATGCCCGCCGCGCCGCCCGCGACGCCACGGAAAATGTTACCGCCGCCGATCACGACCGCGAGCTGCGTGCCCAGACGCACGACTTCGGCGATATCGGCCACCATCCGTTCGATCGTCGCGCGATTGATGCCGAAGGCATCGTCGCCCATCAGCGCTTCGCCGGAGAGTTTGAGGAGGACGCGTTTATAGGCATTGGACATAGGGGCTTCCGAGCGACGAGAGGATGACAACCACGAACTGTAGGGGCGAAATACTGATTCGGGCAAGCGCCGCCGGCCGGACCGGGCTCCCCGGCCGCCGGCAGCGCCGCCGGCCGCGGCGGAACGGACGCCCGCCGCGGATACTGCAATGGCTTACTGCTGCTTTGCTGCTGCGACTTGCGCGGCCACTTCGGCGGCGAAATCGTCCTGGCGCTTTTCGATGCCTTCGCCGACGACGAACAGCGCGAACTTCTGCACTGCGGCATTCGCGGCCTTCAGCATCTGCTCGATCGTCTGCTTGTCGTTCTTCACGAACGGCTGGTTCAGCAGCGACACTTCCTTCAGGAACTTCTGGACGCTGCCGTCGACCATCTTCGCGACGATCTCGGCCGGCTTGCCCGATTCGGCCGCCTTCTGCTCGGCGACGCGACGCTCCTTCTCGATCAGGTCCGCCGGCACTTCGTCGGCCGACAGCGAAACCGGCTTCATCGCCGCGACGTGCATCGCGACGTCCTTGCCGACCTGCTCGTCCGCGCCCGTGTATTCGACCATCACGCCGATGCGGCTGCCGTGCAGGTAGGTCGCCAGCTTGTTCGCCGTCTCGAAACGGACGAAGCGGCGGATCGAGATGTTTTCGCCGATCTTGCCGACGAGCGCGAGGCGCACTTCATCGACCGTCTTGCCGTCGAGCGGCAGTGCCGACAGCGCAGCGACGTCGGCCGGGTTCTTCGTCGCGACGAGTTCCGCGACTTGCTTCGCGAACGCGTTGAAATCGTCGTTCTTCGCGACGAAGTCGGTTTCGCAGTTCAGCTCGACGAGCGCGCCGGCATTGCCGCCGACGAACGATGCGACGACGCCTTCGGCCGTCACGCGCGATGCCGCCTTGCTCGCCTTGTTGCCGAGCTTCACGCGCAGCAGCTCTTCAGCCTTGGCCATGTCGCCGTCGGCTTCGGTCAGCGCCTTCTTGCACTCCATCATCGGTGCGTCGGTCTTTGCGCGCAGTTCTGCCACCATGCTTGCGGTAATTGCCGCCATCATTCGCTCCTTGAGTCTGTATTCACAACGCCGCCCGCTTGGACGCGAACGGCCGAGATTCGTTTCCGGACCCGCGCCGCGACGGCGCGATCAGGTCCGGCGCACAAGCTTAAAAAAAGGGGGCCTGTTGAGAGCCCCCTTTTTGCGCCGGCTCGGGGCCGGTTACGCGTTCTCCTCGACGTATTCGTCGTCGCCGCGCACCGCCTGGACCACTTCGTTGACCGCGTTCGCACGGCCTTCGAGGATCGCGTCGGCCACGCCTTGCGCGTACAGCGCGACTGCCTTGCTCGAGTCGTCGTTGCCCGGGATCACGTAGTCCACACCTTCCGGCGAGTGGTTCGTGTCGACCACGGCGATGACCGGCACGCCGAGCTTGTTCGCTTCGGTGACGGCGATCTTGTGGTAGCCGACGTCGACGACGAAGATCGCGTCCGGAATGCCGCCCATGTCCTTCACGCCGCCGATCGACTTCTGCAGCTTCGCGATTTCACGTTCGAACAGCAGCGCTTCCTTCTTGCTCATCTTCTCGAGCTCGCCCGCCTCGACTGCCGCTTCCATGTCCTTCAGGCGCTTGATCGACACCTTCAGCGTCTTGAAGTTGGTCAGCATGCCGCCGAGCCAGCGTGCGTTCACGAACGGCATGCCCGCGCGCTGCGCTTCCTGCGCGATCGTGTCGCGCGACTGGCGCTTCGTGCCGACGAACAGGATCGTGCCGCGGTTCGCTGCCAGCTGACGCACGTACTTCAGTGCGTCGTTGTACATCGGCAGCGTCTTTTCGAGGTTGATGATGTGAATCTTGTTGCGGTGACCGAAAATGAACGGAGCCATCTTCGGGTTCCAGAAGCGCGTCTGGTGACCGAAGTGGACACCCGCTTCCAGCATTTGGCGCATCGTGACTGCCATGTAAATTCTCCACGAGGGTTGGGTCTTAAGCCGGCTGCCGTACCCGCCGCGCGAACGCGCCCCGAAAGGTCGCCTGCTCCGCGCGGCCGGCACCCTGGTTGCGCCGGCTTGCGATTCGGCACGTGCGAAGGCGCGCGTGCCGCAAGCCTTCCACCGCGATGCCACTCCCCGACGATCGGGAAATCCGGCATTTGGATGTCGACTTAGCCAGAGAGTATAGCACGCCGATTTGTCGGCTCTCAAGTCGCGCACCACTTCCGGCTGCCGCGCGGCGCGCGGCCGGGCAATCCGCGAAAACCCGCATCCGCGCGGCCGCAAGGGGCTGCGACGGCCGCCATAAGGTGCGATAATCCGTCAATTCACCGCATTCCAGGCTCACCTCGATGGCTATTACGCTCAAAAACGAACACGACATCGCCCAGATGCGCATCGCCTGCCGTCTGGCGAGCGAAGTGCTCGATTTCATCACGCCGCACGTCGTCGCAGGGATCACGACCGCCGAACTCGACCGCCTCTGCCACGAATACATGGTCAACGAGCAAGGCACGATCCCCGCGCCGCTGAACTATCAGCCGCCCGGCTATCCGCCGTACCCGAAGGCCACCTGCATCTCGGTCAACGACGTGATCTGCCACGGCATTCCGGGCGAGAAGGTGCTCAAGAACGGCGACGCGCTGAACATCGACATCACCGTGATCAAGAACGGCTATTTCGGCGACACGAGCCGGATGTTCATCGTCGGCGAGGGCTCGATCCTCGCGAAGCGCCTCGTGCAGACTACCTACGAGTGCATGTGGCTCGGCATCGACCAGGTCAAGCCCGGCGCGCATCTCGGCGACATCGGCCATGCGATTCAGAAGCACGCGGAAGCGCAGGGCTACAGCGTCGTGCGCGAATACTGCGGGCACGGCATCGGCACGGTGTTCCACGAGGAGCCGCAAGTCGTCCATTACGGCCGGCCGGGCACCGGCATCGAGCTGAAGCCGGGGATGATCTTCACGATCGAGCCGATGATCAACGCCGGCAAGCGCGACATTCGCACGATGCCCGACCAGTGGACGGTCAAGACGCGCGATCGCAGCCTCTCCGCACAGTGGGAGCACACGGTGCTCGTCACCGAAACCGGCTACGAAGTGCTGACCGTGTCGGCCGGCACGCCCGCGCGCCCCGTGTTCGCGCAGCCGGCCGCCGCGGTCTGAGCGCCGCGTCCCGGTTCCCCGCCCCACCCTCGTCCGAACGGCCGCTCATGAGCGCTCACGCCGCCCCCGCCCCCGCAGCGCTGTCGCAGCGCGCCGCATTCAAGGCCGCCAAGGCCGAGCTCCTCGAGCGCTTTCGCGGCGCGACCAACGTCGCGTCGCTGATGCACGCGCTGTCGAAGCTCACCGACGACGCGCTCAAGCGCGTCTGGGACGACTGCGGACTGCCCGCGACGCTCGCGCTCGTGGCCGTCGGCGGCTACGGCCGCGGCGAGCTCGCGCCGCATTCTGACGTCGACATCCTCGTGCTGCTGCCCGATACGCACGACGAAGCGCTCGACGCGCGCATCGAGCGCTTCATCGGCATGGCATGGGATCTCGGGCTCGAGATCGGCAGCAGCGTGCGTACGGTCGCGCAGTGCATCGAGGAAGCGTCGCAGGACGTGACCGTGCAGACGTCGCTGCTCGAGGCGCGCCGCATCGTGGGCAGCACCGCGCTGTTCGAGCGCTTCACGGTCCGCTATCACGAGGCGCTCGACGCACGCGCGTTCTTCACCGCGAAGGTGCTCGAAATGCGGCAGCGCCACGCGAAATTCCAGGACACGCCGTACAGCCTCGAGCCGAACGTGAAGGAAAGCCCCGGCGGGCTGCGCGACCTGCAGACGATCCTGTGGATCGCGCGCGCGGCCGGCTTCGGCAGCAGCTGGCGCGAACTCGACACGCGCGGGCTCATCACCGATCGCGAGGCGCGCGAGCTGCGGCGCAACGAAGCGTTCCTGAAGACGCTGCGCGCGCGGCTGCACGTGATCGCGGGCCGCCGTCAGGACATGCTCGTGTTCGACCTGCAGACGCAGGCGGCCGAAAGCTTCGGCTATCGGCCGACGCCCGCCAAGCGCGCGAGCGAGCAGTTGATGCGCCGCTACTACTGGGCCGCGAAAGCGGTCACGCAGCTTGCGACGATCCTGATCCAGAACATCGAGGCGCAGTTGTTCCCCGCGACGAGCGGCATCACGCGCGTGCTCTCGCCCGATCGTTTCGTCGAGAAACAGGGGATGCTCGAAATCGTCGATGACGGCGTGTTCGAGCGCCATCCCGACGCGATCCTCGAAGCGTTCCTGCTGTACGAGACGACGCGCGGCGTGAAGGGGCTGTCCGCACGCACGCTGCGCGCGCTGTACAACTCGCGCGAGATCATGAACAACGCGTGGCGGCGCGACCCGCAGAACCGCCGCACGTTCCTGCAGATCCTGCAGCAGCCCGAAGGCATCACGCACGCGTTCCGGCTGATGAACCAGACGAGCGTGCTCGGCCGCTATCTGCTGAATTTCCGCCGCATCGTCGGCCAGATGCAGCACGACCTCTACCACGTCTACACGGTCGATCAGCACATCCTGATGGTGCTGCGCAACATCCGCCGCTTCGCGGTGGCCGAGCATGCGCACGAATATCCGTTCTGCAGCCAGCTGATCGGCAATTTCGAACGTCCGTGGGTGCTGTACGTCGCCGCGCTGTTTCACGACATCGCGAAAGGCCGCGGAGGCGACCATTCGACGCTCGGGATGGCCGATGCGCGGCGCTTTTGCCGCGAGCACGGCATTGCCGGCGACGATGCGGCGCTGATCGTCTGGCTCGTCCAGCACCATCTGACGATGAGCCAGGTCGCGCAGAAGCAGGACACGAGCGATCCCGACGTGATCCGGCGCTTCGCCGAGCTGGTCGGCAACGAGCGCCGGCTCACGGCGCTGTATCTGCTGACCGTCGCCGACATCCGCGGCACGAGCCCGAAAGTGTGGAATGCGTGGAAGGGCAAGCTGCTCGAGGATCTGTACCGGATCACGCTCGCCGTGCTCGGCGGCGCGAAGCCCGACGCGCATTCGGAACTGAAGTCGCGCCAGGAAGAGGCGCTTGCGCTGCTGCGCCTCGAGACCGTGCCCGATGACGCGCACCGCGCGCTGTGGGATCAGCTCGACGTCGGCTTCTTCCTGCGCCACGACGCCGCCGACATCGCGTGGCAGACGCGAGTGCTGTACCGCCACGTGAACGCCGAGACGGCGATCGTCCGCGCGCGGCCGTCGCCGGTCGGCGATGCGCTGCAGGTGCTCGTCTACGTGAAGGACCGCCCCGACCTGTTCGCCGGCATCTGCGCGTATTTCGACCGCAACGGGCTGTCGGTGCTCGACGCGCGCGTCAGCACGACGCGGCACGGCTACGCGCTCGACAACTTCATCGTCACGCGGCCCGAAGGCGACGTCCGCTATCGCGACATCGCGAATCTCGTCGAGCAGCAGCTCGCGTCGCGGCTGACCGAGGCCATGCCGCTGCCGGAACCGTCGAAGGGCCGGCTGTCGCGGCTCTCGCGCACGTTCCCGATCACGCCGCGCGTCGACCTGCGGGCCGACGAGCGCGGCCAGTACTACATCCTGTCCGTGTCCGCCAACGACCGGCCGGGCCTTCTCTATTCGATCGCGCGCGTGCTGGCCGAGCACCGGGTCGGCGTCCATGCGGCGCGGATCAATACGCTCGGCGAACGCGTCGAGGACGTCTTCCTGCTCGACGGTGCCGGCCTGTCCGACAACCGGCTGCAGATCCAGGTGGAAACCGAATTGCTGCGCGCGATCGCAGTCTGAACCAACTCCAGCGTTTATGCGCACCAAATTGACCGTCAAGAATCCGCGGCCGGCATCGCCGAGCCGCGCACCTGTCCGTTCGGGCAGCCTCGTCGCCCGCAAGCCGGTACGCGCCGCAGCGCCCGCCGCGGCAGCCAAGCCGGCGCGACCGAAACCGGCCGCCGGCACGCCGGCCGCGGGCCCGCGGCCGGCCAAGCCGCGCGCAGCGGCGGGCGCGAATGCGCCGCGGCCCGATCGCGACGCGGCTGGCGAAGGCGCGAAGCGCAGCGGCTTCGGCGAGCGTCGCACGTCGTCCGACCGTCCGGCGCGTCGTAATGACGACGATGCACGTCCGCGTCGCGCGGGCGCTGCTGAAGGCGGCAAGCGTGCACCGTATCGCGACGGCGCGGCCGGTGGCGAAGGCCCGAAGCGTGGCAGTTTCGGCGAGCGTCGCACGTCGTCCGACCGCCCCGCACGCCGCAACGACGACGATGCACGTCCGCGTCGCGCGGGCGCTACTGAAGGCGGCAAGCGTGCACCGTATCGCGACGGCGCGGCCGGTGGCGAAGGCCCGAAGCGTGGCAGTTTCGGCGAGCGTCGCACGTCGTCCGAGCGTCCGGCACGCCGCAACGACGACGATGCACGTCCGCGTCGCGCGGGCGCTACTGAAGGCGGCAAGCGTGCACCGTATCGCGACGGCGCGGCCGGCGAAGGCGCGAAGCGTGGCAGTTTCGGCGAGCGTCGTGCGTCGTCCGAGCGTCCGGCGCGTCGTAATGACGACGATGCACGTCCGCGTCGCGCGAGCGCCGCTGAGGGCGGCAAGCGCGCACCGTATCGCGACACCACCGCCAGTGGCGAAGGCGCGAAGCGCGGCAGTTTCGGCGAGCGACGCACGTCTTCCGACCGCCCGGCGCGCCGCAACGACGACGATGCACGTCCGCGTCGCACAAGCGCCGCGGAAGGCGGCAAGCGCGCACCGTATCGCGACGCCGCTGCCGGCGAAGGCGCGAAACGCGGCAGCACCGCCGAGCGCCGCCCGTCCGGCAACGCGCGATTGAAAACCGCCGAACCGGTGAAGCGCCGCGCCGCGGACGTCGATCGCGGCGACGAAGCCGGTCTGATGCGCCTGTCGAAGCGGATGTCGGAGCTCGGCCTCTGCTCGCGCCGCGAAGCCGACGAATGGATCGAGAAAGGCTGGGTGATCGTCGACGGCGAGCGCATCGACACGCTCGGCACGAAGGTCCGCGCCGATCAGCGCATCGAGATCGACGAGCGCGCGCAGGCCGCGCAGGCCGCGCAAGTGACGATCCTGCTGCACAAGCCGGTCGGTTACGTGTCCGGCCAGGCAGAAGACGGCTACGAGCCCGCGAGCGTCCTGATCACGCGCGAAAACCACTGGAGCGGCGACCGTTCGCCGCTGCGCTTCTCGCCACAGCATCTGCGCGCGCTTGCGCCGGCCGGCCGGCTCGACATCGACTCGACGGGCCTGCTCGTGCTGACGCAGAACGGCCGGATCGCCAAACAGTTGATCGGCGAACAGTCGGACGTCGACAAGGAATACCTGGTGCGCGTGCGCTTCGGCGACCGGCTGACCGACATCGACCAGCACTTCCCGGCCGAACGGCTCGCGCAGCTGCGGCACGGCCTCGAGCTCGACGGCGTCGCACTGAAGCCCGCGATGGTGAGCTGGCAAAACGGCGAGCAGTTGCGCTTCGTGCTGCGCGAAGGGCGCAAGCGTCAGATCCGCCGGATGTGCGAACTCGTCGGTCTCGAGGTGATCGGGCTCAAGCGCGTGCGGATGGGCCGCGTGACGCTCGGCGCACTGCCGCAGGGCCAATGGCGCTACCTCTCCGCCGACGAGCAGTTCTGACCGGCACGGCGCGTCCGCACCGCGCGTGCGCCGCAAGAACGGAAAAGCCCGCCATCGCCTGCGGGCTTTTTCTTTTTCCGTTCATCACGACGCGCGCGGCGGCAAGGTCGCCACGCCCCCGGCATCGGCCGTCAGTCGTCCGCGGCCGGATCGAGCCCCGGGAACAGCACTTCGGTGAAGCCGAAACGCGTAAAGTCGGTGATCCGCATCGGATACAGCTTGCCGATCAGGTGGTCGTATTCGTGCTGGACCACGCGCGCATGGAAGCCTTCGGCGACGCGATCGATCTTCGCGCCGAACTGGTCGAAGCCGCTGTAGCGCACCTTCGCATAGCGGCTCACGACACCGCGCATCCCGGGCACCGACAGACAGCCTTCCCAGCCCTCTTCCATGTCCGGCGGCATGTATTCGAGCTTCGGATTGATCAGCACCGTCTCGGGGACGGGCGGCGCGTCCGGATAGCGGTTGTTGCTGCCGAAGCCGAAGATGATGATCTGCAACCCGATGCCGATCTGCGGCGCCGCGAGCCCGGCGCCGTTCGCGTGATGCATCGTCTCGAACATGTCCGCGACGATCTCGTGCAATTCCGGCGTATCGAACCGGTCGACCGGCCGCGCGACTTCGAGCAGGCGCGGATCGCCCATCTTCAGGATTTCGCGAATCATCGCGTGTTGCCCTCCAGGAGTTGATGCAGCCCGTCTTCGTCGAGCACCGGGATGCCGAGCGCTTCGGCCTTCGCGAGCTTGCTGCCGGCTTCGACACCCGCGATCACGTAATCGGTCTTCTTCGACACCGAGCCGGCCACCTTCGCGCCCGCCGCCTCGAGCATCTCCTTCGCGTCGTCGCGCGTGAGGTTCGGCAGCGTGCCGGTCAGCACGACCGTTTTGCCGGCGAGCACGCCCTGCGGCGCCTTCGGCGCGGGCGGCCCTTCCGGCCAGGTGACCTTGCCGGGCGCGCGCAGTTGCTCGATCACGGTCCGGTTGTGCTCTTCCGCGAAGAACTGGTGGATCGATTCGGCGACGATCGGCCCGACGTCGTTCACTTCGAGCAGCTCGTCGATCGTCGCGTTCATGATCGGGTCGAGCGAGCCGAAATGCTTGGCGAGATCCTTCGCGGTCGATTCGCCGACATGGCGAATGCCGAGCGCGTAAATGAAGCGCGCGAGCGTCGTGTGCTTCGCCTTCTCGAGCGAGTCGAGCAGATTCTGCGCCGATTTCTCCGCGAAGCGGTCGAGCTCCGCGAGCGTCGCGAAGCCGAGGTTGAACAGATCGGCCGGCGTGCGTACGAGGTTCAGCTCGACGAGCTGGTCGATGATCTTCTCGCCGAGGCCGTCGATGTCGAGCGCGCGCCGCTGCGCGAAGTGCCACAGCGCCTGCTTGCGCTGCGCGGGGCAGAACAGCCCGCCCGTGCAGCGCGCGATCGCCTCGTCGGGCAGCCGCTCGATCTTCGAGCCGCATACCGGGCACTCGGTCGGCATCACGAATTCGGCCGCATCGGCCGGACGCCGGTCGAGCACGGCGCCCACCACCTCGGGAATCACGTCGCCGGCGCGCCGCACGATCACCGTATCGCCGATCCGGATGTCTTTGCGGCGCACCTCGTCCTCGTTGTGCAGCGTCGCGTTCGTGACGGTCGCACCGCCGACGAACACGGGCTCGAGCCGCGCGACCGGCGTAATGGCCCCGGTGCGGCCCACCTGCACGCCGATTGCAACCAGCTTCGTCAGCGCCTCCTGCGCGGGGAATTTGTGCGCGAGCGCGAAGCGCGGCGCGCGCGACACGAAACCGAGGCGATCCTGCTCGTCGCGACGGTTCACCTTGTACACGACGCCGTCGATGTCGTACGGCAGCGACTCGCGCTTCTCGCCGACCTTGCGGAAGAAGTCGAGCAGCCCCTGCGCACCGTACACGACCGCGCGCTCGCGGTTCACCGGCAGCCCGAGCGCCTCGTACCAGTCGAGCAGCGCACTGTGCGTATCGGGCATCGGCATCCCGTCGAGCACGCCGATGCCGTACGCGAAGAACGAGAGCGGACGCTGCGCGGTGATCTTCGGATCGAGCTGGCGCAGGCTGCCGGCCGCCGCGTTGCGCGGGTTCGCGAACTCGCGCTGCTCGGCCGCGCGCTGGCGTTCGTTCAGGCGCGCAAAATCGCGCTTGAACATCAGCACCTCGCCGCGCACGTCGAGCACGGCCGGCACGCGGTCGCCCTTCAGCTTCAGCGGAATCGAGCGGATCGTGCGGACGTTTTCGGTCACGTCCTCGCCGGTCGTGCCGTCGCCGCGCGTCGACGCCTGCACGAACACGCCGTGCTCGTAGCGCAGCGAAATCGCGAGCCCGTCGAACTTCAGTTCGCACGCGTATTCGACGGGATCCGTCACCGAGCCGGCGAGATCGGTCGTCTTGCCGAGCGCGTCGGCGACGCGCTTGTCGAACGCGACGATGTCGTCGTCGGCAAATCCGTTGTTCAGCGACAGCATCGGCGCATCGTGAACGACCGGCGTGAAGCCGCTCGCGACGGCGCCGCCGACGCGCTGCGTCGGCGAATCGGGCGTCACGAGGTCGGGATGATCGGATTCGAGCTGCTGCAGCTCGCGGAACAGCCGATCGTATTCCGCATCGGGCAGATCGGGCTGGTCGAGCACGTAGTACGCGTGGTTCGCGCGTTCGAGCTGGTCGCGCAGCCAGGCGGCGCGCGCATCGGGTTGACTGGCTGGCGGTTCGGCTTGGGTTCGGGCCATGCTGGCGGCAGATTCTTGCTGAAAAAATCGAATGCCGAATTATCTCAGTTTGGCGCCGTGCCGGGGGCGCGGCCCGCGTACGTGCGCGATGTTGCGTCGCCGCATCGCGATCGCGCGCGGCGACCGGCCGGCGCACGCCGCGCGCGGTCGCCCCAATGCCTGCGTTACTGGCTGAACAGGCGTCGCGTGACCGGCGAGCCGGCCGGAATGCCCGCTTCCTCGAGCTTCGCGTAGAGCTTCATCAGTTGCTGCTCGATCGCGAGCAGCGTCGATTCCGGCAGCGGCCGGCGCGAGTCGTCGACGACGCGCGCACCGATCCGCTCGGACAGCGACTTCGCGTAATCGCACATCAGCCGGAACGGCAGGATGTCTTCCTCGGCGACCGGCACGTCGAGCACCAGCGTGATCATGTCGCCGCCCTTGTACGTGAGGTCGTCGCGCAGGAAGTTGGTGTCGCCGAACTGCAGCATGAACACCGGATTCTGCTTCGCGTCGAGCTTCACGAACCGCGTGCCGTCGCGCGACAGCAGCAGCCCGTCCTGCGACGCAACGGCCTGCACGTAGTTCGCCGACCATGGCGCCCCGTCCGACAGCACGTTGATCGACAGCTGCGCGTCGCACTGCGCGGCAAAGCCGTCGAGCTCGCGCGCCATCGCGACCGTTTCCATCATGTCCGGGAATTCGGGGGCGCCGTCGATCGCGTCCGCGAACTGCTGGACGCCCGTCACGAACTCCGAGAACTCGAGCTCGTTGAGCGCGCCGCTGCGGTTCGCGAGCTGCGCGGCCGCACGCAGTTCCTCGTAGCGCACGCCGTTTTGCAGCAGCTCCCACTGGCCGCCTTCCGGCTTGCCCTCGATATGCACGGGCTTGCTGCCCGCGCGACGCAGCCGCTGCGCGGCCGGCAGGAGCTTGTCGCCCGGCAGCGGCGCGCCGAGCCGGATCGGCACGATGCAGTCGATGCGGCGATCGACGACGGCCGGCGGCGCGGACGAAATGGTCGTCGCGGCCGGCAGCACCGGTTCCGCGCGCTCGGCGGACTCTGCCGTCGCAGCTTGCGCGGCAGGCGCCTCGTGCGCATCGGCGCTCGCGTCGGCCGGCTCGCTCGCTTCGTCGCGCGCGGCGGTATCGACGCGCGTCTCGGCACCGGTCGCTTCGGCCTGCAGATCGGCCGGCGTGTCGGCGGGCGCAGCAGCGGCCGATACGCCGCCGAACGTCGGTTCGACGCGCGCGGCTTCGGCCGACGCGCCGCCGCCGGCGACCGGTGCGGCCGCGGCCGGCTCGCGCCGCACGGGCTGCCGGACCGGCTCGATGAACGGCAGCTCGTCGTCGCGCTCGGGGCGGCCGATCGCCTCGGCCGTCTCTTCCGGCATCGGACGCGGCATCCTGCGCCGCACCTTTGCCCCCTGCCACGCGTTGTAGACCACGACGCCGCCCACCACGACGGCGCCCGCGCCGATCAAACCGAGTGTCAACTCGTCCATGCACGCTCCATCAGCAATTCTTTTACGTCGAACCGCGAGCGGGCGCCCATGCGCCGCGCGCCCGCGGTCCGGTTTGGTCAAACGTCAATTCTGGGCAAAACCGGCGGCGGTTTCCATGTCCACCGCGACGATCCGCGAAACGCCCTGCTCCTGCATCGTCACGCCGATCAGTTGCTGCGCCATTTCCATCGCGATCTTGTTGTGCGAGATGAACAGGAACTGCGTCTTGTCCGACATCGCGCGCACCAGATTCGCGAAACGCTCGGTGTTCGCGTCGTCGAGCGGCGCGTCGACCTCGTCGAGCAGACAGAACGGCGCCGGATTCAGCTGGAACATCGCGAACACGAGCGCGGTGGCCGTCAGCGCCTTCTCGCCGCCCGACAGCAGGTGAATCGTCGCGTTCTTCTTGCCGGGCGGCTGCGCCATCACCTGCACGCCGGCGTCGAGAATCTCGTCGCCCGTCATGATCAGCTTCGCCTGGCCGCCGCCGAACAGGCGCGGGAACAGATCGCTGAAATGACGGTTGACCTCGTCGAAGGTTCCCTGCAGCAACGTGCGCGTTTCCTGGTCGATCTTGTGGATCGCGTCCTCGAGCGTCGTGATCGCGTCGGTCAGGTCCGCCGATTGCGCATCGAGGAACACCTTGCGCTCGCTCGCTGCCTTCAGCTCGTCGAGCGCCGCCATGTTGACGGGGCCGAGCGCATTGATCGCGTTGTTCAGCCGCGTGACTTCGCCCTGCAGATACGACGGCTTCAGATCCGGCGTCAGCTTGTCGCGCAGCGCTTCCTCGTCGACCTCGGCCGCCGCCAGCTGCTCCGCGAACTGCTCCACGGACAGGCGCGCGGCCTGCTCCTTCAGCTGCAGCTCGGTGATGCGGTCGCGCAGCGGCTGCAGCGAACGCTCGGCGACGAGACGCTGCTCGTCCATCGCGCGCAGCTTCGCGGTCAGATCGTCGAGCTCGATGCGCGCCGCCTGCAGCGCGGCTTCCTTCACCGCACGGATTTCGAGCGCGTCCTGCAGCCCGGTGTGCACGGTTTGTTCGTTGATCGTCTCGAGCTCGGCGCGCGCGTCCTCCAGCGAGGCGGCGACGCGCTCGCTCTGTTCGTGCGCGACCTGGATGCTGCGCTTGAGCTCGTCGATCCGCGTCACCGCGTTGCGGGCCGCGAAGCGCGCGTCGTTCGCGCCGCGCTCGAGATCGCGCGCCTCCTGACGCGCGTGCGTCAGCGACTCGTCGAGCGCCTCGAACGCGAGCTGGTTGTCCTCGAAGCGCGCCTGCAGCTCCGCGAGCTCGCCGTCGAAGCGCTCGAAATTCGCTTCCGACTCCGCGCGCAATGCGCGCTGCTCGTCGATCTGCGCGCCGATCTCCTCGAGTTCCTCGCGGATCTGCGTGCTGCGTTGCGTATAACGCTCGTGCGCCTGCGCGAGCTTCAGCACGTCCAGTTGCAGCGCATGCACGCGCTGCGTCGCGCGCTCGGCCTGCGCACGCACGTCGCCGAGCGCCTGCGTCGCCTGCGTATGCGCGGCTTCCGCGCGCACGGCCGCGGTGCGCGCCTCGTCGGCGAGCAGCGCCTGTGCGCGCACCTGACGCGTCAGGTTCTCGATTTCCTGCTGGCGAGCGAGCATCCCGGCCTGCTCGGAGTCGGCCGCGTACAACTGCACGCCGACGCGCGTGACGATGTGCCCGGCCTTCACGACGAACGCGCCGCCGGCAGGCAGCTGCGCACGCGCGGCGAGCGCCTGGGCGACGTCGTCGGCGACGTACACGTTGCCGAGCCAGTCGTTGAGCACCGCGCGGATGCCGGCGTCGTCGATGCGTACGAGCGACAGCACGGGCTTCAGCCCCGCTGCCGGCGCCGGCGGCTCGCCGGCGGGCGGCGGCGCGTAGAACGCGAGCTTGGCGGGTGGCGCGTCGGTCGCGAACGCCTTCACCCAGTCGAGATTCGACACTTCGAGTGCGGCGAGCCGCTCGCGCAGCACCGCTTCGAGCGCCGCTTCCCAGCCGGGTTCGACATGCAGCTTCTTCCAGAGCCGCGGCAGCGCGCCGAGCTCGTGCTTGTCGAGCCACGGCTGCACCTTGCCTTCGGTCTGCACGTTTTCCTGCAGCTGCTTCAGCGCGGCAAGCCGCGCCTCGAGCTGGTGGATCTGCGCGCTTTCGGCCTGCACGCGCTCCTGCGCGGCGCGGCGCTCGGCGTCCAGACGCGGCACCGTTTCCTGCGCATCGGCAAGCCGCGCCTGCGCTTCGGTCAGAATTTCCTCCTGCTCGGCGAGCTGCATGCGCAGCTCCTCGAGCTGCGCCTCGTCCGGCGCATCGAGCCCGCTGGCCTCGGCCTTCAGCCGCTCGTGGCGCTGCTGCAGCTGCTGCAGCTGCTGATCGGCGTTGCGCTGGTGCGCGGCTTCGAGTTTCAGCGATTGTTCGGTCTGGGCGATCCGCGCGCGCTCGTCGTTGAGCTGCGCCTGCGCGTCGCGCCACTTCGCTTCGAGCGCCGGCAGCGCATCGTGCTTCGCCGCGGCTTCGTCCTCGGCGAGCGCGGCCTTCTCGTCGGCGATCGCGCGCGCTTCTTCGGCTTCCTCGAGCTCGTCCTGCGCCTTCTCGGCCTGCGCGCGCCATTGCTCGCGCTGCGCGTTCAGCGCGGCGATCTGCGCCTGCACGCGGTTGCGCGATTCGACGATGAACTTGATCTCGGCCTCGAGGCGGCTCACTTCGGCATTCGCCTCGTAGAGCGCGCCCTGCGCGCCCTGCATCGCGTCGCTCGCGGCATAGTGCGCGACGCGCAGCGTCTCGAGCTGCGATTCGACTTCGCGCAGCTTGGCGGTCTGCGCTTCGAGGTCGATCTGCGCCTGCTCGATCGCACGCTGCTGCTTCTGCTGCTCGGCCGCGGCCTCGTTCTTGCGCAGCAGCCACAGCAGGCGCTGCTTCTCCTCGCCTTCGGCGACGAGCTCCTTGTACTTCGTCGCGACGACGGCCTGCGCCTCGAGCTTCTCGAGGTTCGCCGCGAGTTCGCGGATGATGTCCTCGACGCGCGTCAGGTTCTCGCGCGTGTCGTGCAGCCGGTTCTCGGTCTCGCGGCGGCGCTCCTTGTACTTCGACACGCCCGCGGCTTCCTCGAGGAACACGCGCAGCTCTTCGGGCTTCGCCTCGATGATCCGCGCGATCATCCCCTGCCCGATGATCGCGTACGCGCGCGGGCCGAGGCCGGTGCCGAGGAAGATGTCCTGGATGTCGCGGCGGCGCGCCGGCAGGTTGTTGATGTAGTAGCTCGACGTGCCGTCGCGCGTAAGCACGCGCTTCACGGCGATCTCGCCGTACTGGCCCCACTGGCCTGCCGCGCGGCCGTCGGAGTTGTCGAAGATCAGCTCGACGCTCGCCCGGCTGCCGGGCTTGCGGGTCGTCGAGCCGTTGAAGATCACGTCCTGCATCGACTCGCCGCGCAGCTCGGAGGCGCGCGACTCGCCGAGCACCCAGCGCACGGCGTCGATGATGTTGGATTTGCCGCATCCGTTCGGGCCCACCACGCCGACGAGCTGGCCCGGAACCTGAAAATGCGTGGGATCGACGAAGGATTTGAAGCCAGCGAGTTTGATCGAGCTCAGACGCACGGCGGTATCGGATGTGAAGAAGAGGTGAAACGAACAGCGGCGCGCGGCGCGGGGGCTGTCAGCCCTGGCGCGCACGCACCCCCGGAATTCAAAAACGGGGCCGCGCACTCAAGCGCCAGGCCCCGCAAACGGCTTCAATCATACCATCGCGCGCGCGCCGTTCTGCCCGTCGCCGGGTTTGTCCTGCGCGGGCGCCGCACGGTGGACGCGGCTCGACAGCAGCGTCGCGAGCACGATGCACGCGCCGCCGGCCCACTCCCTCGCGGTGGGCAGCTCGTTCGCGAACACCCACGCGGACAGCGCGGTGATCACGATCTCGAACAGCATGATGATCGATGCGCGGTTGGCCGGCACGCGCGCGAGGCCGTACTGCACGAGCAGGTTGTTCGCGGCCATCGTCACGCCGATCGCGACGACGATCAGCGCCGCGACCCCGAGCGCGCCGCTCGCCGGCACCGGCGGCAGCCCCTCGAACAGCGACGCGATCGCACCGAACGCGGCCGCGCCGCCGAACAGCGTCGCGGTACGCATCTCCGCGCGCATCGACGGCAGCTCGCGGCTCGCCTTGATGACGAGCACGTTGCTCATCGCGAAGCTCAGGCCGGCCGCGAGGCCCGCCCATTCGGCCGGATTGGCCGGCAGCGGCAGGCCGAGCCGCGGCGACCATAGCATCAGCATCGCGCCGCCGATCGACAGCGCGGCGAGTCCCGCGCCGGCCCAGGTCAGCCGTTCGCGCAGCAGGAAGTGCGCGTAGATCGCGGTCCAGGCCGGCGTCAGGTAGAACAGCAGCATCACGCGCAGCACCTCGCCGTGGATCGTGCCCCACACGAAGCCGAGATTGGTCACGCCGGCCGTCAGCGCGATGCCGGGCAGCACCCAGTGCCAGCGCAGCGTCGCGATCGCGCTGCGCCGCGCGACGATCACGAACAGGAACGCGACGACGCTCGTCAGCGCGCTCGCGAGCGTGCCCGTCACGCCGAGCGACGCGAGGATGCGCAGCGGATACCAGATCACGCCCCACACCGATGCGCCGATCAGGATCGCGAGTGTCGGCAGGCTGCCGCGTACCGCGTTGTTCATTGTTTCGATACCCTTCGTTCGTACCGCCGGGCCGCCCCGCGGGCCGCCCGTGACCGGATTTCGTCACGCTATAATCGTCCGTTGCGACGCGCGCCGCCGGCGCCCGTTCGCCGTCGCGGCGCGCCGCCGCTCCTTTCGCTCCAACCGGCCGCGATGGCCGCTTCGCCCGTGAACCCTCGACTCGACTCGCTCCAGCCCTATCCCTTCGAAAAGCTGCGCGCCCTGTTCAAGGACGTGACGCCCCCTGCCGGCCTCAAACCGATCAGCTTCGGCATCGGCGAGCCCAAGCACCCGACGCCCGCGCTGATCCGCGACGCGGCCGTGGCCGCGCTCGACGGCCTCGCCGCCTATCCGGCCACGGCCGGCTCGGACGCGCTGCGCACGTCGATCGCGCGCTGGCTCGAGCGCCGCTACGGGCTACCGGCCGTCGACGCGGCGACGCAGGTGCTGCCGGTGTCGGGCTCGCGCGAGGCGCTGTTCTCGCTCGCGCAGACGGTGATCGACAGCCGCCCGGCCGAAAGCGGGCAGAAAGCGATCGTACTCTGTCCGAATCCGTTCTATCAAATTTACGAAGGGGCGGCGCTGCTGGCCGGCGCCGAGCCCTATTTCGCGAACAGCGATCCGGCACGCAACTTCGCCTGCGACTACGCGGCCGTGCCGGACGACGTCTGGGCGCGCACACAGCTGCTCTACGTCTGCTCGCCGGGCAACCCGACCGGCGCCGTGCTGACGCTCGACGACTGGCGCGAGCTGTTCGCGCTGTCCGATCGCCACGGCTTCGTGATCGCGTCCGACGAGTGCTATTCGGAAATCTACTTCGACGAAGCGACGCCGCCGCTCGGCGGCCTCGAGGCCGCGAACCGCCTCGGCCGCGGCTTCGAGGGGCTCGTGATGCTGTCGAGCCTGTCGAAGCGCTCGAACGTGCCCGGCATGCGCTCGGGCTTCGTCGCCGGCGACGCGGCGCTGCTGAAGAAATTCCTGCTGTACCGCACGTACCACGGCGCCGCGCTGTCGCCCGTGTGGCAGCACGCGAGCATCGCCGCATGGAACGACGAGGCGCACGTGCGCGAGAACCGCGCGCTGTACCTGCAGAAGTTCAACACCGTGACGCCGATGCTCGCCGAGGTGCTCGACGTCAAGCTGCCGGACGCCGCGTTCTATCTGTGGGCGAACGTCGCGCGCACCGGCCTGTCGGACACCGAGTTCGCCCGCCGCCTGTACGCCGACTATAATGTGACGGTTCTGCCCGGCTCGTACCTCGCGCGCGACGCGCACGGCACGAACCCGGGCCGCGATTTCATCCGGATCGCGCTCGTCGCGGGCACCCCCGAATGCGTCGAGGGCGCGCAACGCATCGTCGATTTCTGCCGCGGCATCGCGCAGTAAGACGTCCATCCCGATCAATTCCATCCATCTCCTGCGAAAACGAACATGTCGCAACAACTTCAGCAAATCATCGATAACGCCTGGGAAAACCGTGCGGAACTGTCGCCGAAGGCCGCGCCCGCCGAAGTCCGCGAGGCCGTCGCTCATGCGATCGAGCAACTCGACAAAGGTGCGCTGCGCGTCGCCGAGAAAATCGACGGCAACTGGACCGTGCACCAATGGCTGAAGAAAGCCGTGCTGCTGTCGTTCCGCCTGGAGGACAACGCGCCGATGCCGGCCGGCGGCTATTCGCAGTTCTACGACAAGGTGCCGTCGAAGTTCGCGAACTACACGGCCGAGGATTTCGCCGCGGGCGGCTTCCGCGTCGTGCCGCCGGCCATCGCGCGCCGCGGTTCGTTCATCGCAAAGAACGTCGTGCTGATGCCGTCGTACACGAACATCGGCGCATACGTCGACGAAGGCACGATGGTCGACACGTGGGCGACCGTCGGCTCGTGCGCGCAGATCGGCAAGAACGTGCACCTGTCGGGCGGCGTCGGCATCGGCGGCGTGCTCGAGCCGCTGCAGGCGAACCCGGTCATCATCGAGGACAACTGCTTCATCGGCGCACGTTCGGAAGTCGTCGAAGGCGTGATCGTCGAGGAAAACTCGGTGATCTCGATGGGCGTGTATCTCGGCCAGAGCACCAAGATCTACGATCGCGAGACGGGTGAAATCAGCTACGGCCGCATTCCGGCCGGCTCGGTCGTCGTCGCGGGCAACCTGCCGTCGAAGGACGGCTCGCACAGCCTCTACTGCGCCGTGATCGTGAAGAAGGTCGACGCGAAGACGCGCGCGAAGGTCGGCCTGAACGAGCTTCTGCGAGGCGACTGATGGCCAGGCCGCGCACCGTGGTCGTCTACGGCATTCCGAACTGCGACACCGTGAAGAAAGCCCGCGTGTGGCTCGACGAACACGGCGTCGCGTTCGAATTCCACGACTTCAAGAAAGCCGGCGTCAGCGCGCCGCTGATCGAGGACTGGCTGAAGGACGTGCCGCTCGACACGCTCGTCAACAAGCGCGGCACGACCTGGCGCGCGCTCGACGACGCCATGAAGGCCGCCGCCGACACGCAGGCCGGCGCCGTCGCGCTGATGATCCACAAGCCGTCGGTCATCAAGCGGCCGGTGCTGGTCGTCGACGGCCGCGTGAAATCGGTCGGCTTCGCGGCCGATCAGTACGCGGCGCTGTTCGCCGCATAGCGCCGCCGGCGCAGCGCGCGACGTCTCATCGCTGCCGGCCACCGCGCCGGCATTTTTTATCGAAAGTGGTCCGAACCATGTCCGCCACCCTAGCCCTTACCGAACAACTGATCGCGCGCGCCTCCGTCACGCCCGACGACCAGCATTGCCAGCAGATCATGACCGAGCGCCTCGCCGCGCTCGGTTTCGATTGCGAGACCGTCGCATCGCACGGCGTGACCAACCTGTGGGCCGTCAAGCGCGGCACCGACGGCCGCGACGGCAAGCTGCTCGCGTTCGCGGGCCACACCGACGTCGTGCCTACCGGTCCGCTCGAGCAGTGGACGTCGCCGCCGTTCGTCCCCGCCCATCGCGACGGCAAGCTGTACGGCCGCGGCGCCGCCGACATGAAGACCTCGCTCGCGGCGTTCGTCGTCGCCGCCGAGGAATTCGTCGCCGCGCATCCCGACCACCGCGGCGCGATCGCGTTCCTGATCACGAGCGACGAAGAAGGCCCGGCCACCGACGGCACCGTGAAGGTCGTCGAACTGCTCGAGTCGCGCGGCGAGCGCCTCGACTACTGCATCGTCGGCGAGCCGACGTCGACCGCCGAGCTCGGCGACGTCGTGAAGAACGGGCGCCGCGGCTCGATGTCCGGCGAGCTGATCGTCAAGGGCGTGCAAGGCCACATCGCGTATCCGCACCTCGCGAAGAACCCGATCCACCTGCTCGCGCCGGCGCTCGCCGAACTCGCCGCCGAGCAGTGGGACGAAGGCAACGAATACTTCCCGCCGACCACCTGGCAGGTGTCGAACCTGCGTGCCGGCACGGGCGCGACGAACGTGATCCCCGGCCACGCGGATCTGCTGTTCAACTTCCGCTTCTCGACCGCGAGCACCGTCGAAGGCCTGCAGGCACGCGTGCACGCGATCCTCGACAAGCACCGGCTCGACTACACGCTGAAGTGGACGGTGAGCGGCCTGCCGTTTCTCACGCCGCGCGGCGAGCTGTCGAATGCGCTCGAGCACGCGATCCGCGCGGAGACGGGCCTCACGACCGAGCTGTCGACCACGGGCGGCACGTCCGACGGCCGCTTCATCGCGCGCATCTGCCCGCAGGTGATCGAGTTCGGTCCGCCGAACGGCAGCATCCACAAGATCGACGAGCATATCGAGGTGCGCTTCGTCGAGCCGCTGAAGAACGTGTACCGCCGCGTGCTTGAACAACTGATCGCCTGACGGAGCCTCGCATGACGACCCCTTTTGCCACCGTGCGCGACCTGCTGCGCTACGCGGTCACGCGCTTCTCGAAAGCCAAGCTCGCGTTCGGCCACGGCTCGGACAACGCGTATGACGAAGCCGCGTATCTCGTGCTGCATACGCTCGACCTGCCGCTCGACACGCTCGAACCGTTCCTCGACGCGCGGCTGCTGCCCGACGAAATCGCGGCCGTGCTCGCGGTGATCGAGCGACGCGCGACCGAGCGCGTGCCGGCCGCCTATCTGACGCGCGAAGCGTGGATGCACGGCCACCGCTTCTACGTCGACGAGCGCGTGATCGTGCCGCGTTCGTTCATCGGCGAGCTGCTCGACGACGGGCTGCAGCCGTACGTCGCCGATCCCGAGCAGGTCGGCGCGGTACTCGAGCTCTGCACGGGCTCGGGCTGCCTCGCGATCCTCGCGGCGAGCGCGTTCCCGAACGCCGAAATCGACGCGGTCGATCTGTCGGCCGACGCGCTCGAAGTCGCGCAGATCAACGTGCGCGACTACGGCCTCGAAGACCGGATCACGCTGCACCGTGGCGATCTGTATGCGCCGCTGCCGGCATTCCGCGCGCAGCCCGACGCGCGCTACGACGTGATCCTGACGAACCCGCCGTATGTCAACGCGGCCTCGATGGCGAAGCTGCCGCCCGAATACCGCCATGAGCCCGAGATGGCGCTCGCGGGCGGCGACGACGGCATGGATATCGTGCGGCGTATCGTCGCCGAGGCGCACAACTGGCTGCACGACGACGGCGTGCTGGTCGTCGAGATCGGCAACGAACGCGAGCATGTCGAAGCGGCGTTCGGCGGGCTCGAGCTCACGTGGCTGCCGACCAGCGCGGGCGACGACAACGTGTTCCTGATCCAGGCGGCCGACCTCCCGCGCAAGGGCTGAACCGGCGATGCAGGCGGCGCGGCAACCCGCTGCGCCGCCCCCTTGGGTAAGATGCGCGTACGCGGCCGCCGCGCCGCACGACTTCAGGAGTCCGTCACGCGCCCATGACCCTCGACTGGCTACACCTCGGCACACTGATCCTGGCCATTCACGTGCTCGGGATCGTCGCGGCCTTCCACGCGATCCTGAACACGCGGACGTCGCAAGGCGCCATCGCATGGGCGGTCTCGCTCGCCGCGATGCCGTACCTCACGCTGATCCCCTATCTGTTTCTCGGCCGCAGCAAGTTCTCCGGCTACGTCGACGCGCGCCGCCACGAAACCGAAGCGTTGCGCACGCACACACCGCGCGCGCCGTGGCTCGACGCGAACGCGGGCGACCGGCCGGCGGCCGATGCGCTCGGCCAGGCTGCGGTACTCGCACTCAGGCGGCTCGGCGGCATGCCGTTCGTCGGCGGCAATTCGGTGCGCACGCTGGTGAACGGCGACGCAACCTTCGCGGCGATTCTCTCGGCGATCGACGCCGCGCGCGATTACGTGATCGTCCAGTTCTTCATCGTGCGCGACGATGCGCTCGGCCAGATGCTGCGCGACGCACTGCTCGCGCGCGCCGCGGCCGGCGTGCGCTGCTATCTGCTGTACGACAGCATCGGCAGCTTCGACCTGCCGCGCAGCTACGTCGACGCGCTGCGGCGCGGCGGCGTCGAAGTCCATCCGTTCGCGACGCATCGCAAGTTCGTCAACCGCTTCCAGCTCAACTTCCGCAATCACCGCAAGATCGTCGTCGTCGACGGCACTCGCGCGTTCGTCGGCGGACACAACGTCGGCGTCGAGTATCTCGGCGGCAACCCGCGCCTGTCGCCGTGGCGCGACACGCACATCGAGATACGCGGGCCGGCCGTCGCGAGCATCCAGTACGTGTTCGCCGAAGACTGGCACTGGGCGACACAGACGCTGCCGTCGCTCGCCGCGCCGCCGGCCGCGCTGCCGGACGACGACATGCATTGCCTCGCGGTGCCGATGGGCCCGGCCGACAAGCAGGAAACCGGCTCGCTGTTCTTTGTCGAGGCGATCAACGCGGCGCGCGAGCGCGTCTGGATCACCACGCCGTACCTCGTACCCGACGAGGCCGTCGTCGCGGCGCTGAAGCTCGCGGTGATGCGCGGCGTCGACGTACGCATCCTGATCCCGAGCCGCCGCGATCACTACGTCGTGTTCGAGGCGTCGAAGCTGTACGCGCGCGACCTCGTCGATGCAGGCGTCAAGGTGTTCCGCTACCGCCCGGGATTCCTGCATCAGAAGGTCGTGCTGATCGACCGCGTCGCCGCGGCGATCGGCAGCGCCAATCTCGACAACCGCTCGTTCCGGCTGAACTTCGAGATCATGGTGCTGACGATCGACCGCGCGTTCGCCGATGAAGTGGCCGCAATGCTCGCCGCGGACTTCGCGCAGTCCTACGAGGTCGATACGAGCGAGTACCGGCAGTCGCCCGCTTGGCGGCGCATCGCGATGCACGTCGCGCGGCTGTTCGCGCCGATCCTGTAGCCGCCGGCCCGCGTGCCCGATGCCGGCGCGCCGCGTGTCAGAGCAGCTTTTCGATATCCGCGGCGATGTCCTCAGGCTTTGTCGAAGGCGCGTAGCGCTTCACGATGCGCCCGTCGCGGTCGATCAGGAATTTCGTGAAGTTCCACTTGATCGCCTTCAGGCCGAAGATGCCGGGCGACTCGTCGGTCAGATAGCGATACAGCGGATGCGCGTTCGGACCCTTCACGTCGATCTTCGCGAATATCGGAAACGTGACGCCGTAATTGCGCTCGCAGAAGGCGCCGATCTGCTCGGCGTCGCCCGGCTCCTGCTTGCCGAACTGGTTGCAGGGAAAGCCGAGCACGAAAAAGCCGCGCGCCGCGTAGCGTTCGTACAGCTTCTGCAGCCCCGCGTACTGCGGCGTGAAACCGCACTCGCTCGCGGTATTGACGATCAGGAGCACCTTGCCGCGATAGACATCGAGCGTGCTCGGCACACCGGCCAGCGTGTCGGCGCTGAATGTATACAGGGAAGACATCGGGTACTCCTTTGACGAAACCGGACCGACGTGAATGCTACGGCAAATCGGGCCGTCGCGACATTGGCCGGACGGCCGATGCGTGCGCGAACGGTGCGCAGTCTAGAATAGCGGTTTTGGCCAGTCATTTCCGTCGTGATCCGTTTCAATCAGTTCAGCCTTGCGCGCGGCACCAAGCCGCTGTTCGACTCGGCCTCGTTCGTGCTCAATCCCGGCGAGAAAGCCGGCCTGATCGGCGCGAACGGCGCCGGCAAGTCGACGCTGTTCGCGGTCCTGCGCGGCGAGCTGCACGCCGACGCCGGCGATTTCTCGATGCCGCCGTCGTGGCGGATCGCGCACGTGTCGCAGGAAACGCCCGCCGTCGATCGCTCCGCGCTCGACTACACGCTCGACGGCGACGCCGCGTTGCGCGAGATCGAGGCACGCATCGCCGCTGCCTCGGCCGCCCATGATGGCGCGGCCGAAGCCGAAGCGCACGCGGCGTTCGCGGACGCCGACGGCTACACCGCGCCCGCGCGTGCGGAAGCGCTGCTGCTCGGCCTCGGCTTCACGCTCGCGCAAACGCGCGAGCCGGTCGCGAGCTTCTCCGGCGGCTGGCGGATGCGGCTGAATCTCGCGCAGGCGCTGATGTGCCGGTCCGATCTGCTGCTGCTCGACGAGCCGACCAACCACCTCGATCTCGACGCAATCGTCTGGCTCGAAGACTGGCTGCACCGCTATCCCGGCACGCTCGTCGTGATCTCGCACGACCGCGAATTTCTCGACTCGATCTGCAACGTCACGCTGCATCTCGAGAATCGGCAGATCAAGCGCTACGGCGGCAACTATTCGCAATTCGAAGTGCTGCGTGCGCAGCAGCTCGCGCTGCAGCAGAGCGCGTACGAGAAGCAGCAGAAGACAGTCGCGCACCTGCAGAGCTTCATCGACCGCTTCAAGGCGAAGGCGACCAAGGCACGCCAGGCGCAGAGCCGGATGAAGGCGCTCGAAAAGATGGAGCTGATCGCGCCCGCGCACGTCGCGTCGCCGTTCACGTTCGAGTTCCGCACGCCGGATGCGGCGCCGAACCCGATGATGGTGATGGAAGACGTGCGCTGCGGCTACCGTGCGGACGACGGCACCGAGATTCCGATCGTCGAGCGCGTGACGCTGTCGATCCAGAACGGGCAGCGCATCGGCCTGCTCGGCGCGAACGGCCAGGGCAAGTCGACGCTGATCAAGACGCTGGCCGGCACGCTCACGCCGCTGTCCGGGCACGTGCGCGAAGGCAAGGGGCTGACGATCGGCTATTTCGCGCAGCACCAGCTCGAGACGCTGCGCGAGGACGATTCGCCGCTCGCGCATCTTGCGCGACTCGCGCCCGACACGCGCGAGCAGGAACTGCGCGACTTCCTCGGCGGCTTCAACTTCTCGGGCGACATGGCGACGAGCGCGGTCGGCCCGTTCTCGGGCGGCGAGAAGGCGCGCCTCGCGCTCGCGCTGATCATCTGGCAGAAGCCGAACCTGCTGCTGCTCGACGAACCGACGAACCACCTCGATCTCGAAACGCGTCATGCGCTGACGATGGCGCTCGCACAGTTCGAGGGCACGCTGATTCTCGTCTCGCACGATCGTCACCTGCTGCGCGCGACGACCGACCAGTTCATGCTCGTCGCGAAGCACCGGCTGCAGCCGTTCGACGGCGATCTCGACGATTACCGCGACTGGCTGCTCCAGCATGCGGCCGAACAGCGCGCGGCCGCGAAGGCGGAAGGTGCCGCCGCATCGGGCGCGGCGCCGGCCGTGAACCGCAAGGACCAGAAGCGTCAGGCGGCCGAGGAGCGACAGCGTCTATCGCAACTGAAGAAGCCGCTGCAGACGCGCATCACGAAGCTCGAGAAGGAAATGGAGACGCTGCACGCGGAGAAGGCGCGCCTCGATGCGTTCGTCGCCGATCCGGCGAGCTACGAGGCCGCGCGAAAGGCCGAGCTGACCGATGCAATCCGCAAGCTCGGCGACGTGAATGCGCGGCTCGAAGCGATCGAGGCGGACTGGCTCGCCGCGCAGGAAGAACTGGAGCAGATCGGCTGAACGCGGCGCGCCGCCGGCCGGCGGCCGCGCAGCGCCGGTTCAGCGCCGCGGCAGCGTATCGCGCGGCAGCTGCTCGTCGTCGTCCATCAGATGCCGGCGCCCTTCGGTCGGCCGGCGGATCGCCGCGACGACTTCCGCTTCGGTCACATCCTCCGACACGACGCGGCGCGCGAGACGCCCGTCGTCGTCGATCCATTCGACGATCCGGCATCCGCCGCCCCAGGGCTGGCGAATCGGTTCGGATACGCGGCAGCCGCGCAGGTTGTAAAGACGTCCGCCGGGCGCATCCCCATACCGTTTCAACATAGGTTCCCTTCGCATTGCACGGTTCGACAATCCGGCAAAGGATAGGAAAAAGTCGTGTCCGGCAGGTTACCGCGGCCTACATATTCTTTACAGCGAATTACGCGACAGATCGCGCCCTGCCGCTCGGCTACGCGGTCATTCGAGGCCGCGCACGCGGTCGATCGCCTGCTCGAGCCGCTCGACCGCCATCACGTTCAGGCCCTCGATCGCCTGCTTGGGCGCGTTCGCCTTCGGAATCAGCGCGGTCGTGAAGCCGAGCTTCGCGGCCTCGCGCAAGCGCTCCTGCCCGCGCGGCGACGGGCGGATCTCGCCGGCCAGGCCGACTTCGCCGAACACGATCAGCCCCTTCGGCAACGCCTTGTTGCGCATCGACGAGTGAATCGCGAGCAGCACCGCGAGATCGGCCGCGGGCTCGGCGATCTTCACGCCGCCCACCGCGTTCAGGAACACGTCCTGATCGAAGCACGCGATGCCCGCATGCCGGTGCAGCACGGCGAGCAGCATCGCGAGCCGGTTCTGTTCGAGGCCAACCGCGAGCCGGCGCGGATTCGGCACGTGCGCGGTATCGACGAGCGCCTGGATTTCGACGAGCAGCGGGCGCGTGCCCTCCTGCGTGACGAGCACGCACGAGCCGGGCACGACCTGCTCGTGCTGCGACAGGAACAGTGCCGACGGGTTCGCGACGCCGCGCAGCCCGCGCTCGGTCATCGCGAACACGCCGAGTTCGTTGACCGCGCCGAAGCGGTTCTTGAACGCGCGCACGAGCCGGAACGACGAGTGCGTATCGCCTTCGAAGTACAGCACCGTGTCGACGATGTGCTCGAGCACGCGCGGGCCCGCGAGGTTGCCCTCCTTCGTCACGTGGCCGACCATGATGATCGCGGTACCCGACTGTTTCGCGATGCGCGTGAGCTGCGCCGCGCACTCGCGCACCTGCGCGACCGAGCCCGGTGCGGAGGTCAGCGCCTCCGAGTAGACGGTCTGGATCGAGTCGATCACCGCGACGTCGGGCCGCTCCGCGTCGATCGCGGCCTGGATCTTCTCGAGCTGGATCTCGGCCAGCAGCTTCAGCTCGGCGGCCGGCGCGGCACCGTCGAGCAGCGCGAGTCGTTGCGCGCGCAACGCGATCTGCGCGGCCGATTCCTCGCCGCTGATATAGAGCGCGCGCCGCTCGCTCGCGATGTCCGCGAGCGACTGCAGCAGCAGCGTCGACTTGCCGATGCCCGGATCGCCGCCGATCAGCACGACGCCGCCCGCGACGAGGCCGCCGCCGAGCACGCGATCGAATTCGCCGATCCCGGTCGAGAAGCGCGGCACGTCGGCCGCTTCGATGTCGACGAGGCGCTGGACGGGCGCACGTTTCGCGAGCGACTGGAAGCGATGGGCGCTCGGCGATTCGGCGACCGATTCGACGAGCGTATTCCAGGCCTGGCACGACGGGCACTGCCCCTGCCACTTCGGGGTTTGTCCGCCGCACTCGCTGCAGACATAGACGGTTTTCTGTTTTGCCACGCGCGCGCCCTTATTCCGCACGCACCGGCACGCGGGCCGCGACTGCGCACATGAGCTCGTAGCCGATCGTCCCGCAATGGCGCGCGACGTCGTCGATCGACAGCGCATTGCCCCACAGCTCGACGCGCGCCCCGACGCCGGCCTGCGGACACGGGGTTAGGTCGACCGTGATCATGTCCATCGAGACGCGCCCGACAATGCGCGTGCGGATGCCGTCGACGATCACCGGCGTGCCTTCGGGCGCGACGCGCGGATAGCCGTCCGCGTACCCGCATGCGACGACGCCGATCCGCATCGGCGCGGGCGCGGAGAACGTCGAGCCGTAGCCGATCGCCTGCCCCTTGCCGATCGATTGCACCGCGATCAGCTCGGACGACAGCGTCATCGCCGGCTTCAGGCCGGTATCCGCGATATCGGACGACAGCCCCGACGGCGACGCGCCGTACAGCACGATCCCGGGCCGCACCCAGTCGAAATGCGTGTCCGGATGCCAGAGCACGGCCGCCGAATTCGCGAGGCAGCGCGCGCCTGCGATGTTCGCCGCGCCGCGCTCGAAAGTCGCGAGCTGCTCGGCGACGCCGCGCTCGTTGTCGGCATCCGAAAAATGGGTCATCAACGTGATCTGTCCGATGCTCGGACACGCGCGGGCGCGCTCCCATGCGGCGCGGTATTTCTCCGGCGCGTAGCCGAGCCGGTTCATGCCGCTGTTCATCTTCAACTGCACGTTGACGGGCTTCGACAGCCGCGCGGTTTCCAGCATCCGCATCTGCTCGTCGTTGTGCACGGTGGTCGTCAGGCTGTAGCGGTCGATCACGTCGATGTCGGTCGAGCGGAAGAAGCCCTCGAGCAGCAGGATCGGGCCCGCCCAGCCGAGCTCGCGCAGCTTCACGGCTTCGTCGAGATCGAGCAGCCCGAAGCCGTCTGTGCCGCGCAGGCCCGGGAACACGCGCGCGAGCCCGTGGCCGTACGCGTTGGCCTTGACGACCGCCCAGACTTTGGACGGGCCGGCATAGCGGCGGACGACGGAGAGATTGTTCGCGAGAGCGGCAGTGTGGATGGTGGCGGAGATCGGGCGCGGCATGGGAAATTTACGTAAAGACGCTTGCGAATCATCAGCTTACCGCGCCTTTTGAGCACCGAAGCCGACAATTTGCGGAACGATCGGGGAATCTTGCTAGTCCGAACTGCCGTATTTTCGTGTTATAAAGCCGTGCGCACAACCCATTTCGAACGGAATAAGCCGATCGCATACCTGGCGGCCTACGCGGCCAAGCCGCAGCGACGAAAGCATCGCATCAGATGAAAAAAGGTTTTTACACCATCATGGCCGCGCAGTTTTTCTCGTCGTTGGCCGACAATGCGCTTCTCATCGCCGCCATCGCCTTGCTGAAAGACCTCCACGCCCCGAACTGGATGACACCGCTGCTCAAGCTGTTCTTCGTGTTGTCCTATGTGGTGCTCGCGGCGTACGTCGGCGCGTTCGCCGATTCCCGTCCGAAGGGCCGCGTGATGTTCATCACCAATTCGATCAAGGTGGTCGGCTGCCTCATCATGCTGTTCGGCGCGCATCCGCTGCTCGCGTACGGCATCGTCGGCTTCGGCGCGGCCGCCTACTCGCCCGCCAAATACGGGATTCTGACCGAGCTGCTGCCGGCCGACCGGCTCGTCGCCGCGAACGGCTGGATCGAAGGCACGACGGTCAGCTCGATCATCCTCGGTACCGTGCTCGGCGGCGCGCTGATCAGCCCGCACATCGCATCGCACGTGATCGCCCACACGCCGTCGTGGATCGGTACGCCGGCCGAAGCGGCGATGGCCATCATCATGGCGCTGTACGTGATCGCCGCGCTGTTCAACCTGCGCATTCCCGATACCGGCGCGCGCTATCCGAAACAGGAGCGCGGGCCCGTCAAGCTCGTCACCGATTTCGCCGACTGCTTCATGGTGCTCTGGCGCGACAAGCTCGGCCAGATCTCGCTCGCGGTCACGACGCTGTTCTGGGGCGCCGGTGCGACGCTACAGTTCATCGTGCTGAAATGGGCCGAAGTCTCGCTCGGCATGACGCTGTCCGAAGGCGCGATCCTGCAGGCCGTGGTCGCGGTCGGCGTCGCGGGCGGCGCGATCGCCGCCGCGGGGCGGATTCCGCTGAAGAAGTCGCTGACGGTGCTGCCCGTCGGCATCATGATGGGCATCGCGGTGATGCTGATGGCGTTCTACACGCGCGATCTGTTTCCGTCGCACTGGGCGCTGCACATCGGTCATCTGCGCCTGCCCGTGTATCTGATCGTCGCCTACGTGTTCCTGATCGGCGTCGGCGCGCTGTCCGGCTACTTCGTCGTTCCGATGAATGCGCTGCTGCAGCATCGCGGCCACGTGCTGCTGTCGGCCGGCCATTCGATCGCGGTGCAGAACTTCAACGAGAACCTGTCGGTGCTCGTGATGCTGTGCCTGTATGCGGTGCTCGTCTGGCTCGACGTGCCGGTCGGCGTCGTGATCGTGCTGTTCGGCACGTTCGTGTGCCTGACGATGTGGCTCGTGATGCGCCGCCATCAGGCGAACCAGCGCCAGTTCGATTCGGTCGCGCTGATCGGCGAATCGCGGCACTGACGCTACACTTCCCGTTTCCGTCCGTTCGCGCCGGCCGTCGAGCCGGCGCGTTGCCATCATGACGCATCCGATACCCAACGTGCTGACGATCGCCGGCTCCGATTCCGGCGGCGGCGCCGGCATCCAGGCCGACCTGAAGACGTTCTCCGCACTCGGCGCATACGGCGCGAGCGCGATCACCGCGCTGACCGCGCAGAACACGCGCGGCGTCACGGGTGTGCACGCGCCCGATCCCGCGTTCGTGACCGCGCAGCTCGACGCGGTGTTCGGCGACATTCGCATCGATGCGGTGAAGATCGGCATGCTCGCGAACGCGCCGATCGTGCACGCCGTCGCCGACGCGCTGCGGCGTTACGCACCGCGCTTCGTCGTGCTCGACACGGTGATGATCTCGAAGAGCGCGCATGCGCTGCTCGCGCCCGAGGCGGTCGACGCACTGCGCGACGCGCTGCTGCCGCTCGCGACGGTCGTCACGCCGAATCTGCCGGAAGCGGCCGCGCTGCTCGGCGACGCGCACGCGACGACCGAGGACGACATGGTGCGCCAAGGCCGCGCGCTGCTGCAGACCGGCGCACGTGCGGTGCTGATGAAAGGCGGCCACTTGCCCGATGCGGCCGCGAGCCCCGACTGGCTCGTCGCGCAAGCGGGCGCCGTGCGGCTCGACGGCCCGCGCGTGCCGGTCAGCAATACGCACGGTACGGGCTGCACGCTGTCGTCCGCGATCGCTGCGCTGCTGCCGCAGCTGCCGGACCTCGAAAGCGCGGTGCGCGAAGCGAAGGCCTATCTGACCGGCGCGATCGCCGCGAGCGGCCAGCTCGACGTCGGCCACGGCGTCGGCCCCGTCCACCATTTCCATCGCTGGTGGTGAGCCCGCGCCGAGGCGCGCTCAGCCGGCCAGCGCGGCAAAGGCCTGCGCTCGCGCTGGCCAGTCGTCCGGCACGATGAAGCCGCGCGCGGTCTCGTACCACGTGCCGTCCGGTTCCGCTTTGTAAACACCGATCAGCGCAGGCGCCGGGCGCTCGGACAGCGCCGCCGGCAACGCGCGCGTGTCGGCAAACGGCACGGGCGGCGTGCCGGCGTTTGCCACGTTCGCCGCGATCCGCCGCGGCGCGAGCCAGGCGAGCCGCGGCAGGACGCTCCAGGCCGCGTCCGCCGGCTGCGCGGCGGCCCATTCCGCCCACTGCGCATGCGTGAGCCAGAAGCCGCGCGGATGATCCGGCGCGATGTCGGCCGAGACGGGCGGCACCGGTGCGCGATGCGGATAGAACAGCCAGCCCTTCACGAACATCTGCGCATCGGACAAGGGGCCGTAGCCGAGCCGCGCGAAGCCGTCGCGGCGACTCAGCGTCAGCTGGTGCTCGACGAGCCGGCTGCGTTTGCGATCGAACCGGTCGACGAGATTCGGTCCGACGAAATCGGCCAGCGTCGCACGCTCCCGCACCGGTGCGCATAGATAGCACTTCACCGCGAGTTCCCAATGCAGGCGTCGGCCGTCCCGTGCATCGACGAGAAAATCGACTTCGCCGAGCGTGTGGCCATGCGTGCGCAGCGGCAGATTGGCCGCGACGAGCGACAGCGACGGGCCGTGCGCGAGGAAGTATTCGAGCAGGCACTCCGCATAGCGGCCGAGCCGCACAGGGCGCAGCCCGTCGAGCGCGCGATGCAGTGGCGCGGGCGACGCGTCGAGCGCCGCGAGCCATGCTTCGGCGGCGCTCTGCTCGGCCGCGGTCGACCATGGCTGCGCCAGCGGCGCGCCGGGCGCGGCGCTCAGCAGGCTCGGACTGGCGAGCAGCCAGCCGAGGTCGCGAACTGCGACGTCGCGCAGCGTATCGACGAAGGCGAACGCCGCGCGCCCGGTCATGGCGCGGCCGGCGGCGGCGCGTCGGCAGCAGGCGACGCCGCGAACGTGTCGCGCGCCAGGCACAGGTCCGCCCATGCCTTCGCCTTGTCCGGCAGGCTGCGCAACAGATACGCGGGGTGGTACGTGACGATCACCGGCACGCCTTCGTAAGCGTGCACGCGGCCGCGCAGCGATGCGATGCTCGCGTCGGTCTTCAGCAGCGTCTGCGCGGCGAAGCGGCCGAGCGCGACGATCAGCTTCGGCTTGACCAGCGCGACCTGGCGCTGCAGATACGGCTCGCAGCGAGCGACCTCGTCCGGCTCGGGATTGCGGTTGCCCGGCGGCCGGCACTTGATCACGTTCGCGATGTACACGTTCTCGCCGCGCTGCAGCGACAGCGAGCGCAGCATGTTGTCGAGCAGCTTGCCGGCCTGACCGACGAACGGCTCGCCCTGCTTGTCCTCGTTTTCGCCCGGCGCCTCGCCGATCAGCATCCAGTCCGCTTCGCGGTCGCCGACGCCGAATACCGTGTTCGTCCGCTTCTCGCACAGGCGGCAACGCGTGCAGTCGGCCACGCGCGCGGCGAGCGCGTCCCAGTCGAGCATGGCGACCGGCGCTTCGGCCGCGCGCGGCTCGGCCGCCGTTGCCGAATCGCCGGGCGGCGCGGCGTCGAACCACGCGAAATCGTCGTCGACGGCCGGCGGCATGTCGGCGGACGGCGAGGCCGCCTGGGCCGACGCGATCGCCGTGAGCGCGCCGGGCACGTCGTCGGCCGGCTGCGGTGCACGCGGCGTGTCGACAGGATGGCCATCGGCGACGGGCGCAGTAGCGCGCATCGGCGCGCCTGTCGACGCACCGTCGTCCGCCCGACGCGCGACCGGTTCGGCCGCCTTCTCATGTGCTTCGCGCGCCGCCGCGGGCCGCGACCGCACCGCGTCCGATGCCGCCGCAACGGTCTCCGCGCCGGCGCCGGCGGCTTCCGACTGCGCCGCGACGGCACCGTCGCCGGCCGCCGAGCCGCTCGCGCGCTGGCCGCGCCGTACCCAGATCTGCGCGAGGCCCATCTCCTCGAGCGCCGCTTCAGCCCACGCCATGCGCGCCTCCGTCGTTGTTCAGCGTCAGACGCATCACGATCGCGTCCTCCCGGCTGCGATGCCGCGCCGGATAGTAGTTCTTGCGCCGGCCGATCGTCACGAAGCCGAAACGCTCGTACAGCTGGATCGCGCGCGGATTCGACGGCCGCACTTCGAGCAGCACGCCGTCGAGCCGTTCGGCGCGTGCAATGCGCACGGCTTCGCGCAGCAGCGCGAGACCGGCGCCCGAGCGCTGCGCGGCGGGCGCGACGCAGAGGTTCAGCAGATGCATCTCGTCGATGACGGGCATCAGCACGCAATAGCCGACGAGCGTGCCCGTCACGTGACGCAGGCACACGCCGAAATAGCCGTTGCGCAGCGAATCCTCGAAGTTGCCGCGGCTCCACGGGAATTCGTACGCGGCCTGCTCGATCGCGACGACTTCGTCGAGATCGGCATCCGTCATCGGCGACAGATAACGGTCGCTCAGCAGGACGCCCGTCATCCCTGCGCCCCGTCCGTGCGCGCTGCGCGTGCCGCGATCCGCTCGGCCGTCGTCTGCGCGACCTTGTCGCGCACGTATTCCGGCGCAGCCTGATCGGCCGGCACGACACGCCCTGCGCGGAACGCACGCAGCGCCGCATGCGCGACTGCGAGCGCATGCGGCAGCGCTTCGCCGTCGATCGTCGTCGCGCGCGCGGCCGCGGGCAGCTGCGCGCCGAATGCGGCGGCCGCGTTGCCGGCGAGCGTAAACGGCGCATCGGGCACGCCGACCGCCGCCGGCGCGTCGAGCGACGCCGGATGCAGTGTGCGCCAGTCGTGCGCCTCGTCGTCCCAGGCGAAGTCGGCCCAGTACGCTTCGTCCATCCGCGCGTCGAGCGCCGCCAGCACGCGCGTCGTGCCGGGCGCGCGCAGCCGCGCGTGCTCCGCGCACGCGAGCAGCGTGCCGATCGGCACGACGGGCAGCCCGCGACCGAACGCGAGGCCCTGTGCAATGCCGGTGGCGGTGCGCAGGCCCGTAAACGAGCCGGGGCCGGCGCCGAACGCGATCGCGTCGCAGTCGGCGAGCGTAAGGCCGGATTCGGCGAAGAGTTCCTGGAGCGCCGGCAGCACGCGCGTGCTCGACACGGCGCCCGTCATCTCGTGACGGAACCAGGTTTGCGGGGAAGAAACGGCGGCATCGGCCGGGGCCGAGCGCAGCAGCGCGACCGAGCAGTATTCGGTCGACGTATCGATGGCGAGGAGCACTGTTTGCGTCATGGCCGACATTGTAATGCGGCGCCCCGCCCTGACGGGCGATCGCGGCCGATCTTCGCGCGCCGGCGGCGCCGTCGGCGGTTTGGAAGGATCGCTCGACCCTGCGCGACGGCCCGCTTGTTAAGATCGGCCGACTCGAAACCCTTACGGAGACACCGATGAGCGACCTCACCGCCCGATTCGATCAGGCCCAGATCGACGTGAAGCAACTGACCGAGCGGCCCGGCAATCTGACGCTGCTGCGGCTGTACGCGCTGTTCAAGCAGGCGACCGACGGCGACGTCCACGGCGACAAGCCCGGCTTCACCGACATCGTCGGCAAATACAAGTACGACGCGTGGGAAGCGTTGAAGGGCACACCGCAGGACACCGCGAAGCAGCAGTACATCGAACTCGTCGAATCGCTGAAGAACGGCACCGCTTCCTGACCGCCGGCCCTCGGCCTTCAAACCGGTGGCGCAGCGCAGCAAAATTCGTTACAATGCTGGCTGCGTCACTTCCGCGCTCGGCCTGTAGGCCGCTCCGGCCGGACGCCACGTAGCGTTAAGCTCCAATCCGGTTTAGAACCTGTCCCCTCCTGCTTCGGCCCTTGCGGTCGTCACTTATCAGGCTGGCGGTCCCGCTCCTGCAGCGCGCCGCACCCAAAACAGCTTCTAATGCCTCGTCCGCCGTCCATTCGGCGGATTGCACCCGTTTCCCGATTTGCTCGCTGAATCCGACGACTTGGGTATGCGCGATTGGCGCCGACGTTTCACCCACTGTGTTTCAAGGATTGTTATGACTTCGAGCATCAACTCCAGCCCGCTCAACGCGATCGCCGACCAGGCGCTCGGTCTCGACGCCGCCGCACCGGCCGCCGACGAACCGAGCTTCGCGTCGCTCGGGCTGTCGCCGGAGATCGTCTCCGCGCTGCAGGCCGCCGGCTACGTGAAGCCGACGCCGGTTCAGCAGCGCGCGATTCCGGCCGGCATCGCCGGCCGCGACCTGCTGGTGTCGAGCCCGACCGGTTCGGGCAAGACGGCCGCCTTCATGCTGCCTGCGATCGAGCGTTTCGCGCAGCTCCAGAAAGCGCAGGCGCAGCAACCGCGCGCGCCGCGCGAAGCGAACCAGGGCGAGCGCCGCGCGCGCCGTCCGCAACCCGTCGCGCGCCCGGGCCTGCTCGTGCTGACGCCGACCCGCGAACTCGCGATGCAGGTGACGACCGCCGCATCGACGTACGGCAAGCACCTGAAGCGCCTGCGCACTGTCAGCATCCTCGGCGGCGTCGCCTACGGCCAGCAGCTGATGCTGCTCGCGAAGAACCCGGAAATCCTGGTCGCGACGCCGGGCCGCCTGCTCGACCACCTCGAGCGCGGCCGCATCGACCTGTCCGAGCTGAAGATGCTCGTGCTCGACGAAGCCGACCGCATGCTCGACATGGGCTTCATCGAAGACATCGAAACGATCGTCGAGGCAACGCCCGAGTCGCGCCAGACGATGCTGTTCTCGGCCACGCTCGACGGCAAGATCGGTTCGCTGACGAGCCGCCTGCTGAAGGATCCGGAGCGCATCGAGATCCAGCAGCGCCTCGAATCGCGCGCGAACATCGCGCAGACGGTCCACTACGTCGACGACCGCGACCACAAGGATCGCCTGCTCGATCACCTGCTGCGCGACGCCGCGCTCGACCAGGCGATCATCTTCACGGCGACCAAGATCGACGCCGATCAGCTGGCCGGCCGCCTCGCCGACGCCGGCTTCCAGTCGGCCGCGCTGCACGGCGACCTGCCGCAGGGCGCACGTAACCGCACGATCCGTGCGCTGCGCGAGCGCCGCGTGCGCGTGCTGGTCGCGACCGACGTCGCGGCGCGCGGCATCGACATTCCGGGCATCACGCACGTGTTCAACTACGATCTGCCGAAGTTCGCAGAAGACTACGTGCACCGGATCGGCCGCACGGGCCGCGCGGGCCGTTCGGGTATCGCGGTGAGCCTCGTGCATCACGCGGAGCAAGGTGCGCTCAAGCGCATCGAGCGCTTCGTGCGTTCGCCGCTGCCGGTCAACGTGATCGAAGGCTTCGAGCCGCGCAAGACGCCGCCGCGCAACGATCGCGGCAACGGCCGCGGCCGCCCGGGCGGCGGTAACGGCGGTCGACGTTTCGGCGGCAAGCCGGGCGGCGGTGGCCACGGCGGTCACGGCCGCAGCTACGGCGGCGGCAACGGCGGCGGCTGGAGCGGCAAGCCGGGCGCGAGCCGCGACGGCGGCCGTCGCGACGGTCAGCGCAGCAGCGGCCCGCGACGCAGCAATTCCGCGTCGTAAGCGCGCACGGGCGGCTTGCGAGCCGCCCACGCATCCGATCGACCGGCGCATCCGCGCCGGTTTTTTTTCGTCTCGCCCCGCTTTTCACAATACGAAAAAATCTTTTGTCTCGTAAAAAATCATGCTGCGTGGCACAACCGTGCCGATTGCAGAATAAAAAAAGGCGTTTCTCATCGCGAAACGCCAATCATAACCGCATGATTTTCAAAGAATAAAAATTTCAAACCATCCCGACATAGCCCCTGTTTCGCGCGACGCGATTTGCCTAGACTCTTATACAAGACTTCACGAAACGGGACGCAGCACAACCGGCTTCGCGAACAGCATCATCACCGTCCGATTCAACCGATAGGCAACACACCACTTCAAGGAGCTCATCATGTCGCGTCAGCAACAGGCACAGGAACTGCAAAAGCAATGGGAAACCGATCCGCGCTGGAAGGGCATCAAGCGCAGCTACACGGCTGAAGACGTGGTGCGCCTGCGCGGCTCGATCCAGGTCGAGCACACGCTCGCGAAGCGCGGCGCCGAAAAGCTGTGGGAGCTGATCAACAACGAGCCGTTCGTCAACGCACTCGGCGCGCTGACCGGCAACCAGG
The DNA here is from genome assembly GCF_000959525.1 of Burkholderia multivorans ATCC BAA-247. NCBI lineage: Bacteria > Pseudomonadati > Pseudomonadota > Betaproteobacteria > Burkholderiales > Burkholderiaceae > Burkholderia > Burkholderia multivorans. The sequence goes on from NZ_CP009832.1 coordinate 2,268,322, forward strand.
CGATGCAGCAGGTCAAGGCCGGCCTGAAGGCGATCTACCTGTCCGGCTGGCAGGTCGCGGGCGACGCGAACGTCGCCGGCGAGATGTATCCGGACCAGTCGCTGTATCCGGCGAACTCGGTGCCGCTCGTCGTGAAGCGCATCAACAACACGCTGACGCGCGCAGACCAGATCCAGTGGTCCGAAGGCAAGAACCCGGGCGACGAAGGCTATGTCGACTTCTTCGCGCCGATCGTCGCCGACGCGGAAGCCGGTTTCGGCGGCGTGCTGAACGCATTCGAGCTGATGAAGGCGATGATCGAGGCAGGCGCATCGGGCGTGCACTTCGAAGACCAGCTCGCATCGGTCAAGAAGTGCGGCCACATGGGCGGCAAGGTGCTCGTGCCGACGCGCGAAGCGGTCGCGAAACTCTCGGCCGCGCGTCTCGCCGCCGACGTGATGGGCACGCCGACCGTGCTCGTCGCACGTACCGACGCGGAAGCCGCTGACCTGATCACGTCCGACATCGACGACAACGACAAGCCGTTCCTGACCGGCGAACGCACGGTCGAAGGCTTCTTCCGCACGAAGCCGGGCCTCGAGCAGGCCGTGTCGCGCGGCCTCGCGTATGCGCCGTACGCCGATCTGATCTGGTGCGAAACCGGCAAGCCGGATCTCGAATACGCGAAGAAGTTCGCGGAAGCGATCCACAAGCAGTTCCCGGGCAAGCTGCTGTCGTACAACTGCTCGCCGTCGTTCAACTGGAAGAAGAACCTCGACGACGCGACGATCGCCAAGTTCCAGAAGGAGCTCGGCGCGATGGGCTACAAGTTCCAGTTCATCACGCTCGCCGGCTTCCACGCGCTGAACTACTCGATGTTCAACCTCGCGCACGGCTATGCACGCACGCAGATGAGCGCGTTCGTCGAGCTGCAGCAGGCCGAGTTCGCGGCAGCCGACAAGGGTTTCACGGCGGTCAAGCACCAGCGCGAAGTCGGTACCGGCTACTTCGACGCGGTCACGCAGACGGTCGAGCGCGAAGCGTCGACGACCGCCCTGCACGGCTCGACCGAAGACGAGCAGTTCTTCGACGGCAAGAAGGTCGCGTAAGCGTCGCGCGCCACGCGCCGCCGCTGTCGCGCCCGGACCGGGCCGACCGCGGCGGCGACGACAGAGCGAGAACCAGGGAGGAGACGGCCGGCGCGCACCACGCGACCGGCCGCGCGGCCTGCGGGCCGTTTGCTACGACGCGCGCCGGCACCGTCCGGCGCGCCCTTTTTTCGGCGCCGGCCATGCGCTACTCGCAGCGCCGGCACCGCGATCACCGATAGACGATCACCGGAATATTCGTATGAGTCAGCACGCGCTGCGTCTCGCTGCCGATCAGCAGGCTGCCGAGCCCGCGACGTCCGTGCGACGCCATGAAAATCACGTCGCAGCCGCCGCGCTCGGCCGCCTCGATGATCCCGAGGTACGGCGACGGATGCACGCTCGTCCACGTATCGCAGACGACGCCCGCCGCCTTCGCGGCCGTTTCGACTTCGTCGAGATGTGCGCGTGCCTCGCGCTCGCTGCGCGCACGGAAATCGGCGGGCGGCTCGATGATCACTTCGGAAAACGGCGAATACGGATACTGCGGCAGGCACGCATACGCGGTCACGCGTGCATTGACCGCGCGGGCCAGATCGATCGCGCCGTCGATCGCCTTCTTCGACAGTTCGGAACCGTCGGTTGGAACGAGGATGTGCCGGAACATCGCGCCCTCCTGCGTCAATGGCACGCCGCGCGCCGCCGCGCCGTCCCTGCTCGTCGCGATGCCGCGCGCCTGCCTGTTTCGATTGTAGTGCGCGACGCGGCAGCGGCGGCAGCGGATTGGCCCGCATGTTGCCGCGCGACGCTATTCGCCCCAGTAACCGGGCCGCTCGTACGTGTGCTTCAGGTAATCGAGAAACAGCCGCACGCGCAGCGGCAGGTGCCGGCGCTGCGGAAACACGGCGTGAATGCCGATCGGCGGCGCCGCGAACGCGTCGAGCACGCTGACGAGGCGGCCGGCCGCGATGTCGTCGCCGACTTCCCACCACGATCGCCATGCCAGACCGTGGCCGGCCAGGCACCACTCGTGCAGCACCGCGCCGTCGGAGCACTCCATCGTGCCGCTCACGCGGATCGACACGACCTTGTCGTCTTCCTGGAACGTCCAGCCGCGCTGCTGGTTCGCGTTCGCAGCGAGCGCGAGGCAGTTGTGGCGCGCGAGTTCCGCGAGCGTCGTCGGCGTGCCGCGCCGCGCGAGATAGGCGGGCGACGCGACGCACACGCGCCGGTTCTCGCCGAGCTTCAGCGACACGAGCGAAGAATCGGGCAGCTCGCCGAGCCGCACCGCGCAATCGAAGCCTTCGTTGACGAGGTCGACCATCCGGTCCGACAGATCGAGCGTGACCGACACGTCCGGATGCGCGCCGCTGAAGTCCGGCACGAGCGGCGCGACGTGGCGGCGGCCGAAGCCGGCCGGCGCCGTGATGCGCAAATGGCCGCTCGCCTTCACGCCGCCGGCGGATACGCTCGCTTCCGCGTTCTGCATGTCGTTGATGATGCGCTGGCAATCCTCGAGGAAGGCGGAGCCCTCGAAGGTCAGCGTGAGCTTGCGCGTCGTGCGCACGAGCAGCTTGACGCCGAGCCGCTCCTCGAGCGCGTCGAGACGGCGGCCGATGATCGCCGGTGCGACGCCCTCCGCGTGCGCGGCCGCCGACAGGCTGCCTTTCGCCGCGACCGCGACGAACGTTTCGATCTGTTTGAACCGGTCCATGAATCGAAAGGGACGGCACGCCGTGCCGCTCTGATGACTGAAGCGGCTCAAGATTAGGTATATGAAAGTAAAAGATCAAGTGATGATTAGCGTCTTTTTTGATACCAGCGATCACGAATAGAATCGACTCGACCTCTGAAACTGGAGCGCAAGGCTATGTCGGCCACAACGACACTCTCCTCTCCCGACGCCATCCTGTTCGACGCATTCGGCACGTTGTTCGACGTGCATGCCGTCGTGGCTGCGGCTGAGCAGATGTTCCCCGGTCGCGGGGAACGGTTGTCGCAGCTGTGGCGACGCAAACAAATCGAATACTCGCAGCTGCGCACGCTCGCCGATCCGGCCGGTGCGCACTATCGCCCGTTTCGCGACATCACGCTCGACGCGCTGCGCTTTGCCGCACGCTCGCTCGGCGTCGCGCTGAACAGCGCGGCCGAAAAGCGGCTGATGGACGAATACGCGTGTCTGTCCACCTATCCCGATACGGTGCCCGCGCTGCGGAGGCTGCGCGCGCTGGAGCCGCGTCCGCCGCTCGCGATCCTGTCGAACGGCAATCCGCAGATGCTCGACATCGCGATCAAGAGCGCCGGCATGACCGGGCTGTTCGATCGCGTGCTGTCGGCCGACGCCGTGCGCGCGTACAAGCCGACTCCGGCCGCCTATGCGCTCGGCACCGCCGCGTTCGGCGCGAACCCGCGCGACATCGTGTTCGTGTCGTCGAACGCGTGGGACGTCGCAGGCGCCGGCTGGTTCGGCTACACGACGTTCTGGCTGAACCGCACGGGCGCACCGGCCGAAGAACTCGGCGTGCCGCCCGACGGCACCGGCACCGGCATGGCCGATCTGCTCGCATTCCTCGCCACCCCGGCTCCGTCCGGCAGAGCGGCGAACCGCACGCGCCCCGGCCCGGGCGCATGAGATTCGCATCGCTGCCGCCTTCCCCCTTCACCGAAACCGCAACTGACCGACCAAGGAGATGAGACCCATGAGCACCCCGATCACGCTGCCGCAAGGCATGGCGATCACCGGCGAGATCAAGCCGGGTTACGAAGCGATCTTGACGCCCGACGCGCTCGAGCTCGTCGCTTCGCTGCATCGCGCGTTCGAACCGCGCCGCCAGGCGCTGCTGCAGGCGCGCGTCGAGCGCACGAAGCGTCTCGACGCCGGCGAGCGCCCTGATTTTCTGCCCGAGACGAAGGCCATCCGCGAAGGCGACTGGAAGGTCGCGCCGCTGCCTGCCGACCTGCAGTGCCGCCGCGTCGAGATCACCGGCCCCGTCGAGCGCAAGATGATCATCAATGCGCTGAACTCGGGCGCCGATTCGTACATGACGGACTTCGAGGATTCGAACGCGCCGAGCTGGACGAACCAGATCGACGGCCAGATCAACCTGAAGGATGCGGTGCGCCGCACGATCTCGCTCGAGCAGAACGGCAAGTCGTACAAGCTGAACGACAAGGTCGCGACGCTGATCGTGCGTCCGCGCGGCTGGCACCTCGACGAGAAGCACGTGACGGTCGACGGCCAGCGCGTGTCCGGCGGCATCTTCGATTTCGCGCTGTTCCTGTTCCATAACGCGAAGGAGCTGATCGCGCGCGGCTCGGGCCCGTACTTCTACCTGCCGAAGATGGAAAGCCATCTCGAGGCGCGCCTGTGGAACGACATCTTCGTCGCCGCGCAGGAAGCGATCGGCATTCCGCGCGGCACGATCCGCGCGACGGTGCTGATCGAGACGATCCTCGCCGCGTTCGAAATGGACGAGATCCTGTACGAGCTGCGCGAACACAGCTCGGGCCTGAACGCGGGCCGCTGGGACTACATCTTCTCGGCGATCAAGAAGTTCAAGAACGATCGCGACTTCTGCCTCGCCGATCGCTCGAAGATCACGATGACGGTGCCGTTCATGCGCGCCTACGCGCTGCTGCTGCTGAAGACCTGCCACAAGCGCAACGCGCCCGCGATCGGCGGAATGAGCGCGCTGATTCCGATCAAGAACGATCCGGAAGCGAACGAGAAGGCGATGGCCGGCGTGCGTTCGGACAAGCAGCGTGATGCGACGGACGGCTACGACGGCGGCTGGGTGGCGCACCCGGGCCTCGTGCCGATCGCGATGGAGGAATTCGTCAAGGTGCTCGGCGACAAGCCGAACCAGATCGGCAAGCAGCGCGACGACGTGCAGGTCGAGGGCAAGAACCTGCTCGACTTCCAGCCCGAGGCGCCGATCACCGAAGCGGGCCTGCGCAACAACATCAACGTCGGGATCCACTATCTCGGCGCGTGGCTCGACGGCAACGGCTGCGTGCCGATTCACAACCTGATGGAGGATGCGGCGACCGCCGAGATTTCGCGCTCGCAGGTGTGGCAGTGGATCCGCTCGCCGAAGGGCGTGCTCGACGACGGCCGCAAGGTCACCGCGGAGCTCGTGCGCGAGTTCGCGAAGGCCGAGCTCGAGAACGTGAAGCGCTCGGTCGGCGGCAACACGCAGCCTTACGAGCGTGCGGCCGCGATCTTCGAAGAGATGTCGACGTCGGAAGGCTTCACCGAATTCCTGACGCTGCCGCTGTACGAGGAAATCTGATACGGCCGGCCGCCGCGGCGTACCGCCGCGTGCCGGCCGGTCCGTTCGTCAAAAAGCGCCCTGCGGGCGCTTTCTCTTTTTGCGACAGCCGGCTCGTCGTCGCGGACACCGACGCTCACGCCGCTTCGCGCTCGCGCCGATGCCGGACCCAGTCGCCGGATGCGATCCGCGGACGGTCGGCCGTCGCATGCGCGGCAACCGGGTAATACAGGCACGCATACTGGCGGCCGCCGAGTTCGACGGTCACGCTCTCCTGACGGAACAGCGTGTCGACGCCCGGATACACGCGCTCGATCTCGTCGAGCACGGGCACCAGCCGCTCGTCGATCTCGTACACATCGCCCCATACGATCGACGTGCCGACGTGCGCGGCCGTCATGCCGGGATACGTGCCGAAATCGTACAGTTCGCCCGGCAGCGCCGCCGCGCCGATCAGCGTCGGCGCGGGAATGCCGTGCCGCGCGGCCGCAAGGCCGATGTCGTTGATCTCGCCGGCCCTCAGCGTGCCGTAGACGAATACGTAGCGCATCGATCTCTCCTTCAGCGATTCGCGTGCAGTCGCACGTCGGGTCAGGTCAGCGACGTCGCGCTCACGAGCACGCCGTCGTCGTCCGCGTAGATCCATTCGCCCGGCGCGATCCGCGTGCCGAGCACCGTGACCGGCACGTCGCGCTCGCCGGCGCCGCGCTTGTCGCTCTTGCGCGGATGCGTCGCGAGCGCGAGCACGCCGACCTTGCATTCGCGCAGTTCGGCCGCATCGCGCACGCATCCGTGCACGACGATGCCGGCCCATCCGTTCTTCTCGGCCAGCGCGCCGAGATTGCCGCCGACGAGCGCGCAGCGCAGGCTCGCGCCGCCGTCGACGACGAGCACGCGGCCGCCGCCGTTCTGCTCGAGCGCCGCACGCACGAGCGTGTTGTCCTCGAACACCTTCAGCGTCGCGGCGGGCCCGGCGAAGCGCGCCGCACCGCCGTACGGCCGCAAGGCCGGCTGCAGCACGCGCAGCGTGCCGGCGGCCAGTTTGTCTTCGTGGGCGTCGCAAAGATCGGTTGTTGCAAACGTCATCGGTTCGTCTCCTTCGATCGAGGGGCGCGCTGCGGCACGGTGAACGCGAAGGCCGTCCCGCCCATACAAAGTTCATTGAAACGCTGCATTATCGACCCAAAAGCCGCCGCCTGCGCTTGCACGGCCCCTTCTACAATAACGGCATCGCCCGCCGCTCCAGTCCGAACCTCATGCATCCGATCGTCCCGGCCGACGCGTCGAATCCGTACGACGTCATCGACATTCCGCCCGAGTTCGCGCCGACGCGCGCGCACCCGATGCGCGTGCGCGCGCGCCACGTCGACGCGGGCAGCCGCATTCCGCTGCACACGCATGCGTGGGCGCAGCTCGCGTATGCATCGCGCGGCGTGCTGCGTGTCGCGACGACCGGCACGACCTGGATGGTGCCGCCGTCCCGCGCGATCTGGGTGCCGCCGCACGTCACGCACGAAGTCGCGATCGTCGAAGAGGCGTACCTGCGCACGCTCTATATCGACGAGTCGATCGTGCCGGACGGGCTCGCCGCGTGCCGCGTGGTCGAAGTGACGGGATTGCTGCGCGAGCTGATCGTCGCACTGGACGCGCGCGACCTCAGCGACGGACGCGAGCGCCTGCTATGCGGGCTCGTGCTCGATGAACTGAGCCGCGCGGAGCCGTTGCCGCTCGCGGTGCCGATGCCAGACGAAAAGCGGCTCCGGACGCTCTGCGAATCGGTGCTCGCGCAGCCGGCAAACGCCGAATCGCTCGAACACTGGGCGAGCGAGGTCGGGGCGAGCACGCGCACGATCTCGCGGCTCTTCAAGCAGGAACTCGGAGTGAGCTTCTCGCAATGGCGGCAGCAGGCGCTGCTGGCGCGCGCGATTCCGTTGCTGAATCAGGGGCGCCCGCTCTCGCATATCGCGCGCGAGCTCGGCTACCAGAGCCAGAGCGCGTTCTCGGCGATGTTCCGGCGCGCGTTCGGCGAAAGCCCGCGTGCCTTCATGCTGCGCGGATACGAGCACCGCGGCACCGAGCGCGTCGCACCGAGCGACGACATGCGCGACGACGACGCGCACGATACGGCGCGCTGAGCCTCGCGTCAGACCGGCCGCACCATGTGACGGATCGAGCCGAGTTGCGCGAGGCGCGGCCCTGTCACGTGATAACCCATACGGCGGTACAGACGCGCGGCCGGATTGTCGACGAACACGCGCAGTTGCAGCTCGTGCAACCCGCGCGCACGCGCCCAGCGATGCGACATGTCGAGTAGATAGGTGCCCGCGCCGCGACCGCGATGGCCGGCCGCGATCTGCACGTCGCGGATATGCAGCGAGTCGCCCTCTTCCGTCACGCGCAGCACGCCGATGCGCTGACCGTCGGCTTCGAGAATGAAATTCTCCGATTCGCGCCAGCTTGCGTAGAACAGGTCGCTGCGCCATACGAGCCCGTGCCGCTTGTAATAGCCGCCCATGTTGCCGTGCGTCAGCGCCTCGGCGAACGGAAAATCGCCGGGCTCCGCAGGCCGGAGCTGATACAGGAGTCGCAGGTCGGTCGGATCGAGCATCGCGCGGGGATCAGGAAGGCATGCCGTCACGATAGCGCAGTCGCGTGCGGATGCAATCGCGAATTTCTCGTAGCGCGGGGGCAGCGCGCCCAATCCCTTCGAACCCCGCCGGAAGCCGCGCAGGCGGCTTCCTCCCCTCCGCAGTCACGCGCCCGCAAGCGGGCGCAAACGGAAAAACAAATGAAAAAGCCCGCGCAAGGCGGGCTTCTTCATTTTCTGGCGGAGCGGACGGGACTCGAACCCGCGACCCCCGGCGTGACAGGCCGGTATTCTAACCGACTGAACTACCGCTCCAGTCTTGCTGCTTGCCTGGCAGGCGTCGGTTGCTTCCTGCCGGCGCATCGTTTGTTCGAACGACGCCGAAATCTGGCGTCCCCTAGGGGATTCGAACCCCTGTACTCACCGTGAAAGGGTGATGTCCTAGGCCTCTAGACGAAGGGGACAACGTACTGCTTACATCCTTAATACAAAAGCCCGCTCAAAAACGTCTTGAACGGGCTTCGTTCTGGCGGAGCGGACGGGACTCGAACCCGCGACCCCCGGCGTGACAGGCCGGTATTCTAACCGACTGAACTACCGCTCCAGCTTTTCTGCACCGTCACCTGCAGGACGTCGGTCACGCTCCCGCAAGCTTTGCGACACTTCTACGAAACGCCGCTGAATCTGGCGTCCCCTAGGGGATTCGAACCCCTGTACTCACCGTGAAAGGGTGATGTCCTAGGCCTCTAGACGAAGGGGACAACGTACTGCTTACACCTTAATACAAAAGCCCGCTCAAAATGGCTTGAACGGGCTTCGTTCTGGCGGAGCGGACGGGACTCGAACCCGCGACCCCCGGCGTGACAGGCCGGTATTCTAACCGACTGAACTACCGCTCCAACTTCCTGCACCGTCACCTGCAGGACGTCGGTTACGTTCCTGCAAGCTTCGCAGCGCTTCTACGAAACGCCGCTGAATCTGGCGTCCCCTAGGGGATTCGAACCCCTGTACTCACCGTGAAAGGGTGATGTCCTAGGCCTCTAGACGAAGGGGACAAAATCTTTTCAGATTTGTCTGGTTTCGCTATCAACTACTCGATAACAGCGAAGCCCGAAATTTTAACTGCTTTAAATCGTTTTGTGAAGCATTTATTACTACATGACTTCGCGAAACGATTCGTTTGTTCTGTTGGTGGAGGTAAGCGGGATCGAACCGCTGACCTCTTGCATGCCATGCAAGCGCTCTCCCAGCTGAGCTATACCCCCTTGCAGAACAGAAATGAGATTATATGGACCTACTTTGCAGTTGTAAATAGCTTTTTGCGAATCGGGCGAATTTTTTTGCGAAGCCACGTCGTCGTCGACGCGCGGCCTCGCGTCGACGCGCACTTACGCGAGCGCCGCCTCGATGCGCGACACGACGACGTCGCGATCGAACAGCGCGAGCACCGCGTCGATCGACGGCGTATGCGTGGTGCCCGCCACGAGCAGGCGCACCGGCATCGCGAGCTGCGGCATCTTCAGCTTGTGCGCGGCAAGCGTCGCCTTCAGCGCGGCCGAGATCGCATCCTTCGTCCAGTTGGCCGCCTTCAGCGCGGCGGCGAGATCGGCAAGCGCCGGCCGCACGGCGTCGGTCAGGTGCTGTGCGAGCGCATCGGCGTCCGGCGCCGGCACGCGGTAGAACATCGCCGCGCCTTCCGCGATTTCCTTGACCGTCGTCGCGCGATCCTTCATCAGCGCGATCACGGCCTCGAGCGCCGGGCCGGCCGCGAGCGCCGCGTCGTCGATCGCCAGCGCCGCGAGGAACGGTTTCGCGAGCGCGGCCAGGCGCGCGTTGTCGGCTTCCTTGATGTAGTGCGCGTTCAGCCAGTTCAGCTTGTTGTGGTCGTACTGCGCGGGCGACTTGCCGAGATGCTCGAGATCGAACCATTCGACGAACTGCTCACGCGAGAAGATTTCCGCATCGCCGTGCGACCAGCCCAGACGCGCGAGATAGTTGACGACCGCTTCCGGCAGATAACCGGCGTCGCGATACGCCGTCACGCTCATCGCGCCGTGACGCTTGCTCATCTTCTCGCCCTGCTCGTTCAGCACGGTCGGCAGGTGCGCATACACGGGCGGCTCGCCGCCGAGCGCGCGCAGGATGTTGATTTGGCGCGGCGTGTTGTTCACGTGATCGTCGCCGCGGATCACGTGCGTGATGCCCATATCCATGTCGTCGACGACCACGCAGAAGTTGTAGATCGGCGTGCCGTCCGGACGCGCGATCACGAGATCGTCGAGTTCCTCGTTCGAGATCTCGACGCGCCCCTTCACCGCGTCGTCCCACACGACGGTGCCCGTCAGCGGATTGCGGAAACGCAGCACCGGCTTCACGCCCGGCGGCGGCTCCGGCAGCACCTTGCCGGGCTCCGGACGCCACGTGCCGTCATAGCGCGGCTTCAGACCGGCCGCGCGCTGGCGTTCGCGCAGCGCGTCGAGTTCTTCGGCCGACATGTAGCACGGGTAGGCAAGCCCCTTCTCCAGCATCTGCGCGAGCACCTCGCGATAGCGGTCCATCCGCTGCATCTGGTAGATCGGGCCTTCGTCGAAATCGAGACCGAGCCATTCCATCCCTTCGAGGATCGCGTCGACGGCCTCCTTCGACGAGCGTTCGACGTCGGTATCCTCGATACGCAGCACGAACGTGCCTTTCATCTTGCGCGCGAACGCCCACGGATAAAGCGCGGAGCGGATGTTGCCGAGGTGGATGAAGCCGGTGGGACTCGGCGCGAAGCGGGTACGGACAGGACGGGTCATAAACGGTAACTCGAACGCCTGGGGCGCATGAATGATTCGACGCGGGATCGGCGGCGGCCATGCGAGCGGCTGCGTGCCGGCGACGCCCGGAACGGGAAAGAAGCCGGAATTATACTCGCGCCGCCCATCGCGCCAAGCGCGCCGCTTGCTTTATGATGTGCGCGCCGCGGCCGCCTGCCGGCGCCGCGCCGGTTGCGCGGACCTTGCCGCGCCGCCGCTCGCGAACCTATCGCCGCGCGGGCCCGACGGCCCGCCGCCCAGCCGCCGGAGAATCTTCGATGTCGTCCCCTCGCCTGTCGCGCCGCCAGTTCACGATCGCGTGCGCGTCCGCCAGCCTCGCCGCCTGCACTTCGTTCGGCGGCAAATCGCGCTCCGATAGCGCATCGAGTGCGACGCAGCCGCACGACAAGCCGGTCAAGATCGGCATCGCGCTCGGCGGCGGCGCCGCGCGCGGCTTTTCGCATATCGGCGTGCTGAAGGCGCTCGAGGCGCGCGGCATCGCGATCGACCTCGTCGCCGGCACGAGCGCGGGCTCGGTGGTCGGCGCGCTGTATGCGTCGGGAATGAACGGCTTGCAGATCAACAAGATCGCACTCGACATGGATCAGGCGTCGATCAGCGACTGGGCGCTGCCGTTTCGCTCGCGCGGGCTGCTGCAGGGCGTCGCGCTGCAGAACTTCCTGAACAAGGCGCTCAACAATCGGCCGATCGAGAAAATGCCGAAGCCGCTCGGCATCGTCGCCACCGATCTGCAAAGCGGCCAGCCGATCCTGTTCCAGCAGGGCAATACGGGGCTCGCGGTGCGCGCGTCGTGCAGCGTGCCGTCCGTGTTCGAGCCGGTGAAGATCGGCAACCGCGAATACGTCGACGGCGGGCTCGTCAGCCCGGTGCCTGCGTCGTTCGCGCGCCGCATGGGCGCGAACTTCGTGATCGCGGTCGACATCTCGGCGCGCCCCGACGGCGCGGCGACGAACAACCCGATCGAGATGCTGCTGCAGACGTTCACGATCATGGGACAGACGATCAAGACCTACGAACTCGACAAGTACGCGGACGTCGTGATCCGGCCGAATCTCGCCGCGACGGGCGGCAGCGACTTCAACCAGCGCAACGCGGCGATCCTCGCGGGCGAGGAAGCGGTCGCGCGGATCATGCCGGAACTGCAGCGCAAGCTCGCCGCGGCGCGCGGCGTTCCCGTCGCGTAACGTACGGCGCCGCCGTCGCGCCGCACAGACAAAAGCCCCTGCCGCCTTCCGGCGACAGGGGCTTGTTCGATTCCGTCCGACCCGGACGAAAGCGCGTCAGTTGTTCGCGTTGTCCGCGTCGTTGCCGATCGTTGCGCGCACACGCTGGCGCAGATCGTCGGCCTTCATCGGAAACTGCGTCTCGATCCGGCGCGCGCCGGTGAAACGCTTTTCCCAGTAGCTGCTGTCGAGATCGTCGACACGCACGGTGCTGCCCGTCGACGGCGAGTGCACGAACTTGTTGTCGCCGATATAGATGCCGACGTGCGAGAACGTGCGGCGCATCGTGTTGAAGAACACGAGGTCGCCCGGCTTCAGGTTACTCATGCTTACCTTTTCGCCGACTCGGCTCATCTCTTCGGCGCGACGCGGCAGCGACATGCCGAGCGTGTCCTGGAACACGTAGCGCACGAAGCCGCTGCAATCGAGGCCCGAATCCGGCGAGTTGCCGCCCCAGCGGTAGCGCACGCCGATCATGTTGAGCGCGCTGACGACGACGTCGCCCGCCTTGCCCGCCATGCCCGACAGGAACGACTTCGCGCCGCCGCTCGACGGCTGGGCATTGGGCTGCTGGAGGGAGGAACCCGACCCGATCTGCGTCGAATTCGTGACATTTTGGTTAAAACTGCTGACTTCGTCGGCGAAAGCGCCGGGAGCTGCTGCGAACAGGGCGCCGATGAACAGCCCGGCGAGGGTGCGCGCGCATGCCTGGGTCAGGGATCGATGCTGCATTGGTCGATGGAATTTGCTTAAAAATCAGCTGATTGGCGGAAAATTTCGGTCGATACTAGCCAGCGCGTAATCGTTTGTCAAAACAAATTAAAAAATTCAATCGAGATAGTCTGACCATTGAGCCCTATCACGCTTTCCAGACCGCTTTCAACAGTTTTTGTGTGTAAGGATGTGACGGCCTCGCGAAGATCTGCTCGACGTCGCCCGACTCCACGATCATCCCGCCCTGCATCACCGCGACACGGTGCGCCATCGCACCGATCACCTCCAGGTCGTGGCTGATGAAGACATAGCCGAGGTTGTATTTCTGCTGAAGATTCGCGAGCAGCTTCAACACTTGCTGCTGGATCGAAACGTCGAGCGCGGACGTCGGTTCGTCGAGGATCAGCACGCGCGGCTCGAGCACGAGCGCGCGCGCGATCGCGATCCGCTGGCGCTGGCCGCCGGAGAATTCATGCGGATAACGATGCAGCACGGTGCGGTCGAGCCCGACCTCGCGCAGCACCGCGACCGATTTCGCGCGGCGCGCGTCGGGCGTCAGGTCGGGCCGATGCAGTTCGAGCCCCTCGCCGACGATCCGCTCGATCGTATGACGCGGCGACAGCGAGCTGAAGGGGTCCTGAAAGACGACCTGCATATTCGCGCGCAGCGCGGTCTGCTCGCGGCCGCGATACGTCGACAGCGCGCGGCCCTGGAATTCGATGTCCCCGTGTACGGTCTTCTGCAGCCCGAGCAGCGCCATCGCGAGCGTCGATTTGCCGGAGCCCGATTCGCCGACGATGCCGAGCGTCTCGCCCTGCCGCACCGACACCGACACGTCGGACACCGCCGTCACCGGCGTCGTGCCGAACCAGCCCGCGAGGCCGGGCCGCTTGCGCGCGAACTGCACGCTGACGTGACGCGCGTCGAGCAGCACCGGCGCGATCGGCATCACCGGCGCGACCGCGCGCTGCGGCCGGCTGTTCAGCAGTCGCTGCGTATACGGATGCTGGGGCTCGGCGAAGATCCGCTCGACAGGCCCGCTCTCGACGAGCCGGCCACGCTCCATCACCGCCACGCGTTCAGCGAAACGCCGCACGAGATTCAGGTCGTGCGTGATCAGCAGGATCGCCATCCCGCGCTTTTCCGCTTCTTCGCGCTGCAGTTCCAGCAGCAGATCGACGATCTGCGCGCGGATCGTCACGTCGAGCGCGGTGGTCGGCTCGTCGGCGAGCAGCAGACGCGGCCGGCAGGCGAGTGCCATCGCGATCATCGCGCGCTGACGCTGCCCGCCGGACAACTGGTGCGCATAGCTGTCGACACGCCGATCGGGTTCCGCGATGCCGGTGCGCGCGAGCAGCGCGATGGCGCGCTTGCGCGCCTCCGCGGCGCTCACGCCGTCGTGCAGCACGATCGTCTCGGCGATCTGCGCGCCGATCGTGTACAGCGGATTCAGCGCCGTCATCGGTTCCTGGAAGATCATCGCGATGTCGGCGCCGCGCAGCGCGCGCATCTCGCGCTCGCTCTTCGCGCCGAGGTCCTGCCCCGCGAAGCGGATCGTGCCGCGCACGTCGGCGTCGCGCAGCAGACGCAGGATCGACAGCGCCGTCACGCTCTTGCCCGAACCCGATTCGCCGACGAGCGCGACGCGCTCGCCGCGGCCGATCGCGAACGTCACGTCGTCGACGGCGACCGTGTCGCCGAAGCGCACGTTCAGATGCTCGAGCGCCAGCAACGGCTCGTCGTGCGTCGATACGGTCGCGCCGTTCATCGCTGCCCTCCCGCCGCACGCATCGAATCGGCGATGCGCGTGTCGAGCGCGTTGCGCAGCGCGTCGCCCATGAAGGTCAGCAGCAGCAGCGTCGCGACCAGCACGCCGAACGTCGACAACGAGATCCACCACGCATCGAGATTGCCCTTGCCCTGCGCGAGCAGTTCGCCGAGGCTCGGCGTCGGCGGCGGAACGCCGAGCCCGAGGAAGTCGAGGCTCGTGAGCGCGAGAATCGCGCCGCTCATGCGGAACGGCAGGAACGTGATCACGGGCGTCAGGCTGTTCGGCAGCACGTGGCGCCAGATGATCTGCCAGTTCGTCAGCCCCATCGCGCGCGCCGCGCGCACGTAGTCCTGCGTGCGGTTGCGCAGGAATTCGGCGCGCACGTAGTCGGCGAGCCCGATCCAGCCGAACAGCGACAGCAGCACGATCAGCAGCAGGAAGCTCGGCTCGAAGATCGACGCGAAGATGATCAGCAGATACAGCTCGGGCAGCGAGCTCCAGATCTCGATCAGCCGCTGTCCGACGATGTCGATGCGGCCGCCGAAAAAGCCCTGCACCGCGCCGGCGGCGATCCCGAGCAGCGTGCCGATCGCGGTCAGGATCAGCCCGAACTCGACCGACACGCGGAATCCGTACACGAGCCGCGCGAACAGGTCGCGGCCCTGCGCGTCGGTACCGAGCCAGTTCTCGCGCGACGGCGGCGCCGGATTCGGCTCCTTCGAGAAGTAGTTCAGCGTGTCGTAGTAATAGCGGTTCGGCGGATAGACGACGAAGTTGCCGGGTGCCTCGAGCCGCTTGCGCACGTACGGATCGAGATAGTCGGCCGGCGTCGGGAAATCGCCGCCGAACGTCGTCTCCGGATACGCGTGGAACAGCGGGAAATAGTAATGACCGTCGTAGCGGACGACGAGCGGCTTGTCGTTCGACCACAGCGGCGCGGCGATGCTGGCCGCGAACGCGACGACGAAGATCACGAAACTCCAGTAGCCGAGCTTCTGCTGCCGGAAACGCTGCCACACGCGGCGTGCGGGCGACGGCGACACATGCGCCCGCGCGGCCTCGACGCGGGACGGCGCAGCGACGCGGCTCATCGCGCACCTCGTCGCGACGCGGCGCACGGACTGACGAACGGGCCGCGGCGCGGCAGGCGGACGGACGGTTTCAAGTCAGCGCTCCAGGTTTTCGAATTGAATGCGCGGATCGACCCACACGTAGCAGAGGTCCGAAATCAGCTTGGTCGCGAGCCCGATCAGCGTAAACAGATACAGCGTGCCGAGCACGACCGGATAGTCGCGGCGCACGACCGACTCGTACGACAGCAGGCCGAGGCCGTCGAGCGAGAACAGCGTCTCGATCAGCAGGCTGCCGGTAAAGAAGGCGCCGATGAACGCGGCCGGAAAGCCGACGATCAGCGGCAGCATCGCGTTGCGGAATACGTGCTTCCAGAGCACCGTACGCTCGCCGAGCCCTTTCGCCCGCGCGGTCAGCACGTACTGGCGGCGGATTTCGTCGAGGAACGCGTTCTTCGTCAGCATCGTCACGACCGCGAAGCTGCCGACGACCGACGCGGTGATCGGCAGCGCGATGTGCCACAAATAATCGAGCACCTTGCCGGCGACCGAGAGCTGCGCGAAGTTGTCGGACGTGAGGCCGCGCAGCGGGAACAGTTGCCAGAACGAGCCGCCGCCGAACAGGACGAGCAGCAGCACGCCGAGTACGAACCCCGGAATCGCGTAGCCGACGAGCACGACGAGGCTCGTCGCGACGTCGAACGGCGAACCGTTGCGCACGGCCTTCGCGATGCCGAGCGGCACCGAGATCAGGTACGTCAGAAAGAACGTCCATAGGCCGATGCTGATCGACACCGGCAGCTTCTGGACGATCAGCGACCACACGCTCTGATGGCGAAAATAGCTGTCGCCGAGATCGAAGCGCGCGAAGCGCTCGAGCATCAGCCAGTAGCGTTCGAGCGGCGGCTTGTCGAAGCCGTACAGCGCCTTCAGCTGTGCGATCTGCTGCGGATCGACGCCCGTATGCGCGCGCATGCCGAACGGCGTCGCGCCCTGCTCCGTCGCGCCCTTGCGCAGTTCCTGCACCGCCTGCTCGACGGGGCCGCCCGGCACGAACTGGATCACGACGAACGTGAGCGTCAGCACGCCGACGAGCGTCGGAATCATCAGCAGCAGGCGTTTGAGGATGTAGCTCCACATGGCGTCGACTCGCGATCGATAGGCTTGGATGAAAGTTCGGTTGAACGACGGGCCGCGGGCGCGGCTTCAATGATCGGGCTTCGCCCACCACGTCGATACGACCCAGCTCTCCGCCGAATAGTACAGCGGCAGCGTCTGCGGATACGCAAGCGTGCGCTTGTAGGCGATCCGATGCGTCGTGCTGTACCACTGCGGAATCGCGTAGTAGCCGTGCATCAGCACGCGATCGAGCGCGTGCGTCGCGTCGAGCAGCTGCTCGCGCGTCTGCGCGGCCGTCAGCGCGCGCAGCAGCGTGTCGACGGCCGGCGACTTCAGGCCGATGAGGTTGTCCGAGCCCGGCGTGTCCGCGAACTGGCTGCCGAAGCGCGCGAGCTGCTCGGTGCCCGGCACCTGCACGCCCGGATAGCGGACCGTCGTCATGTCGTAGTCGAATGCGTCGAGACGCTTTTGCAGCAGCGCGAAATCGGCCGTGCGAAAGCGCACGTCGATGCCGAGCTTCGCGAGATTGCGCTGATACGCGGTCACGACCGGCGCGAACGCGGACCCCGCATCGTCGAGGATCTCGAACGTAAACGGATCGCCGTTCGCGTTGCGCAGCGCGCCGTCGCGGTAGGTCCAGCCGGCCTCGGCCAGCAGCGCGCGTGCTTTCAGCAGGTTCGCACGCAGCGAACCGGGCGGGTTCGTGCTCGGCTGCGTCACCATCGGGCCGAACACGGCGGGATCCAGTTGCGCGCGCAGCGGTTCGAGCAGCTTCAGCTCGCCTTCGCCCGGTGTGCCGGTCGCCTGCAGGTCGGTATCGGCGAAGTAGCTATCCAGACGCGTATAGCCGCCAAAGAACAGCTGGCGATTCAGCCATTCGAAATCGAAGGCGAGGTCGAGCGCCTTGCGCACGCGCACGTCGCGAAACAGCGGACGCCGCAGGTTCATGAAAAAGCCCTGCATGCCGGCGCCGTTATGCTGGCGGAATTCGCGCTTCACCAGTTCGCCGCTGTCGAAGCGCTTGCCGACGTCGCGCCGCACCCAGTTGCGCGCGATGTACTCGACGAGCACGTCGTACTCGCCGGCCTTGAACGCCTCGAGCCGCGCGATGCCGTCGCCGTAGAGCTTGTAGACGATCCGGTCGAAGTTGTTCGTGCCGACCCGCACCGGCAGGTCGGCGCCCCAGTACGCGGGATTGCGCCGGTACGTGATCGTGCGGCCGTTGTCGTAATGATCGATCAGGTACGGCCCGCTGCCGATCGGCTGCTCGAACGCGAGCTGATCGAACGGGATGCGCGAGCCGTCCGCGCGCAGCCCCCATTTGTGCGAGAAGATCGGCACGCCGCCCGCGATCAGCGGCAGTTCGCGATTGGTGCTGCGGAACTCGAAGCGCACCGTCGCAGGATCGACGACGACCGCGCGTGAAATTTCGGCGAAGTACGCGGCAAACTGCGGCGCCGCCTGCTTGCTCTTCAGCGTATCGAACGAGTACTTGACGTCGTCGGCCGTCACCGGATCGCCGTTCGAAAAGCGCGCGCGCGGATTCAGGTGGAACGTGACCGAGCGGCGGTCGGGCGCGACCGCGATGTCGTCGGCGAGCAGTCCGTACGCGGACGCCGGTTCGTCGAGGCTGCCCGTGGCGAGGCTTTCGAACAGCAGGTCGATGCCGGGCGCGACGTTGCCGCGCAGCGTATACGGATTGAACTTGTCGAACGACGTGAGCCGGTTCGGGTTCGCGAGCACGAGCGTGCCGCCCTTCGGCGCATTCGGATTCACGTAGTCGAAATGCCGGAACCCTGGCGGATATTTCGGCTCGCCGTACTGCGCGATCGCGTATGCGGCATGCGCGGCCGTCGCCGCAAGCGCCGCGTGCAACGCGAACGCCGCGGCGGCGGCGCCGGCCGTGCGCAGTGCCTGTGCGGCGCGGCCGCCCACGCGCACGGCGGCGGTCCATCGCGAACCCATCGTCATAGAAGCCCTGTCGTTCGATTGACGGAAGTAACGAGGGACGATTCTACCCATTCGATCGCCGATGAAGCCACCGCGGGCCGCTGCCCGGCCGTTGCGCACGCGGCGCACCCAAAAGAAAAACCGCCACGAGGGCGGTTTTCCGGGATGCGACGCGACGTGCGCGACGGCGGACGGCGATCATCGCCAGCCGTTGTGGCGGCCGCGATCGTGATCGCCCCAGCCGCGGCCGTGATGGCGGTACCACTCCTCGCGACGCCAGTAGCGATGGCCGTCCCAGTAACGATCGCCATGCCAGCCGATCACGATCGCCGGCGGCGGTGCATACACGGGCGCCGGCTGATAGACAACCGGCGGCGGAGGCGGCGGCGCATACACGGGCGCGGGCGCGACGTAGACCGGTGCCGGCACGCCGACGTTGATCCCGACATTGACACCCGCCATTGCTGCGCCCGACACCAGCAGGGCCGTCATACCGGTCAGCAGCGACGCAACACGCAAGGTCTTCATGGGTTCCTCTTCTGGTTGTTTCATGTGTGATTCGACTATAACGGGAAGCACCGGCCACGCATATTTCAAGTTTGTAAGAACTGATGCGCGGAATCGCAACACCGAACGCTCGCTAACGTCTTGTAACAATCGACGCAGCCGCGGCCACGCGTGGCCGCGCGCAATCATACTGCGGGCGCGCGTCCGCATGCCGGACGAAAAAAAGGCGGCACCTAGGTGCCGCCCTCTCGTTGCGCGGTCGAGCCGCGCGTCGCGCTGACGCTCAGCGCGACATCATGTTCATGCTGACGTTGTGCATCACCCACAACGTGCCGACGATCAGGATCGCCGCGGTCAGCACCGTGTAACTGAACGCCATCACGTTCCAGCGCTGGCCCGACGAGCCGTTCATGTGCAGGAAATACACGAGGTGCACGACGATCTGCACGAACGCGAGCACGGCAAGCGCGACGAGCGACGCATGCGGCGACAGCACGCCGCCCATCACGAGGCCGAACGACGCGGCCGTCAGCAGCACCGACAGGATGAAGCCGGCAACATAGCTGCCGACGCTGCCGTGCCCTTCTTCGAGTTGAGACGAATGCGAATGGGCCATTTAGATCACGCTCGCAAGATAGACAAAGGTAAACACGCAGATCCACACGATATCGAGGAAGTGCCAGAAAAGGCTCAGGCACGTCAGGCGCCGCAGATCGCGATCGGTCAGGTCGCCGCCGCGCGCGACGATCTGCCCGGCCAGCACGATCATCCACAGCAGGCCAGCCGTCACGTGCAGCCCGTGCGTGCCGACCAGCGTGAAGAACGCGGACAGGAACGCGCTGCGCTGCGGGCCGGCCCCTTCCGCGATCAGCTGCGAGAACTCGCGCAGTTCCATCGCGAGAAACGCCGCGCCGAGCACGAACGTCACCGCGAGCCAGCCGAGCAGCGCGCCGCGGCGCTGCTTGTAGGCGGCGAGCATCGCGAAGCCGTACGTGATGCTCGAGAGCAGCAGCGCGGCCGTTTCGATCGCGACGCCCGGAATGTCGAACAGGTCCTTCGCGGTCGGGCCGCCCGCATACTGGTTGCCCAGCACCGCGAACGTCGCGAACAGCGCCGCGAAGATTACGCAGTCGGTCATCAGATACAGCCAGAAGCCGAACACCGAATGCGACGGCGGATGGTCGTCGTGCTCGAGCAGCGTGGCGCTCAAGGTTTTTTGCAACATCAGTTGGCCTCCAGTTCGACGTCGTCGACGCGGGCGATCGCGCGCTTCGACGATTGCTTGTCTTCGGTCTTGCGCACGGTCGACGCCGGGATGTAGTACCCGTCGTTGTCGCGCGAGCTATAGATCACGAGCGTCGCGACGATGCCGACGAGCCCGGCGATCGCGAGCCACCAGATGTGCCACACGAGCGCGAAACCGAGCACGAGGCTGAATACGCCGATCACGAGACCCGCGCAGGTGTTCGACGGCATGTGGATATCGCGGATCGCGGCCGGGTTCGCGCGGGTGTCGCCGCGCGCCTTCATGTCCGCATAGGCGTCGAGCGCGCGCACCTGCGGAATCACCGCGAAGTTGTACTCGGCCGGCGGCGACGTCGTGGCCCATTCGAGCGTGCGGCCGCCCCACGGATCGCCGGTCGTGTCGCGGTATGCCGGCAAGTTGCGGTTGCGGATGCTGACGACGAGCTGCAGCAGCTGGCACGCGATGCCGATCGCGATCAGCACGGCGCCGAACGCGGCGACGAGCAGCCACGGATGCCATGCCGGGTTGTCGTAGTGATTCAGCCGGCGCGTCATGCCCATGAAGCCGAGCACGTAGAGCGGCACGAACGCGACGTAGAAGCCAACCTGCCAGAACCAGAACGCGGCCTTGCCGAGCGTCTCGTTCAGCTTGAAGCCGAACGCCTTCGGGAACCAGTAGTTGAAGCCCGCGAGATAGCCGAACAGCACGCCGCCGATGATCACGTTATGGAAGTGCGCGATCAGGAACAGGCTGTTGTGCAGCACGAAGTCCGCGCCCGGAATCGCCATCATCACGCCCGTCATCCCGCCGAGCGTGAACGTGACCATGAAGCCGATCGTCCACAGCACGGGCGTCGTGAAGCGGATCCGGCCGCGGTACATCGTAAACAGCCAGTTGAACACCTTCACGCCGGTCGGAATCGCGATGATCATCGTCATGATCCCGAAGAACGCGTTCACGTTCGCGCCCGAGCCCATCGTGAAGAAGTGGTGCAGCCAGACGAGGAACGACAGCACCATGATCGCGCAGGTCGCGTACACCATCGTCTTGTAGCCGAACAGCGGCTTCTTCGAGAACGTCGCAATGACTTCCGAGAAGATGCCGAACGCAGGCAGGATCAGGATGTACACCTCCGGATGCCCCCACGCCCAGATCAGGTTCAGGTACAGCATCGCGTTGCCGCCTGCTTCGTTCGTGAAGAAGTGCATGCCGAGGTAGCGGTCGAGACCGAGCAGCGCGAGCGTGGCCGTCAGGATCGGGAACGACGCCATGATCAGCACGTTCGTGCAGAGCGCCGTCCACGTGAACACCGGCATCTTCATCAGCGTCATGCCGGGCGCGCGCATCTTGATGATCGTCACGAAGAAGTTCACGCCCGTCAGCAGCGTGCCGACGCCGGAAATCTGCAGCGCCCACAGATAGTAGTCGACCCCTACCCCCGGACTGAACTGTAGTTCGGACAGCGGCGGATACGCGAGCCAGCCCGTCTGCGCGAATTCGCCGATCACGAGCGAGATGTTGATCAGGATCGCGCTGACGGCCGTCATCCAGAAGCTCAGCGAGTTGATGAACGGGAACGCGACGTCGCGCGCGCCGATCTGCAGCGGCACGATCAGGTTCATCAGGCCGACCATGAACACCATCGCCATGAAGAAGATCATGATCACGCCGTGCGCCGTGAAGATCTGATCGTAGTGATGCGGCGGCAGATAGCCGGGCGCGTTGTACGCGAGCGCGAGCTGCATGCGCATCATGATCGCGTCCGCGAAGCCGCGCAGCAGCATGATCAGCGCGACGATGATGTACATCACGCCGAGCTTCTTGTGGTCGACCGTCGTCAGCCATTCGGTCCACAGCCATTTCCAGCGGCCGGTGATCGTCAGTGCGGCGAGAATGCCCAGCACGACCAGCCCCATGAAGGCGCCGGCCCCCATGATGATGGGCTGATCGAACGGGATCGCCGAGAGTGTGAGTTTGCCGAACATGCGTTACCCCTTCGTGCCGCAGGCGGCGTCCTTCAGATCGAGGACGTGGCCGTCGTTGTATTTCGCGATGATGTTGTGGAAGAGCCGCGGATCGACGGACGAGAAGTAGCGCACCGGCGCTTTCTCGCTCGGCTGCGCGACCTGGCCGTACACCGTCGCATCGAGCCGGTCCGGCGAGGCCTTCACCTTCTGCACCCACGCGTCGAACTGTTCGCGCGGCTCCGCGAGCGTGCGGAACTTCATGTCCGAGAAGCCGCGGCCGCTGAAGTTTGCGGACGTGCCGGCATAATTGCCCGGCTCGTCGGCGATCAGGTGCAGGCGCGTTTGCATGCCCGCCATCGCGTACACCTGGCCGCCCAGCTGCGGAATGAAGAACGAGTTCATCACCGAATCGGACGTGATGCGGAAGTTCACCGGCGTGCCGACCGGAATCGCCAGCTGGTTCACCGACGCGATGCCGAGCTCCGGATAGATGAACAGCCATTTCCAGTCGAGCGCGACGACCTCGACGTCGATCGGCTTCACCGACGACTCGAGCGGCTTGTACGGATCGAGCTCGTGCGTGGTCTTCCACGTGAGCACGCCGAGGAACAGGATGATCAGCGTCGGGACCGTCCAGATCACGACTTCGATCGCAGTCGAATGCGACCAGTCGGGCGCATACGTCGCGTTGCGATTCGATGCGCGATACCGCCACGCAAACCACAGCGTCAGCAGGATCACCGGCACGACGACGATCAGCATCGCCCACGTCGACGTCGCGATCAGCGACTTTTCCGCCGCCCCCACACTTCCTTTCGGATTCAGTACATCTAAATTACATCCTGACAGGCTGAGTACCGCGCCGATCGACATCAGCGTTGCCCAGCCTCTTGAAGCTCTTCTTTTCATCACACCGCCCGAGAGTCATTGGAATCGTTGCGTCTGCCCGATGCGCATTCGATCCACGAAAGTGGCCGCATCATACGTCGCGCGAGCACGATGAAAAACCGATGGCGGCGGCAAATCATCATTGCAGAATCTGTCGTGAGTCAAAGTGTCGCGGGGTGATGGCGCACGTGCGCAGGCCGATCCGGCGCACGTCGCGCCGGACCGAGATCGATGTGCATGCAACGGTATTCACGCGCCGCGCGTACGCGGCGCACGCGGGACTCGTTCAGTCGTGAGCGGCCGCCATGTAAGCCGGCTGCGCGGGCGCCGTATCGTCGCCGGCCGGCAGTTTCGAGCGGCTCGCATCCGCGAGCAGGCGGCCGACGGTCGGATCGATCGCATCGGTGAACGGCTTCGGATCGATGCCGACCGCGAGCACGATCAGCGCGAGCGACGCGAACATCGCGATCTCGCGGCCGCTCAGATCGACGAGCTTCGCGATGCTCGCGCTCGGCGCCCTGCCCCACACGACGCGCTTGAGCATCCAGAGCGTGTACGACGCGCTGAAGATCAGCGTCAGCGCGGCGGCCGCGCCGATCCAGAAGTTCACGCGGATCGCACCCATGATCACCATGAATTCGCCGACGAAGCCCGACGTGCCCGGCAGGCCGACGTTCGCCATCGCGAACAGCACGGCAAACATCGCGAAGCGCGGCATCGCGCTCGCGACGCCGCCGTATGCGGTCATCTCGCGCTGCTTCGTGCGATCGACGAGCACGCTCGCGCACAGCAGCATCGCGCCCGCGACGAAGCCGTACGACACGAGCTGCACGATCGCGCCT
Source organism: Burkholderia multivorans ATCC BAA-247 (assembly GCF_000959525.1). Taxonomy (NCBI): domain Bacteria; kingdom Pseudomonadati; phylum Pseudomonadota; class Betaproteobacteria; order Burkholderiales; family Burkholderiaceae; genus Burkholderia; species Burkholderia multivorans. The sequence goes on from NZ_CP009832.1 coordinate 2,292,363, forward strand.
TCGACGCCGATCCGGTTAAACAGGAACAGCCCGAGCGTGACGATGCCCATGTGCGCAACCGTCGAATACGCGAGCAGCTTGCCGAAATCGGTTTGCGCGAGCGCGAGCAGGCTCGCATAGACGATCGCGAACAGCGACAGCGCGATCACGGCCGGCGCGAAGAAATGGCTCGCGTCGGGCGTGATCGGCAGCGCGAAGCGCAGGAAACCGTAGCCGCCGAGCTTCAGCATCGCGAGCATCAGCGCCGCGCCGGTCGGGCCGTCGGTGTAGACGTCGCGCAGCCAGGTATGGACCGGCCACATCGGCACCTTGACCGCGAATGCCGCGAAAAAGCCGAGGAACACCAGCAGCTGCGGCGCGAAACCGAGCTGCAGCGTGCGCCACGCGGCCATGTCGAACGTGTGCGATTTCGCGTACAGGTACAGCATCGCCATCAGCAGCAGCAGCGATCCGGCGAACGAGATGAAGAAGAACTTCACGGCCGCGTACACGCGATGCTCGCGGCCCCACGTGCCGATCAGCAGGTACAGCGGGATCAGCGTCGCCTCGAAGAAGATGAAGAACAGCAGCCCGTCCTGTGCGACGAAGACGCCGATCATCAGCCCCGAGAGGATCTGGAACGACGCGTAATACTGCGCGACGCGCACCGTGACGGCCTGCCACGATGCGACGACGACCACGAGCGTCGTGAAGGCGGTCAGCACGACGAGCCACAGCGACGCGCCGTCGACACCGGTGCGCCAGCCGGCACCGAACGCCGACAAGCCGTTGCGGTTTTCGACGAACTGCATCGCCGCCGAGTGCGGATCGAAACCGGCCACGATGGGCACCACCGCGGCGAGCCCCGCGATCGCACCGATCAGCGCGATGAGGCGCGTCCGCTGCAGATGTTGGTCGGACCCGGCGCGCAGCAGGCACGCACCGAACAGGATCGGAGCCCAGATCGCCAGGCTCAGAAAGGGAAAATCATGCATGTCAACAAGGCCTTGAGGATGGCGCGCGCCGCCGGACGACAGGCGCGACGAAAGAAACGAAACCGAAACGACAGGTAGATTTCGTGAATCGCCAGTGTTGGCAAAATGTAAAGCGACATCTCGCGGAAGCTTGATGCCGCTCAAAGCGCTATCGGGTTAACCAGCATAAAACGGCTGATTATTTTTTGCAGCGCAGCAGTGGGTGTTCTGCGGCCGTCTCGGCAACCTGCTGATTTTTATGTGTAATTTTTTGTATTTCTGCGACGTACAGATCAATGGAACCGGTGCGATGCCGCATTTTTGTCCATCGGGTGGGGTGTAGGCGACGCGGGAAGCGGGATGCGGCGCGGCGATTGCACGGCGTCATGCGGTGCCCGGATGCTTACATCAAAACTTGCAAATCAATTTCAATCAACCAGGCATCGTGCGTCGGACACTGCTCGGCACGATGACGCGCGCACACGGACGTTGAATCGGGCATCGGACATCATTCGCGATGCAAGGCCGGGCGCGCGGCATCGGAATCGAGTCCATGCGATCACCCGATCGTTGCGGACACCGAACCGATTGCGCGGCCGGAAAAAGAAAAGCCCCGCAAGTCCGAAAACTTGCGGGGCTTGTTCCGCCATTGCTGGCGGAGACGGAGGGATTCGAACCCTCGATCCAGGTTTTGGCCCAGATGCTCCCTTAGCAGGGGAGTGCCTTCGACCTCTCGGCCACGTCTCCCAAACTTTCGCTCGCACCAGGGAGGCAGTGCGACGAGAACGAGATAATATAGGGTTTCGAACCGCACGTCAATTTCCGTGATGCATTTTCTTCAACGCATCACGAAAATTTCATCACGCCTGCTCGAGCTCGAACGCCTTGTGCAGCGCGCGGACGGCGAGCTCCATGTACTTCTCGTCGATCAGCACCGAGATCTTGATTTCCGACGTCGAGATCATCTGGATGTTGATGCCCTCTTCCGACAGCGTGCGGAACATCTTGCTCGCGACACCGACGTGCGAACGCATGCCGACGCCGACGACCGACACCTTCGACACCTTCGGATCGCCCTGCACCTGCTCGGCGTTCACGTGGCCCTTCACCTGGTTCGTGAGGATGTCCATCGCCTTCTGATAGTCGCCACGGCCGACCGTGAACGTGAAGTCCGTCTTGCCCTGCACGCTCTGGTTCTGGATGATCATGTCGACGTCGATGTTCGCGTCGGCGACCGGGCCGAGAATCTGATACGCGATGCCCGGCTTGTCGGGCACACCCATCACCGCAATGCGTGCTTCGTCGCGCTGGAACGCGATGCCGGAAATGACTGCCTTTTCCATGGTCTCGTCTTCTTCAAAAGTAATCAGGGTGCCCGAGCGCATTTCTTCGTCGAGCGCAATCAGCGGATCGGTCAGGCTCGACAGCACGCGCGTCTTCACCTGGTATTTGCCGGCGAATTCGACCGAGCGGATCTGCAGGACCTTCGAGCCGAGACTCGCCATCTCCAGCATCTCCTCGAACGTCACGCGATCGAGGCGACGCGCCTCTTCGACGACGCGCGGATCGGTGGTATACACGCCGTCCACGTCCGTATAGATCAGGCACTCTTCCGCGCCGAGCGCGGCCGCGACCGCCACCGCCGACGTGTCCGAGCCGCCGCGGCCCAGCGTCGTGATGTGACCGTCCGGATCGACGCCCTGGAAGCCCGTGATGATCACGACCTTGCCGGCGTTCAGATCGGCCTTCACGCGCTCGTCGTCGATCGAGTGGATGCGCGCCTTCGTAAACGCGCTGTCGGTCTTGATCGGCACTTGCCAGCCGGCATAGCTCACGGCTTCGACGCCGATTTCCTGCAGCGCGATCGACAGCAGACCGACGCTGACCTGCTCGCCGGTCGACGCGATCATGTCGAGCTCACGCGGGCTCGGCTGGCTCGAAATCTCTTTCGCGAGACCGAGCAGACGGTTGGTTTCGCCGGACATCGCAGACGGCACGACCACCATCTGGTGCCCGGCCTGATGCCATTTTGCGACGCGTTTCGCGACGTTCTTGATGCGCTCGACCGAGCCCATCGAAGTGCCGCCGTATTTGTGTACGATGAGTGCCATTGTCGTTCTGAACTGGAGAAGAGACCGCACGGGCGCGCTGGACAGACCGCGTTGCCGTTCAGTCACGCGGCTTGTGGCTCTGGACGGACGACGAGGGGAACGGCTGGGACGCAACACGCAAGCGTGACGGAGTTTGCCCGGAAGGCCGATCAGGCCGCGCAAACCGGGTACGTCACGCGGAAAACCTGCACAAATCGCTCAAAAATCGAGCCGAGCAAACGCCTGAGCGTACCCGATAGACGCCCGCTTGACAAGCCGCCGGCCGCGTCCGCGCGTGTTCCGGCGCCCTTTACCGGTGCGGCCGACAGCGCCGCGCGGCGCGCCGTTGTCGACCGGTCGCCGTCACGCGATCAGCAGGTCGGGCCGCCATTCGATTCGGCGCCATGCGTGGCCGCCCTGCGGCACGCCATCGCGGTTCACGCCGAGCCGCGGCACGTAGATCAGCCGGTCGCCCGCGAACAGCAGCGGCACGTCGCGCTGCCACGCGGGCACGCCGCGCTCCTGAAACAGGTTCTTCAGCGTCCGGCTCGGGCCGTCCGGCCACATCCGCATCCGTTCGCCGCCCGCGCGTGCGCGCGCGATCAGCGGCGCGCTGCGCAGCAACGTCTCGGGCAGCGCGTCGTCGCTGCCGGCGTCGGCGCGCGCGAACACGAACGTGCCGCGCCAGCCGGGCAGATGCCAGATCTCCTGGCCGTCCCACGCGAGCGACGCGTCCGCGTGCGGCGTGCCGGTGCCGTCGTCGCGCGGCGCCGCGCTGTCGCCGGCTTCCCAGTAAACGGTATCGCGATAGAGGCGCAGGCACTGCCCCGCATGATCGACGCGCAGCGCATGCGCATCGTGCGCGTCGCGCAGCTGGCGCATCATGTCGGCCAGCCGCGCGGCCGACGCGCCCGGCAAGCCGAGCCGGCGCATCCAGTAGCGCAGCAGGTTCGCGCCGCGCACGTCGTCGAACGCGATCAGCGCATCGCGCGACAACGCACGTCCGTCGTCGCGCGCGGCCGCCACGAAATCCAGCTCGGCCAGATCGTCGAGCAGCCGCTGCGCCGCCGCCGCATGCTGTGCGGCGCGGCCGAGCGCGTCGCGAAAGCCGGGGAAATGCACGGCCAGCGCCGGCAGTACGTCGATGCGCAGTGCGTTGCGCGCATAGCGCGTATCGGCGTTCGATTCGTCGTCGATCCACGACAGCGCGTGCTCCGCCGCATAACGCTCCAGTTGCGCACGCAACAATCGCAGCAGCGGCCGCACACGCTCGACGGACGCGCCATCGGGCCGATAGCGCGGCGCCATCGCGGCGAGTCCGGCTATCCCTGCACCGCGCAGCAGTTGCAGCAGCACGGTTTCGGCCTGATCGTCCGCATGCTGCGCAAGCCAGAGCGCAGCCGCGCCGTGCCGTGCGCACATCGCGTCGAGCGCCGCATAGCGACGCTCGCGCGCACTCGCCTCGATGCCGACGCCGCTGTCGCGCGGCACGTCGACATGCATCGCCTCGAACGCCACACCGAGCCGCGCGGCCTGCTCGCGCGCATGTGCAGCCCACGCGTCGGCGTTCGCGCTCAGGCCGTGATGGACGTGCAGTGCGACGCAGCGCGACGCGCCGGCCACGCGCACGGCCGCGTCCAGCAGTACCGACGAATCGAGACCGCCGCTATACGCGATCGCGATCCGCGCGCCGTCCGGCACACCGGAAAGCGCAACGCCGACCGCATCGAGGACGACACGGTCGGCGGAGTATTGGTTCGGCGGGATCACGAGGCGGATGCGCGCATCGTGACGCGCGCAGCGGGTACGCAGCCGGTCATGCGCCCGGCGTGGTTTCCTTGAACTTGCCGTACGCCATCAGGCGTTCGAAGCGGCGCTCGCGCAGCGCGTCGATGCTCATGCCCTGGAACTGGCGCAGCGAATCGGCAAGCGCGCGGCGCAGCAGCGCGGCCATTCCCTTCGGATCGCGATGCGCGCCGCCGAGCGGCTCGTTGACGATCTTGTCGATCAGGCCGAGCGCCTTCAGGCGATGCGCGGTCAGCCCGAGCGCTTCCGCGGCTTCGGGCGCCTTGGCGGCACTCTTCCACAGAATCGACGCGCAGCCTTCCGGCGAGATCACCGAGTACGTCGAGAACTGCAGCATCATCACGGTATCGGCCACCGCGATCGCGAGCGCACCGCCCGAACCGCCCTCGCCGATCACCGTCGTAATGATCGGCGTCTTCAATTCGGCCATCACGTACAGATTGCGGCCGATCGCCTCCGACTGGCCACGCTCTTCCGCGCCGATGCCCGGATATGCACCCGGCGTATCGACGAACGTGAAGATCGGCAGCCCGAACTTCTCGGCCAGACGCATCAGGCGCTCGGCCTTGCGATAGCCTTCCGGACGCGGCATGCCGAAGTTGCGCGCGGCGCGCTCCTTCGTGTCGCGCCCTTTCTGGTGACCGATCACCATGCAGGGATGGCCGCCGAAGCGGGCCAGGCCACCGACGATCGACAGATCGTCCGCGAACGCGCGGTCGCCGTGCAACTCGTGAAAATCGGTAAACAGTTCCGCGACGTAATCGAGCGTGTACGGGCGCTGCGGGTGCCGCGCGATCTGCGACACCTGCCACGGCGTCAGGTTCGCGTACAGGTCCTTCGTCAGTTGCTGGCTTTTCTTCGACAGCCGCTCGATTTCTTCCGAAATATCGACAGCCGAGTCGTCCTGCACGAATCGCAGCTCTTCGATCTTGGCCTCGAGTTCGGCGATCGGCTGTTCGAAATCCAGAAACGTGGTCTTCATGTGTTCGAATCCTTGGGTCTTGCGGCAGCGCGTATTCTACCCGCGCGGCCGACACGCAAAACCGGCTCTCAACTATTGATGTTTAAAATTCGATAGCCGCCGTCACGCGCCGGCATCGAGCGCGTCGAGGCTGCGCCACATATACCAGGTGGCCACGGTGCGCCACGGCTCCCAGTTCGCCGCGACTTCCCGCGCCTCGCTGCGCGTGACGGGCTCCCCGCTGAAGTAATTGACGCTGATCGCGCGGATCAGGCCCGGATCGTCGAGCGGCAGCACGTCCGGCCGCGACAGGTTGAAGATCAGGAACATCTCGGCCGTCCAGCGGCTGATCCCGCGGATCTGCGTGAGTTCCGCGATCACGGCCTCGTCTTCCATCGACGTCCATTTGTCGACGTGCAGCGCACCCGACACGAAGTGCTGCGCGAGATCCAGAATGTATTCGGTCTTGCGCTTCGACAGCCCGCAGGCGATCAGCTTGTCCGCCCCGAGCCGGATCACCGGCTGCGGCGCGAGCTTCGGGCACGCGGCCTGGATGCGCGCCCACAGCGACTGCGCCGACGGCACCGAGATCTGCTGCCCGACGACCGAGCGCGCGAGCGTGACGAACGAATCGCCACGCTTGACCAGATGCGCGGGGCCGAACTTCGGGATCAGCTTCTTCAGGATGCGGTCGCGCTTGACGAGATCGGCGCACGCCTTGTCCCAATATGCGGGACGCACGACGACGTCATCCTCGCCGTCGGCCGCCGCATCGGCCGCGCGCGCCTTGCGCGTCGCGTCGACCGCCTGCATCGCGTGATCCGGCTGCGCGGGTTCCGCGCCCTTCGCACGCGCGTGCTTCGCCGCCGGCTGCACATGACCGTTGAGCGCGCCGTTCGGCACGGCACGCGCCGCGTCCGTCTTCGCTGCCGGCGCGCGTCTGGCTGCCGGACGCGCGGCGACCGGAGTCGCGCGCCTGACCGGCGCTTTTCTGGCCGTTGCCATCCTGCCTCCTACCCGACGGATCGGTCAGTGGAACGCACCGCGCTCATACGCGACGCCATTCGGTCGATCCGCCCGGTTTGTCTTCAAGTGCGACGCCGGCGTCGAGCAGTTCCGCCCGAATCCGGTCCGCTTCGGCATAGTCCTTCGCGCGTTTCGCCGCGGCACGCGCGGCGATCTTCGCTTCGATCTCGTCGACCGAGAGCGCGCCCGCCTGCGCGGCGCCGGACGCCTGCTGCAGGAACGCGCGCGGTTCGCGGCCGAGCAGGCCCAACAGGCCCGCGAGCTGCTTCAACTGCCGCGCGAGCGACGCATCGCGCGTGCGGTTCACTTCGCCCGCCAGCTCGAACAGCGTCGCGATCGCCACCGGCGTGTTGAAGTCGTCGTTCATCGCCGCCGCGAAACGCTGCGCGTGCGGTTCACGCCAGTCGAGCGCGAGCGCATCGGGCTCGACGTCCTTCAACGCCGTATACAAACGCGTGAGCGACGCGCGTGCATCGTCGAGGTGCACGTCGCTGTAGTTCAGCGGCGAACGATAGTGCGTGCGCACGATGAAAAAGCGCATCACCTCGGCGTCGTAGCGCTCGAGCACTTCGCGGATCGTGAAGAAGTTGCCGAGCGATTTCGACATCTTCTCGTTGTCGACCTGCACGAAGCCGTTGTGCAGCCAGTAGTTGACGAACGTCTGGCCGGTCGCGCCTTCGCTCTGCGCGATCTCGTTCTCGTGGTGCGGAAACTGCAGATCCTGGCCGCCGCCGTGAATGTCGAAATGCTCGCCGAGCAACGTGCAGCCCATCGCGGAGCACTCGATGTGCCAGCCCGGCCGGCCCATTCCGTACTTCGATTCCCACGACGCGCCTTCCGGATCGTCCGCCTTCGCGCGCTTCCACAACACGAAGTCGAGCGGGTCTTCCTTGGCATCGTTCGCGGCCACACGCTCGCCCGCGCGCAGATCGTCGAGCGACTTGCCCGACAGCTTTCCGTAGTTCGCGAACTTGCGCACCGAATAATTGACGTCGCCGTCGGTCGCCTGATAGGCGTAGCCGTTCGCCTCCAGCCGCTCGATCATCCCGAGCATCTGCGGAATGAACTGCGTCGCGCGCGGCTCGATGTCGGGCCGCTGGATGCCGAGTGCGTCTTCGTCCTCGTGCATCGCATCGATGAAGCGATCGGTCAGCGACTTGATCGTCTCGCCGTTCTCGACCGCGCGGCGGATGATCTTGTCGTCGATGTCGGTGATGTTGCGCACGTACGTGACGCGGTAGCCGATCGCGCGCAGCCAGCGCTGGACGAGGTCGAACACGACCAGCATGCGCGCGTGGCCCACGTGACAATAGTCGTACACGGTGATTCCGCATACGTACATCCGCACTTCGCCAGGCTGGCGCGGCACGAAAACTTGCTTGTCACGCGCGAGCGTGTTGTAGATGCGCAGTGATTCCATAGAGATGAACCGTGAGCCGAAGGAAACCGCCCTGGCAAAACTCGCCCTGCATGCGAAACGGACGGGCCCTGCTGCGGTGCGACGCCGGGCATCCTCGATATCACATGGGGCGGTCAGGCTGCAAGCACAGCGGTGACGGCCACGAGAGGCAAAGAAAGACTGTCTGCGGCTCGCCGGAACGCGCAGACGTTTTGTTAGAATGGGTCGGAGTATAACATTCCGATTTACGCCTATGAAACCTCATCGCGGCCGCGCGCCGAGCGCTGCGACCCTCGTTGCGACCGCCGTCATGGGCGTCGCGCTGACGCTGTTCGCAGCGCCCGCCGCCCACGCGCAAAAGGCCCCGGCGACCGCCGACGGCACCCCCGAAATCGACGCGTCGATCGCCGGCAAGCAGTGGACGCAGGCGCTTGCGCAGCTCGATGCGCGGATCGCCGCGAACCCGCACGACGTGCAGGCGCAGTTCAAGCGCGGCACCGTGCTCGCCCGCCTGAATCGCGACGACGACGCGATCCAGCAGTTCGTCGCGATCACGCAGGCCTATCCGGAACTGCCGGAGCCGTACAACAATCTCGCGGCGCTGTATGCGAAGCACGGCCGGTACGACGAAGCGCGCGCCGCGCTCGTCACCGCGACGCAAGCGAACCCCGGCTATTCGCTCGCATACGAGAATCTCGGCGACCTGTACCTGCGCCTCGCAGCCGAATCGTACAAGCGCGCACAATCGCTCGGCCGCACGAGCGGCGCGACGGCACAGCGCCTCGCCGACATCCAGAAAATCGTATCGCCGCCGAAATCCGCGCCGGCCGCACGCGCGGTCGTGCCGTCCACGCGCGAATACACCGATCGCGCCGCCGCGAACGTGAGCACCACGACGCTGCCGCTGTCGCCGACGTTCCAGTTCAGCGGCCCGTCGGGCGCACTCGCGGCGCCGTACGTCGCGCCGTCGCAGTAAGCGGCGCGGCCCCTTCCTTTCATTCCAACCTGAGGATCGCAATGAAACGTCTGTTGCTGGCGCTTGGCGGCGCCGCCCTTCTCGCGACCGCGCCCGCGTTCGCGCAAACGGCCACCGCGCACCCCGTCGTGCAGCTGAAGACCTCGCAGGGCGACATCCGCGTCGAACTGTATCCGGAGAAGGCGCCGAAGACCGTCGCGAACTTCCTCGATTACGTGAAGGCCGGCCAGTACAACGGCACGATCTTTCATCGCGTCATCAAGGGCTTCATGATCCAGGGCGGCGGCTACAAGGCGAACTTCGACGAGAAGCCGACGCGCGCGCCGATCCTGCTCGAAAGCCGCAACGGTCTGAAGAACCTGACCGGCACGATTGCAATGGCCCGCACGAGCGATCCCAATTCCGCGACCGCGCAGTTCTTCATCAACACGGTCGACAACAGCGGCCTCGACTACCCGAATCCGGACGGCAACGGCTATGCGGTGTTCGGCAAGGTCGTGTCGGGTCTCGACGTCGTGAAGAAGATCGAAGCCGTACCGACGACGTCGCGCGGCCCGATGCAGGACGTGCCCGCGCAGCCGGTCGTGATCGAATCGGCGAGCATCGTCTCGAAGTAAAACCCTGCCGGTCCGTCCGGCATCTCACGCGGCCGCGTCGCACGACCGGCCGCGTGCCATTTAAACCGCCTCATCGAAGGAATTCATCATGGTTGAACTGCACACGAACCACGGCGTGATCAAGCTCGAGCTCGACGCCGCGAAGGCACCGAAGACGGTCGAGAACTTCCTCAACTACGTGAAGAAGGGCCACTACGACGGCACCGTGTTCCACCGCGTGATCAACGGCTTCATGATCCAGGGTGGCGGCTTCGAACCGGGCATGAAGCAGAAGCCGACCGACGCGCCGATCGACAACGAGGCGAACAACGGCCTGAAGAACGACAAGTACACGATCGCGATGGCGCGCACCAACGATCCGCATTCGGCGACCGCCCAGTTCTTCATCAACGTGAACGACAACGACTTCCTGAACCACTCGTCGCCGACGCCGCAAGGCTGGGGCTACGCCGTGTTCGGCAAGGTCGTCGAAGGCCAGGACGTCGTCGACAAGATCAAGGGCGTGAAGACCGGCAACGCAGGCTTCCATCAGGACGTCCCGACCGACGACGTCGTGATCGAGAAGGCCGTCGTCGTCTGACGCACGGGACCGGAGGCACTTCGATGCTGCAGGAGAGTCCGCCGCGAAGCGTCTCCGCGGGCGTGCCGGGCGAGCGCGAAACCGCGCACGCCGCACGCCCGTTCCTGTTTCTGTCCGATCTGCATTTGAGCGACGCGATTCCGAAGACGGTCGCCGCGTTCGAGCATTTCGTGAAATACACCGCCGACAGCGCCGACTCGGTATTCATCCTCGGCGATCTGTTCGAATACTGGATCGGCGACGACATGCTCGACGACGATCCGTTCGTCGCGCGCATGGCTGCGCTGATGCATACGTTTTCGGAGCGCGGCATCGCGCTCTACGTGATGCACGGCAACCGCGACTTTCTGCTCGGGCGCCGCTTCATGAAGGCCGCCGGCGCGATGCTGCTGCCAGACCCCTCGCTGATCATGGCATTCGGCCAGCGCATCGTGCTGACGCACGGCGATGCGCAATGCACCGCCGATCGCGGCTATCAGCTGTTTCGCCGCTTCGCGCGCAATCGCGTCGCGCAGTGGCTGTTCCTCGCCTGGCCGTTTCGCTGGCGCCGCGCACTCGCGCAGCGGATGCGTGCGGACAGCGAAGCCGGCCGCATGCGGCCCGTGTCGCCGCGTTACAACGTCACGCGCGAAGGCGTCGCCGCGCTGTTCCGCAAGGGCCGCGCGAAGGTGATGATTCACGGCCATACGCACCGCCCTGCCCGCCACGTCGAAGCGGACGGCGTGCGCTGGGTGCTGCCCGACTGGGATCTCGATCACGGCGCGCAGCGCGGCGGCTATCTGCGCGTCGACGCGGACGGCATCCATCCGATGCCGCTCGACTGAAATTGCATCGGCGGGCCGGCGCCCGCCGCCTGCGTCACGCCTGCCGTTCGACCGCCTTGCCTTCGAGCACCGCCGACAGGCGGTGCAGATCGAGGCGCGCGGCGTCCGCACCCTGCAACGTTTCCAGATGCGTACCGAGCCGCTCGAGCGCCGTGACGATCTCGTCGACGCGCCGGCTCTCCTTCGCCGCATGATCGATGAGGCCGTGTATCGCGAGCGACATCGGATCGTCGGCATTCGGCGTGATCCCGTAGGCGCAGAACGCGGCGCGCTCGGGCTGCGGTTTCGGTTGCGCCGGCATGACGATGCGCGCCGGATTGCCGACCGCGGTGCCGCCCGCGGGCACCGGCTTCACGACGACCGCGTTCGAACCGATCTTCGCGCCCGCGCCGACGGTGAAGCCCCCGAGCACCTTCGCGCCCGCACCGACGATCACGCCTGCTTCGAGCGTCGGATGACGCTTCGCGCCGCGCGTAAGCGACGTGCCGCCGAGCGTCACGCCCTGATAGATCGTGCAGTCGTCGCCGACGATCGCCGTCTCGCCGATCACGACGCCCATGCCGTGGTCGATGAACACGCGGCGGCCGATCGTCGCGCCCGGATGGATCTCGATGCCGGTCAGGAAGCGCCCGACCTGCGAGACGAAGCGTGCGAGCCAGTAGCGCTTCGCGCGCCAACACGCATGCGCGAAACGATGCAGCACGAGCGCATGCAGACCCGGATAACAGGTCAGCACTTCCCAGGCACTGCGAGCGGCGGGATCCCGCTCGCGAATCGTCGCAACGTCTTCGCGCAGTTTCGTGAACATGATCGATCGGATCGGAAATATGCCGGCGCACCACGCCGGCGATGGCCGGCCGTTATCGCGCCGGGTCATTTGCTTATGACGTCCGGCGATTGTAGGGCCAGTCGCGCGCGCCCGCACGACGCCGCGCGTTCTCCCCGTCGGCGGCGCGGGTATTTGCGCCGGCGGCGCCGACGCGGTTATGAGCCGCCGTCCGGCGTGCGCGACTTCAGCAGGATGTGCTTCGCGATGCCGCGCAGGATGTTCACTTCCTCGCGCTCGAGGCCCGTGCGCGCAAACAGGCGCCGCAGACGCGGCATCAGCTTCTTGGGATTGCGCGGATCGAGGAAATCGAGCGCGATCAGCGCATTTTCGAGATGCAGATACATCCGTTCGATCTCGTCGCTTTGCGCGAGCGCCCCCGTATCGGCCGCCGGCTGTTGCGCCGGCTCGCTCGTCTGCTCGAGAAATGCGACGCGCAACTCGTAAGCGAGCACCTGCACCGCCTGCGCGAGGTTCAGCGAGCTATATGCGGGATTCGCCGGAATATGCGCGAGTGCACTGCACTGCTCGACATGCTCGTTCGCGAGCCCGGTGCGCTCGTTGCCGAACACGAGCGCGATGTCGCCGCTCTCGACCTGCGTGCGTGCATGGGCGGCGGCAGCGCGCGGCGCGAGGCGCGGCGGCCCGTATTCGCGCGTGCGCGCGGTCAGCGCGATCGACCACTGCACGCCGGACAGCGCCTCGCCGAGCGTCGGCACGACATGCGCGGATGCGAGCACGTCGTCGGCGCCGCTTGCCATCGCGATGGCCTCCGGGTCGCTCTGCACGTGCGGCACGCGCGGCGCGACGAGCACGAGGCGCGAAAAGCCCATCGTCTTCAAGGCGCGCGCGGCCGCGCCGACGTTGCCGGGATGACTCGGTTCGACCAGCACGAAGCGTGTCGACGTGAAGCCGCCGGACGGCGACCGGGACGGCGCCGCACCGGACGCGGGCGGCACAGCGGTGTTCTGCAAGGTTTCCACTACCATACGACTCGATTCGTCAGAATGGCCGTATGGTATCGCCATCGGCGCGGCAAACCCACGTGGCCGAACGGCCAGTGGGGGTTTGCCCGTATTCCGCTCTCATAGAACCGGCGAAAATCGGGTAAAATCATGCCGTTACGCGCCGCCGTCGATGCGGCGCGGGTCGTACCGCTCTTTGTCAATTCGCGTCTCATGTCGCCCGGCACGCTCGTGCCGTCCGGGCGGTTGTTCCACTTCCGGCGGCATCTGCCGCCCGCTACAGGATCCAGGCTCATGCATCCCATGCTCAATATCGCTGTCAAGGCTGCGCGCCGCGCCGGGCAGATCATCAACCGTGCGTCCCTCGATCTCGATCTGATCGAGATCCGCAAGAAGCAGCAGAACGACTTCGTCACCGAAGTGGACAAGGCCGCCGAAGACGCGATCATCGAGACGCTGAAGACCGCCTATCCCGACCACGCGGTGCTCGCGGAGGAATCGGGCGAATCGGAGAACGAATCCGAATTCCGCTGGATCATCGATCCGCTCGACGGCACCACGAACTTCATCCACGGTTTCCCGTACTACTGCGTGTCGATCGCGCTCGAGCACAAGGGCGTGATCACGCAGGCCGTCGTCTACGATCCGAACAAGAACGACCTGTTCACGGCCACGCGCGGCCGGGGCGCCTATCTGAACGATCGCCGCATCCGCGTCGGTCGCCGCGATCGTCTGTCGGACGCGCTGGTCGGCACGGGCTTCCCGTTCCGCGAAAAGGACGGTCTCGATGCGTACGCGCGCCTGTTCACGGAAATGACGCAAGCGTGCACGGGCCTGCGTCGCCCGGGCGCCGCCGCGCTCGATCTTGCGAACGTCGCAGCCGGCCGCCTCGACGCGTTCTTCGAACAGGGCATCAACGTGTGGGACATGGCAGCGGGCAGCCTGCTGATCACCGAAGCGGGCGGCCTCGTCGGCAACTACCTCGGCGACTCGGACTTCCTGCATCGCCATGAAATCGTCGCCGCGAATCCGAAGATCTATGCGCAGATGATTCCGATCCTGAACCGCTACAGCCGCATGCGCGCAGCCGCGGAGTAACTGCGCTCGCGCGTGTCGCAACGGCCCGTGTCCGCTTCGAGCGGCACGGGCCGTTGGGGTTTTGGCGGCTATGTAGTGTGGCCTGGCCGTAAGGCCTGCCAAAGGGCTGCCGGCGATATGTTTTGCGTCTGGGTCCGCGCGGGAAGTACTTTCGCTCTCGTACAGCCAGCTTCCATACCGATATTGATATTTCAGGCGGACCGCGACGGCTTCCCGCCATCGGACAGTCCCACTACATTCCAAGCGGTATCTCATCCCGAACCGACGCCGGCTCTGCCTATTGAAGTCGGAACTCGGTAGGAGCCTCCAGTGCGCGGAGGGCCTCCTTGCGCCGATTCTTGGATCCTACATAGAGGACATTGCCACCGGAATCATCCTTGCGGATCCACCCTTTCGATACAAGTTCTGCGAGAACACTTGGCACGAACGCTCGGTCGGTGGGGGTAAGGCCGCGACTGAGCGCCCCCTCTTGTCGAGCGGAGCCACGTTGGACGAAAACCTTTTTTAGCACGGTCAATGCGATTCGCGACTCGCGGTCGATCTTGAGTTGCATGATTCCGGCGGTCGTCTGGGCCGCAGTGCTAAAGCGCTCAACCTCGGTGTTTGCGAAGTTGGACTTGAGCCACTCCGGAATACCGGCGAGTCCTTCCATGTGTGAAATGACGCAACCTTGAAAGTGTGGGACTAGCGAATCTTCATCGATTCCACTCATGTCGAGGCGCTCGATGAGGCAGTCTTGGAAAGTCGTACCGCCATACAGCGGGTTCTCGGCGACCTGGAGCTCTTCGAACGCAACGCCTGCGATGAGGAGATTCCCTTCTATCTTTAGCCCATTGCTGGGCATGGCTGCGACTACGGTGAGCAGGTCTGCAAGCACGGCGTCGAATTTCCCAGCTTTCTGACGTTTTGTTATGGCTGCTGACACCACGCCAACTGACTGGGAGTCCGCCAGGAGGCGACCTGCGGCAACCTCCCCACCCAACCCAGAAGATGCATTCACCCATGACGCAGGGCTCGCAAGCGGGTTTGTTTCGTCGTAGGGGTTGAGGACGAAAGCCGCCAGATCGAGCCCATAGGCGGTTTCCGCCAAGTCTTCATCTGCGAACGAGCGCATCTCCTCTCCGCCAGGACCAAACGACGCTGTAAGGCCTGGCAGCCGAAGAAGAACTTGAATGCCTTCTTCGTCGGGTTGAAATCCATTTACCGAGACGAAGGCCGCGCGGAGCTGGTCTGTCGAAATTGGTCCAATTGCCGATGTGCCTCCTCGGGCAATCGTAGCGACACGTGAAAGAATTTGGCTAATGATCTCAGGGCGTACCGCAGTGAACATCTTCGCTTCACGTACGCAAATGGCATCAAGGAATGCACGCCACCCTTTTTCGCGACTCACGGACGTCGCAATTGCTCCAGAAGTATCTTTGCCCAGAGAGACCAGGTAGCCAAGAAGAAGGGGGCGCGTAGGCACCCAGTCAGGTAGTGTCCAAGTCGCACCGGATTGCCGCAGATAGTCGGCGAGCTGTTCCTCATCGAAATCGACCATGGACAAGACTTCGCGAGACTTGAATCCAAGCGCATCGGTCATTTCCGCCTGTCCAGAGAAGTAATGGGAGCGGCCAGCTACCACCACACCGGCACTAGCCGGAGTTTCATCGACAAGACGGCGGATTGGAGCGAGAGCCTCCCACCGAACGCGCTTTAGGTCTGTTACGCTCCCAAGCCATCTAGTGGGCAGCACCTCGTCGAAACCGTCTAGTAACAGTACACACAGGCCTGCGCGCCACGCGGAAATCAAGCCATTGGCGTGGTCAAACCCAATCTCCTCGGCATGACGGCGGAGGATTTCTGCGGGCGTCCTTAACCCCACGCAATCTCGAAGATTGATGTGAATCGGGAAGGGGTTGAGATGACCGTGGCGGAAGTGGTCCTTGCGAAGGAATGAATAGATGTCGCGCAACGCATGACTTTTTCCCGCCCCGTAGTCTCCAACAATCAAGGTTCGGTGGCCCTTCGCTAGCGCTCTTGCGACATCGTCGGTCGATAAAGTCCCACCGTTGGAGTCAACTAACCGAACAGGCACGCGAACTGGCTTGCCAGATACCTCTGGTGTAAAAGCAACGCTTCCAAACGGAGCTTTGTCGCGCCCCTGAATATACATCTCAGAGTTGCAGATCCGCTTGTACATCTGAGCGATGCTGATCGCATGGACTTGGCGGCCAGCCTTCCGCGCGATGGTAGCGACTGCTGTCCGCTGGTCGGCCGTTGGCTCCTCCCGGGTAACGAACCATCCGGTCGCGGGCTTAATCGAATTTTCCGGATCTTTGGAGAGGTGGTTGAGAAGCTCCACCAACTTGGCTGCGTCCTTCTCTGCCTTGTCCTTGGTACGCAAGAGTGTGAACTCATAGGCGTTAATGTCTTCGTGGGAAACAAATACCCCATCACGTTCTCGCCCGTTTATCATCAATGAACCTTGGACCCCGGATGGGTCGTGGAGCGCGCGCGCCAGTTCAACCCCTCGCTGCTCAAACTCACCGGCAGTCTCGTCCTCTGGGAGGCGTGCGGTCATGTCCAATTCCTCTCTTATGTGTGCCGTAGCGGGCATTGCTTTGAATCGCCGCGGCTTTCGTGGAGGCCGGTCGGCATGGGTAGGAGATTACTTAAGGCGATATGTCGATTATCGGCCCGGGAACGACGTTCTTTAGACGTCCAGTAGCGAATGACCTGATGCTGGGACCGACATTGGCGACAACCCTGATCTCACTGTCGAGTGGCCGCTCAAGGCCGACAGCCGCCGGCCCTGAGCGCCGCAAACTGGCCACATGGCGAACTACGTGCAATCCCGTCCGGCCCACATGGTGACGGCATCCCAACTCCACGGAATATGCTCAATACCGCCCGATTTATCTTCGTTGTGGTTGTTTTCTTTGGTTCTTGGCTCGAGGCTGTGCGGTGGCTGTCGGGCTGGAAGGATCTTGAGTCGTACGCGTCGAGCCGGGGCACCTCAAACGAACGGCAAATCTCCAATGGGCCCTATCGCTGGGTCCCGTGCCGAATAAGATGGACAGCGCTTACCGTGGCTGTTGAACTCTATCCTCAACACTTGTGGCTACGACCTAGCTTTCCATTGAACTTGCGATGTCCTGCGATCTCCATACCATGGGATGCCATAGATGCGTCACATGGAGAGACGTTCATTACACGAACGGTCACGCTCCATATTTACGGTTGTTCTACTGCTTTGCGCTTTTGCGGCGTGGTAGGACAGCGAATTCTGGCGGAAGTTGAAACGCAAAGGGCAAGAAGAGCAACCCCATCACGCAATTGCGTTTGCATTTCTTCAGGTCATCGCCAGCTAAAATGACAACGCATCTTCTTCGAGGACCTCATGAAATGCAGTGCGGACCGCTGTCTCGCCTCGGAGGATACGGTCACTCCTGCATCGCCGGCACGGCCACCATGTCCTCGACCGAATAGAGCTGCAGCATCGCGCGCGCAGCCTCGATGTTTGGCGTCGTGAGCCATTCCTCCCAGTTGTCAGGGTGCAGGATCAGGACGGAGCGCTTCTCGTCGCCGGCCCTGTGCATGTGCTTCATGATCGCGTACTCGTCGGCGTTCACAATGTCTCGGCGTCTCGCTCAATCACAGCGACGTCTGGAACAATCGGGGCAGTCATGCCGTGCGCGGTAACTTCTACGCCATCGCCAACCTGTACTACGAGTTCATGGGCAACACGCGCGTCGACGTCGGCGGCGTGCCGTTGTCGGCAAGGGGCGACCCCTTGTGGGGTGGCCTCGGTGTCGGTGGCTCGGTGAACTGGAAGGATGGGCGCTACGCGCTGTACGGCGAGCTTCTCGCCAAACGAGTCTTACCAATCCTGGACACAGCTACGGCTATCAGGGCACCGTCGGCGCAAGGATGAAGTGGTGAACGAAGCTTGACGTCAGCTCGCTCGCGATGTACTGAGCGCCATCGTTCCAAGCCATCATTCGCACCGCTTCGTGAAGTCTTCGATTTACTGGCGCGGATAGTGCCAAGGCAACCGGGCCGCATGTTGCCGCGCGCACCTCAGTCGCCCTGTTTCTCTTGTGGTCAGTCGGCCCCAGTGCCGCGCTACCGCGGCCGGTCGGATCGCGCGTTGCCCGTCAACGCGTCGCAACTTCTCTCACACTGCTGGACGGCGATATCCGGTCATCAGCAAATCCCGGCACTTCTCCCGCCGCTTCGTCAGCCCGGCCGAACAAGTCGGCAAGCAGATAGAGAGGGGCTCCGGTCGATAAGCTTCCGACCGAAGCACTACCCTAGGCGGGCGTCGTGTCGCTTATGCGACGCCTGCCGCGCACGAACCCTTCATCTGCCAATCGGCCAACTTCGGCTCCACATTCGACCGCACTGGTAAACTCGGCAACCAAAGCAACTTTCGGCCTGACCTATGACCACGCTGTCTCCCGACGCCATCGCCAACCACACGCCAATGATGCAGCAGTACCTGCGCCTTCTGCAACAAGGCTTAGCGTGAAAACCTACGCCAAAGCCTACGCTGTCGGTTTTCTGAATCTGCGATTATCTATCCGTCGCCTTCAGCCAGACCTCCGCGACGGCGACATCCCATTCTCGGTGGAATAACCGCGACTCGCCAGCCCAAGATGGCCGCCCCATCCGTTTCTTGGAGGCCTACGGTGACAGACGCCACAAAGCGGCATCGGGGGCGTCCTTAAGCAGTTGGTCTACTTCGGGCAGCGCGGATCGTTGCCTGCGCATCTCGAAGAACACGGACAGGTGCGGCGTGCTAATGATCTCTGCCCGCAAGTGATCCAGAGCCTCCGCTGGCGCATTTCCTTTGATCTTCGTGACATATTCCCAAAGCCTCGCACGAAACCCACTAAACGCGTTTCGTCGGGCCATACGAAGGACTTCCCGGTTCAGCCCTAGCGTGTCTATCGTGAAGATAGCTCGTGCCTCTTCGGACTCGCTTATTCCGGACCGAGGTACAAACATAAAGGTGCCCGAAATTTTATGTCCGTCGGGTGTAACTCCGCCGAGGTCCAGTTCCAGGAGCTCGGTTGGATCTTCGACGCGCGGGTCAACCAGAGCCGAGATGCCAGCAGGAGGAGGAGTATCCGATTTATCCTTCGTCCTGCAAAACTCCACGACCTTGCCCAAAGCAAGAATACCAAACTTGTTGCTCTTGGGGCCGTTACACGGTCCGCACGCGAACAGTAAGTTTGACCACTGGAACGCGCGTTCAGGAAACAAAGATTTGGGATAAACGTGCTCGATTTCATCGGCAGCCGAATCCTCACAGTACGCGCAGCGCACTGGCCCGATGCACATGGTCGCTAGCGTGTCGCGAATCGTCGCAAAAGCCTCTCTGCGAGGCTTTGAGCCCCGCTTCGCATCCCAAAGCGCCAATGCTTTGGTAACTTGGTCCGGATAGGCAGCTTCACGATTCACTTGTGATTGCATCTGGTTCAGCACGGTGTTCGCAGACGCGGCCAAGTCCTTGTCAGATATGCGCAGCATTCTCTCTTGCTTTTTTACTCGGTGCTGGTATCGGTTGCGTCCGTCGGCAACATGGCTCGCAATTTCTGCATCCTTGTGCGCTCGTCATCGCTGAGCTTTGAGCTCAGCGCTTTCCTGTTCAAGATCGCGAGTTCGGCGAGAAGGTCCTTCGAATCGTCCGACCGAGCTATGTCCCGACCAAAAAACTCCGTTCCATACGCATCGAGGATCGATCCGTGTATGAGACGTTGCAGCGCAACGCCTTCAACGCGGTGACTTTTTTCTTCTGTTCCCGGCTCTGGGAGATACCAGACCGACTTCGCCGATCGGCAGATGATTGGGCTGTGGGTCGTAACAATGAACTGGACCTCTGGGAAACACTTCGTGAACCATGGCCCGATATCACGTTGCCAAGTTGGATGAAGGTGTGCATCGATTTCGTCGATAACAACGACACCGGGAAGCTTCACAGTCGTGCTTTCCACATCTAACGCCCCCCGCACATTGTCCGAACCATACGACTTCGTCATCTGGCGCAGTATCTCGAAGATCATCGATAGGACGGAGCGATAACCGTCGCTCATTTGCTCGACGCCGACGGAGAAACCGTTTGCATCCTCCAGCAATACTTCCTCCGCCCGGACCGCAGTGATTTTGGCGCCATGGGGCAGAAGATCCGACGCATTGAGAAAGTCCACAAGCTTATCCAGAAGCCGTCCGGAGTCTGGACTACTCTCCAACTGTTGAACGCGGAGGTCGCGCAGCCATCGTAGCCCCTCAGTCAAGGCCACGTCTTCACCGAACGCCGTCAGATGGCATGCGAGCCGCGGGTTCGTGAAGTACAAGCGCTCAAACGCCTGATCCCCGCCAGAAAAACGCCGAAACGGACCAAACGACGCAGAAAACCACCCCGAATTTGTACCCCATACAGATCGTTCAGCCTTGGTCTTGCCGTCTTTGTGCGCGACCAGCTCTACACGGGGGCCACCGATTGTGGATTCGATCGGGCGAAATTCGAGCGCATATTCGATCATCGCGTAGCCACGCCCCTTGCCCGTCACGATGTCCTTGGGTCCCGCCTCGATTTCCATCTCTACACGACCGTGACTTGACCCGTTGCGCTGCCAAGTATTCCAGTTTTGTCGAAGCGCAGCCGCTTCTTTGGGACCGGCCAGCGCGAGTGCGATAGAACGAACTACGCTGGACTTTCCCGAGCCGTTGGCCCCGAGAATAACGTGCCACCCGGCCGTCTCAGCACCCTCGAAGACGAGGGTGAATTCCTTGATCGTTCTGATATTTTTTATGCTTGCGCGACGAATGTACATTCTGCTGGCGCCTTTGGACAGGAAAGAGCGGATTCCGAATTCTAACGCACACGTCCGTCCGACAAGAGATCTGCAGCTTGCCGCACTTGCACCGGTGCAAAGTAGATTTCACTCGTAAGGCAGTCGAACCGGCAGCAGCCGTTACTCGGATCTGGCGGCGTCACACGCGCCCGAAATCGCGGTAAGGACCGACGGAAGACAACTGTCCCATGTCGAACGCAAAGGGGAGACCGAGTAACTGCGCCATTGCTCGGACCAACAATCGGTACTGGGCCGGTCCCTTTCTCCAACACCAGCAAACTGGCCAGACAGTGAAGCTCGCGCAGACACACCCGTGCCGCTGGCAAAGTTCCGGCTGCCAAGGCGGCATTTCGCGGTCACATGAGCGCGCAACCCGCCGCAGCCCGAGCAACCGTCACGCCAATGATGCGGCAGTAGCCACGATCGCGTCTACTTTACGAGACTGGTCTCCTTGATGATCCAGATAGCATGAACAGAAAGACGCTCGTCTTCACACTCGAAGTAAGCTTGCCCCACAAACCTAGCCTGATCTTTTCCAACACCGAAAATTTGTTCCGGATCGTGTATTCCCGACGGCTTGGTTCCATCGTGCATCCAGTCGCTATATCGTTGCGTCAACTCTTCAGAAAAGGTGAGGTCACCGTTCTCGTCTTCGACACAACATCCATGTGTTCGCAACTGCTTGATGCCACTAAGCAGCTGAAGCCTCTCTTTCGTCACTGGAAAAAATTCCGCGGCCCCGGTAACACGATCCAAATGAACTCGATCGATCATGGACGCGAGCTTGAGCTGGCTATGCGTACTTGCCAAGCATGTGATGAATTCTTGCGTCGTGAGCCCAAAGTCCAAGAACGCCCAATACGTCAGGAGCAGCGCAATTTTGGACTGAGCACAGATGACGCGAGGAAACTGTTCGCGCTCTAAACCGTGCTCATCACCATGTGCCACTCTGTTGCGGATATTCTTGATCAATGCAAATTCAGCATCAGACAGATTGATTATTTTCGCGACATCTGCGTCCATAGTTGCAATCGCCAGTCGATACTTGCCCTCCAAATTAAGGTTATCTGATGCAAATGCTCCGCTGGCGATCTCAATAATCCTCTCTCGTTGCTCGGTCGATATAGTCGGTAGCTCGCTCGTAAGTCGCAGGCGGAATTTGTTGATTTTTTTTGAAGAAGGCGGTTGAGAATTAGGTGACTTCACCCCATCAAACCGAATAGCCAGATAGCTATCTAGTAGACTGACGTATCCCAACGCCTTGTACTCCCAAAATCCCTCGTATCGCTGCATTCCTGCAAGCCGCACCCAACATATCTCTCTGTATTTCGATCGATAATAGTGGTCAAAAATCGACTGCCACTGTCCGTCTAGAGCAGGCTGTTGGACAAACCATTGAGCCCAAAATCCGCGATCACCTTTGTCGCGTTCGGGACGCTCGAACGTGGGAAAGTGGACTCTACGAAAGCGCCCGCCCCCCTGCGAAACCATGACACTTGCAATCGTTGCTGGATAAGCTAGCAAAATGGAAAAAAGGCACGAGAGTTCGTGCGCCTTTGCTTTTACATCTGCGAGACTGAACTGGCCGTTCTTCGCCGAAAACACGAATTCCACATGTTCATGCAGAATGAGATCCTCTCCCCGTTGGTTGCGGGAGGCAAAATACTCGCTTCGTAAGTCGAAGTGTTCTTCGTCTGTCTTGACACTGACGTCGATATCCTTCGGAATCCCCCTCCAAGTCAGTGTTTCGCCGACTGAGCCGTCGACTGTCCGCCGGCGAAGAAACCATTCTGAAACGTCGTGGTACCGCACAGATATTAAATCGAACTCCGCTTTACTTAAATCGCCTTCGATCACATAGTCTGCGAAAATAGCAATTCCGTTAGCCTCGCAATTGCAGAGACAAAATGTGGTTCCTTCGCCCGTTATAGCCTTAACGAGATCGAACTTCGCGTCTCCGGCGCGCAACTCCGGAGCGCTATGTGAGATCGAGAGGTTGACCTGGGCCCATCGATTTCCGCCGAAATATAGGACACCCGATCCTAATGGTCCGAATCGATCGTGATGTAGTTCGACCTCGTATTGCTTCCGCTCCGGATTGTCACCATTCTCAGACATGTCGCGCCTCATATACTATCAATGAGTTTCTGAACCGGATCAACATCTAGCTGACCGTCGACGAAGCTCCATTGTGCAAGAGTGCCCCAGATGAACTGCCCGACATACTTCACCTGATCGTGAGTATAAATTCCGGACCGCCGCAAGCGCAGAATATGCGTGCACAAGAGCTTGAACGATGCATGCACGTGGTCGTCGTCAATGTTGATCTTGTTGAGCACGTAGCGCACTTCGTCAGCAAGCATCTCCATTTCCAGCAACAGATCATCCATGCGTTCACGTTGAGTTTGAAGGCCATTCAGCGCGTCGTACCATCGCGCCTTACAGTCAGTATCAAAAAATTCGCGAAATTTTCGATAATCCGTCAGATCTTGGACTTCTTTAGAACTGCAGGAGATGCCGGCGGCATGAAGGAGCGTCTGAACCGTACTTTCCCTAAACTCTGTATAACGACGATGAAGGTTTTTGCGCATTACCTTGTTGCGTTTCCGCTCCGGGTAAACTACAACCATTATCCAAAACACCACACTATTAACGAACCCAACCGATAAATTGAAAATTATCGAGTTTCCGCTGTGCAGCGCATACAGATACGGTTCGGCCCACGTCCCGTGTAACCAACCCACGATTTGCTCGTTCGTGCCTGCGAACGTACCATAGACAGCTACGAGGGTAAGCAACGAGATCGGGCAGGCCTTAGTCCAAAAGTCCTTCGTTTTCATTCTGACCCACGCGCTCAATTACAACACGACAGATTAAACCATACCGTGCCTGATGTATTTCAGCCGCGGGCCACGTCGTGCTGAAATATCCGTAAGCCGAGGCGATTGCGGACGACGCGACTGTCTCTCACGCCAAGGCATACCGGATGGAGCGTTCTTCGTCGGCATTACTGCGGCGATTGCGTTGCGTTCAGCAAGTGCATCATCGTTCCAGCGTTGCGCTGCGCTACATTGCGATAGCAGTTGTTCAATAGCACGTGTGTATGCGCCGCGCGCCCGGCGATCGCTTCGATCGGCCGTGCAAGCTCGCGCAGCTCGTCGTCGCTGTACTCGTAGTTGAACCGCTCGGCCGCCGACTCAGCACCACTCCAGGTCGATGCGTTGCGGCCGTGCAGCCGCACGATCGCCAATTCGGGTGACGTCACCTCCCAAACCGAGTGCGCGCGCTTCGTCACGCCTTCCGGCGCATCGATGATCACGTGCACGATCCCGCGCTCCCGCTCCATCGCAAGCGTCGACTCGCGGTGCTTTTCATCGAACCAGCTATCGTGCCGGAATTCGAACGCGGTGAGCAGCGGGCGCATGCGCTCAGCGCAGTGCTCGACGTGCGCAAGTGACTTTGGTGCCGCGGTGATCCAGTGCGGAAACTGAAACAGCACCGCGCCGAGCTTGCCGGCCTCGTGCAGCGGGCGCAGCGCCTCAAAGAAGCGTGACCACAATTCCTCGATGATCGGCGCCGGCACGTCCTTGTAGTACAGATTCTTTTTGCCGGTGTTGGGCAACTCGGCCTGCAGATCCTTCGGGAAGAACTTGCGCTCGGTCTGGTGGCCGGTGAAGAGCCGGA
The DNA here is from genome assembly GCF_000959525.1 of Burkholderia multivorans ATCC BAA-247. Lineage (NCBI taxonomy): Bacteria > Pseudomonadati > Pseudomonadota > Betaproteobacteria > Burkholderiales > Burkholderiaceae > Burkholderia > Burkholderia multivorans. The sequence continues at coordinate 2,317,010 of NZ_CP009832.1, forward strand.
ACGCCTTCATGTCGAACACGAAGCCCGGCGGGGTCCGCTCGACCCATAGCGCACTGTTCGTGGCACTCGGCATCGCGTAGTACGAGGAATCGACCTCGACCACGGGGAAGACGCTCGCGTAATACCGCAAGCGCGCCTCGGCGCTGCCGCAGCCCGGAGGATAAAAGGCGCCGGACTCGATCAGCGTCTTGTCCGTCCACGAAGCCGTACCCACTAGAATCGACATAGCAGCCTCCCACCGGGCGCCGATGGAGCGGCAGCTTTCGCCGCCCGCCCCCATTTTTTCGCCTTGACGCCCCCATCCTGCCACGCGATACACTGTGTTTTTATACAGTATTCCAGCCGTGATTAAACCGCAGTGGGCGTACATCTGGGAGTATGGGTTCATGGGCGAAAAATTGCGCCTGCGAACTCCGATCGAGCTTACAAAAAGCGAATTCGAGTTCTGGATCAACAACGACGAGCGGTCGACGTTCCTTGGACAATGCAAACCCATCGAAGCAACGCGGATCGACCGTAACCGCGTACCGCTCACCGATCCACGGTTCAAGATGAGGCCGGCGATGCCGGAGTTCGACGCGCCATCGGAAGAAGAGCTTCGCGCGCTGTGGCGCGAGTACACCGATCTTCAGGTCCGATGGCTGATCCTAGAAATTCTCGCGCTGAGAAAATCGATCGAGCGGGTGCAGGAGTGGTTCGACTATGTCGACAAGAACATCGACAACAAGGGCGATCTTGGCGGCGGTCAAGGCCCGCTTCAGCGCCTGCGGCACCTGCTGAGAGACGAGAAGCAGCGCGCGACGATGCTGTAGCCCGGTTGACACAATTTGACGGACCGCGCGGCCGGCTGTGGTCGACCGCTCTCCCGGAAGTGGTAAATTCATACGAAAACCACACCTACGAGAGAACCCATGGCCCGATCCATGATCTGCGTCGGCGACACGACGACGCACGGCGGGCGCGTGCTGGAGGGCACCGCAACCGCCACCATTGACGGGAAACCCATTGCCGGCGTCGGGCACAAGGTACTTTGCCCGCAGTGCAAAGGCGTCTTCCCAATCCTGCCCGCCACCGGGCGACGCTACCCACACCAAATCGCAGGCCGGGAAACGGCCATCGAGGGCATGAAGACCGCGTGCGGCGCGACGCTCATCGCGTCGCAGTCTTCCGCGACGCTCGATGACGTCGGAGCCGGCGAAGCTACGACCGGCGGCGCTGTGGCCACCGCGGCTACTGCGTTGGCACCTTCGCCGACGCTCTGCTTGGAATGTCTGAAATCTGCCGCCGAGAACGCGGCGACGATGATCGCGCGCGGGTAAGCCCATGACCGACGTCTCGATCGAAGCATTCTTCTTCACACGCCAACAGCAGCTGACGATGCAGGTGCATCTGTACGCCTTGGTCGACGGTCTTCTGTTTGCGGATGCGCCTGGCGGATCGCCTCCTCAGCGATCGCAGGCAGCCGTCGCGCTGTTCGACGGCACACCGGACGCATCGCTCGCCGACGCCGGACCGTGGCTGCTAGATTGGGAACGGGCGTCCAGTGGCGTTCGACACACACTTTCGGCGATGGCCGGCGGTTCGACGGGCGTGTCGTGGCTCATCAGCGCCTATCCGCTCGAATCGCTCGCGGACGAGCTGCGCCGCCGCCTCGACGTTCGACTGCCGGACGGACGCACGGCGCTCCTCCGGTTCTATGACGCCCGCATCATGGCCGACATGGCATCGCTGATGGAGCTCACCCAGCGCATGCAGTTCTTTGTCCCGACATTCAACTGGTTCGTCGAGGTGAACGGAAAATTGAAGGGAGTGCACCCGCATGCTTGAACTGACAGGCGAACAGATCGCCGGCCTTGCCGAGATCGATGCGCGTGGATATGTCGAGCGCGTCAGACAGGATCTCGTCAAAGCAGATTCAAAATTTGCCGACGACACCACCCTGTCGAGCCGTCTCTGGAACGCATACGTTGCGGCCCGACAGCTCGGCATCCAGAGCGACGAAAACGTCGAGGCGTTTCTCCACATCGAAGCGTATGCACCGAGTTTCTATACGAAGCCAGCGACGCGCGCGTGGCTGACCCGGCCGGGTCGATCGTCCGACGAACGATTCCATGACTATTTTCGCGTCATGAAATGGCGCATCGAACATCCGCAAGACAACGGGGGATCTCGAAATGGCGGGATTAGCGGTACCGATAATCGAAGCAGCAGCGGTGGAGCTTGGGCCAGTATTGGTGCGCGCTGGCGCCGCCTTATTGGGCGGTCTGGGACTGGCGGGGACGGCGAGTCTGTCTAGCGACACGCCGAAAGACGACACCAAGGCGAAGACCGACGCCAGAACCATCCCGCGCACGGGAGAAAAATGCAACAAGTGCCCGCCTGAGCAAAGCGGACGCGCCGAACGCACGAATCACCACATGACTGCTGCATCGCGCGAATACCAAGGGCGGATAACAGGACGTCCGTATAGTGTTGCCGAAGGGTGGAGCGAAGAATGGATCTGGCTCGGGACTGACTTTGATGGATTCGTGCCGGCCGAGTGCTTATTGCAGGAAGCGAAAGGCGGCTACGGACAATTCCTCGAATTTGATGAGGACGCTGATGAACTACGGCCTGTGTCGTGGTTCAGGGGATTCAGGAAAATGACGGACACCATCATGACTCATTCCAGCAAAGTGAAGGCGAACCCACCTACCCGTCTGCGATGGTATTTTCAAGATGCCGACGCGCGCGAATACATGCTGAAAGTGCTGGTCGCGAACGGCGTTGAGTCGGTCGTACAACCGTAATTCGAGTTCCCCATGGATATTTCACTGCAGTTTCGAGACGACACCCTCGCCCCGACCGATTTCGAACAAATTCTGTCGCGCATCCACATCGTGACCAACGAAATGGCAGCGCTCAATCCGAAGTTCGCTACATGGTACGCGCAAGGCGACAGCCTTGAAGAGGCGAAGCTCTACCAAGCCTTCGACGATGGCAAGCCGTCAGCTGCCATTCTGGCCGTGCTGAAGCATGAATTTTCCAGCAGTCCATCAGCAACGTTTGTCGCGCTGTGGGACGGCGACGAAAACTCCAAGGAAGGGGCGACACTCGCATGCCATGTTCACGAACAGCCATCCTTGAATTCGTTCGAGATTAGCTTGTTCGACCCGACAATCCTCTCAAGCATCGACGCGGTTCAACGTATCGTGCGCGCCGCAGTGACGGCGTTTCACCCTGCGTATGTCACCGTCGCGCCCCGCCGCTACGTTACAAAGCAGGTGTTCGACACCAAGCCGGGAGTCGGGTGGATGCTCTATCTGCCGACCGTCATAACGCAGCGGCAGGTACCAGAAGCGCGCGAACTGATCGCCGTTCCTGAAGCAGGCAAAGCGCAGACCGGTACCATTCTCGTCAGCGTACTCGACGGCCAGTTCTCGATGAAAAACCCCGAGCACATCGAAAGCGCGAACCGCATTGAAGTGCGCCTCGTGGACCAGGACCTCCTACCTGCCTTCGCCGACCTGTAAGCCTGATGCCGGCGCGATGTTCCGCGCCGGCATCAGCGCCTCAGAACAGTCCGACAGGCCGCGCCGCATCATCCCAGCTGAAGATGATCAGTTCGTTGCGCTCGACACCCTTCCCGCCTCCAACCGTATACTGGATCGGCACGCTCTCGACGTGAAAACCAGCGAACACGCGCCGGATTTCCGGATGGTCGTTGAGGCTTACGATCGCGCGCCCCTTCATTGAACACAGGCGCTGCGCCATCTTCTCGTACTCCGCAAACGGAAATGCGACGCCGTACCCTTCCGTCTCGTAATACGGCGGGTCCAAATAAAACAGCGTATGCGGCCGATCGTACCGGTCAATGCAGGCGGCCCAATCTAGCCGCTCCACGAACGTGTTCGCGAGCCGCAGATGCGCCGCCGACAGCTCCTCCTCGATGCGCAGTAGATTCAGGCCGGGCGGCGTAGTCGTCGCCGTCCCAAACGTCTGCCCTTCGAGCTTTGCCCCAAAGCAACTTTTCTGCAGATAGTAGAACCGGGCTGCGCGCTGGATATCGGTGAGCGTTTCCGGGACCGTTTGTTTGAGCCATTCGAACACTTGCCGGCTCGTCAGCGCCCATTTGAACTGACGCACAAACTCCTCCAGGTGATGCTGCACGACGCGGTACAGGTTGATCAGCTCGCCGTTGATGTCGTTGATCACTTCAACCTTTGCCGGAGGACGCAGGAAGTACAGCGCAGCGCCACCCGCGAACACCTCCACGTAGCAGTCGTGCGCCGGAAAACGCGGGATGATGTGGTCTGCCAGACGGCGCTTGCCGCCGATCCAAGGAATGATAGGATTTGCCATTGTGAAAGCCGTTTTTAAACTTGGTGTAGAATCCGGCCCGCCTACCGGTAGGTAGCAGGGCCTTGGCTGATTCACTGGCTTGGACAGTGGAAAGGCGACCGTGAAGCGTGTTGCAGCACGCCCACGGTCGCCCTGTTTCTCTCGAGGCTGCTGGGCCTCGATTGCCGCGCTACTGCGACAGATTGGATTGCGGGTCGCTGATCAACGCGTCATAACTGCGCTCGCACTGCTGGCCGGCGATGCCGCGTTCGTCAGCGATCTTCGCCAGATCTCCCGCGCGCTCGTCAGCCCGGCCGAACAGGTCGGCAAGCAGATCGAGGGCGTCTCCGGTTGCCGGGCTTCCGGCCGCAGCGCCGGCACGTCGAGTGTCGGCAACGAGTGCGGCGACCTGCTTGCGCAGGCCGTCAGCAACACCATCGGCAACAGCAGCATCAGCGCGTGCCTGATCACGTTCTTTCGCAGCATCGGTTGCGATCCCCTGTTGAGCCGCCAGCTGGCGGCTATATTCATCACGTTCAGCCCGCAGACCATCGATCTGCTTGGCCTGATCGGCGACCTTGGCGGATTGGTCCGCATCACGGTGCCCCTTGAAGTACCCGCACGCCGAACCGGCGATGACGCCGGCCACGACGAGCAGCCAGATACGCGGATCGATCCACGTCATGCGACCACCTCCCCGCCGGCCGCGCGGTACGCGGCCAGCAAATGCTCGATCTGGTTTTCATGTTGGCCGTACCCGGCCCCCGGCAGACTGGCCCATACGTTCGAAACCTTCGCCACCGCCTCGCGGAACCGGCCGGCGTCGATCAACGGCAGCGCACCGTGCTCGCGCAGCTGCTGCAGTGCATACCGGTCCTGCGAGATCGGACCGAAGTCCGGCAGCTTCATCTGCGCCTGATAGATCCGCCACCAGCGCGCGAGGATCTGATAGCGCCCGGCGGCCGTCGACGGCACCGGGATCTGCCGGTTGAGCATGTTCGGATGCGCCGCATAGCCGGAAAACAGCAGCGGGCGAGACGGCGTCGAGCCGACAAGGACGTTGTAGCCGTCGTCCGACTTCGCCAGCAGATCGGAGCCGATCTCGCTCGCGGCGATCATGTCGAGAAACGCGACGCGATTCCGGCCGCCTGCAGCGGTAACAGTGATACGCGCCATCGTCACTTCTCCCCGAACAGTCGCTTCGCGTTCCGACGCAGCAGCACCTCGAGGTACTGCGAGCCGATGATGCCGAGCGCACTGCCAAGACCGAGCAGCGCGATCGGCGGCAGATCCGGGATTTGCAACAGCGCCAAGCCGGCGACCATCGACGTCGCCGAACCCAATACCGCTCTGCCGGCGACCAGCCGGAACGTCAGCTGCTCGCTGCCGACCAGCACCTTCGCGATACCAATCAGTCCGCCCATGATGATCAGCTCCAGAATGGTTTTCTCGTGGTCCTGCATTCCACCCCCGCAATAAAAGAAAAAGCCGCCCGAGTTGCCCCGAGGCGGCTGCCAGAAATTGATGCACGTGCGTGTTACTTCGGCGGCGACGGTACGACCAGGTCGACTTTCTTCGTCGGCTTCTTGCGATGGCCGACCTTCGCCTTGCCCTTGTTGCCGGCGTTCAGCACCACCGACGTCTCCCACCCGTTACCGGCATAGGTGTGTCGAACGGAATCGACCAGAAAATCCCCATCCGCCTCCTGCTTGAAACCGGACAGCTTCACAGTCTTCTCGGCTGATATGTCCGTACGCCCCTTCATTCGCAGTACGCTGCGCGCGGTGTGCCGGTTCAGCTTCTCAAGACGCGACTTCGCGGCGCTCTTCGCGGCCTCCGGACTGGCGAACGCATGGCGCTCGGTGTGCACGGCGGCGGCGCCGGGCGGAGCGTCGGGATTCGGGATCGTCAGGTCGATCTTCTTCCCCGTTTTCTTGTCGTGCACCTTCGTCCGTACAGCAACGAAGCTCGCACGATCAGGAAACGAGATCTCGTAGTCCGTCAGATCGTCCGGCGTCAGGGTGATGGCAGGCAACGGCTTGCCGCTGGCGCTCTTACCGCCGCCGATCGGCCCGACGATCAGCTTGCCCGCCTTCACCGTCGCCGTCGCGCCATACTGCCGCGCGATGCGCGTGATGAAATGCAGGTCGCTCTCGCCGAACTGATCGGCGCGCGGCACGGCCGCGTCGACCGAACACGCGGCGACCCATTTGTTGCGACGCGCGACGTCGCCGACGATGTCGGCCAGCTTCACGTTCGTCCAGCTGCCGTTGCGCTGCGTCTTCGACGTCGCCCGCATGTTGGCCGGTCGACCGCGGATAACCAGCGTCGCCGGCGGCCCACGCAGCACGATCTCGTCCACCGCATACTCGCCGAGCATCGTCAGCCCTTGCCCTTCCCATCCGAGCGAGATCTTCAACGTCGCGCCCTTCGGCGGAAACCGCACCTTGCCGTCGCGGTCGTCCAGCTCGATCTCGCACTCGTCCGCCTCAAGGCCCGGCTTGTCGGTCGTCTGGATCCGCAACACGCGGTCCTGAATCACACGCGTGATGTCGTCGCCGTTCGCGACGACCTGAAAAATTGCTCGCATCGCCCCTCCCTCACGACCAGAGCTGAATCGGTTCGTCGCGCGGCGTGTCGAGATCCGGCATCGTGATCAACACGCCGGATCGAAACGGCTGCGGCTCGCGCGCGAGACCGGGATTGGCTTCGTACACCGCCTCGACGGTGCCCTTCAACGTCCCGTAGTGGGCGTAGCAGAGGGTGTCGAGGATGTCCCCGTCAGAGGTTCGCAAAATCTTCGCCATAGCGGCCGAACTCCAGACTGTAGGTTTGCTTGCGCGGCGCACCGTCGGACATCAGCGCCTCCTGCTCTTCATCGACGCTGTGCAGATACCAGCGCCCGAGCACGTCGCCCGTGCCGGCCGTGAGCTGCACCGGCTTCAACTTCGCGCCGATCGCGCGCAGCGCCTCCAGCTGGCGGAAGCCGGCACCGAGCGACGGAAACACGACGCCCGACAGCGTGATCGTGTCGCCGCCCTGACTCACCGGCTGCTGCGCTTCCTCGCGATTCAAGCGCTCCTGCGACGCAATCTTGAAGCGCGTCGAGCGCCGCAGCTTGTCGTACGCCGCCGTCGACAGCCCGAAGTGAAACGCGTCCCCGTCATCGGTCGACAGCGTCAGCAGATGAGGGGTAGACGACGTCGCGCTGTCGAACAGGCCGGAGAAGATGGAGCTCAGCCCCGTCGTCTGTGCGAACGACTGCAATGCGCCCATCGTCTGCTCGCCGACCAGTGCGGTGAACTGCGTTTTCGCGTCACCCAACGCGCCCATGACGGACTGCGCAGCCGACTGGATCAACGGATGATTGACACCGCCGACCATCTTCAGCACGCCGCTGACGGCCGCACCGGTTGCCGAGAAACTGCGCATTACCGTACCGATCTGCGGACTGAGGTCGCCGGCCACCGACAGCAGACTCGTCGCACCGCGCAGCAGGTCCGCGGCCGACGTGAGGTTGCCCGTCGCGAGCTTCGTCAACGTGTCGACGGTGTTCTGGCTCGCACTGCGATTCCGATCGAACACGCGCACCACGTGCCGAACGCGTTCCGACGCAATACTGGCCTGCGTCGCCGCCTGCGTCACACTGGAAATGAAGTCCATCTACCACCCCTTACAGATGCGGTGCATCGAACATCGCCGACCGGTTGCTCTTGTCGAGCGTCTCGGTCATCGTCCGCTGAATCAGCGGGTTGATGCGGGCGAGCAGCTTGTCCGCGATCTCGGCGTCCGAACTGCCCTCGACCTTGATGTGGAACACCGGAGCGAACGAGTTTTGTTGCTCGACCTTGAAGGGACGCGACTGCGGCGAATCCGCGCCCGACGCGACCTTTGCAGCGGCCTTCGCTGCGTCACTGTCGTCCGCCTTCGGCCCGGTCGCCCATCGCGCGATCGCGCCAAGTAACTTTCCGCCGGCGAACGTACCGACTGCACCGCCAAGCACCCCGCCGATCGCGGCACCGATCGGGCCGCCGAGCATGCCGATACCCGCACCGAGCTTCGCTCCAACGACGCCACCGGCGAGCGAGCCGCCGATGCTGGCGTACCCTTCCGCCTTCCTCGCGATCGGCTGGTCGCTGCGTGCGACCGCGTATGCGTCCTTCGCCGCGAACGCGATCTTCAGGACGCTGCCGGCGATCGCGAGCTTCCCCGCGTACGGTGCAATGCGGCCGGCGACCGTACGAAACGCGCCGATGACGCGCCCGAGTCGTCCGCTCGACGCGCGACCAGCTGTCGAGCCGCCGCCGGCAAGGTCGCCGAGCAGATCGCCCGCTGCGCCGGCGATGCCGCCACCGAGACCGCCGCCCGGCAGGTTCACGACGAATACGCGTTGCACGCCCCCGGCCGCACCGCTCAACGCGTCGAGCGCCTTGCCAAGCCGTCCGCCGGCAGTGCCGCCACCAGGTGCACCACCACCGCCACGTCGAGCCATCCAGCCGCCGCGCAGAATGTCGAATACGCCGCGCCCCATGTTCCAAGCAGCACGTGCGCCACGAACGGCAATCGCCGTGCCGATGACGCCGACGACCGCCGCGGTCGCTCCTGGGGCTGCATCGGATGCGTGCTGCACAGTTTCGCCCGCGCGCTTCGCGACCTTGCCGGCGCGATCCGTCACCGGCCGCAGCGCATCGCCGATACTGCGCATCGCGTCGTCCCACTGCTGGACAACCTCGCTCCAGATCTGCTTCGACGTTGCCCGCCGATCAGCCAGATCCTTGTCGATCTCGCCGCTCGCATCTGCCGCGTTGCGCTTAAGCTTCTGATACAGATCGGCGTTCTGCATGTAGGCGGTGAGCGCCGCCTTGACCTGCATGTCGTTGAACAGGTCGCCGGTCTTCATCGTGTCCTCGAAGGCCCGCATCTGCGCCTGACGCTTGGCGGGATCCAGCTCGCTGTTGAGCTGCTTCGCCACCGCTGCCAGCTGCGCCGCCTTCTTCGGATCGACACGCTCGATGTAGGCCCGCGCGAGAACGAACGACGCCTCCAGCGGCGACCATCCCTTGTTGATCGCCTCCTTCATCTTCGCTTCGTAGTCGACGCCGGCCTTCTTGTAGTTGCGCTCGGTCTCGCCCGACCCGATCTTCGAAAACCAGTTCTTCAGGTTATTCGCCGCCTCGTCTGCGTTGCCGGCAGTCTTCATCTGGACCTGCAGCATTGCGCCGAGCTGCGTCACCGAATCCTGCCCCGTGATGCCGAGCTTCTTCATTTCGGCCAACAGCACCGGGAACCATCGGGCCATGTCGACCGATTCGAACGAGCCCTCCTTGCCGAGATACGCGATCGCCTCGAGCGCCTTCATCATCGCCTTGGGATCCTTGATGTCAGCGTTCTGCTGCAGCGCCTGAATCATCTGCGCAGTCTCGACGCTGGACGCTCCCTGACCTACCGAGAATTTCGTGACGGCCGGGCCGAAGTTCAGCGCCCGGTCGACGTCCATCCCGGCCGCAACCATCTGGTTGACCGCATCGGCCAGCTCGTTGCGCCCCATACCGTTCGACAATGCGTCACGACGGATGCGCTCGGACATCGCGCGCTCCTGCTCCGTGCGCGCGATGCCGGCCTTGATCGCGATGTCGCGGATGATCGCCTGATACTGCGCCGACACCGTGGTCGGCACCGCGACGGCCGCACCGAGCTTCACGGCGTCGCGGGCTGCATCACGCATGCCGTCGCGGCCGGCAGCCAGACGTTCATGCCCGGCGGCTTTCAGCTCGAGCCCGCGCACGGTGCGCCCGAGTCTCGCGTACGCGCGATCGAGGCGATCGACCTCGAAGCCGGCGTCACGCAGTGCACGAACGTTGCTGTCCAGCTTGCGCCGGATTCCGTCCGCGGCGCTGTCGCCCGCCAGATGCAGCCGGCGAAACTCCTCCTGCAGCCTGATCGTCTCGCCAATCTGCCGCTGCCACATGCCGCGCTCGCTCGCTGCCTTGCGCAGCCCAACGATCTTCGAGTTCGTGTCGGCGAACGCCTTTCCGAGCGTTGCCGACACGGCACCGCCGATGACGATGCCAAGTGCAATATCGCGTGCCATGTCAGTCCTCGCTCAATCAGTCAGCCACCACAACACGTCGTCGATCGTCATGTCGTCAACCGACTGCGGCTGCACCCCGTACTCCTTCATCAGCCGGCGAGCCAGCGCCTTCACTGTTTCGATTGGCAGCCGGACGAACGGATCGAAAGGATTCGTACGCACGCTGCATAGCGTCGTAATCGACCATGTCCATTCCTTCGATGTCGTCGGGTGCGACGTCGGCCAGCGTCGCGAACAGCACGATCTCGCGCAGCTCGTCGTCGCCCTGCGCCTGCTTGCTCGCCGCGCGCATGTCGCGAACCTTCGGGCGGCGCATCACCAGTTCGTCGCGCACGACGCCGTCGAACGCCACGGGATACTTCAGTTTGATCTTCACGGTTTCCACTCAGCACCTCGGAAATGACAAAAGGGGCGGTCAACGGGCCGCCCCTCGGGTTATCGAAAAGTTGCTTTGGCCGGCCGCGGCGTTCACATGCCGAGCGCCTTACGCACGTCGGCGAGCTGATCGACGCCGTCGATGACGCGGATCATGTTGAGCACGTCGATCTCGAAGATCACTGCGCCGTCGATCTCGGCCTTGTAGTACGACAGATCGGCCGTGTACTTCAGCTCCGACGTCGAGCCCGGCTTCCAGCTGCCCGGATCGTATTCGGACAGCATGCCGCGCATGATGAGCGCGACCGACTTCACCTTGCCTCGCGTGTCGCGAAATGCACCGCGAAAGGTGGCGTTGAACGCGCTGTTGTCGGCCAGCCCGAAGAACTTCAGCACGTCACGCTCGACACTCCCCATGGTGAACGCCGCCTGCAGCCCCTCCATACCTTGGTCGACCTTGACAGGCGCGTCCATGCCGCCCGCGCGATAGTCCTCCGTCTTGATCTTCAGCTTCGGCGGACTGACCTCGGGCGCGCGGCCGGCAAAGCCGCGCCCGTCGACGTACAGCGCCATGTTGTTCAGAGTTTCCGGAACCATGCGTCACCTCTTACGATTGCGTGTCGAGAACTTCCGTCAGCCACTCGTTCGTGACCTCGAAGCGGAAGATCGGGTTTTCTGCGGGCGGAACGTCCGTGAATCGGATGTTCCAGTACACCTTGCCCTGCTCGAGCTGCGACGCCGAATTGAGCTTCGGGTCCGGGTACACCTCGAAGTTGATCACCGCGCCCTGATTGCGCAGATCGCGCATGAACGCCCGCAGTCCTTCGGTGACGTCCTGCACGTACGTTGCCGTAATGCCGCGATCGACCGCCCACTTATGGCCGGCCTGTACGGCGTCCATCACGATGTCGAGCGTGCGCACGCGGGTCACGAACGACCACTTCGGATCGGCCGACAACGTGCGGTTGCCCCACAGGCGATACCCGCCGTCGCGGATGATCGTCGTGATAAACGAGTTGTTCAGCAGGTTCGCGCGGCAGGTCTCGTCGCCGTCGAGGAATTCGATCGGCCGCTTCGTGCCGCTGATGCCGACGATTTCCTTGTTCGATGGCGATGCCCAGAAGCCGATCGCCGCGTCGGTCTGGCAGAACAGGCCCGCCGCATACGCCGATGCCGGCGCGTCGACGTCCGCGTTCTTCGCCGTGTCCCAGTACCGCACGCCGGGATCGACCAGATACAGACGCTTGCTGCCGAAGTTCTTCGCGTACTGGATCGCATCCTCGTCGGTGTTGTTCGGCCCGTCGATGATCGCGATCGCGCGCAGCTTGGCGGCAAGTTCATCGGCCGCTGTCGCGACCGGCTGCTTGGCGGTATGGCCGGGCGCGATCAGCAACCGCGGCTTCAGGTCGAACAGCGATTTGCCGTCGAGCAGCGCCTGCATGCCGGTGCGCGCACCGCCCGCGGACACGCCACCGATAATCGCGGACGTCAGTTCAGCATCGGTCTGATCGGCCGGAACGCCGACAGCCACCATGACCGTCTTGCTCTGCTTGTAGATGCCCTGAATCGCGCGCGTAATCGGGCTGGCCTCACCAAACGCGGCGACCGCGTCATACTCACTGGTGATGCGTACCGGCACGTTCGGCGCGACGAGGTCCGGGCCGGGCGTGTAGGTGTCCACGATGCCGACGACCGATGTCGACGGGACTGCGATCGTGCGTGGCCCGGTATCGACCAGCACGGTCGTGACGCCGTGATAGAAAGAAGTAGCAGCCATTCAGGTCTCCGAGAAAGCTACAAAAAAGGCCGCTCGACGAGCGGCCTGACAGTGCATAAACGTGGTAGCGCAGTCGATTCATCACTGCGCCTGCGTTGCGAACGGTGGAGGCGCCGGTAGCGCCACGTTCGGCCAGCCGGGCAACTCGCTGGAATCGCGAAGGGATTGCCGATACCGCAGCAGCAAGGCGAATTGGTCGGCGGTCAGTGTTGTCCCGTCACCCAGCAATTTTTCGTCTTGATGGCGAGAGACAAGCCAATCGGTCGCACGCAAAGCAGCATCGCGGGCTACGCGCATCGCGGCCGCCAACTGCTCGCGGGTTTGCTTCGGCGGATCGATCAGAATGGGTTTTTGCGCGTCATCGATCGCCATCGTCTTTCCGGCAGCCATTCCCGCGATGAGCATACGGTGTTGCTCCGGCGTTATCTCGACGAAGCTGAGACCGTCCGGTCGCGACTCATCGTCGAAAAAGGACTGAATTCGACGCTGCTCGTCGTAACCTGCATAAATTCGCGCCATCGTCATTTCCCCAGAACTCGCCAGTAAACGATCCAGCCCGGCTGCGTCATACCGCTGTCGTTGAACACCTTGAACCGCACGCCGTCCTGCGTGAGCGATCCATTCAGGAGAATAACCATCGCCGCACCACCTCCGGCGTGGTTCGCCACCGCGTTGAGCGCTGCGTTCGGAAAGCGCTTCGGAAATACGATTGTGACCTCTCCGTTTGCGTCGGTTGCTGCGATTCCCCACTTTTCGATCAGGCCACCGGGCAGTCGCTGACTTCCATTCACGTCCAGCGTCGCGTCGAAGGAGAAACTCCACTGCAACGCGGCTGACCCGCCCATGACTTCCCAATTGCTCGGCGCGTATGCCGAGATCGCAAGGCTATCGCCGGGACCTACCACGATCGACGTTACGGTGCCCCCCAAAGCCGAAAACCTGTCGCTTCCCGCCGTCTGAATCGTCACGGAATAAGCCGATGCGTTGTAGAAGCGCATCCCCACTCCGGACGGGAAGGTTTTAACGGCGGGGAGCACCTGTGTGAACGCGCTCGAGTTGCCATACAAGACAACGTCAGCGCCCGCATGCGTGATGTCCATGGCGACCGGAGCGCTGATAGTCTTCATACTCGACGCACTCCCGAGTGCCCGCTGTACCGCAGCCATCGTCGCCAGCCTCGAGCTGCTGTCGAACTGTGGCGGCGTCGGAGCTTTCGGTGCGCCACTGAATTCGGGCGAATCAAGTGCCGCCTTAAGCGCGAGTGCATTCGTGATCGTCGTCGCAAAATTCGGATCGTTGCCGAGCGCCTTCGCTAGCTCACTGAGCGTATCGAGCGTTTCGGGTGACTGGGCAACGAGCGCGGCCAACTTCTCGGCCAGATCCGCATGCGTCGCATACTGCGGATGCGGGTCGGCCGCCGCCACGTGTGCGTCAAAGTCACTTTGCCCCGCCTCGAGGACCTTTTTCAGATAGCGCGTGCGGTTCGCGAGTTGCTTTGCTTGCAGGTTGTCGATACCGTCCGGACCGGCCTCCACGCGGTCGGAAGTTTCGAGCTGATAGATCCCGTCTTCCCATCGCTCGATCTCAACAAGGTTAGTCATGTTGTAATGCTCCCTCTCGTATATTGGCCATCCCGTCGTGCCACGCCGTTATGTCGGATCGCCACGGCGGCGTAGTCGAGTGCGGCGAGCTTGCTGCGTGCGGGCGCATAGCGCTCGATCGCCTGCCAAAGCTTGTCGGCCTGATCACGTGTAATCAGCACGCCGAGTTTCACGATGTACTCGGCCCATGCGCTAGCTTTCCCATGCAGCTGCTCGCCGTTACGCAGGATTGATCCGTCACGCCGACGGCCACTGCGGCCTTCGATGATCTCGACCTCGCCGAACCCGAGCCGCCGGATCACTTCGCGCACCGCCCACGGTGTGCCTTTCTTCCGGTGCAGCGCCATCGAGCTCTTCACAAGCGCTCGCCGCGCATCTTCGGATTCAGCCAGCTCCCAACCGTCAACGGCGAGCCCCCATGCCAGCCACGGCAGCCATGCTGTCGGGCAACGATCCGCGTCCCCCAACGTCCGCAGGATCTCGGGATCGACGCTTGGTCGCATCACGCGAGCGAGCGCCGCCTCGAGCGGCGTCTGATTCGATGGCAGAAGTGGCTCACGCATCGTCGGTCCTCACCTCGAGGTTGATCGCCGTGCAATGTGCGAACTCTCGCGGGCCACACACGACGTCGACGCTGGGCGATCGCAACTCAATGCGTACGACGCCGCTATCCGGCGCGTGCAGTGCCCCATCGATCGCCGTTCGCGGCATACCGGCACGCAGCCGGCGCGACTTTGTTATGACGCGGTCGAGCACCTTTCGCCGGGCATCGAGCACGATGTTCGGATCCGGGCCGCTACCGACGTAGATGACCGCGTCAATTGCATACTCGATCTTGATCGCCGGCTCCACCAGCACCGTGTCATTGAGCGGCCGGACCGTCTCCGGCGAAACCTTCGCGCGAACCAGCTCGAGCAACGCCTGATCCGGGACACCATCGCCGCGCGCGGACATGATCGTGAGTCGCACCGTGCCCGCTTCAGGCCGATCGACAGCGACGTCGAGGATGTCCGCCGACGCATCCATCGCAAGTGAACGATATGCCCCGGACGGACCCGCAACCGTTGCCCGCTCCAGCGACATCTGTGCGCGCAGCTTCAACCGGTCGTCCGATTCCATGCGGCGCTCGATCGGTGGATTTGCCTCCGGATCACCGGGATCGACCACCGCCCGCTCGGTATCCAAAAGCACCGCCAGATGCTCCAGGTCAGCGCCAGTCGAAAACGCGAGCATCACCGCACGGGCGGCGTCATTGATCCGCGCACGCGCACGGATCTCGTCATAAGCCGCCAGCTCGATCAGCTTGACGACCGGATCCGACTTCAGCGCCGCAGTCCAGTCGGGATAGATCGATTTGAAATACTCCAGCTTCATTTGGAACGCGGCCTCGAAGTCGAGTACTTCGACGAGGTCCGGCGGATCCAGTGAAGCGAGATCGATAACGGTCATGTTGGCACCTCGATTTCGACGGCCGTGCCGTCGTATTCGCCTCGGATGAGGAAAGTTGGTTTGCCATCAATGATCGACAGCACCTTGACCTGAGCCAGCTTGATTCGCGGCTCCCATCGACCGATCGCACGCGCGGCCTCCGCCTGCGCGGCCGATATCCAACCTCGCGTGACCGGCAGGTCGACCATCAACGGCAGGTCCGAGCCGTACTCGGGCAGTTCCCGTCGCGTTCCCTTACGCGTGCCGAGGATGTCGCCGAGGCTCTGCTTCAAGTGCGCGATGCCGGTGATCGGCGCACCGGTCCATCGGTCCATGCCGACGAGTGCACCGGACCGGCTCATCCGCGCTCCTCGATCCGTTTGAAGTCGGGATGCGTGTCGAGGTATTCGATCTGGGCGGCGTTTTTTGCGACCACCTCACCGCAAAATACGCGAAGCAAATCGCCGTTCGGAAACACGATTACGCGGCTCCGAAACACGTTGTCGAGGTAGGTGACCGATGCAGTAACGGTATGCACTATATTTTCTTTAGGCATAATAGTCCCACGTAGATAGAGGTCCCGCACATCGCGGAAAGATAAGGTTTTTAACCCGGACGCACATTCACAAGCAGACATCATTCAACACCAATACCCTAAAATTCGATTATGTACAAAATATCCACCACGCGACGAAAATCCAGACTTTCACTTATCGATCGACCATCACCGCCGTCCATCATAGGTCGCATCGACGTTTTCTTCAGACACCCCACAATAGTTGTCGCGGTCGGATTTTTTCTTTCAGGAATAGTTGGCACATGGCTCACACATTTGAATGACGTACATCAAAAAGCTCGCGATGCCATCATCAGGAACCAAGATACGTTCAGAGAAGCAATGGACGATTTCCAAGTCGGGGCAGATACGATTGCCGCGGGCATTAACCATGTGATCCTCAGATTTGGAACATTTGGGAAGGCAGCATCGCTACAGCGCGCAGAACAGGACTATTTATCCTCTTACGCAATATGGGTGCAAAAATTTGCTAAAGATAGAAACATAATTGAGCAGCAATTTTCAAACACCCCATTTAAAACAGAAATCAGCGGCATCCTGACGAATGTCCAGGGTGGCATCGAGGTTTTAGATTATTGCATTCAATATCACATTGCTTCAGCCTATGCTTTTGACGACCACAAACCTCGATCAGTAGAGTGCAAACTCAACGACACATCCGTCATTAACGTCCAAGCGTTGCTGATGAATTTGCGCATATGCACGCACACCATTACAGTAACCCTTCGCCCTGACCCGCGCTTCGATTTCGCCACGGAAGAAGACGCCCGCGCCCTCCTTAATGTAAAAATGAATTTCATCCGTCAATACTGTCCAGCAAACAAAATTGCAGCAGGAACAGATGCCCCAATCGCATCGTCAGGGCTAGCGCCATCCACCTAAAATCAGGAAATTGGACGGCCAACAGGAGCACCATCGCCTTGCTCCATGTGCCGATGCTGGCTAACAGAGATACCGGCCGCTTTGACGTCGTCGGTGAACGCCGCACCACCTTGTACTTGCACGGCGACGTCTCCTATTGCCTCGGCTTTGCCTTGCATCCCGCCGTTAAATGTGAGCCGCTTCTCGGTCGTCGTGTTGCCAGTGAAGGTCGAGTCCGGCACGTCACCGAGGAATTGCTTCGTGCGCAACGTCACGCCGTCCGCGCGCAGCTCCAGCACCGTTCCTCCGATGCGGAACACGATGCGCCCGCCCGCCGGCACGTCGACGCGGTATTCATGCTTCTCATGGTCGTAGACTTCGGATGCGCCATCCGGGTAGTCCCATGCCGTCTCTGACGGGCTGGATCGCGCCGATCCGCCATGCTGATCGGAGTAATAGCCCGGCGCAGCGTATGCGCCGGCAAGTTCGCCAGAGGGCGCAAACATCGACGCCTGTTCGCCAACAGATGGCGGCCGCCAGAAACGGACAACGCCGGCCGCGGCGGTCTTCCACGGCATCCAATCACTCACCCAATCGCCGATCCGCACGCGGCACAGCGGAGGCTGATACGAGACCTCTTCGACCGTCCCGTGTTGCACCATGCAAGCCATGCGGCGATCGATCTCGCCCAGTGCGTAGTCGCTCATGTTCGACCGCTCCCATCGTCTGCCGGATCCCAATACTGGGCTTCGTTGCCTAAGCCCGTTTCAGGATCGACGCCCCACAGAATCGCGGGACCATCCGGGATCTCGCCGATTTCCATCCCGAGCCCGAATTCGTGCGTCCATTCGACGAGCCACACGCAGTACGTATCGAGCTGCGGCCGGAACGGATCCTCCGCGACCTGCACGACCTTGCCCGGCGTGATCGGTAGCTCCCACGTGTTCCCATGCACGACCATCGCAACGCGTGCTGCCACCTCCCGGACGGCAAGCTCCGCGCCTTCGGCAATCGGATCGAAAACGACGCGGGCCTGCATGCGCGCAATCAGCGGCACGTCGCCCGTCCCGTCGTCGTGGCCGGGCTCGAACTCGCTCAGTTCGATGGCAATCAGCGGCGTGTCGATCTTCTGACCGAGACGCGGATACGCCTCGATTCGTTTCATCGCAGGCAGCTTCTCGCGCATGCCGCGCTCGATCGCATCGTGTAGCACTTTCAGGTTCTCAAGCACGGCGCATCACCTTCTGCAGTTCGTAGTTCACTTCCTGACGGAGAATCACCATCAGCCGGGCCTCGCATGCCTTGGCCGCACGTCGGAACGCGGGGTCGCCCGACTGCTGCCACGACACCGTGATCAGCCGGTACGGCATCCGCTCCTTGCCGACACGCTCGTATATCGGGCCATCCGGCTTTCGCTTCGTTTGCCGCCACGCACCTACGAACGACTGGCGGCCGACACGCATGCCCTTGCGCGTTTTCGTTGCCTTTCCGAGCCGATGCGCTTCGATCGGGTTCAAACCGAGCCACACCTTGCCGGTATCGGCCGAGCGGAGAAAGAAGTAGAGGCGGCTACGGATCACCTTCTGCGGGATCTTCGTCGCCGCCCCGACTTCCTTGGCGGTCTGGCTCTTGATCCAGCCCGCCGTCTTGCGCAACGTCCGTCGCCACGCACCCTGCATCGCGGACGGCGACAACCCTTGCAGCACGGCCATCGCCTCTTTGATATCGATTTCGATCTTCAGATCGTCCATATCGCCTACTGGAGAATGAGGACCGTCCAGCCGGTGCCGTCCGGATGCGCCTCAAGCACGCGGTAACGCTCGCCGCTTGCGATCAGGATGCTGCCCTGACGGACCGTAGTGGCATCGCGGTCGCGCAGATGAAACACCGGTGCGACGAGCTGCGTGCGCTGGCTGCCGAGATCCGGCCCGAGCCACGGCGACGCAAACATCCCTTCGACGGGCCGGCCATCGATCGTGATATCCGCATCGCCGAGATCGCGCAGCACCGCAGCGTCGACGTCCGAGATCAGATCCCGGAATGCCACGTCACGCCTTCAGCTTGATCAGCGCCTTCGGGCGCGTGCACAGATGGATCGGGTTCGATTGCGCCTCGATCTCGACGCCCTTGCCGAAGTCCATCAGCTCCTGCTTCGCGTAGTACGGAAGACCCGTCGTGTTCACCGCTTCGACATAGTCGGCCGGCGCGAAGCGCGTGATGAACAACTCGGGCACGCCTTCCGGCACTGCGTACGCTTCGTCGTCCGCAACGTAGCCGACGTCGCCGACGCGGCCGCGATACCGCTCGAAGGTGCAGCCGCCGAAGTCGAACGCGTCGCGCGCATCGCCACGCAGCTGCGCGGCCATCACCGACGCGAGATACGTTTCCTTCACCGACTTCGCGACGATCAGCTTGTTCCAGAACTCGCGCCCGCACAGCACCCGCACACCCGTGTACGTCATCGCACCGAGCGCGTCCTCGATCGCGTCCTGCACCTCGACGCACTTCTGACGAATCTCGGTCGTCGCAGTGGACAGCTCGAACGGAATCACCGTTTGCTCGATGCCGAAGTACTTCAGCAGGTCGATCAGGACCGTCTTGCCGTCAGCGTCCAGCACCGCGCCCTTGATTGCGCCGATGCGGTGGAATTCGTGCGTCGCATCGAGCTGCCGACGCATCTTGGCGAGTCGGCGATTCACGACGGTTTGCAGTGCCTCCAGCTCCGTTTCGGAACCGAACGCACGCAGGTTCGCGATTTCGTCGGCCATGATCACTGCACGCTGCGGCAGGTGCACCGTATTGAACGGGATCATGCTGCGCTTGCTACCCGCGACAACAGCAGCCGGTGCACCGCGCTGGCCGGCCGCGACGAGCGACAGCGTGTCGCCGTCGCGCTCGATCTGCACCGTCGTCGTCGTGATGCCGTCCTCTTCGAACAGGCGGAGCGTACCGATACGGCCCGGCACATACGGTTGCTCGTTGATCGCAGCACTCAGGGACGACAGCGAGAAGGCGTCGTCTTGAAACAGGGCGATGTCCGCCATACAACCTCCAACATGAAGTGGATACAAAAAAGGCCACGCGCAGTGCGTGGCCCTGAATGGCGCTTAGGACGGTCAGCGGACGATCACGTGCCGCTCGGCGAGATCGCTGCGGCCGGCAACGTCGAGCCCGGTCAACAGCGCACCTGCGACCTCGGCGAGCCGCACGATGCCCGTCGCCGGGCGCGGCGCGTCCGACGCCGGCAGCGGCGCATAGAGCACTGCCGCCGCGACTTCCGAGCCGTCGTTCGCCGTGTTGTCGTATGGCGCATACTCACCGGTGCTCGTCACGCCGAGCACCTGTCCGGCCGGCAGCGCCGGCCCTGCCTTGACCACGATGCGCTCGCGCGAAATCTGCCCGTTGCCTTCCGACACGAGAAATTCGGCCGTCAGCACGCCTTGTTGCTTCACGTTCGACATGAGTTTTCCCCTCCTCGGGTAACGTCAAAGTTGCTTGCCGCTCTTGCGAGCCGCGTAGATGGACGCCGCTCGCGGCGCGTTCGCGACCACGGTCGACTCGGCCGGTGCGACCGGTTGAGCGCGATGATTGATCCGCGTCTGCGACGCGGTCACACGCTCGAACAGCCGTGCGCGAACCTGATCGGGCGACAGGCCGTCCGCCACGAAGCCCGCTGTCAGCTCGGTCAGATTCGCCGCGAGACAGATGCCCGCAATGTCCTGCGCGTTGCGGATCGCCGCATCGACCGTCGCGCGATCGCGCAGCCCGGTGGCGAGTACGATGCCTTCGGCGCAGTGCTCGATGCGCGCGTCACGGCACGCGGCGTACACGTGCGACGCAAGCGCCGTTACGTCCGGCGCCGGCTGCGGTGCCGGCGTCGAGGTGGGCTGCGGCTCAGGAACGGGCGGCGCTTCGGCATCGTCGGCAAGCAGCGCACGGATCGGATCCGGCACGGCCGCGAACCGCGCGACGTGTCGCGCAGCGCCCGCATACGCCGCGATACGGATCGGCTCGGCGATCGTGTCGCAGAACCCCTGCTCCTGCGCCTGCGCGGCGGTGAGCCACGTTTCCGCGTCCATGATGGCCCGCACTTCGTCCTCGGTCCGGCCGCTGCGCTCCACGTAAGCCGCGAGCATGTTGTCCGACGTGCTGTCGAGCAGGTCCGCGAGCTTGCGCAGGTCGGCGGCCTCGCCGGCTGCGACCGTGTGCGGGTTATGAATCATCAGCATCGCGTTCGACGGCATCACGATCTCGTCGCACGCCATCAGAATCAGCGATGCCGCCGATGCAGCGACGCCGTCGACGCGGCCCGTCACCTTGCCGGCGTGCCGACGCAGCGCGTTGTAGATCGTGAATGCGTCGAACACGTCGCCGCCCATCGAATTCACGGCCACGACGATCGACGTAGCCGTCGCGGCGACCTCATCGAGCTTCGACGCGAACAGCTCTGCGTCCGTACCCCAGAAGCCGATATCGCCGTAGATCCGGATCTCGGCCACCTGCTCGCCGGCCGCGTTCGCCTGCGCCCGGATGTCCCACCAACGCTTCTTTCCCTTCATTCGCCATCCCCATTTGAAAAACCGCCTCCACCGTCGACCGGTTCGAGCGTGTCGTACCGAAGGCCGAGCCGCCGCTCGCGCGCAAGATCGGCCGCGTTCTCGTCGTCCACCTGCTCGGGGTCGTCGCCGCGCGCGAGCACCGCGCCCGAACGGCTCGCCAGTCCGGCCCGGATCTCCATTCGCTTCGCCGTGACGTCCTGCACGGGATGGATGTACGGCCAGCCCTGCGGCACCCATCGAACCCGCAGGTAGTCGCGCCGGTTTCGGTAGTAGTCCGGCATCGGCATCGCACCCGACAACGCGCAAGCATCGACCCACCAGCGCCAGACCTTCCGGCAGAACTGGTGAATGAACACGTTCCATTGCAGCTGCTCGATCGAGCGGCGGAACTCGTTCAGGATCACGCGCAGCACGCGGTCGCTCACGTCGCGCAGGTCGCCGGTCAACACTTCGTACGGCATGCCGACCGACGCCGCTGCGGCCATCAGTTGCTGGCGCATGAACGGGCCGTAGTCGGCACCCGCACCCGGCGGCGCAGCGAACTTCACGTCCTCGCCGGGCGCAAGCTCCTGCATGCTGCCCGGCTCGAGCGAAACGACGGGCGAGAACCCGTCGACGTCGTACTGCATGGCGCCGCCGGTCACGGGGTCGCCCGGCATGCCCGGCTCGGTCGGCGGCTTCGTGATGAAGCCGGCAAAGAGGTTGCTGACCTCCTGCCGAAACAGCACCGCGTCATCGAAGTTGTCGAGTGACTTCAGCCGAAGCAACACGGTCGACAGCTCGGGAACGCCGCGCACCTGACCGGGCCGAAGCGCGAGGAAGACGTGCGCAATCTCATCGGCCGGCACGCGCACGGTCTGCATGTTCGCGATCGATGCGCGCCCGTACTCGCCGGGATGACGCCGCAGCAGGTGATACGCGACACGTCGGCCGTCTGCGTCGAACTCCACGCCGTTGATGACCTCGCCACCGGGAACCAGCTCGTTTTTCTCCATCGGCAGCAGATCGCCTTCGAGTAGCTGGATCTGCATCGGCACTGCAAGACCGTCACGCGGGCTGCGCATCCGGCGACGCACCAGCACCTCGCCGTCGCTGAAAAACGACCGTGCGGCGAGCGTTTGGATGCCCGCGATGTCGAACACGTCGTCGGCGTCAATCTCCTGCCCGCTGTCCTCCCAAAGTTGCTTTTGCATCTTGCGCACCGCATCGTTCGGATGCTGCGGATGCGCTTGAATACCCGTGCCGATCGTGTTCGAAACGAGCCGCGCGATCGCCGTCTTGGCCCACGGGTCGTTTCGGATCGCATCGCGCGCGCGAGACCGCATGAGCGACAGGTTTTGCACGGCAGCCGTGTTCGGCCCCGCTCCTGATACTCGCCACGACTTCGCCCGCGCCCCTACAGTGCTCGCCGATTCGTATGCCGCCGCCTTCAACCGCGTCGGCACCACGAAGCCACGCCGGGCGAGCGCGGGATACGTGCGACTCATCGCACCCCCTTGCCCGCATGCCGCAGCCGGAAGATCGTTGAGCGCCCTGCAGCGCCGCTCAGATCGCGAATGATCTCGGTGCGCGCTTCGCGCAGCTCGGCGATCGAGCGATATTTCACTCGTCGATCCGCGTACTGGACTTCCAGCTCGCCTTTAGCGATCGCCGACTGGATACGCTCCAGATCCTGCTTTGTGTATGCCATGAACACCTCCTAGCGTCGCGACAGGTAGCTCGACCGCCCGACTCGACGCCCCTGAATGCGCGAAACCCCGCTCGGTGGCGGGGTTTCGGTGGGTTTTGCAGCTTGCTGCGCGAGCCGCGGGGTCTCGACGGCAACCGGTTCGGCCGGCGGATCGGGCAACGGCTCAACCGGTAGCACCGAAGGCAACGTCTCCAACACGGGAACCGCGTCGAACAACGAAACCTGAGAGACACGGTGCTGTTCCAGTTGCCAGTGCTCCTCCTTCATCAGATGCACCTTGACGCTGCGAGCCGCATGCAGCGCGTAGCCTTCGCAGTCCAGCGCCTCGTTTCTCGCACCGGCCTTCTTCTGCCACACTCGCTTGCCGCCGCGCGGCCCCGGCACCTTCACCTCGGCCGTGAGCTGCGACAGGTAGTCGCCGCGTACGTCGCGATACCAGTGCATGCGGCCCGGCCCGTCGCCTTCGAGCTTCAGCCGGTTTTCCAAAATCAGATCCTTCGCGCGGCTCACGCCGACCATGTACGGGCGCAGACCGTACTTCGCGGCCTTGCTGTTGTTCCGGGTCGAATCGATCGACGCCTTCGGCACGCTGAAGATCTCCGCGTCCGGATTGCTGCTGCCCTTGACCGCCATCACGTGATGCCCGGCCTGTTGCGCCGCGCGCACGTACTTGTAGACGGCGTCCGACGTGGAGCCGTCCGACGAGTCGATCGACGTCGCGCGCACGCGCAGCAGCCAGCCGTTTTCATGCCGGTAGCCGTGCGTCAGAAGCGTCGTGAGCGCACCCCATACGCCGCCGACGAGCGGATCCTGCTGTTGCTCGAGCACGTTGCCGTGGATTTCGCCCCACGCGACCAGCCAACTTTCCTCGCCTCGCCCCCACGCACGCAGGATGATCGCCAGACGATCGTGCTGCACGTCGACGCCGAGCGTCAGCAGCAAGCCGCCGGCCGGCACCGTCAGTTCGTCGTACGGCAGCGCCCGTTCGGCGAGCACATCGAGCTCCGGCAGGTCGCTCTTGTACTTGTACGGCCGACCCTGCGAGTTGTTCACGAACGAGCGCATCTTCGTGTCGTCGCCCTCGCGCAGCGCCTTCTCGGCCGTCAGCCACTTCTTGACCAGCTCGGCCATGTTGGAGCCGGGAAACGGCGACACCAGCTCGTTGATACGAAAGCCGGCGACACCGTGAAACGGCGCAGTGGCGACCCACCGCCCGCGCCGTACCGCGCGAATGCGCATCGCGTCGTCCCACAACGAACCGCAGTGCGGACACGTGTAGCGGGCCGATTCCGGCCGAGCGCGGCCGTACACCTCGTGCACAACATCCGCGTCCTCGCTCCACGTGACGTTTTCCCACGCAAGTTCGTGCTCTTCGTCGCAGTCGGGGCACGGCACCAGATACACACGCTGGTCGGACGCTGCGTACGCCTGCTGGATCCGCGACAGGCCGTCGACGGTCGGCGTGCCGCCCAAGATCATCTTGCGGCGCCGGGCCGAATAGCTCTTGTTCCGCTCCTCGAGCAGCGTGATCGAGTCACCCTGCTCGCGCACGTTCGTGTTCGCGTCGTCCGGCTCCTCCACAGCCACGACCGGAGCCGGCGTCGACTTCACTTCGTCCGGCGCGTTCGAGGTGATGAACTTCAGGAACCCTCGCGCAAACGTCTTGTGATCCCACAGGTTGTTTTTATCCCGCGCCGAATGGACCGGCAGTTTCGCCGAAAGCCGAGGCGTCACCTCGACCATCGGTTCGAACTTTTCGAGATTGAACTTCTTCGCCGTCTTCTCTTTCGGGAACATCACGATCATCGGACACGGATCGACGTCGATCCGCTTGCCGATGTAGTTCAGCAGGACGCCGTCCGTCCACGCGACCTGCGCCGATTTCATGCACACGACCTTCTGCACGTTCGGATCGTCCAGCGCGTCGTGCATGCCAAACACCCACGGCGTGATGGCCGGGTTATAGCGCCCCGGCGTAGCGGTCGCTTTCGCGCTCATCCTCCGATGCTTGCGCGCCCATTCGGTCGTCCCGATCCGCTCGGGTGGACGCAGCATCTTCGCGATCCGGCGAATCACTGCGTGCACCGTCTGGGTCGTATTCAGAAAGCTGCTCAAGGCATCCATAGATATGCTCGTTCAACCATTCGACGTCGACGTGGACGCCGTATAGCGCGTGCAGCTCCTGCACCAGCTTGTCGGCGAGCGACAGCAGTTCCGTTTGAAAAGCGCCGACCATCAGGCCGTATGCCTGTTCCAGCTGCGCCGCGTTGACGAGCTGCCCCTTCTTCTCGGCCAGCGTCAGCAATTTGATCTCGCGATCAACGCGCTCCGTCATCGCGCGCTCGGCGACGAGATCGATGCCGGTCTCGCTCGCGCGGCCGGCAGCGACTTCGCGCAGGTGCCGGATATATGCGACGCGGATCTCGTCTATCGACGCGGTCTTGTAATCGAGCCGAGCCTTGTCGACAAACCGTGAAACGGCCGACTGATCAAGATCAAGATGCTCGGCGATCTGCTGCTGAGTCGGCATGAATATGACCCCCTAGGGAGACTCGCCAGTAGAGAAAAAACGCGGGTGCGAGCCCCCGCGTATGGCGATGCCCAGAGGGTCCCCGCCTGCTCAAAAAATAGGCAGACCCGTACCGATCGCGACATCCGCGGTCCCGCCGTCGCCTGCTCGGTCCATCGCCCACACGATACGGTCGATCGCGTCGTCAATCACGAAGCACCGCGCGGTAACGCGCCCCATGCTTCGATCTTCATCCCACGTCGACCAGACCTCACTCGGCCCGGCGCTCGTCGACTCGATTCGCATTTCAGCGCCCCAATGCAAAAAGCCCTGAGAGCGTTCGCACTCAGGGCTTCATATCTCTGTACAGCCGGTCACTGAGTACGCTGGCCGCGGCGTGTCACAATTGCACGCTCGGGGCCAAACAAACCAACACCGGAGCAATAATGGATAAGCCGGAAATTGAACAACTTCAGGCCGAGGTACAGCGACTTCGTGCCGAGGTACAGCTACTAATCAAAGGCACGCAGCTTCGCGACGCAAACGCAGCTGCCCACACCTCCATCCTGCAAGCCCTCGCCAACCTGACGATGTTGTCGCCGGATACTTGGGAGCCGCTGGCTGCTGCACTTCGCATGATGTACGAGATCCGACGCGACCAGCCGGGCGTCACCGCCCTATATCGAGAGCAATTCGAAGCTGCCTTCAAGGCAACGTTGCCCGACCATCTAAAGCGGCTCGTGCTGCCCGATTAACCTTCTCAACCGCAGCCACCTCATTCAAGGCGTCTGCTACCAGCCCCGAGCAGACGCGCGTCTGGATGACGCGGGAGATTGGGCCGGCAAATCCACTGCATGTGCTCAGGGCCGCGGACATCGTCCGTAACGCATCGACTCCATCAGCGTCACCCGCCGTCGCCCATGACAAACGCGCCCTGTCCTCGAGAAGTTCATCGCCGACCCGATACAAGCGCCGCGCAAGATCTACGTCGTCGGCCGCAACAACCAAGCCCTCCGAGCGCAACCACGACTCGAAGTCGTTCCATTCGCGCCACTCACCATACAGCCGGCCGTTACAAGCAACCACCAATCCCTCAGGCGCTTCAGTCAACAGAACCGGTCGGGCGACAAATCTCTGGCGCGCATCGCCCTGCCGCTCATCATCCGCATCCATTTGCCACGCGACGACGTCACCACAATAGCGTGCGAGCCGCCGGCTGTCGGCCTGAAGAATTCCCCACGCCATGTATCCCTGTTGCGCGGCGACAAAACGATTGTTGTTCATCGGATACCTCGACAGGACGCATGCCCCAAAAGAAAAAGCCCCGAGGGCTTTCGCACTCAGGGCTTTGGAATTCGTTTCGTAAGGGCGAACGCCCCCACACGACCTAACGGGCTCCGCTATGTGTTCTTATGTCCCGAGAGGTTTGCACGACTAACGCGCGGTGCCAGCGAACATCCAGTGATGCGGTAAAGGATGTGCGAAGTTTACGCGATCCGCTCTTGGAATGGAAGACGTTTCATTCTCGCAATTGCCGGCGCATTGTGTCGTACACCGATCCATTCACGCTATCGAGCAGCGCGAGCATGTCGTGAAAGCGACGCGTCCAGTGTCGTCGGTAGTCGGCAAGCGGGACACCGAGCGCGTGAGCACGTGCCGCCTCATCGATCGGGCGCTTGCCTGAACCGGAGCAATCGGGGCAGATATACCGGCCGCCCCGGCGCACCACGCCGCGGCCCTCGCATTGCACACATTGGTCGTTGACCCATTCGTCGAGCAACCGCAGCGCGAATCGCTCAACGATATCGACCTTCGCTCGCTCGACTTCGTATCCCGCGCGCTGCTCGCGGCGATCGTCGCGATTCAAACCGGTGAAGCGGTTGCGCTTGAACCGGCCCGACGTCCGGATCATCTGCGCCAACAGCAGCGTCGCGCGTCGCACAGTCTCACGCGTGACGTCCTGCCCGGCCTTGATTCGAACCAGCAACCGACCGAGATCGTTCGCAAAGGCGAGCGCACCCAAAGTAACTTTCGGATCGGCAATTGGGTCGGTGAACTGACCACGAACGCTCATTGCGATACCCGCACGCTCCATCAAATCAATCACGACTCTCTCCTATTCGTCCTAACGTCTCAATGTCCCAAGGGAAAAGGCTTGCAGGTGTGCGCGCCTACGACATGCGCGACATGCGCCCTCACGTCGCGCATGTCGCGCCCGCGCACCCGCGCCCGAGGCCGCGCTTTGGGACGTCGGGACATGGGACGTCCACGGCGCGCCAAAGCTGGCGCAGCGGCGCGCCGACAATGCCGGCACGGTGCGCCAACGCATTACAGCGGGCTGTCGTCATCACCGGCCGTAACCAGTTCGCGTTCGACTTCAGGCTCCTGTTCCTCGCGCACGTAGTACCAGCCGCGTGAACCGGTCGATTCGCGCTTGCGCACCCAACCGAGCGACTTCAACGCCTTGCCGATACGGCGCTGCTCCGGGAGCGTCCATTTCGACGTATCGAGCTTCAGGACGTCGGCGAGGATTTCTTCCATCGTCGTGCGCGCAACGTATTCGAGGGCCTTCGCGATCTTGTCTTCGTACACGTCGCCTTCGTAGCGCTCAGCCTGTTCGATCTCGAACAGGGGACGCTCGTCCTCCGTGACGTGCCAAACGACGCCCGAGCGGTACAGATGCACGGCCTCGGCCCACAGCTGATCGCGCACGGCGACGATGCCGTCGATGTCCACCATGCCGCCGACGCGCAGCGGCCAGTAGCGGCGGTTGCCCGATTCGTCCTTCAGGTACGTATCGAAGTTGACCGAGCCGGCGAACACGCACTGACGCGGCACGTCGGTCGCCCGCTTGCCGTAGAAGTTGCGGAACCGGTCAACGGCCGTCGCGAAGAAGCTCTTCACCGCCGAAGAATCGGCCTTGTTCAGCGAATCCAGCTCGGCCAGCTCGATCACCCACTTGCCGGCCAGCACGGCATACGTGTCCTTGTTGCCGATCTGGATCGGCGTGTCGGTGAACCACGGAGCGCCCGCCAGCACCTTCAGTGCGGTCGACTTGCGGTGTCCCTGCTTGCCTTCGAGGATCAGCACGTTATCGACCTTACAGCCCGGTTCCATGACGCGCGCGACGGCCGCGATCATCCATTTCATGAACGCGAGCTGCACGTACTCGCTGTCGGCCACGCGCAGGTACGTCGACGGCATCTTCCGCACGCGCGGCACGCCATCCCATTTGAGCCCTTCGAGGTATTCGCGGACCTCGTGGAAGTGGGTCGCGTCCGCCACCAGCAGCACCGCGTTCATCACGATGTCGGTGCGCACCGACAGACCGTACCGCTGCGACAACCACAAGGCGCAGCGCTGGTCATCCATGTCGGTCCACTCGCCCGTCACACCTTGCGGGAACGGCGGCGCTTTGCGCTTCATCACGCGGCCACCGAAGTCGTCCTGCTCGATCACGCCCTTCCACGCCTTGTGGTTCGACAGGATCATGTGCACGTTGCCGAGCGTTGGTAGCAGCGTGCCCTTCTCGGAGCGCGCGAGATCCTGTTCCCACGTATGGGCGCCGTTCTCCGCTTCGCGGCCATCCCATTGTGGCCCTTCTGCGGCAGCGGACGTCGCGGCGGGTTTCGATTTCGGCACGTCCGCGGTCGACGGTGACATCGTCGCGGGCCGAATGTCTGCGTTCGCTGGCGCGATGACGCGCAAGATCGCTGCTTGTACCTGCTCGGTGACGGCTTCGAGGCCTTCTTCGACATGCAGGTCGTTGAAGTCGGTTAGCTTGCGCTCGCCGCGATCGGCGAACACGGGATAGACGACGCTCACGTCGTCAACCTCGGCTGCCGCCTCGTACGCGCGTTTCAGGCCCGTGTTCTCGAAACGCTTCCGGCGCACTGGCATCACATCGTTGCCGTAGCTCACCTCAACGTACGGCACACCATTGTCATCATGACGGCGTGCTGCGGCGACCATGTACCACGTATTCTTCGCCTCGATCCGCACCGGGTCAGCACCGAAGATCAGTTCGCCCCGGAAAGCGAACTCGTCGGCCAGCCACTCGCGCATGCGCTGCTCGATTTTCCAGTCGTCGTCGGCGCAGATCAGGACGTGAACGTCCGGGTGCATCGCACGTAAGCGGCGCACGGCCGGCAGTATTCCGCCCGCGTCAAAGCAAACATCGACTGCGAATGCCCGGTCGACCGCCATGCGGATCGATCGTGCCGTCGCGTAGCCTTCGGCGACCATCACGATCTGATCGTCAGCCCCCACCACGCCAAGCAGGCACGATGCGCCCTTCTTCTCCATGCCCTTGCTGAAGCGTTTCGCGCCGTCGGGCGTGATCTTCTGCAGGCCAACAAGGCGCGGTTCTTCGCCGTACTGGTACATCGGCACGAACATCGTGCCGTCGACATCAAAGCGCACGCCTTCGGCCGTGATCTGCTTGCGCTCCAGGTATGCGGACGTGCCGTGTTCGGATGCACGGCCCCACTGATCACGTGCACGGTTCGCGGCCAGCTTCGCCTGCCGCGCGTCGCGTTCGGCCTGCTCGCGCTCGGCAGCTTCCTGACGGCGACGGGTTTCCGCCAGCGCTTCTTCGCTCAGCGGTGCACCGCCCCATTCGAAACGCTCGGTACCGGGATCGTCGCCCGAGAAGTGACCGTAAGTGCCGGCGTATCCGATCACCGCACCCTTGCTGACGACTTCGCGCAATTGGTACCAGTACTTCTTTCGCGGCCCGTAGCGGTGGTGCTTGCCATCCGCGATCGGGTGGCCAGCCGGCAGTTCCGGATGTCCAGCTGCCGCAAGCTGCGCGCGGATCTGGTCTAGCGACGACATTCAGCGATTCTCCTTTCCAGTTCACGTTGATGAAGGGTTGAGCGCCATGCCTTCCGGCCGGCGCTATACACATCGGTCCCGATCGTCTTGCGTTGCGGCATCGAATGCCGGCGGCGCAGGCCGCTGCTGACGCTCTGCAAAGTCACTTTGGTCTCCGGTTACTTGCCGCGCAGTCGACGCCATTCGGCGGACATACGCTCATCGAATGCGGAAAGATCGGCCGCACAAAGCTGGCCGACGATCTGATCGCGGAACGCGTGGCGTTCCGGCTTGGTGGGAAGTGCGCCGCAGAAACGGGCCGCCGCCGCGATGAACACGTCAACGCGACTGACTCGCTCCGCCTCCGCAAGAAACACGGCGACGCGATCGGGAAATGTCGCCATCAGATCACCAAGAAATCGGCCAGCGTCGTCAGGCGCAGTGGCAAAGCGATGAGCAAGGCTTGCGGTCGCGCACGCGAGCTGCTGCGAGTAGCTGCAGCACAGTTCGACCTGCTCGCGCGTCACACGGCAGCACCCCATGCCGGGCTTGAATCGCTCCATGTCAGCGGCGGCGGCGCTTCGCAAGGTTGCGGGCGGCATGGATCAGCCGCTGGAACAGGCGCTGCCCCTTTCGCCCCGTCGCGATGATCTCTTCGGCCTTGCGATCGTCGATCCGCTGATCTTCGAGCGCGCGGGTCACATCGTCCGCGACGCGGCCCACGTGCGCCTGCAGATGCAGCGCAGTCGAAACGAGCCGCATTGCGCCCGGCTCCAGCGCATCATCGACACCGTGCTCGTCCACGTGCTCTGCGACCAATCCGAAACGTGCGTTCAGTGCATGGAGCGCATCGAGTGCGTGCGCCTTGGCCTCGGTCTTTTCCTGCATCCACTCGATCAGCAGCTCGAACATTTCCATCGACAAGCGGCTATCGCCGACGCCGCGCAAGCGCAGGCGCAACGACTCTGTCGTGACGTTTTTGCCGCGTCGCACGGTGAGATAGTTGGCGGCGTCGGCGACGCCGCCGGGCGTGTTGCGAACGGACGTGTACAAGACGTCCAACCATTCAGTGCTGTCGTATCGGCAGGTCATTTTGACGCGAACTCCAAATTGATCGGGCATTGAATCTGGCGTACGCCCTCTCCACCAACGAATCTGGCCGCGACGGAGTGATACAGTCGAGTTCCGCAAAACAAACGAACGAGGAAGCCTATGGGATTGTTGGAAGACATCATGAAGACTCTCGAACGTGTACCGGGCTGGAAACGCATTTCGGGAGCGCCGGCAGAGATCGACGCGCTCAAGGCGCGTGTTGCGGCGCTCGAAGCGAAGCTCGCACCGGGCGGGCAGATGTGTCCGTTATGCAACGAGCCAGCAATGAAAGTCACTGCGTCGATTCCTCACCCGGAGTTTGACTTTGCGGGTGTGAAGCTCGACACGCTTCGTTGCTCCGCTTGTGGGCACGAAGAGACACGGCAGAGGGAACCGCGCTAGCTGCGGCCCGCCCGAGCACTTCGGCGATAGCGGACAGAACGTCCGAACCTGCATCCGCGTTATCCGTCATCCCCGCGATAACACGGATGCCCATAGGGTCGCCGCCGTCGTCAGCTTCCATCGTGATATGCACGACTCCACGAACCCAGTTCATCTTGCCTCCTGTGCAGCGGTTATCAAGGCGACCGTGAAACACACAGTCTCTGTCCGGACCAAGCTCCGGTAATTCAGTAGCGGAATCTCTTCCGTGCGCGCGCACGCGTGCGCCATCGATGTATCGGCAGGTCATATGAGGCGTTTGGGATTGAGATGCTTTCATCCTGTCGGGGCGGTACGCTGGCGATTACGATTCAGCCAAGATCCATGCATCCCGTAGACTCGACTGCTACTCGAGTCCCGGCACCGGGCGTATTACGACTCTTCGGCTTTTGAATCGAGAGCCTCGAACAAGTCAGGGCGCGCCAGTCGTAAAAACAGCAGACGCGCGCGCGGGATACCGTTTCTTCGCCATTCGGAGACAGATGGCATTCGCACTTGGCACAGTTGGGCAGTAGCGGCCGTTCCCCCAAATGCATCGATTACGGCGCACGCGTACGGGTCTAGGGGTGATGGTGTTTTCATACCGCTATGTTAGGCGTTCCTTACATCAAATGCAAGGCATTCCTTATTCGCATTGAGTTAGGCTTTCCTAATGACGACACTAGCCGAACGCTTGGAACAGGCAATGAAGATGCCGCCCGAAAAGAAGGCGGCCGACTTGGCGCGCGCGTGCCGCGTCCGTGCCCCGTCAGTCAGCGACTGGCTGAGCGGCAAGACCAAAAAGATGGAGGGCGCCAATTTGCTGCTCGCGGCCGAATTCTTGAATGTCGACCCGTGGTGGCTCGCGACAGGCGAAGGACAGATGGAGCGTCGAGCGAACGCACCAGCTCCGCAGAAGCAGGAGAAGCTGGGCGCTCACGCTCAGGCTCTTGTCGATGCGCTTACCGAAGCAGATAAGGTCGGGCTTCCGTCAAGCGCTTTTGTTGCGCTACTGCAAACCCTCAAGGTGTTTGAAGACCTGCGCGGACAGCAGCCGAATGACCTTCTCGACCTGAATGGTCCTGACCCGGAAGAGGCGTGAGGTTCCAATCGAACACAGCGGCCGTGCGGTATTCGCCAACGCGGCCCGTGCGTATCCCGCGCCCCCTGATCGGGCCGCTAAGAAGCTCCACGTCCCAATCGTAATCGGCAGTGCTGTGCGGGCCCACAACCCGCACTAGCATTCCAATGCGTGACTCGTTTTGGCAACGGCTCACGATCGCCAAATCCCCCGGTCTGCAGCGCATTTCTCCTTTCGACATAGCCCCGTAGCTTTCTCCCCTCGGCAATTCTTCTGCTCGAATACTGTATAAACATACAGTATTTCATCCGACTTATTCAAGAGCTTTCACGGACATTAGTCGTCACCGATTAGGCGGTCCTGTCATATTCTCGCGACCGAAGTTAGGAATTCCTATTGCAAAGAGACAAAGGAATGCCTAACATTCGACTCCATTGCTGCAGTTCGCAGCGTTCGGAGAAGCTATGAAAATGTTCGATCACCAGTCCACTGCCCGGCGCAATTGGCTTCGGGACGAGCAAGCAGCGCGCATCGCGCCGTCTGAGTCGGCACGCCAAAGCAACTTTGAGAAGTCGAAGGTCTTCCGCTGGACCGTCGTGGCGTGCCTGATATTCGTTGTCGTCAATGTGTTTCAGGACGATCCGGTCGTCGTGCCGACTACCGCGTATCAAGTCACCGTCTAATCCGCCCCGACACGCCGGGGCGGCCCGCCCCGGCGTCATGGAGACCCGCCATGTCGCGCATCAAATTCACAGCCGAGCCGCCTTTTGACGTCGTGCGTCGTGACACCCTGTCCCTTCGGAGCGTGGTGCGCTACGACCGAGACGCGAAGCGCCCGACAACCCCGATCCTCGTCGGCAAATACATCGTTGCCCGTCGGCCCCTCGCAGACAGCGTCCACACGCTCTACATGATCCTCGATGGGACGGAGATAGCCGGAACTCAAATCTCGTATCCAAGCGAAGATGACTGCGCCTCGGCGATCAAACGGCTGCGCGACGCGAAACGCGCACTGGAGGCAGCAGCAGCAGCGGCCGTGATCACCCGAGCGAAAAAGCCGCGGAAGCCGCGTGCGCTCACCATCCGGGAGGCCGCGTGATGATGAGCACGGTCGATTCCACGCAGTGCGTGAACCCGTTCGTCGACATGACGTCCGCACAACGCGCAGACCTCACCATCCGCATCCTCGACGTGTTCAAGCGACTGAATCGCGCGATGACATCCGAGGAAGTCTGCAAGATGTACTTCCCCGACATGGCCGGTGTTGCAGCTCAGCACATCGACAAGCTTGCGCGCGGGGGACTGCTGCGCCGACAGCCGCGGCCGCACGATCTACGCTTCGTGTACTGGCTTGCAGGATCCGATGCAGCGCCGCCCCTGCCGATTCCATGCAAGCAGGCCGACGGCACCTACACCACCGGCGCGGACGACTCATTTCGACCGCGGCGAGCGGCACATGCGGAGGTCGTCACCGGATCGATGCACACCCGCCCCGCGTTCCATCCGATCGTCACGCGCGACGGTCGCAACCACGTGTCCGTGTCGTTCCCGCACCTGTATCCGCTCGAGATCACGCCGGACACGCTGCAGGATTCCGCCGCGCACGCGTTGCGCTATCTCCGACTGTTCCGCCAGAGTATCGACCTCGAAGTCGCGCGCCTCGAATTCCTGATTCAACGTCGGAGGTGCGCATGATGGACGACCGTACGCAGCAACTCGACCTGACCTCCCCGATCCCGACCGGGAACATCAAAGCCGCCGCGGCCGCAGCCGGCGCGACGTCGGCTGACCTCTGGATGGTGCCGTACGAACAGCTTCGCTACGACCCGGCGGACAACATTCGCCCGGTCGATCCCGAATGGGTCGAGCACCTAACCGCGCTGATCGTCGCCAACGGATTCGACAAGGGCTCCCCGCTGCATTGCTACGCGCGAAAGGTCGACGGTAAAGACCTGCTGTACGTGTACAAGGGCCAGCATCGCTACCTCGCGGCAGGCAAGGCAATCGAGGCCGGTGCCAACCTGCATAAGATCCCTGTCGTAGTACGAGACGCGAAGACGGTCAATCGCGCCGAAATGATCATCGACGGCATCGTCAGCAACGAAGGCAAGCGGTCATCGCCGCTCGATCTGGCTGCGGCTATCGCGGAGTTGCGTGACGTTCATGGCATGACGGTCGCGACGATCTGCAAGCGGCTCAACATCACGGATCAAACCGTCCGTGATGTCGCGCTGCTCGAACGTGCACCAGCGGAACTGCACCAGATGGTCCGCGACGGGACGGTCTCGGGCACGCTCGCGATCGAACAGATCCGCGACCACGGGGCAGAGAAGGCGCTCGACCGGCTCCAGAAAGGGGTGGCAAAGGCTGCTGCGGCCGGCAAGACGCGCGTGACGAAGAAGCACCTCGACATGGCTCCTGCGTCCTGTACGTCTCGCGTCGCAGGTGTAGCTGCGTCGACCGCAGCAAAACCGGCCGCGCGCTCGAACGCGCCCCGCAAAGTCGCTGACGGGCAGGCCAAGCAACTTTTGCAGGCGCTGCAAGCAGTCCTGCACGACGACGGATTCGGCAAGCTTTCGCCTGCAACTATTGAAGCCGTCCACACAGCGCTGATGCCCGTCGCCGATTTGCTGGACGTTCGTCCAATCACCACGACGTCGGCCGCCGCGAAACGCGGGCTGCACCCCGCGACCGCATGGCCGTTTCCGACAGGAGTCGCCAATTGACCGCGCGCCCGGCCCTTTCTACCCCTCGTCCGCTGCCGCGAAAGCGGGAACACGCGAAAAAGCGCACGGCTATCGCACTGGCGAGCCTCAACGGCACTTCGTTGCAGTCGAACAACGATGGGCTGACGCCCGAAACAGCGATCCAGAAAAACGAAGCCTTGGCGGATACCCGCCAAGGCAACCTCGCGCGGCTCGACGCGATTCGCATCGAGATCCGCGCGTTGATCACTGAGATCTCGCACGCGGCCGACGTCGAGCTACTGGACCTGATGGCCAACGAGGTCGGCTCCTTCGCCCGCCATAAAGCCGCGCAGGAAGCCCGCACGTGGGCGGCGACTGCCAGCATCACCCTCGAGACCGGGCTCATGCAGCTCGATCGCGCAATACCTACCAGCTCAAAGCACGGAGGCCAATAATGGGTTCCCTAGTCAATCTTCCGGGCGTCGAGGCCGGCCGTATCGACAACGTACCCTTCTTCCAGTCTCCCGCTCATGCAATGCGCCTGCTTCGGCAACATCGCGCCTGTACCGACGCAGGCGATCACGGAGCAGTGTCGATTTGGCGAGCAGATGACGGTAAGTGGAACTGCCTGTTCAGTCGACGTCACGTCGACATCGAGCATTCGACCTTCGCGTTCAAGAAGCACGTACGCGCATGGCTCGAAACGTGGCATCCCAAGATCAACGGAGACCAACGATGACTTCAAACACGATCCGCGTCGTTCCCTGTACACGCCGCGACGGTTTCGACGTGATGTCGATCGCACTGGAACTCAACGTCGCGCGAGGGCAGTAACGCATGACCGTCGCAATGAAGCCGATCTATCTGGATATTGAATCGGTCTCCGCAGCTATCTCGCTTTCGCCCGCCGTCATTCATAAACTGGTTCGCCAAGACCAGTTTCCGAAGCCGCGGGCGCTCTCGGGTCGTCGCGTTGGATGGCTTACTCGGGAAATCGAAGAATGGGCCGAAGCTCGCACGCCCTCGGAGTTTCTGCCCCCGCCGAACTGTGGAACTGGCCGACGCAAGGCTAATGCGCACGCGCCCGAGTAAGTTGTATAGGCCGAGACCTCACCGGTCAATCAACGTCAGGTTAGGTCTCGGACAGTACGACCGCTCGTCGCCAATGGCGGTGATCGACCCGTTGCGGTCACCCGCAGATCCGTAACGCTGGTGGCCGTCCACGAAGTACAACGGTCGTTCCGCCGGCGCGCAGGTCCGATCACCTTCCGCAGGAGATAGCGGGGGACCGGATCTCTGCCCACATGCAGTCAGATTGGTCCGGGCAGTAATCATCGGCCCCAGCCGCTGCGCGACCACCCGGCTCCATACAAAGACTATGCCGCCGCCTCGTCGTCCTCGGCTGCGTCGCCGTTGCCCGGACGGTGCATCCCAAACCATCCGGTTCGCGAAACGCCTTTCTTAGACTGCCCCGCGAAGACGACCGCATCGAGTACGGCGAGGTTGACGATGTCCGCGCGGCGGTCTTGCACACTGATCAGCGCGCGCCGCAACAGGTCTTCTAGGAGCAGGTAGCGTGCCGGCGTAAGGCTGCAGTCCTCCGGTACGATACCTTGAAGGTACCCCATCCAGCGGGAATCTAACGGAACGACGTTGCGCGCCAAGCCTCCATTCACGAGGATATTTCTCAACTGCTTGTCGCCAATCCCTGTGAAATGTGTGTGGTCGAGCTTCTTGCTAAACGCTGCCGACCTATCAAGATCGTGATCGTCCACCGTTCCACGCGCGAGGTCGCAGAAAAGCTTGAGCGCCCCCTCTTCATAGCAGAGATCGGCGAGGCGATCGCCCGCCTTTCCCGCCTTCTCGAAGTGCGCAAAGTTTCCGACGATGAGCTTCACCTTGATCTTCGTAAAGCTCAGTCTGTGGCCTTCTATTTGGGACCGAACCCATTCCGGCTTGCAGTCCTCTACCCTGATTTTTTCCAGATCCAGCAGCGGGCCGTCGTCAGCCAGGAAAAGTGCAAGATTGCCGTCGTCCTCGGAGTTCTCCCGACTTGAGAAGCCACACACGACGAACAGTCTCCAAAGGTCGCCAAGGGTCTCCACCGGTGCTTTCTGCAATTCGCGCCGCGCGCGGCCGTTCGGGATGGTGTCAGCGAGCGGCAACTGCAGGAGCAGTTTTGCAACTCGGTCGACTGCGTCAGGGGAGAAGGGCAGTTTGATCATAAGCCCGTCCCTTCTCTCAGATTTGATCTTGGAGCCAGTGTCATTGCCGTTTTTCTTGACGTGCGGCTCGGGCGCATAACAGCCATCGGCCAGCACCTTATCGCAGGCTGCAACAATTACGGGCTTACGCCTTACGCCCGAGACAATTCTCGCGAAGCGCGAGGACGCCCTTACGGGGCAGCGTCCTGATCCGCTCGATGGGCCACTCGTTCTTATTCCAGGTCACGCTGCTTTCTATCGCTTAAAGGCTGAAGGTGTGATCGCAATCCATGCACTTATAGTTATCAAGTAGATGTTCGTCTACTACCTCCCCGGCTTTTGAGCCTATAAGGGCTCCCGCAGCCAAGCCCCCAAGAGCGCCGAGCACGCCGCCTACGACCGTCCCAAATCCAGGGATAATGGAGCCGATAGCCGCGCCAACCGCAGCCCCGCCTTCAGCACCTGCCAAGGTGCCCGCAACGCCTGCGACCGCGCCTGCTGCCGTGCCGGCTTTTTTCGCGTAGTTTCGTTTGTCGATATTGGTTCCGCCGCAACGCGGGCATTTTGCCACTGCCATCGCAAACTCCTGAAAGTCGTATGTAATATAAATCCGCAAGCAACACGCAGAGCGGACGAGAGAACGAATACCGATCGTTTACGGCAGTAGCGAAAGTTTCTTTAGTCACGCACTCCGTGTTTTAAATCGCGAAGAAGAGGTTCAACTGTTGATCGCAGACGCAGTAGCTGCGCGGGGCCCACAAGCTTCCATCGCGCATCTGGCAGGTTAAGAAATGAACGCGCCGTTGGAACGACCGCTGTCTGTGTTCCGCGAACGGCAACTATTGGCCGAACTGAGTCAGCCGATCTGACG
Organism: Burkholderia multivorans ATCC BAA-247; assembly: GCF_000959525.1. Taxonomy (NCBI): domain Bacteria; kingdom Pseudomonadati; phylum Pseudomonadota; class Betaproteobacteria; order Burkholderiales; family Burkholderiaceae; genus Burkholderia; species Burkholderia multivorans. Next base: position 2,355,968 of record NZ_CP009832.1, read on the forward strand.
CTGACCGTTGGATCTAGTCCAACCTTTTACAAGCAAGCTCTTCAAGCTTCGCATCCAGCTTCGTCAACCACTGCCGGCGCTCGGCGTCGTACCTGTGACGATTGTAAACGCCGCCGACTCCGGGCAGCATGTGCCCGATGATCGCCTCACCGACCTCGTATGGGCAGCCGAGCGCCGCCAGCATGGTGCGCGCTGTCCGACGCAGGTCGTGAGGTGCCCAATGCGTAACGGGTAGCCGCGGCCGAGACTGCTCCGGCCGCGTTTCGCTGTAGGGCATATGGAAATGAACCGCCTGCCCAAACACCTTTTGCTGCATCGGTCCGCCCCTTTCCGCCGGAAATAGCCATCCCTTGCCATAACGCGCGAGCCGGCGGCGCACGATCGCTTCTGCTCGGCCGATCAATGGCACTCGCAGGTCGGTAGCGTTCGCATGCCGTGCGTTCTTCGTCTTTGCCTTGGGAATCGTCCACCACAGGCCGTCTGGTTCGTCGCTAATCTCGGCGCCCTCCATCGAAGCAATCTCTGCGCCGCGCGTTCCGGTCCAGAGGTAAAGAGTCAAAGCGTCCTCAACGTTGCGGCTGAAGTTCGGCAACCAGTTTATTAACGCCCCAACCTCACCCTCATTCAGAAACCGCTTTACGGTCCCGACGGGCTGCCCCTGAATACGCTTGCCATTGCTCCTCAGCCTACCGCGCATAATTTGGCGCCACCAGTTCGGCGTCGACTCTGGAATCTTGCCGGCGTCTAACGCGTAGTCCCATGCCGCGCCCAGCTCGAGCCGGAGCTTCGACGCTTGCACCGGAATGTGCCGAAAGGCGTCGATTTTGGCGAACGCACGCTCGCGCGTCACCTCGGCAACCGGCAAGTCGGCGATGTCTTCGATCATGGTTCGGAACATGCGGGCGACCTCAGTCGCTCCCTTGACGCCTCGATTTACATCTATGTGGCCTTTCAGATATGCCGCACATATTTCGCGCACGGTCGGCGAATCCCCTTGCTGTACCATTACGCCGACAGAACCGTGTGCTTGCCGCTTCTTCAGCGCCGGATCGTTGCCTGCGTTGCGCTCGTCCCTCAAGCGCTCCCACTCAACGGCCGCCGCGGCGATCGACAGCGCGGGCCATTCGCCGATCTTGATTTGTCGCATACGTCCATCGACGGGCGACTTGTAACGGTAAATCCAGCTACGGCGCGACGTAGTCGCCTGCAGCCGAAGACCCGGACATCCGTCAATATTCAGGTGTGCACCGGGCAAAAGTTGCTTTGCCGTACGGGCGTCAAACCGCATTCAGACCTCAGCGTAGGTTTCTGCCATACGCTGGGGTAGCCCGGCGTAGGCTCGTGTTGTGACAGAGGCAAAAAGCTACGCTGACAACGGAAATTTCGCAAGATGTCGCGACATGGGGAAATTCGATAGCGGATACCCCAAAACGGACGGAATGCCTTGATGGATAAGGACGTGCAGGAAATTACGGAAGTGAAACAGCAGCTTACGGAAGCCGCAATAAGCAATCATACGCCAATGATGCAGCAGTACCTACGCATCAAGGCCGAGCATCCCGACACGCTCGTCTTCTACCGGATGGGCGATTTCTACGAGCTGTTCTTCGAGGACGCCGAGAAGGCCGCGCGCCTGCTCGACCTGACCCTCACGCAGCGCGGCGCATCGGCAGGCAATCCGATCAAGATGGCCGGCGTGCCGCACCATGCGGTCGAGCAATATCTGGCGAAGCTCGTGAAGATGGGCGAGTCGGTTGCGATCTGCGAACAGATCGGCGATCCCGCGACGTCGAAGGGCCCCGTCGAACGCAAGGTCGTGCGTGTCGTCACACCGGGCACGCTGACGGACGCGGCGCTGCTGTCCGACAAGAACGACGTATACCTGCTCGCGATGTGTACCGGGCACAACAAGCGCGGCGTGGCGGTCAACATCGGCCTCGCATGGCTGAACCTCGCGAGCGGCGCGCTGCGGCTCGCGGAAATCGAACCGGACCAGCTCGGCGCGGCGCTTGAGCGGATCCGGCCGGCCGAAATCCTGACGGCCGACGGCGCGACCGACGCGATTCCGGCCGGCGCAGGCGCGATCAAGCGCGTGCCTACATGGCACTTCGATATTGCTTCGGGTACGCAGCGTCTGTGCGAGCAGTTGGACGTCGCGAGCCTCGATGGATTCGGTGCGCATTCGCTGACAAGCGCGTGCGGCGCGGCTGGCGCGCTGCTGCTGTATGCGGCCGCGACGCAAGGCCAGCAACTGCGTCACGTGCGCAGCCTGAAAGTCGAAAACGAAAGCGAATACATCGGCCTCGATCCCGCGACGCGCCGCAATCTCGAACTGACCGAAACGCTGCGCGGCACCGAGTCGCCGACGCTCTATTCGCTGCTCGATACCTGCTGCACGACGATGGGCAGCCGCCTGCTGCGCCACTGGCTACATCATCCGCCGCGCGCGTCCGTCGCCGCGCAGTCGCGCCAGCAGGCGATCGGCGCGCTGCTCGATGCGCCGGCGGACGCCAGTCTCGACGCGCTGCGCAGTGCCCTGCGCCAGATTGCCGACGTCGAACGGATCACCGGGCGTCTCGCGCTGCTCTCGGCGCGGCCGCGCGACCTGTCGAGCCTGCGCGATACGTTCGCCGCACTGCCGGCGCTGCGCGAGCGCATCAAGCCGATCGTCGCGAACGCCGATGCGCTTGCGCGCCTGGACGCGGCGCTCGCCCCGCCCGCCGAATGCCTTGACCTGCTGACGACCGCGATCGCACCCGAGCCTGCCGCGATGGTGCGCGACGGCGGCGTGATCGCGCGCGGCTACGATGCCGAGCTCGACGAGCTGCGCGATATCTCCGAGAACTGCGGACAGTTCCTGATCGATCTCGAAGCACGCGAGCGCGCACGCACCGGCATTGCGAACCTGCGCGTCGAATACAACAAGGTGCACGGCTTCTATATCGAAGTCACGCGCGGCCAGACCGACAAGGTGCCCGACGACTACCGGCGCCGCCAGACGCTGAAGAATGCGGAACGCTACATCACGCCCGAACTGAAGACGTTCGAGGACAAGGCCCTGTCCGCGCAGGAGCGCGCACTGTCGCGTGAGCGCGCACTGTACGACTCGGTGCTGCAGGCGCTGCTGCCGTTCATTCCGGAATGTCAGCGCGTCGCCTCGGCGCTTGCGGAACTGGATCTGCTCGCCGCGTTCGCCGAGCGCGCACGCGCGCTCGACTGGGTCGCGCCGACGTTCACCGACGAAGTCGGCATCGAGATCGAACAGGGCCGGCATCCGGTCGTCGAAGCGCAGGTGGAGCAGTTCATCGCGAATGACTGCCGGTTCGGCGCCGAGCGCAAGCTGCTGCTGATCACGGGCCCGAACATGGGCGGTAAGTCGACGTTCATGCGGCAGACGGCGTTGATCGCGCTGATGGCCTACGTCGGCAGCTACGTGCCGGCGAAGTCCGCGCGCTTCGGCCCGATCGACCGGATCTTCACGCGCATCGGCGCAGCCGACGATCTGGCAGGCGGCCGCTCGACGTTCATGGTCGAGATGACCGAGGCCGCCGCGATTCTCAACGACGCAACGCCGCAGAGCCTCGTGCTGATGGACGAGATCGGCCGCGGCACGTCGACGTTCGACGGTCTCGCACTCGCCTGGGCGATTGCGCGCCACCTGCTCGCACACAACGGCTGCTATACGCTGTTCGCGACGCACTACTTCGAACTCACGCAACTGCCGCTCGAATTCCCGCAGGCGGCCAACGTGCATCTGTCGGCCGTCGAGCACGGGCACGGGATCGTGTTCCTGCACGCGGTCAACGAAGGGCCGGCAAATCAGAGCTACGGGCTGCAGGTCGCGCAGCTCGCCGGCGTGCCGGCGCCGGTGATCCGCGCGGCACGCAAGCATCTGGCGCACCTCGAACAGCAGTCGGCGGCACAGCAAACGCCGCAGCTCGACCTGTTCAGCGCGCAGCCGGCGCCCGGCGATCTCGAGTGTGCGGATGCGCCCGTCGTCCCCGACGCACCGCATCCGGCGCTCGAGAAGCTGCGCGAAATCGATCCGGACGATCTGAAGCCGCGCGAAGCGCTCGACCTGCTGTACGAGCTGCGCGCACTCGTGCGGGACCACGATGGCGACGCACGCGCGTGAGCGCGTGATGCCCCGCCTGCCGGCGTGCGCGATGGCTGCGCTCGCCGCAGCGGCAATCGTGCTGTCGCCGGCCCGCGCGCATGGCGCGCCGGCCGCGCGCGCGGCCGCACCCTACTCGTTCGCGGTCGTATCGGGCGTCATGAGCACGCCCGCCGACGAGCCCGCCGCGCAACGCATGCTCGAATCGATCGCACGCGAACGCAATCTCGCGTTCGTCGTCTATGCAGGCAACCTGAAGGGACCGAAAGAAGCGTGTCGCGACGCGATCTATACGCAGCGCAGTGCGATCCTCGACGCGTCGCGCGTGCCGCTCGTATTCGTCCCCGGCCACGACGACTGGGTGACCTGCGGGACACCGACGGGCGGGCATTACGATCCGGTCGAGCGACTCGACTTCCTGCGGCAGACGCTGCTCGCCGAATCTGCGCTGCCCGATCGCAACGCATTGCCGATCACGCGCGAAAGCGAAGTCGCGCGGTTCCGCCCGTATCGCGAAAACGCGCGCTGGATGCAAGGAGACGTCGTCTACGTCGCGCTGAATGCGCCCGCGCCGAACAACCACTTTCTGACGGCCGGCGGCCGCAACGGCGAATTCGAGGATCGCGTGATCGCCAACGCGTTCTGGGTCGACCATGCGGCCGAATACGCGAAGCGACGCGATGCGCGCGCGATGGTGGTGATTTTCGAAGGCGATCCGCAGTTCGATCGCTATGAACGCGCGGAACGCTTTGCGTGGCTGCGCTTCAACCGGCCGCGCGTGCGCGACGGATTCCGCGAGCTGAAACGCACGTTGGTCAAGGCAGCGGCGACATTCCGCGGGCCGATCCTCGTCATTCATGCGAGCGCGGAACCGCTCGCGAACGGCTTTCTGATCGACCGTCCGCTGCGCGCAGACGATGGCGAACCGGTGGGAAATGTGACGCGCGTCGCGATCGGCCCGCGTCAGCCGGCGAATCAGTGGGTCAAGGTGAGCGTGTCGCCGGCGCGGCAGACGCCGTTCGGCGTGAGCTTGCAGACGGTGCCGAAGAACGTGCCGGTGCCGCCCTCGCTGCCGCTCGTCCCGCACGACGACGTGCCGTTGCCGCAAATGCCGGAGATCCCGGCATTGCCTGCGCTGCCGGACTCGTCGTCGGTCGCGCCGCCGCTGCAGGGCGACGGCACGGCGCCCGGCAGCGCATCATGGCCGGCGCCGCCGCAGGCGACGCCAGGCGAACCGGCGAGCTCAGTGCAGCGTGCGTCCTGACGGCGACGCGTCGTTCGGGCGATCGTCTTCGTCGTCTTCGTCCTCGTCGACGATCTCCAGCCCTTCCGCGCCGTGCACGTGCTCGTGTTCGATCTCTTCCTCGGTCGCTTCACGCACGTCCTTCACGGTCAGCGCGAAACGCAGCGCCATGCCGGCGAGCGGATGGTTGCCGTCGAGCACGACCTTGTCTTCGGCGATGTCGGTGACCGTGTAGATCAGCGAGTCGACTTCCTCGTCGCCGTCTTCCGGCGTGCCTTCGAACTGCATGCCCACTTCGAGCGGCTCGGGAAAACGGTCGCGCGGCTCGATCTTCACGAGTTCGGGATCGTAGTCGCCGAACGCGTCCTGCGGCTCGAGCTGGATCTGCGTCTGGTAGCCGGGCTCCTGGCCATCGAGCTGTTCCTCGATCTTGGGGAACGTGCCATCATAGCCGCCGTGCAGATAGACCATCGGCTCGTCGCTTTCCTCGATCAGATTGCCTTGCGCATCCGACAGCTTGTAAGCGATAGACACGACAGTGTTTTTTGCGATTTTCATCCAATTCTCCCAAATACAAGTCTCATTATACGATGCGCAACCGGTCTCAAGCCGAACCGCGGAACGCCGCTGCCGCGCCGCTCGGCGCGCCGCCCCCCGATCTTCCCACTCCGCTGCTCGGCGGTCTCACCCCGGCGCAATTCATGCGCCGCTACTGGCAGAAAAAGCCGCTGCTGATCCGCCAGGCGATGCCCGGCGTAAAGCCGCCCGTCACGCGCGACGCACTGTTCGACCTAGCTGCAGACTATGACGCCGAATCGCGACTGATCACCCATTTTCGTAACAAGTGGCAACTGGCGCACGGTCCGTTCGAGCCGGGCTCGCTGCCGGCCGTGACGCGCGATGCCTGGACGCTGCTCGTGCAGGGGCTCGACCTGCACGTCGACGCGGCGCGCGCGCTCCTCGACCGGTTCCGCTTCATCCCCGACGCGCGTCTCGACGACCTGATGATCTCCTACGCGACGAACGGCGGCGGTGTCGGCCCGCACTTCGATTCGTATGATGTATTCCTGCTGCAGGTCGAGGGCCGGCGGCGCTGGCGCATCGGCGCGCAGCAGGACCTGTCGCTGCAGCCCGGCGTGCCGCTGAAGATTCTCGCGAACTTCGAGCCGACCGACGAATGGGTGCTGGAGCCGGGCGACATGCTCTATCTGCCGCCGCATATCGCGCACGACGGCGTCGCCGAAGGCGAATGCATGACCTGCTCGATCGGCTTTCGCGCGCCGTCCGCCGGCGAACTGGGCGCGCAGTTCCTGTATTACCTGGCGGAGCGCGGCGGCCTTCGCGACAGCGGCGCCGACGACCTCTACCGCGACCCGAAGCAGCCTGCGGTCGCCGCGCCGGCCGAACTGCCGCCGGCGATGGTCGCGCGCGTCGCCGAGATCGTCGATGCGATTCGCTGGCGCAAGCGCGACGTCGCGGAATTTCTGGGCTGCTACCTGAGCGAACCGAAGTCGAACGTGGTGTTCGAGCCGCCGGCACGGCCATTGTCCGAAGCCGCATTCGTTGCGCAGGCATCACGCCGCGGCATCCGTCTCGACAGACGCGCTGCATTGTTGTATAACGCGCGCTCGTACTTCATCAACGGCGAGGAAGGACCGCTCGAGGAGGCCGGAGAATGGCTGCCCGAGCTGGCAAATCAGCGCCAGATGGAGGCGAAACGGTTTGTAACACTATCCCGGGTTCCCTCCATGACAGCCCTGCTGCACGAGTGGTATCGTGCGGGCTGGATACGGGTCGGAAACCGGAATGAGTGGTAGCCGAACTGTTCGCCCATATGAATCAAATTTTGTATGGGAAAGACAACGTATTGACCCCGCATTTGTCGACGGTCGATAGGAAAGTGCATATAATTTCCGCCCAAGCCGTAGGGAAGATTCACGCTCTAGAAGTGCGTCTCCACCAGCGGCCCAGGTCGGTGTTGGAGCACATTACCGGTATTGTTTCGCGCTGTTGCTTACCTTTAACCATAAAAGGACGTGATCATGAAGAAATCCCTCCTCGTAGCTTCCCTGTTGGCTGCTGTTGCACTGGCTGCTTGCAACAAGAGCGCTGACCAAAGCGCTTCGTCGGCTGCTAGCGACGCTGCTGCTGCCGCTTCGTCGGCTGCTTCGGCAGTTGCCGGTGCTGCGAGCGATGCAGCTGCTGCTGCTTCGTCGGCGAGCGCTGCTGCGAGCGATGCAGCTGCTGCTGTGGCGTCGGCTGCTTCGGCAGAGACGGCTGCTCCGGCTTCGGGCGCAAGCCAGTAAGCGTCAGCATCAGCTGAAAAAAAACCGGCCCGAGGGCCGGTTTTTTTGTGTCCGTCGTTTTTGCAATCGCGCTCGGACCACGTGCTGCGGCGCCCCACCCTGCTCCTGCGCAGGTTCAGCCGAGCATGAGCCAGTCGAAGCCGGCCTCCTGCGTCGCGACGACCACGTCGTCGCCGTCCGTGCCGAGCACGTCGGCCAGCGCCGCGCGCGCGAGTTCCGGCCGGTTGTTCTGCTGACTGAGGTGAGCCGCAACGAGATGCTGCAGACGGCTGCGTTCCAGCGACGCCAGAATGCCCGCTGCCGCGTCGTTGCTCAAGTGCCCGTGCGTGCCGCCGATTCGCGCCTTCAGCGACTGCGGATAGCGGCTCGCGGCGAGCATCGCGGTGTCGTGGTTGGATTCGAGCACCAGCGCGTCGCAGCCGCTCAGCACGGCCGTGATGTGCGGCGTCGCCATGCCGACATCGGTCAGCACGCCGAGCCGTCGGCAACCGTCCATGAACACGAATTGAAGCGGTTCGCGCGCGTCGTGCGGCACCGTATAGGGCATCACAGCCAGATCGCCGATCGCGGCCGTTTCGTCGCCCCACAGCACGCGCAGATCGACGTCGGCTTCGTCCGCCCCCGCCGCGCGCGCAGTGCCCCAGCTCATGTAGAGCGGCAGCGATGCGCGCCGCGCGAGCGTCAGTGCGCTGCCGACATGGTCGCTATGTTCGTGGGTGACGAGGATCGCGTCGAGATCGTCGACGCAGAGATTCAGGCGGCCGAGCCGGCGCTCGACCTCTTTTGCGGAAAAGCCGCAGTCGAGCAGCACGCGCGTGGTCGTCGTGCCGCTCGTGGCCTCGACGACCAGCGCGTTGCCTTCGCTGCCGCTTCCCAGGCTGGCGAATCGCACGCGCTCAGTTCAGCTGCGCGTGGAGCAGCGAAATGATTCGCTTCGCATCCGACGAGTTGTCGACCTGGCCGTTCGCATCGACGACCGCGACCTGCGTGCCGCCGTTGCCCTGCGCGCGCACGTTGACCAGGAACTCCCTGCCCGGCTTCGCGGCCGACGGGCCGCCGTAGAACAGCTTGCCGAACAGGCCGTCGCGCTTGAGCTCTTCCATCGAGTTCGCGTAACGGACCGTGTACATGCCCTTCTCGCGGTCGCGGTTGTCGACCGTGAAGTTCGTCCGGTCGAGCGCGAGGCCGACGCGCAGCCACGCACGATCGAACGATTCCGCCAGTTGCAGCGTCGCCGCGCCGTCGCTCGTGTCGGCCACTTGCGCGGGCGCGGTGGCCGGACGCGCATCGGTCAGCAGCTGCTTCGCCTGCGCATCGGTCAGCCCGAACTTCTGCATCAGCTTCGTCAGGAACACCGCTTCGAGCACGGGGTTACGCGGACGCTCTTCCCAGCGCGACGACGTGCCGCCCTGCGGCCCGACCATCATTTCCTCCATCGCGCTGTGCGTGATCGAGATGTCGGTGTTGCCGCCCGACGTACGGCTCACCAGTGTGCGGAAGCGGTCGCGCGTGCCGGACGAGTACGCGAAGTCGATCACCTTGCCGATCGTGCGGCGGAACCAGTCGTCGGGAATGTTCGCGCGGTTCTCGGCCCAGTCGGTGACCATGATGCCGGTCGACGGCGCGTCGGTCTTCAGCGAGAAGCCGTTCTCCTGCCAGAACTCCTTCAGGATCGGCCACAGCTGCTCCGGCGTGCGGCCGTCGACGACGAGCCAGCGGCGGTCGCCGTCGCGCTCGATGTGCATGCCGAGCGGATCCTGCGCGTTCGGAATGCCGTCCGTCGCGTTGCCCGCCGCGGTGGTGGCGCGCGGCGGCAGCGTGCCGAGCCCGGCGTTGGTCGGCGGCGCGACGAACTGCTGTGTGGTCGGCACCGGCTTCAGGTCGCTCGGCACCGCGAGCGGCGGCGCCGAACCCGTGTTCTTGTAGTTGACCCGGTCGGGAGCCAGGTAGTCGTTCAGCGTATCGCAGCCGGCGAGCGCGCCCAGCGCAAGCACCATCACCGACATCTGGATGGCGCGAGAGGAAATGGCGAAACGTTTCATGAAATCCTTCGTCTTGCTAGAACGCTCGTCAGGAGCGGCGCCGGACGGAGCCGGCCGGTGCGGGTTGATCAGGGGTCGAGCCGGCGGCCGCAGGACGCGGCCGCCTCCGTGTCAGGCGAGAACGCCCGCCTCGACGAGTGCCGAACGCACGGCATCGTGGCAGCGCTCGTCGAGCGCCGTGAGCGGCAGACGGATGCCGCCCTGCATCTTGCCCATCGCATGCAGCGCCCACTTCACCGGAATCGGGTTCGCCTCGATGAACAGATTCTTGTGCAGCGACAGCAGCTTCATGTGCAGCTCGCGCGCAGTTTGCACGTCGCCGGCCAGCGCGGCGCGGCACAGCGCGCTCATCGCGCGCGGCGCGACGTTCGCCGTCACCGAGATGTTGCCGTGGCCGCCGAGCAGCATCAGCGCGATCGCGGTCGGATCGTCGCCGCTGTAGATCGCGAAATGCTTCGGCGCGGCCTTGATCAGCTGCGCCGCACGATCGATGTTGCCGGTCGCTTCCTTCACGCCGACGATCCCCGGCACCTGCGCGAGGCGCAGCATCGTTTCGTTCGACATGTCGGCCACCGTCCGGCCCGGCACGTTGTAGAGAATCACCGGCAGGTCGACCGCTTCCGCGATCGTGCGGAAATGCCGGTACATCCCTTCCTGCGTCGGCTTGTTGTAGTACGGCACGACCTGCAGCGTCGCATCGGCGCCGACCGCCTTCGCGTGCTTCGTCAGCTCGATCGCTTCGGCGGTCGAATTGCCGCCCGCGCCCGCGATGATCGGAATGCGTTTGGCCGCGTGCTCGACGGCCGTGCGGATCATCAGGATGTGCTCTTCGACGTTGAGCGTCGCGGATTCGCCGCTCGTGCCGACCACGACCAGCGCATCGGTACCTTCTTCGATATGCCAGTCGATCAGTTTGCGAAATGCCGGCAGGTCGAGACTGCCGTCTTCGAGCATCGGGGTGACGATCGCGGGGATGCTGCCGCGGATTTGAATGCCGTCTTGGGTGCCGTTAGCCATGAAACGCGATTGATTGTGTACCGGTAAACGTTGAGATTGTAGCGGATTAGCCGGGCAGTCCGTAACGTGGAATTCCCGCCCCCGCCTTCGGGGTCGCGTCCTCGCGCACCGCGCAGATGCGCTGAACGAACGCTTCGCGCGGCGCCGCGACGAAACCGTCTTCGTACGCGACCACCCGTAGATGGCCGCGCACGGCGTCCAGCAGCTCGCCCGGCGCAAGCAGGAACGCGGGGTTGGACGGTTTGCCGACCGTTTCGTTTCCGCGCGCGAACGTTTCGTAGATCAAAACGCCGCCCGGCTCGAGCGCGTCGAGCAGATGGGGCCAGAGCGGACGATGCAGATAATGCGTGACGACGACGGCCGCGAACCGCGCATCGGCCGGCAAGGGCCATGGCGCGCCTTCGAGATCGGCATCGCGCGCATCGACGCCGGGAATTGCGCCCAAGACGGAGAGCGCCGCCGGATCGCGGTCGAGCGCGACGACCGGATGCCCGCGCGACGCAAACCAGCGCGCATGGCGGCCGCCACCCGCCGCGACGTCGAGTACCGCGCCGTGCGCGCGCACGAGCGCCGACCAGCGCACGACCCAGCGCGACGGCTCGGTGTGGGCGACATGACCGCCCGCGGCGGCAAGGATCGGTTCACGCATGCGATCAGGTGTACGACAGACCCATCGCGTCGCGCACGTCGCGCATCGTTTCGGTCGCGTGCTTGCGCGCCTTGTCGCAGCCGTCCGCGACGATGGCGCGCAGCAGCGACGGATCGTCCATGTATTTCTGCGCGCGCTCGAGCATCGGCTGCTGCTCGCGCAGGATGCCTTCGATCACGGGCTGCTTGCAGTCGAGACAGCCGATGCCGGCCGAACGGCAGCCCTTCTGCACCCACTCGTGCGTCGCTTCGTCGGTATAGACCTGGTGCAGCTGCCACACCGGGCACTTGTCGGGATCGCCCGGATCGCTGCGGCGCACGCGCGCCGGATCGGTCGGCATCGTCCGGACCTTCTTCGTGATCGTCTCGGCGTCTTCGCGCAGGCCGATCGTGTTGCCGTACGACTTCGACATCTTCTGCCCGTCGAGGCCCGGCATCCGCGACGCTTCCGTCAGCAGTGCCTGCGGCTCGACGAGGATGATCTTGCGCGCACCTTCCAGATAGCCGAACAGGCGCTCGCGATCGCTCATCGACAGGCTCTGCGATTCCTGCAGCATCGCCCGCGCCTGTTCGAGCGCCTCGTCGTCGCCTTCCTGCTGATACGCGTTGCGCAGCTCGTGGTAGAGCTTGGCGCGCTTGCCGCCGAGCTTCTTCGCGGCTTCGAGCGCCTTCTCCTCGAAGCCCGGCTCGCGGCCGTACAGATAGTTGAAGCGGCGTGCGATCTCGCGTGTCATCTCGACGTGCGGCACCTGGTCCTCGCCGACCGGCACGAGCGAGCCGCGGTACAGCAGGATGTCGGCGGCCATCAGCACCGGGTAGCCGAGGAAGCCATAGGTCGACAGATCCTTGTCCTTCAGCTTCTCGATCTGTTCCTTGTAGGTCGGCACGCGTTCGAGCCAGCCGAGCGGCGTGCTCATGCCGAGCAGCAGCGCGAGTTCCGCGTGCTCGGGCACCTTGCTCTGGATGAACAGCGTCGCCTGCGCGGGATCGATGCCGGCGGCGAGCCAGTCGATCAGCACGTCCCATACGTTCTTCTCGATGACCTCGGGCGTCTCGTAGTGCGTCGTCAGCGCATGCCAGTCGACGACGCAGAAGAAACACGGGTACTCGGACTGCAGTTTCACCCAGTTTTTCAGCACGCCGTGGTAATGGCCGAGGTGCAGCGACCCGGTGGGTCGCATGCCGGAGAAGATACGATCTGGGAACATGATTGTCGTTAGAAAAGCAAGGCCAAAGGAGTCAGGATGGCGTTCAGGACGTCCGCGCCGACGTTGACGAGCGGACGCAGCCAGAAATTCGTCAGCACGCCCGTCGCAACCAGCACGAGGACGATGATGAAACCGTACGGCTCGATACGCGACAGCGCGATCGATTGTTTCGGCGGCAGCAGCGCCGCGAGGATGCGGCCGCCGTCGAGCGGCGGCAGCGGAAACAGGTTCAGCACGCCGAGCACGAGGTTCGCGCTGACGCCGGCGAACGCCATCCGCGTGAAAAACGGCTCGTCGACGCCCGCCGCGCGCAGCAGGACGCCGATCACGCCCCACGCCAGCGCCTGCACGAAGTTGCACGCCGGGCCCGCGAGCGACACCCACAGGCTGCCCCAGCGCGGATCGCGCAGGTTGCGGAAGGCGACGGGCACCGGCTTCGCATAGCCGAACAGGAACATGCCGCCGGTCAGGAAATACATCGCGAGCGGAATGGCGATCGTGCCGAGCGGATCGATGTGCCGCATCGGATTGAACGACACGCGCCCCATCATGTAGGCGGTGTTGTCGCCGAGCAGGCGGGCGGCATAGCCGTGCGCCGCCTCGTGCAGCGTGATCGCGAAGATCACGGGCAGCGCGTAGACGGCGATGGTCTGTATCAGGGAAGCATCCATATCGCGTTATTGTAACAAGCGCCTCCGCGCAAAAATGAAACGGCGCGCTTACGGCGCGGTGAGCCCGAACGGCTCGAGTGCGCCGCGCCCTGCGCGCACGAGTTGCGGCACGTCGCCGGTCAGGTCGATCACCGTCGACGGTTCGCGCGGACACGCGCCGCCGTCGATCACGAGATCGACCTGCTTTTCGAGCCGCGCGCGGATGTCCTCGGGATCGTTGAGCGGCTCGTCGTCCGGCGGCAGGATCAGCGTCGTGCCGAGCAGCGGCTGGCCGAGCGATTCCAGCAGCGCGAGCGTGATCGCGTGATCGGGCACGCGCAGCCCGATCGTCTTGCGCGACGGGTGCGACAGCCGGCGCGGCACTTCCTTCGTCGCCTGCAGGATGAACACGTACGGCCCCGGCGTGACCGACTTGATCTGCCGGTACTGGCGATTGTCGACCATCGCGAAGTTCGCGAGCTCCGACAGATCGCGCACGAGCAGCGACAAATGCTGCTTTTCGTCGAGGCCGCGAATGCGGCGCACGCGCTCGACCGCGTCCTTGTCGTCGAGGTGGCACGCGAGCGCATAGCTCGAATCGGTCGGCATCGCGACCACGCCGCCCTTGTTGACGATCTCCACCGCCTGCTTGATCAGGCGCGGCTGCGGATTATCCGGATGAATCCTGAAGAACTGGGACATGGGAGCACGTAAAGAGAAGGAGTTCGGACGCCGGCACGGGCCGCGGCACGCACGGCCGCGTGCCGCGGCGGCGCATCAGAGCCAGCGTGCCCAGACCGGTTTGAGATCGGACGGCAGCGGCGGCAGGCCGCCGAGCTCGACGCGGCCCTCGCCGGGCGCGTGAAAGTCCGACCCGCGCGACGCTTCGAAACCGAAGCGGCGCGCCACATCGGCGTATTCGCGATACTGATCCGGCGTGTGGCTGCCCGTCACGACTTCGATCGCGCGGCCGCCGAGATCGATGAATTCGCCGAAAAACGCGTCGAATTCGACCGGCGTATAGCGGTAGCGGCCCGGGTGCGCGACGATCGCCTCGCCGCCCGCGCCGCGAATCCATTGCACGGCGTCCGACAGCGTCGCCCAGCGGTGCGGGACGAAGCCCGGCTTGCCGTCGCCGAGCAGGCGGTCGAACACGTCGGCCGTCGATTCCGCGTAGCCGTTCTCGACGAGAAAGCGCGCGAAGTGCGTGCGCGAGATCAGGTCCGGGTTGGACACGTACTTCAGCGCGCCGTCGTACGCGCCCGGGATGCCGAGCGTCGCAAGCTGTGCGCCGATCGCCTGCGCGCGCGCCGCGCGGCCGTGGCGCGTGCGGAACAGCCCGTCGACGAGCGCCGCGTTCTCCGGATCGATGTTCAGGCCGACGATGTGCACGGTACGCGACGCCCACGTGACCGAAATCTCGACGCCGCTCAGGTAGCGCATGCCCAGCGCTTCGGCTTCGGCGCGCGCCGCCGCCTGGCCGCCGACCTCGTCATGATCGGTGAGCGCCCAGAGCGTCACGCCGCCGTCGTACGCGCGGCGCGCGACGTCGGCGGGCGACAGCAGCCCGTCGGAAACATTGGAATGGCAGTGGAGATCGGCGTTCATTGTCGGCATGGCAGGTGAAGCTTCATTCTACTGCAATGCGGCATTGCGCCGCCCGCCTGTCGGCGCGCCTGTCCGCCCGCCTCTGCGCGCGCCGGCTCGGCCGTCACGCCGCCTGCCGGCCGCGCCGCTACGCGCAGAACGCCTCGATCAGCGCCGCAATCTGCTCGGGCTGGTCGTGATGCACCATGTGGCCCGCATCCTCGACCAGTTTCTCGCGCCAGTCCGGGAATGCGCGGAAACGCGCCTTGAACTCGGGCAGCGGGATGTCGCCGGCAAGCTGCGCAAGCGTCGGCGAATTGACGGCCTCGACGTGCAGCACCTTCGCGCTGACCTTCGCCCAAATCGCCATCACCTCGTCGAGCCGGTACAGCAACGGCCCCGGCAGCTTGTGCGCGGGATCGGCGAGCAGATGGTAGAGGCCGTCGTCGCCGCGCTTCGACCAATGCGCGGCGAGAAACGCCGCGCGTGCCGGTGCGAGACGCGGATTGGTCTTGATCAGTCGCGCGGCAACCTCGTCGAGCGACGCGTACGCGCGCAGCGCCGGCGGCTCGCGCAGTTCGTCGAGCCAGCCGCGCAGCCGGCGCGGCGCCTGCTCGGCGCGCGCGGGCGCGAGCCCGAAGCCTTCGAGATCGACGACGCGCCGCACGCGCTCGGGACGCGCGCCCGCATAGAGACACACGACGTTCGCGCCCATGCTGTGGCCGACCAGGTTCACGGCGCCGGTCGGCGCATAGTGGTCGACGAGCGCGTCGAGGTCGGCCAGATAGTCGTGGAACCAGTAGTGACCGCCGCCCTGCCGCGCGACCGGCCAGTCCGACAGCCCGAAGCCGCGCGCGTCCGGTGCGATCACCTGCCAGTCGCCCGCAAGCGCATCGACGACGAACTGGAACGAAGCGGAGACATCCATCCAGCCGTGCAGCATGAACAGCGTCGGCGCATCGGGCCGGCCCCAGCGCCGCACATGCAGCCGGACGCCGCGCACGGTAACGAAATCGGAAACGGAACTCGAGGCATTCATTGCGGCCGCCAAAAAAAGAATGATCGTTCGATTATAGCGATCGCGGAGGCCGGCACGCGCCGGGGCACGGCGTTCCGCGCGCGTGTCGAGGCACTTCTCTAGCCTGACGAGAACGACGCGCGGCCGCGCTACTCGCCCGCCGGCCCGGCCGCGGCGTCCTGCGCGGCCAACTCGTCCAGTTCGGCCGGCTCGAAGCCCGCGCTGCGGCGCGCGTCGAAGTTGAACGGGCCGCGCAGCCGCGGCGCGCGGTACTGCTCGGCCAGCAGCCGGTAAGTCGGCACCGGATCGCGCCCGGCGGCCGCGCACAGGTGACGGAACCAGCGATTGCCGATCGCGACATGCCCGATCTCGTCGCGCAGGATCACGTCGAGAATCGCGGCCGATGCGTGATCGCCCGCCTGCGCGAGCCGTGCGCGGATCGGCGGCGACGCGTCGAGGCCGCGCGCTTCGAGCGTACGCGGCACGAGCGCCATGCGTGCGAGCACGTCGTCCTTGGTCCGTTCGCACATCTCCCACAGGCCGTTGTGCGCCGGAAAATCGCCGTACGCATGGCCGAATGCCGCGAGCCGATCGGCCAGCAGCGTGAAGTGATAGGCCTCCTCGGCCGCCACTTTCAGCCAGTCCGCATAGAACGCGTCCAGCTGGCCCGCGAAGCGCCAGACTGCGTCGAGCGCGAGGTTGATCGCATTGAATTCGATATGCGCGAGCGCATGCAGCAGCACCGCGCGCCCTTCGGGCGAGCGCATGCTGCGCCGCTCGAGCTGGCGCGGCTCGACGAGCGGCGGACGCGCCGGACGTCCGGGCAGATCGGCCGGTTCGGGCAGCGCGAGCGACGATGCGATCGCGGCCTGCCCGGCCTGGAGCGCGTCGTACAGCGCACGCACGCGCTCGGCCTTCGCGGCGGGCGCGGATTCACGCAGCGCGGCGAGCGCGGCGCGGCGCACGCATTGCGTCGCATCGGGAAAAGAAGACGCCATGTTCGAAAACGGGGACACTGTCGCGCCGCGCGCGCGAGCGCGCACACGCGACGGTTTACAATACGGACTTTCGCTGCGGCGCGACCGGCGCACCGCGCAGACGCGCCATTCTACCGGCGCCCATCATCGAAGAGACAAGGAGACTCCGTGACGATCTACAAGCTGGGCGATACGGCCCCGACGATCCACGAAAGCGTGTTCGTCGCCGATACGGCGGCCATCATCGGCAAAGTCGTGCTCGAGGAAAACGCGAGCGTGTGGTTCGGCGCGACGATTCGCGGCGACAACGAGACGATCACGGTCGGCGCGGGCAGCAACGTGCAGGAGGGTGCGGTGCTGCATACCGACCCCGGCTATCCGCTGACGATCGCCGAAAACGTGACGATCGGCCACCAGGCGATGCTGCACGGCTGCACGATCGGCGAAGGTTCGCTGATCGGAATTCAGGCGGTGGTCTTGAATGGAGCGGTGATCGGCCGCAACTGTCTGGTCGGCGCCGGCGCCGTGGTGACGGAAGGCAAGACGTTCCCGGACAACTCGCTGATTCTCGGCGCACCGGCGAAAGTCGTGCGCGAGCTGTCGGCAGACGACATTGCGCGGCTGCGCGCGAACGCGAAGACGTATGTCGAGCGGCGTGCGCATTTCAAGGAGCAACTCGTGCGGATCGGCTGATCGGCACGGATTTCAAGGAACAAGAGTGAGCGACCAGTTACAGAAATTCATGTTCAACGCAGCGCCCGTGCGCGGCGAGATCGTTTCGCTGCGCAACACGTGGCACGAAGTGCTCGCGCGGCGCGACTATCCTGCCCCGGTGCGCACCGTACTCGGCGAGATGATGGCCGCGTGCGCGTTGCTGTCCGCGAACCTGAAGTTCAACGGCACCCTCATCATGCAGATCTTCGGCGACGGGCCGGTGAAGATGCTGGTCGTCCAGTGCAGTTCGGATCTGTCGATGCGCGCCACCGCCAAATTCTCGGGCGACGCCGCGCAAACGATCGGCGACGATGCGACCTTCGCAACGCTCGTCAATGCGAGCGGCCACGGCCGCTGCGTGATCACGCTCGATCCGGCCGACAAGCAGCCGGGTCAGCAGCCGTATCAGGGCATCGTGCCGCTGAACGGCGCCGACGGCCCGCTCGAATCGGTGTCGCAGGTGCTCGAACACTACATGCACCACTCGGAGCAGCTCGACACGCGGCTGTGGCTCGCGGCCGACCGCGATCGCGCGGTCGGGATGCTGCTGCAGAAGCTGCCCGGCGACGGCGGCATCGTGCCGCGCAACGCGGAGACGGACATCGACACGTGGGAACGCGTGTGCACGCTCGGCGGCACGCTGTCCGCGAAGGAGCTGCTCGAGGTCGAGCCCGAGGTCGTGTTCCGCCGGCTCTTCTGGCAGGAAAACGTCCAGCACTTCGAGCCGGCCGGCACGCGCTTCCAGTGCACCTGCTCGCGCGAGAAGGTCGGCGCGATGCTGCGCATGCTCGGCCGCGACGAAGTCGACAGCGTCATCGCCGAACGCGGTCACGTCGAGATCCACTGCGAGTTCTGCAACCAGCGCTACGAATTCGATCCGGTCGACGTCGCGCAGCTGTTCGCGGCACCCGAACTCGCGAGCGGCATCACGCCCGCCGCCGAGCAGCGTCACTGAAGCGCGCGCCCGCACCGCGCGGGCGCATAATGACGCACGAGAGCGCCGCACTGCGGTCAGGCGCCCGGGCCTCGGCCCGCGGCGCCGATCGTTTCCCGCCGGCGGCGCGCTGCAGGAGAATCGCATGAACCGCCCGTTTCGCCTCTTCGTCCTGACGAGCGCCGCCGCCGGCACGCTCGCCGTTGCCGGCTGCGCAGTGCAGCCGTCGTCCACGATCCTGAGCCGGCTGCCGGAGCCGGGCGCATCGTCGGGGCAGCCGCCCGTGCTGTCGGCCGCCGAGCGCAAGCGCTACGACGAAATCGACAAGCAGGTGCTGCGCGACCAGAACAACGCGATGGCAGCCGAGGCCGCCGCCCGCGCGTGGTCGTACTATGCGGCGCCGCCCGTCACGGTGTACGGCGGGTATTACGGCGGATGGGGCAATCGCTGGGGAACCGGCATCAGCTACGGCTATCCGGGCTGGTGGTGGTAACGCCCACCGGAATCGCCGCCGATTGACACTCGGCAGGAAATAAAAAAGCGCGGCATTTCCCGCGCTTTTTCAATGGATCGGCTCATGCGCACTCAATGATGCGCGGCCTTACCCTTGTCGCCGCCGTGATGCCGCGACGGCTTCGCGATCGACTGCGGGTTCGGGACCACGCGCACCGGCGCCGCCGAGACGACGCCGCGCGTCGACGTATTCGACGGCGTGTTGCTGACCGGCGCGGGCGGCGCATTCGGCGACACGAACTGCACGAACACTTCGCCGTCCTTCACCATCCCCATCTCGTAACGCGCGCGCTCCTCGATGGCGGCCGTGCCGCTCTGCAGATCCTGCACTTCGCCTGCGATGCGCTCGTTGCGCAGCTTCTCGTCCGCATTCTTCTGAAGCTGGTCGTCAAGTTGCTGACGCAACTCGTGCACCCGCAGCCAGCCGCCGTGTCCCCACCATAGGGGGTACTGAATGAGCGCCAGCAGGACAATCAGGACGACAGTGACAAGCCGCATGTAGAAGACGCAGATATAAGAAGCGCCGCTCCGCGCGTCGGCACAGAGCGGCGTCGAGATGACGAACCCGATAGTAGCGCGTTAGCGCAGGTTATAGAAAGCCGATTTGCCCGGGTAGCTCGCGATGTCGCCGAGATCTTCCTCGATGCGCAGCAGCTGGTTGTACTTCGAGATGCGGTCGCTGCGCGACAGCGAACCCGTCTTGATCTGACCGGCGTTCAGGCCGACCGCGATGTCGGCGATCGTCGAATCTTCCGTTTCGCCCGAGCGGTGCGAGATCACGGCCGTGTAGCTCGCGCGCTTGGCCATCTCGATCGCTGCGAACGTTTCGGTCAGCGTACCGATCTGGTTGATCTTGATCAGGATCGAGTTCGCGATGCCCTTCTCGATGCCTTCCTTCAGGATTCGCGTGTTCGTGACGAACAGATCGTCGCCGACGAGCTGAACCTTCTTGCCGAGGCGATCGGTCAGCAGCTTCCAGCCGTCCCAGTCGCTTTCGTGCATGCCGTCTTCGATCGACACGATCGGGAACTTGTCGGCGAGCGTCGAGAGGTAGTCGGTGAATTCGGCCGACGACAGCTGCAGGCCTTCGCCCGCGAGCTGGTACTTGCCGTCGTGATAGAACTCGGATGCCGCGCAGTCGAGCGCGAGCAGCACGTCTTCGCCCGCGCGATAGCCGGCCTTCTCGATCGCCTGCAGGATCGTCGACAGGCACTCGTCGTTGCTGCCGAAGTTCGGCGCGAAGCCGCCTTCGTCGCCCACGGCGGTGCTCATGCCGCGGTCGCTCAGGATCTTCTTCAGCGCGTGGAACACTTCGGCGCCGCAGCGCAGCGCTTCGCGGAACGTCGGCTGGCTGACCGGGACGATCATGAATTCCTGGATGTCCAGGCTATTGTTCGCGTGCGCGCCGCCGTTGACGATGTTCATCATCGGGACCGGCAGCTGCATCGCGCCCGAGCCGCCGAAGTAGCGGTACAGCGGCAGGCCGGCTTCCTCGGCCGCCGCCTTCGCGACGGCCATCGACACGGCCAGCATCGCGTTCGCGCCGAGGCGCGACTTGTTGTCGGTACCGTCCAGCTCGAGCAGCGTCTTGTCGAGGAACGCCTGTTCCGACGCGTCGAGGCCCATGATGGCTTCGGAGATTTCCGTGTTGATGTGCTCGACGGCCTTCAGCACGCCCTTGCCGTTGTAGCGGCCGGCTTCGCCGTCACGCAGTTCGATCGCTTCGCGCGAGCCGGTGGACGCGCCCGACGGCACCGCCGCGCGGCCCATCGTGCCCGATTCGAGCAGCACGTCGCATTCGACGGTGGGGTTGCCGCGCGAATCCAGAATCTCGCGGCCGATGATATCTACGATTGCACTCATGGGTTTCCTCTGAGAATGACGATGGATTCTTCAAGCTGCGACGGCCTGCGCGCCGGGACTGCTTTCGCTACTGACGCCCGAAGCCGCCGCAAGGTTCATTCGGTCTTTAATTGAAATCGTTTTCCAGGAACGGACCGCGCTTCACCGCCTGGTCGAGCGTGACGAGCGTTTCGAGCAGCGCGCTCATCCGGTTCAGCGGCACTGCGTTAGGACCGTCCGACTTCGCTTCGGCCGGATTCGGATGCGTTTCCATGAACAGCCCCGCGACGCCGGTCGCGACCGCCGCCCGTGCGAGCACCGGCACGAACTCGCGCTGGCCGCCCGAGCTCGTCCCCTGCCCGCCCGGCAACTGCACCGAGTGCGTCGCGTCGAACACGACCGGCGCGTTCGTCTCGCGCATGATCGCGAGCGAGCGCATGTCGGACACGAGGTTGTTGTAGCCGAACGAGACGCCGCGCTCGCACGCCATGAAGCGGTCTTCCGAGAGACCGGCCTCACGCGCGGCATCGCGCGCCTTGTCGATCACGTTCTTCATGTCGTGCGGCGCGAGAAACTGGCCTTTCTTGATGTTGACCGGCTTGCCCGAGCGCGCGCACGCGTGGATGAAGTCCGTCTGGCGGCACAGGAACGCGGGCGTCTGCAGCACGTCGACGACCGACGCGACCTGCTCGATCTCGTCGATCGAATGCACGTCGGTCAGCACCGGCAGCCCGAGCTGACGCTTCACCTCGGACAGGATCCGCAGCCCCTCGTCCATTCCGAGGCCGCGAAACGACTTGCCCGAACTGCGGTTCGCCTTGTCGTACGACGATTTGTAGATGAACGGAATGTTCAGCTTCCCGCAGATCTCCTTCAGCCGGCCGGCGGTGTCGATCGTCATTTGCTCCGATTCGACGACGCAGGTACCCGCGATCAGGAAGAAAGGCTTGTCGAGACCGACCTCGAAATCGCAGAGCTTCATGCTTGCACTCCGGCGCGCGCTTCCTTGTTGGCGAGCGCGGCTTCGACGAACGACTTGAACAGGGGGTGACCGTCACGCGGCGTCGACGTGAATTCCGGGTGGAACTGTACGCCGACGAACCACGGGTGCATCGAACGCGGCAGTTCCATCATTTCCGGCAGATCCTCGCTCGGGGTACGCGCGCTGATGATAAGGCCGCCGCTTTCGAGCTGGGGCACGAAGCGGTTATTGACTTCATAACGGTGGCGGTGACGCTCGTTCACGTCCTTGCCGTAAATCTCTTCCGCGAGCGTGCCGGGCTTGATCGGGCAGCGCTGCGAGCCGAGACGCATCGTGCCGCCGAGATCGGAATCCTCCGTGCGCGTCTCGACCTTCCCTTCGCGGTCGTACCACTCGGTGATCAGCGCGACCACGCGTTCCGGCGTGTCCGGATCGAATTCCGTGCTGTTCGCCTGCTTCAGGCCGACGACGTCGCGCGCGAATTCGATCACCGCGAGCTGCATGCCGAGGCAGATACCGAGATACGGCACCTTCGCTTCGCGCGCATAGCGGATCGCCGCGATCTTGCCTTCGGTCCCGCGACGGCCGAAGCCGCCCGGCACCAGCACCGCGTCGAGATGCTTGAGGCTGTCGACGCCGTTCGTCTCGATCTCTTCCGAGTCGATGTACTCGATGTTGACCTTCGTCGACGTGTGCAGCGACGCATGGCGCAGCGCCTCGATCAGCGACTTGTACGACTCGGTCAGGTCGACGTACTTGCCGACCATGCCGATCGTCACTTCGTGCTTCGGATTCTCGAGCTTCTCGACGAGCTCCGACCACATGCTGAGGTCGGCGTCCTTCGGCGACAGCTTCAGTTCCTCGCAGATGATGCGGTCGAGGCCCTGGTCGTGCAGCATCTGCGGAATCTTGTAGATGCTGTCGACGTCCCACACGGAGATCACCGCGTCTTCCGGCACGTTCGAGAACAGCGAGATCTTCTTCGATTCGTCGTCGGGGATGCGGCGGTCGGCACGGCACAGCAGCACGTGCGGCGAGATGCCGATCTCGCGCAGCTTCTGCACGCTGTGCTGCGTCGGCTTCGTCTTCAGTTCGCCGGCCGTCGCGATGTACGGCACGAGCGTCAGGTGCACGAAGCACGCGCTGTTGCGGCCGAGGCGCAGGCTCATCTGGCGCGCGGCCTCGAGGAACGGCAGCGACTCGATGTCGCCGACCGTGCCGCCGATCTCGACGATCGCGACGTCCGGCTCGCCGCAGGTGGCCGACGCCGCGCCGCGCTCGATGAACGCCTGGATCTCGTTCGTGATGTGCGGGATGACCTGCACGGTCTTGCCCAGATAGTCGCCGCGGCGCTCCTTGCGGATCACCGATTCGTAGATCTGGCCGGTCGTGAAGTTGTTGGCCTTGCGCATCTTCGTGCTGATGAAGCGCTCATAGTGGCCGAGGTCGAGATCCGTCTCTGCGCCGTCTTCCGTCACGAACACTTCGCCGTGCTGAAACGGGCTCATCGTGCCGGGGTCGACGTTGATGTAGGGATCGAGTTTGAGGAGGGTGACTTTCAGACCGCGCGATTCGAGGATCGCGGCGAGAGAGGCGGCGGCAATGCCCTTGCCGAGGGAAGAAACTACGCCGCCGGTGACGAAAACATATTTGGTCATCGCTGGATGCTCGCGGGAAAAACGGATTATACCGTAAAGCCCGCCCTTCTCTCAGCAATCGACGCGGTGATCGCGCCCCTTCGCGCTGTGCCGCGCGCGGGCGCGTCAGCCGCGCGGACCGGCCGCGACCGGCGGCCCGTGCCGGCCTGCGGCGCGGCCGGCGCCGCGCGTCACGCGCTCTGTGCGAGCGGCAGCACCGCTTCGTCCGCGCGCAGCGAATTCAGCATCCGCTGCAATGCGCGGGCGGTCTCGAGCGGGCGCTCCATCGGGAACAGGTGGCTGCCCTCGATCCATTCGATGCGCCCGCGCGCCGCGCGCCGCGTCGCGTCGAGCCCGACCTGCCGCACCTCGCGCGAGCGCGTGCCGGCCAGAAAGCCGAGCGGTACCGGCGCGCCGTGCGCGAGCCGCGGCCCCAGCGTGTGCGGCAGCGTCCGGTAGATGAGGTATTCGATCTGCCGATCGAACGCGAGCGCGCGCGTGCCGTCGGCGTCGACCTGCGGAATGCCGTAGTCGATGTAGTCGGCGAGCATCCGTTCGTCCCAGCGCGCAAACGCCGGCTTCTCGCGAAAGTGCCGCCACGCTTCGTCGCGGTTCGCCCAGTGCGTGCGGCGGTTGCGCGTCGCGGCGGCCGGCGACAGCCGCTCGTCGAGCCCCGCCCACTGCGTCGCGCGCAGCGCGCCGGCACGCCACCCGGCGATGATCGGCGAATCGAGCATCACGACGCCGCGCACCCAGTGCGGCTTCTTCAGGGCCGCCATCAGCGACAGGTATCCGCCGAGCGAATGGCCGACGAGCCAGACGGGACGCTCGTAGCGGCTGCCGATGTCGTCGAGCAGTTGCTCGACGAGATGCGGCCAGTCGCGCGTCACCGGATAGCGACGGTCGTGGCCGATCCGCTCGATGTAGCGCAGCTCGTAATCGTCCGCGAGTTCGGCAAAGAGCGTCCGGTACGTCGAGGCCGGAAAGCCGTTCGCATGTGAAAAATGCAGAATGTCCTTCAAACGCCGTTGTCTCCTGTGTCGCCGCCCGCCCCGCGCCGTCGCATGCCTGCGTCAGCGGTCCATCCAGTACCGGCGTCGCTCATCGCGGTAGCGCGCGAATCCGAATCCGCGCTCGGCCGGCCCGACGTCGAAGCGCACCGCGCCGTCGCGATCGGTGCGCGGCAACGGAATGCCACGCGCCGCATAGCGCGCGATGACCGTGCGGTGCGGGTGCCCGAAATGGTTTCGATAGCCTACAGGAAATACCGCGACGCGCGGCCCGACCGAGTCGAGGAAAGGCTCGACCGACGAGGTCCGGCTGCCGTGGTGCGGAACGACGAGGATCTGCGCGGCCAGCGCGTCGCGCATCGTGTCGACGAGCCGGCGCTCCGCATACGCGTCGATGTCGCCGGTCAGCAATGCCGACGTGGCGCCCGCGTCGATGCGCAGCACGCACGACTGCCGGTTCGACGGCCCCGCGCGCGGGCCGCCCGGCGGCCACAGCACCGTGAAATCGACACCGTCCCAGCGCCAGCGCTGCCCCGCCGCGCACGGCACGCGGTCGGCCACGCCGGCCGCCTGCGCGTCGCGCCATCGCGCGTGGCCGGCCGGAATGCCGGCCAGCAGCTGCCGCACCTCGGCCGCGCCGTAGACGGCCGGCGCGCCGCCCGTATGGTCGCTGTCCGCGTGACTCAGCACGAGCGTATCGAGCGTGCGGATGCCGCGCGCACGCAGCGACGGCGCGACGATCCGCTGCCCGGCGTGCGTCGATTCGGCGCCCGGCCCCGCATCGAACAGCAGCGTGCGGCGCGCCGTTTCGACGAGCACCGACGTGCCCTGCCCGACGTCGAGCACGGTCAGCCGGAACGCGCCGATCGGCGGTGCGTCGGGCGCGGGCGCGACGAGCGGCAGCCACGTGAGCGGCGCCGCCCAGCGCAACGGCCAGCCGCGCGGCATCAGCATCCAGACGACGCCGACGCACGCGAGCACGAGCACGGGCGCGTCCGGCATGCGCAGCCACATCACGCCGGCCGGCCACGCGGCAAGCCGTGCCAGCAGCGCCATCATCGGTTCGAGCGACGCATGCGCGAGCCGCAGCATCGCCGCGTCGAGCGGCGCGGGCAGCACGAGGCCGGCAAGCACTGTCGGCGTCACGACGAAACTGACCCACGGAATCGCGAGCGCGTTGCCGAGCGGCCCCGACAGCGAGATCTGCGCGAACCATGCGGCCGTCAGCGGTGCGAGGCCGATCGTCACCGCATACTGCACGCGCGCGGCGTCCGCGAGGCGGTGCAGCGCACGCATGGTCCACCCATGCAGCCGCTGCATGACGCCGGGCGGTTCACCCTCGCTGTCGTGTTCGCGTACCGCGCGCCAGCCGGCCACGGACAGCAGGATCACCGCGACCGCACCGAACGACAGCCAGAAGCCGGCCGACAGCACGGCCCACGGATCGGCGAGCAGCACGCCGCCGAGCGCCGCGCACAGCACCGCGGACGTCGGCACGCTGCGGCCGGCCAGATACGCGACGCCGCCCGCGGCGATCATCCACCACGCGCGTTGCGCGGGCACGTTGAATCCCGCTAGCGCCGCGTAGCCGCCGGCCGCGGCAAGCGCCGCCAGCGCGGCGACGTACGGTGCGGGCACCACGAGCGTCGCGGCCCGCCCGCGCCGGTGCAACCGACGCCACACCGCCGACGCGAGCGCGCCCGCCAGTGCGCCGACCAGCCCGACGTGCAGCCCCGAGATCGCGACCAGATGACTCGTGCCGGTATCGCGCAGCACGCGCCAGTCGTCGTCGCCGATTGCCGACTGGTCGCCGATCGCGAGCGCGGCGACGATGCCGCGATGTCGCGCGTCGTCACCGAGCGCCGCGGCGATGCGTGCACGCAATATGTCGCGCAGCCGGTCGACGGACGCGCGCCAGCCCGATGCGCGCGCATCGATCAGCACCGCGCGCGACGGCGCGCTCACGTAGCCGACCGCGCGAATGCCGGCCGCGAGCCATGCGGCCTCGGCGTCGCGCACGCCGGGATTCGCCTCGGCGTGCGGGCGCTTCAGGCGCACGACGAACTGCCAGCGCTGCGCGGCGCGAAAGTCGGGCACGGCCGGCGCGCGATCGTTTCGCCACGATAGGCGGATCAACGGCGGGAACCGCGCGAGCCGCGCGTCATTCGACTCGACTGCGAACAGCAATCGCGCGCCCGTTTCGTCGACAATCGGCAGCCCCCGGATCACGCCCGTCACGACGATGTCGCGCCGCTCCCATTCGACCGGCAGCACGTCGCGCAGCCGCCATTCGGCGCGCGCGGCCGCGTAGCCGAACCCCGACACGCACGCCGCGACCGCACACAGTGTCCATCCCGGCACACCCTTCGCGCAGCGCCGCCAGCGCCGACGTGCCAGGTACAGCGCCGCGCAGGCGCCCAGCACCGCCGCGCCGGCCGCCCACATGCGCGGGCCGGGCAATGCCGCCTGCCGCTGCAGCACAACGACGCCGAGCGCAAACGCCATCCACCACCCACGCATCCCGCCTCCTTGCCGAACCGGCGCCGCGCTTGCGCATGCGGCGCTCTGCGGCAACGATTATGCGGACGAAAGCGCGAGGCGCGGCAGCGCGGCGAGCGCGTTAGCCGAAGTGGATAGGGACAGCGCGTGCGCGTCGATGCCGCGCAGTTCGGCGAGCACGTCGCCGATGCGCGGAATCTGGTCGGGCGTGTTGCGCGACTTGTATGCCCATTCGGGCGCGATGTCGGGCGCGTCGGTCTCGACGACGATCGCGTCGAGCGGCAACTGCGTCGCGAGCCGGCGGATCTGCCGCGCGCGCTCGAACGTCACGTTGCCGCCGAAACCGAGATGCAAGCCATGAGCGAGATACGCTTCGGCCTGCTGGAAGCTGCCGTTGAACGCATGCGCGATGCCGCGCCGCACGCCCGCGCGCCGCAGGCCCGCGAGCACGCGATCCTGCGACTTGCGGACATGGCACAGCACCGGCAGGTCGAATTCGCGCGCGAGCCGCAGCTGCCCCTGATAGAAGAGTTGCTGCCGGTCCTCGTCGAGGCCCGGCACGAAATAGTCGAGGCCGATTTCGCCGATTGCGACGAAGCGCGGATCGTCGATGCTCGCCTCGATCTCCATGCGCAGCCGGTCGAGATCCTCGTCGCGCGCTTGCGGCGTAAACAGCGGATGAATGCCGAGCGCATAGACGGCGCCCGGCGTGCGGTGCGCGAGCTCGCGCACGGTCGTGAAATTGTCGCGCCCGACGCTCGGAATCACGATGCGCGACACGCCGGCCGTGCGTGCCGCGTGCGCGACCGCGTCGCGGTCGCCGTCGAATTCGGCGGCATCGAGATGACAATGCGTGTCGATCCACATGTCGGCACTCCTGCATCCCGTGCGCCGCGCCGCCGCGCCGAGCCGCACGCGGCAGGCCCGGCACGCGGGCGTTCGTCGTTTACACCGGCAGCGCCGGCTCCTCGTGCAGCACGCCGTCGCGCAGCCGCATCGTGCGGTCGCAGCGCGCGGCAAGCTCCGGATCGTGCGTGACGATCACGAAGCTCGTGTCGAGCGTCTCGGACAGCTCGAGCATCAGGTTGAACACCGTGTCGGCCGTCGTGCCGTCGAGGTTGCCGGTCGGCTCGTCGGCCAGCACGCAGGCGGGCTTCGTCACCAGCGCGCGCGCGATCGCGACGCGCTGCCGCTCGCCGCCCGACAGCTCGCCGGGCCGATGCTTCGCACGCGGGCCGAGCCCCACGCGTTCGAGCATCGCGCGTGCCTGCTCGCGTGCGTCTTCGGTCGCCATCCGGCGGATGCGCAGCGGCATCGCGACGTTGTCGAGCGCGCTGAATTCCGGCAGCAGATGGTGAAACTGATACACGAAGCCGAGCGCGCGATTGCGCAGGTCGTTGCGTTCGCGTTCGGCCAGTTGCGTAAACGGCTTGCCGAGCAGCGAGACCTCTCCTGCGCTCGGCTCGTCGAGGCCGCCCAGCACGTGCAGCAGCGTGCTCTTGCCGGAGCCCGACGCGCCGACCACCGCGAGCTTCTCGCCGCGCCGCACCGCGAGTTCCGTGTTGTTGAGCACCTGCACGTTGAAGCCGCCCTGCACGAACGCTTTCGTGATGCCGCGCGCCTGAAGCACGTATTCCTGCATACCTGCCGAATCCTGTTTGAGGTGTTGTCGTGAATCCGCGAAGGCGGTGGCGTGATCATTCATAGCGCAGCGCCTCCGCCGGCTTCACCTTCGCGCCGCGCCAGCTCGGATAGAGCGTCGCAACCGCCGACAGCGCGAACGCGATCAGGCCGATCTTGATCACGTCGCTCGCGACGAGTTCGGACGGCAGTTCGCTGATGAAATACACGGACGGCGGCAGGAACTGCACGCCGAACAGATGCTCGATCATCGGGATCAGCCACGGAATGCTCCACGCGATCAGGCAGCCGAGCGCGACGCCCGACGCCGTGCCGACGAAGCCGATCGTCACGCCCTGCACGACGAAGATCTTCATGATCGAGCCGGGCTGCGCGCCGAGCGTGCGCAGGATCGCGATGTCGGCCTGCTTGTTGGTGACCGTCATCACGAGCGACGACACGAGGTTGAACGCCGCCACCGCGATGATCAGCGTGAGGATGATGAACATCATCCGCTTCTCGATCTGCACGGCCGAGAACCAGGTCTTGTTCTGCTGCGTCCAGTCGCGGATGTAGAGGCTGCCCGACAGCGTATGCGACAGCTCGAGCGCGACCTGCGGCGCCTTCTGCATGTCCTTGAGCCGCAGCCGTACGCCGGTCGGCGCGGACATCCGGAACAGCGCCTCGGCGTCGCGGATGTCGATCATCGCGAGCGTGCTGTCGTATTCGTAGTGGCCGGACTCGAACACGCCGACGACCGTGAACTGCTTGAGCCGCGGCATCATCCCGGCCGGCGTGATCGAACCTTCGGGCGCGACGAGCGTGATCTTGTCGCCGACGCTCACGCCGAGATTGCCCGCGAGCGCGTCGCCGAGCACGATGCCGAACTGGCCCGGCACCAGCGCGCTCAGTTGCCCGGCCTTCATGTCCTTGCCGATGTCCGACACCTGCGGTTCGAGCGACGGCTCGATGCCGCGCAGCATCACGCCGCTCACCGCATCCTGGCGCGTGAGCAGCGCCTGCGCTTCGACGTACGGCGCGGCGCCGATCACCGACGGGTTGCGGCGCGCTTCCTGCGCGGTCAGTTGCCAGTCGGGCATCGAACCCGTCGGCGAGAAGATCTCGACGTGCGCGAGCACCGACAGCATGCGGTCGCGCACTTCCTTCTGGAAGCCGTTCATCACCGACAGCACGACGATCAGCGCGGCAACGCCGAGCGCGATCCCGAGCATCGAGACGAGCGCGATGAAGGAAATGAAGCCGTTGCCGGTCGTGCGTTTGCCGGCGCGCGTATAGCGCCAGCCGATTTGCCATTCGTACGGAAGTTTCAAGCGAATCCTTTCTGCTGGTTACGGCGGGAGGGCGGCCGGCGCGCGGCACGCTGCGGCCGCAACGCCGCCGGCCGCGGACGCGGGTCGAAAAACGGCCGCCGGACGCGACCGGGCCGTCGGCCGGCCCGATCACGCGCGCAGTTTGCCATACAATGCGCAGCATCATGCACGACCGACGTCTCCATTTTCTCGTTCCGTTCGCGCTGCCGTCGGCGGCCGATGCGGCCTCGTCCCTGCACACGCTGGACAGTCCCGCGCTCGAAAAGTTGCTCGCGCGCGCGAGCGTCGTCGAGCGCGTGGCCGGCGAGGACTTCCAGCGCACGCTGCCGCACGAGCGCTGGCTGGCGCGCCAGTTCGGCGCGACGCACGGCAGCGCCGCCGACGAGGCGCCGCTCGCGCCCTACATGCTGCTCGCCGACGGCGGCGAGCCCGGCACGCAGCCGTGGGCCTGCGTCGAGCCCGTTCACGTCGAAATCGCGCACGACCATCTGGTGCTCGTCGACCCGGCCGCGCTCGCGCTCGACGACGGCGACGCCGCCGCGCTGCTCGCCGTCGCACGGCCGCTGATCGAGGAGCTCGGCGTGCGCGTCGAAGCGCCGACGCCGGCGCGCTGGTATCTGTCGAGCGATCAGCTCGCGCATCTGGCCGGCGCGGCACCGCTGCGCGCAAGCGGCCGCAACATCGAAATCTGGCTGCCGCACGAGGCGCACACCGGCGAGCGCTCGCGGATGTGGATGAAGCTGCAGAACGAAGTGCAGATGGCGTGGTTCCAGCACCCGGTCAACGAAGCGCGCGAAGCGCGCGGGCTGCCCGCCGTCAATTCGATCTGGTTCCACGCACAGGGCACGCTGAAACCGGTCGGCAAGCCGTTCGCGCGCGTGCTGTCCGCGTCGCCGGCCGCACTCGGCCTCGCGCGTGCAGCCGGCATCGATGGCGGCGCGCCGCCCCGCGCATTCGATGCGCTGCCGGCCGCCGAGGGCGCGACGCTCGTCGAGCTGACGCCCCTCACTACCCCGTTTATCGAACAGGACTGGGCACGCTGGCACGATGCGCTCGCCGCGCTCGAGCGCGACTGGTTCGCGCCGGCGCTCGCCGCCCTGCAGCGCGGCGAACTGGCCGGTATCGACGTCACGCTGTGCGGCGACACGAGTTCGGCCACGCTGCGCGCGACGCGCGGCGCACTGCGCAAGTTCTGGCGCCGCCGCGCGCTCGCCTCCCTGTTCGAATAAGCCCCACCCGATACCGAATGACCCGCATCGTTACCCGTCCCGTCGCGCCCGCCGACGCCGAAGCGCTCGCGCGCCACGGCCTGCATCCGGTGCTCGCGCGCCTGTACGCGTCGCGCGGCGTGCAATCGCCCGCCGACATCGAGACGGCGCTCGCGCGCCTCGTCCCGCCGACCGAACTGAAAGGCTGCGCCGACGCCGCCGCGCTGCTCGCCGACGCGATCGCCGAGAAGCGGCGCCTGCTCGTCGTCGCCGACTACGACTGCGACGGCGCGACCGCCTGCGCGGTGGCAGTGCGCGGGCTGCGCATGTTCGGCGCGCAGATCGACTACCTGGTGCCGAACCGCTTCGAATACGGCTACGGGCTCACGCCCGAAATCGTCGAGCTGGCCGCCGCGCGCAAGCCCGACCTGCTGATCACCGTCGACAACGGCATTGCGAGCGTCGCCGGCGTCGAAGCGGCGAACGCGCGCGGCATCGACGTGCTCGTCACCGACCACCATCTGCCCGGCGAAGCATTGCCGCCCGCGCGCGCGATCGTGAACCCGAATCAGCCCGGCTGCGCGTTTCCGAGCAAGCACATCGCGGGTGTCGGCGTGATGTTCTATGTGCTGCTCGCGCTGCGCGCCGAGCTGCGTCGCCGCGGCGCATTCGCGAGCAAGGCCGCCGAGCCGCGCCTCGACGGGCTGCTCGACCTCGTCGCGCTCGGCACCGTCGCCGACGTCGTCCGGCTCGACGGCAACAACCGCGTGCTCGTCGCGCAGGGGCTGCAGCGCATCCGCAACGGCCGCATGCAGCCGGGCATCGCCGCGCTGTTCCGCGCGGCAGGACGCGACGCCCGCACCGCGTCGGGCTTCGATCTCGGCTTCGGCCTCGGCCCGCGGCTGAACGCGGCCGGCCGGCTCTCCGACATGTCGCTCGGCATCGAATGCCTGATCACCGACGACATCGGCCGCGCCTGGGCGCTCGCGCAGCAGCTCGACACGATGAACCGCGAACGGCGCGAGATCGAGGCCGGCATGCAGCAGCAGGCGCTCGCCGATCTCGCCGACGTCGATCCGGCCGATGCGTGCTCGATCACGCTGTTCAATCCCGAATGGCACCAGGGCGTGATCGGCATCGTCGCCGGCCGGCTCAAGGAGAAGTTCCACCGGCCATCGTTCACGTTCGCGCACGCGGACGAGCACGGCACGCGCGTGAAGGGCTCCGGGCGATCGATTCCGGGCTTCCATCTGCGCGATGCGCTCGACCTCGTCTCGAAGCGCGAGCCGGACCTGCTCGTCGCGTTCGGCGGCCATGCGATGGCAGCCGGCGTCACGCTCAACACCGACAACGTGCCGCGCTTCGCCGCCGCGTTCGAGGCCGTCGCTCGCGAATGGCTGTCCGACGACGCGCTCGCGCGCGTGATCGAGACCGACGGCGAACTCGAGGACGCGTACTTCACGCCGCAGTTCGTCGGCCTGCTCGACGAGGCGGTCTGGGGCCAGGGCTTTCCGGCCCCGCTTTTCTCGGGCGAGTTCGACGTCGTGTCGCAAAGCCTCGTGAAGGACAAGCACCTGAAGCTGCAGCTCGCGCGCGGGCGCCAGCGCTTCAACGCGATCTGGTTCAACCGGACCGAGCCGCTGCCGGCGAGCGCGCTGCTCGCGTATCGGCTCGTCGCCGACACGTGGAACGGCGTCACGCGCGTGCAGCTGATCGTCGAGCACGCGGACGCGTGACGGGCACCGCGGCCTGGCGCGATGCCGCGCCGGACGGGCCCGCCGCGGCCGCCCGCATTCGATCGGCGCCACCGGGAGCCTCTGCCGATCGGCTATAATTCCGCTTTTTTACGAAGCACGAAAAGCGAAACGATCATGGAAGCGGAACGTCTCAACGCGATCGAAAGCTCCCTGCTCGACCTGCGCACGCGCGCGGGCGAGCTTCGGGGGTATCTTTGACTACGACGCCAAAGCAGCGCGTCTGACCGAAGTCAACAAGGAACTCGAAGACCCGAACGTCTGGAACGATTCGAAGAACGCCCAGGCGCTCGGCCGCGAAAAGAAGCTGCTCGAAGGCGTCGTCACGACGCTCACCGAACTCGATAACGACCTGCGCGACGCGCTCGACCTGTTCGAGCTTGCACGCGAGGAAGGCGACGAGGACACGCTCATCGCCTCCGAAGAGGACGCCGCGAAGCTCGAAGCGCGCGTCGCCGACATCGAATTCCGCCGGATGTTCTCGAACCCGGCCGACCCGAACAACTGCTTCATCGACATCCAGGCCGGCGCCGGCGGCACCGAGGCCTGCGACTGGGCGTCGATGCTGCTGCGCCAGTACCTGCGCTACTGCGAGCGCAAGGGCTTCAAGGCCGAAGTGCTCGAAGAATCCGACGGCGACGTCGCCGGGATCAAGAACGCGACGATCAAGGTATCGGGCGAATACGCATACGGCTACCTGCGCACGGAAACCGGCATCCACCGGCTCGTGCGCAAGTCGCCGTTCGACTCGTCGGGCGGCCGTCACACGTCGTTCTCGTCGGTGTTCGTCTATCCGGAAATCGACGACTCGATCGAAGTCGAGATCAATCCGGCCGACCTGCGGATCGACACGTACCGCGCATCGGGCGCGGGCGGCCAGCACATCAACAAGACCGACTCGGCGGTGCGGATCACGCACATGCCGACCGGCATCGTCGTGCAGTGCCAGAACGACCGCTCGCAGCACCGCAACCGCGCGGAAGCGATGGCGATGCTGAAGTCGCGCCTGTACGAAGCCGAGCTGCGCAAGCGCCAGGCCGAGCAGGACAAGCTCGAATCGAGCAAGACCGACGTGGGCTGGGGTCACCAGATCCGCTCGTACGTGCTCGACCAGAGCCGCGTGAAGGATCTGCGTACGAACGTCGAAATGAGCAACACGAAGGCGGTGCTCGACGGCGATCTCGACGACTTCATCAGCGCGAGCCTCAAACAGGGCGTGTAAGCGCCGCGGCGCGGCCGGGCCGCGCCGCCCTTCCCGTTTGCGTTGCCGCACCCATTCCGAATTCCGACCATCATGACCGAACCGACCCAAACGCAGCCCGCCGTCGCGGCGGACGAAAACCAGATCATCGCCGAACGCCGCGACAAGCTCCGCGCCTTGCGCGAGCAAGGCGTCGCCTATCCGAACGACTTCCGCCCGACGCACCGCGCGGCCGAGTTGCAGGCGAAATTCGCCGAGTCGGACAAGGAAGCGCTCGAAGCGAACCCGTTCGAGGTCGCCGTCGCGGGCCGGATGATGCTCAAGCGCGTGATGGGCAAGGCGAGCTTCGCGACCGTGCAGGACGGTTCGGGCCAGATCCAGTTCTTCGTGACGCCGAACGACGTCGGCGCAGAAACCTACGACGCGTTCAAGAAGTGGGACCTCGGCGACATTGTCGCAGCGCGCGGCGTGCTGTTCCGCACCAACAAGGGCGAGCTGTCGGTCAAGTGCACGGAGCTTCGGCTGCTGTCGAAGGCGCTGCGTCCGCTGCCCGACAAATTCCACGGCCTGTCCGACCAGGAAATGCGCTATCGGCAGCGCTACGTCGACCTGATCGTCACGCCGGAGACGCGCGACACGTTCCGTGCGCGCACGAAGACGATCGCATCGATCCGCAAGTTCATGAGCGATGCCGAGTTCATGGAAGTCGAGACGCCGATGCTGCATCCGATTCCGGGCGGCGCCGCGGCGAAGCCGTTCGTCACGCATCACAATGCGCTCGATATGCAGATGTTCCTGCGCATCGCGCCGGAGCTGTACCTGAAGCGGCTGATCGTCGGCGGTTTCGAGCGCGTGTTCGAGATCAACCGTAATTTCCGGAACGAAGGCGTGTCGCCGCGCCACAATCCGGAATTCACGATGATGGAGTTCTACGCCGCGTACACCGACTATCGCTGGCTGATGGACTTCACCGAGCAGCTGATCCGCCAGGCCGCGATCGATGCGCTCGGCACCGCGACGATCCAGTACCAGGGCCGCGAGCTCGACCTCGCGAAGCCGTTCCATCGGCTCACGATCACGCAGGCGATCCAGAAATACGCGCCGCAGTACACCGACGGTCAGCTGTCCGACGACGCGTATCTGCGCAGCGAACTGAAGCGCCTCGGCGTCGACGTCACGCAGCCCGCGTTCCTGAACGCCGGCATCGGCGCGCTGCAGCTCGCGCTGTTCGAAGAAACGGCCGAATCGCAGCTGTGGGAGCCGACGTTCATCATCGACTACCCGGTCGAAGTGTCGCCGCTTGCACGCGCATCGGACACGGTGCCGGGCATCACCGAGCGCTTCGAGCTGTTCATCACCGGCCGCGAGATCGCGAACGGCTTCTCGGAGCTGAACGATCCGGAAGATCAGGCCGCGCGCTTCAAGAAGCAGGTCGAGCAGAAGGATGCGGGCGACGAGGAAGCGATGTACTTCGACGCCGACTATATCCGCGCGCTCGAATACGGGATGCCGCCGACCGGCGGCTGCGGGATCGGCATCGACCGTCTCGTCATGCTGCTGACCGACAGCCCGACGATCCGCGACGTGCTGCTGTTCCCGCACCTGCGTCGCGAAGACTGACGGTTGGCGCGGTTGCGTGCGCCGCCGCTGCGGCGCACGCGCGTCAGCTTTGTAACGGCGCGTAAATCCTGCTGGCCGAGACGCGCCGGCCCTCGATCCTCCCCCGTTTTATTCGCTTCACCGGCGTCGCGCGCGCCCGGCCGCCCTCTCCTTCGCCGCCCCGGCATACGGGCGCGATCGCTGCAATTCGTTACACCTTGATACGGCACGCCGTTTGCGCGTGGACGACACTCCCGATGCGTCACCACGCATTGCAACGGGGCCGGCACGGCGGCATGCACGCCGCGTCCGATCGATCCCGACGCGTGGGATCCGCTTCAGCGCTGCTGCGCAACGCGGATCGACCCTCGGAGAGCCAAAATGGACAATCAGAATCAGACCACACCGCAAAAGCAACGCCTTCATCCGCTGATCGCCACGGCCGCGGGTGCCGTGATCGTCGCGAGTCTCGCGGCAACGGCCGCGATCACGGGCGTATTCCCGAAAGCGAACAGTACCGGCGAGCAGAACGGGCAGACCCAGGCCGCGCTGATCGCCTCGCAGCCGGCCGTCGATACGGCGGCGGCCGCAAGCGCCGCGCTCGCCGCGCAGGCGCAGCAGCAGGCGGCCGAACAGGCTGCGCAGCACAAGGCCGCGGCCGCTCAGCCCGAGCCGAACCCGGCGCCGCGCCCGGTTCACCGGCGCCATACGCCGGCGCCGCAGCCGCCGCAGTATGCACAGCAGCCGTCCGCGCCCGCGCAAGCCGCGTACTGCCAGTCGTGCGGCACGGTCGTCGCGATCACGCAGACGCGTACGGCCGGCCAGAGCTCGGGTATCGGCGCGATCGGCGGCGCGGCCGCGGGCGGCCTGCTCGGCAACCAGTTCGGGCACGGCAACGGCCGCACCGCGATGACGATCATCGGCGCGCTGGGCGGCGGTCTCGCCGGCAACCAGGTCGAGAAGCAGGTTCGCGCGGAAACCGACTATCAGGTGCAAGTGCAGATGGAGAACGGCGCGACGCGCACGTTCACATACCGCAACCCGCCGCCGTTCGGCCAGGGTCAGCGCGTACGCGTCGAGAACGGCACGCTGGTCGGTGCATGATCGTCGCGGCCGCCCGCACGGCGGGCGGCTACGCGCTGAGGCAATAAAAAACGGCTCGTGACGCAGGTCACGAGCCGTTTCTTTTGCGCGAAGCGCGGGGACGTCAGTCTTCGTCGTCGAAGTCCGATTCGTCGATCCAGTGCGCCTGGATCGCTTCGAGGATTTTCTCGCCGGAGCGGTTCGGATCGTCGTCGAACCCGTCGAGCGCGATCACCCACGCGCGCAGATCGACGAAATTGATCCGCTGCGGATCGACATCCGGATGCTTATCTGCAAGCGCGATCGCGATTTCGCGCGAATCGGTCCATTTCATGGCCTGCTCTCCCGTATCGATGGCGGGCCGGCCCGGCAGACAGGCCGCCTGTCGCCCCGCCCGTCCGTCAGTGATTTTCCTTCGCGTGATTGATCGAGTACTTCGGAATCTCGACCACCAGATCCGAATCCTCCTTGACGATCGCCTGACACGACAGGCGCGACGTCGGTTCGAGCCCCCACGCCTTGTCGAGCAGATCGTCCTCGTCCTCCTCGGACGGATCGAGTTCGTTGAAGCCTTCGCGGATCACCACGTGGCAGGTCGTACACGCGCACGACTTCTCGCACGCGTGCTCGATCTCGATGCCGTTGTCGAGCAGGTTGTCGCAAATACTCTTGCCGGGCGTCGCGTCGATCACCGCGCCGTCCGGGCACAGTTCGACGTGAGGCAGCACCACCAGTTGAGGCATGTCCGTTCCGTCAGTCAGAGTGCGGCGACGCGCGCCGCACGGTTCAATATCGCACGGGCCGTCGGGCCCGCGCGCGAGTCGTCGTTCGTTCAGATCTCGTCGAGCCGCCGGCCCGACAGCGCGCGCTTGATGCTCTTGTCCATCCGGCGCGCCGCGAATTCGTCGGTGCCGTCGGCGAGCGCCTTGGTCGCCGCTTCGATCGCGTCCGCGTCGTCGCCCTGCGCGATCGTGCGCAGCGCCGCGACGCGCGCATCGATTTCCGCGCGCTCCGCGGCATCGAGCAGTTCGCCGTCGGCCGCGAGCGCGGCCTGCGTCGCCTCGATCATTCGCTCGGCCTCGACCTGCGCCTCGCGCAGCGCACGTGCGCGCATGTCGACTTCGGCCGTCTTGAAGCTGTCCTCGAGCATCTTCGCAATGTCGTCGTCGGCGAGGCCGTACGACGGCTTCACGACGACCGACGCCTCGACGCCCGAATGCTGTTCGCGCGCGAACACCGAGAGCAGCCCGTCCGCATCGACCTGATACGTGACGCGAATGCGCGCCGCGCCGGCCGTCATCGGCGGAATGCCGCGCAGCTCGAAGCGCGCAAGCGACCGGCAGTCGGCGACGAGCTCGCGCTCGCCTTGCACGACGTGAATCGCCATTGCGGTCTGGCCGTCCTTGAACGTCGTGAATTCCTGCGCGCGTGCGATCGGAATCGTCGAATTGCGCGGAATGATCTTCTCGACGAGTCCGCCCATCGTCTCGACGCCGAGCGACAGCGGAATCACGTCGAGCAGCAGCCAGTCGTCGCCGCTGCCGCGATTGCCGGCGAGCAGATCGGCCTGGATCGCCGCGCCGAGCGCGACGACCTGGTCCGGATCGAGGTTGACGAGCGGCGGCTGGCCGAAATACTTCGCGACCGCCTCGCGGATCACCGGCATGCGCGTCGCGCCGCCGACGAGCACCACGCCCTTGATGTCGGCCGGCGTCACCTGCGCATCGCGCAGCGCCTTGCGCGTCGGCGTCAGCGTGCGCTGCACGAGCGGCTCGACAAGCGTCGCGAACGTGTCGTGCGAGATCGTCTGCGCGAGATGCGTGCCGTTCGACAACGTGACGTCGAGCGCCGCCTCGGGTGCCGACGACAGCGCCTCCTTCAGCACGCGCACGCGATCGAGCAGCAGGCGCACGTCTTCGGGCGCGAGCGTCTTCGCGTCGAGACCGGCCTGCGCGAGCACGTGATCGAACAGCGCGTGATCGAAATCGTCGCCGCCGAGCGCGGAATCGCCGCCCGCCGCCAGCACTTCGAACACGCCCTTCGTGAGCTTCAGGATCGACAGGTCGAACGTGCCGCCGCCGAGGTCGTAGACGGCGTAAAGCCCTTCGGCCGCATTGTCGAGACCGTATGCGATCGCCGCCGCGGTCGGCTCGTTCAGCAGACGCAGCACGTTCAGGCCGGCGAGCCGCGCGGCATCCTTCGTGGCCTGACGCTGCGCGTCGTCGAAGTAGGCCGGCACCGTGATCACGGCGCCGACGAGCTCGTCGCCGAGCGTGTCTTCGGCACGTTGCCGCAGCGTCGCGAGAATCTCGGCCGACACCTCGACCGGGCTTTTCACGCCGTCGACCGTGCGGATCTGCACCATGCCCGGCGCATCGACGAATTCGTACGGCGCGTTCGCCGCCCCTTCGACTTCGGCCTTGCCGCGCCCCATGAAGCGCTTGACCGACACGATCGTGTTGCGCGGATCGGTGGCGGCCTGCGCCTTGGCGTCGTGGCCGATACGGCGGCCGCCGTTCTCGAGATAACGGACCACGGACGGCAACAGCACGCGGCCCGCGTCGTCCGGCAGCACTTCGGGCACGCTGTTGCGCACGGCCGCGACGAGCGAGTTCGTCGTGCCGAGATCGATCCCGACGGCGAGCCGCCGCTGGTGCGGCGCCGGCGCCATGCCCGGTTCGGAAATTTGCAGTAAAGCCATCTTGGTTCGTTCGGGCGCTCGGCCCGTTTGCTGCGCGTGCCGCGAGGCACGCGGTTAAGTTTCGAGGCGCTCGATCTGCGCGCCCACTTCAGACGCGACGCGCTCGATGAACATCAGCTGGCGCACGGCCTCGGCGGCCGCCTGATCGGCGCCGCTGTCGAGCAGCGTGCCGAGCCGCTCGAGACGCGCGCGCTTCTCGTCGCGCAGTTCCGCAAGCAGGGCGTCGAGCGCATCGACGTTGCGGGCTGCCGCGGCGTCTTCGATGCTTTCGCGCCATTCCATCTGCTGCATCAGGAACGCGGGCTCCATCGCAGTGTTGTTCTCCGCGCCGATGTCGACGCCGCGCAGCGACAACAGATAGGTCGCGCGCTTCAACGGATCGCGCAGCGTCCGGTACGCTTCGTTCGCGCGCGTCGCCCACTGCATCGCGATGCGCTTCTGCGCGTCGCCGGCCGCGGCGAAGCGGTCCGGATGCACCTGCGTCTGCACGGCCCGATAGGCGGCGTCGAGCGCCGCTTCGTCGAGCGCGAACTGCGCCGGCAGATGAAACAGATCGAAATGGCTGTCTTTCAGCGAGACCATCGTCGCGTTCAATTCCGGTTCGTCGTGCGGCGAACGCCGCCCATTAAAAAGGCGGCCCGTGCCGCCTCTTGCCCGCGTCGCGCGGAGATCCGCGTCAGACGCGGAAGGATTCGCCGCAACCGCACTCGTCCTTCACGTTCGGGTTGTTGAACTTGAATCCTTCGTTCAGGCCTTCGCGCGCGAAGTCGAGCTCGGTGCCGTCGATATACGCGAGGCTTTTCGGGTCAACGACGACCTTCACGCCATGGCTCTCGAACACCTGATCCTCGGGGGCAAGCTCGTCGACATACTCGAGCTTGTACGCGAGCCCCGAGCACCCGGTCGTGCGAACGCCGAGCCGCAGGCCCAGGCCCTTGCCGCGACGGACCAGGTATTTCTGGACGTGCTGTGCTGCTTTTTCGGTCAGTGTAATTGCCATGATGTCCTTGCCGCGGCGCGCCGTCGGCACGCCGCGATTCCCTTCACAAGCCGCTCGATGCGTCAGGCCGCTGCCTGATCGTCCTGCTTCGTGTCGTGGCGCTTCTTGTAGTCGGCCACGGCTGCCTTGATCGCGTCTTCCGCGAGGATCGAGCAGTGGATCTTCACCGGCGGCAGCGCGAGTTCTTCGGCGATCTGCGTGTTCTTGATCGCGAGCGCTTCGTCGAGCGTCTTGCCCTTCACCCATTCGGTGACGAGCGAGCTCGATGCGATCGCGGAACCGCAGCCGTAGGTCTTGAACTTCGCGTCTTCGATCACGCCATCCGCGCCGACGCGAATCTGCAGCTTCATCACGTCGCCGCAGGCCGGCGCGCCGACCATGCCCGTGCCGACCGCATCGTCGTCCTTCGCGAACGAACCGACGTTGCGCGGGTTTTCGTAGTGATCCAGAACCTTGTTGCTGTAAGACATGACTCAGACTCCTTGACTCGTTACGTCTGCGTGCGCGAATCCGCCCGCGGGTATGTTCGATATGCGGTGCTCAGTGTGCGGCCCATTCGATCGTCGACAGATCGATGCCTTCCTGGTGCATTTCCCAGAGCGGCGACAGCTCGCGCAGCTTCGCGATCTTGCTGTTCAGCAGTTCGATCACGTAGTCGACTTCCTGCTCCGTCGTGAAGCGGCCGACCGTGAAGCGGATCGAGCTGTGCGCGAGCTCGTCGTTGCGGCCGAGCGCACGCAGCACGTACGACGGCTCCAGCGACGCCGACGTGCAGGCGGAACCCGACGACACCGCGACGTCCTTGATCGCCATGATCAGCGACTCGCCTTCGACGAAGTTGAAACTGATGTTGAGGTTGTGCGGGATACGGTGCTCCATGTCGCCGTTCACGTACGTTTCCTCGATCTGCGACAGGCCACGCAGCAGCTTGTCGCGCAGCATGCGGATGCGCTCGTTCTCGGTCGCCATTTCTTCGCGCGCGATGCGGAACGCTTCGCCCATGCCGACGATCTGGTGCGTCGGCAGCGTGCCCGAACGCATGCCGCGCTCGTGGCCGCCACCGTGCATCTGCGCTTCGATGCGCACGCGCGGCTTGCGACGCACGTACAGCGCGCCGATGCCCTTCGGGCCGTACGTCTTGTGCGCCGAGAACGACATCAGATCGACCTTCAGCTTCGCGAGATCGATCTCGACCTTGCCGGTCGCCTGGGCGGCATCGACGTGGAACACGATGCCCTTCTCGCGGCAGATCTCGCCGATCGTCTCGATGTCCTGGATCACGCCGATCTCGTTGTTCACGTGCATCACGGACACGAGGATCGTGTCGGGGCGCAGCGCGGCCTTGAACACGTCGAGGTCGAGCAGTCCGTTTTCCTTCACGTCGAGATACGTGACTTCGAAGCCGTCACGCTCGAGCTCGCGGCACGTGTCGAGCACGGCCTTGTGCTCGGTCTTCACCGTGATGATGTGCTTGCCCTTGCCCTTGTAGAAGTTCGCGGCGCCCTTGATCGCAAGGTTGTCCGATTCCGTGGCGCCGGACGTCCAGATGATCTCGCGCGGATCCGCGTTCACGAGCGCGGCCACCTGCTCGCGCGCCTCCTCGACCGCGCGCTCGGCATCCCAGCCGTACGCATGGCTGCGCGACGCCGGGTTGCCGAACTGTTCGCGCAGGTACGGCACCATCTTGTCGACCACGCGCGGATCGACGGGCGTCGTGGCGCTGTAATCCATGTAGATGGGCAGGTGGAGGGTCTGTTGAGTCATCTGTCGCTCCGGGATTCTGTGCAGGGACGATATGCGTTATAGGGTGTGGCGCGGTTCGCGCTCACGAACTCGCGATGTTGAACACCGAATTGGGACCGAGCGGCATCGTGCGCACCGGCTCGGCCGGCGCGGCGACGGGCTCCGGCGCGCGCCGGTCGCGCAGCACCGCGGGCGCGCCTTCGCGTGCGCGCTGCTGATCGACGAGATCCTGCAGCGACACGGAATCGAGGTATTCGACCATTTTCTGGTTCAGCGTCGACCACAGCTCGTGCGTCATGCAGTGGCCGTCCGGCTGCTTCGAGCCGTCGCACGTGCCCTTGCCGCCGCATTGCGTCGCGTCGAGCGGTTCGTCGACCGCGATGATGATGTCGGCAACGGTCACGTCCTGCGCGCGTCGCGCGAGGTTGTAGCCGCCGCCCGGGCCGCGCACGGATTCGACGATTTCATGCCTGCGCAGCTTGCCGAACAGCTGTTCGAGATACGAGAGCGAAATCCGCTGGCGCTGGCTGATGCCTGCAAGCGTCACCGGGCCCTGCTCCTGGCGCAGTGCCAAGTCGATCATCGCCGTGACGGCGAAACGGCCTTTGGTGGTGAGTCTCATGGTGTCTAGGGGACTGCAATCTTGACGATTTTGGTCAAGTATAAATATTTGACGATTTTAGTCAAGTATCCATGTCTTCGGCAGGGTATTCGCAGATCGCTGAATACCGCGCCGCGTTCAGCGGGCGAGGCGCGCGCGCAGCGTGTCGAGCAGGCCCTCGCACGCGCGCTCGACCTGGTCGAGCACCTGTTCGAAGCCCTGCGCGCCGCCGAAATACGGATCGGCCACCTCGGTTTCGGTCGCGTCGGGCGCGAATTCCATCAGCAAGCGCACCTTGTCGCGATGCGCGGGCGGGCAGCGCCGCCGCAATTCCGCGAGATTGGCTTCGTCCATCGCGAGCAGCAGGTCGAAGCGCTCGAAATCGTCGGCGCTCACCTGCCGTGCACGCAGCGTCGACAGATCGTAGCCGCGCGTGCGCGCCGCGGCCTGCGCGCGCGTGTCGGGCGGCTCGCCGACGTGCCAGTCGCCGGTGCCGGCCGAATCGATCTCGATATGGTCGGCCAGCCCTGCCGCGTCGACCTGATGCCGCATGACGCCCTCCGCGGTGGGCGAGCGGCAGATGTTGCCGAGACAGACGAAACAGATCGCAACGCGGGTCATCGCACTATCGGAAAGCCGCGGCGGACCGCGTGGAGGAAGAACGCGCCATTATACAAAGGCGCCCGAGATCGCGCCGTCGCGCCATGCGACGGCGACCTGTACTACAGCGTCTTCGGGGCGGCGAGCACGACGTCGCCGGAGGCGGCCGGCAACGGCTGCGACGCGTCGCCGACGAGACCGAACGACACGGCGCGCGCCAGTTCGGCGGAAGCCTGATGAACCGCGACCGGACCGCGCGACGGCGCGTTGTCCATCGCGTGCAGATAAGCGGCCGCTGCAAGCGGTACGACGATTGCAAGCGGCCAGTACGTCGCTATTGTCTTTCTCATGATGCGGACCTCGTTGACCTGATGCCCCGGAAACCCGATTCCGGGGAGTACAGGACGTATTCTATAGACCGCATCTATCAGGATAAATACGCAAATAGTGAATGCAGTGTTGCGTCGCGATGAACAGTATCAGCCGAGATGGCTTTGCGACGCCGCGTACAGCTCGCGGAACGTGCGCCCCGTCGGCGTCGGCATGTCGCGCGTGTCCATCCAGCCGCCCATCATCGGCAGCCGTCGCAGCATCCCGCCGTCGCCGCCGAGCCGCTCGAGAATCCGCACCGCCAGCTTCGTCGTCAGCGCGTACAGCATCGGACGGCGCGCGAGGAAGCCCCACGCGGCAAGCGCCGCGCGTTCGCGCCACGGCCGCAGGTGACGCTCCACCTGCTTTTCGCGCAACGTGCGCAACAGGTGCGACAGCGGAATCCCGACCGGGCACACGCTGTCGCATTCGCCGCAGAGCGTCGCCGCCTGCGGCAGGTCGAGCGCGCGGTCGAGCCCCACGTAGCTCGGCGTCAGCACCGATCCCATCGGGCCGGGATACACCCATCCGTAGGTGTGGCCGCCGACCTTCTGATACACGGGACAATGGTTCATGC
The DNA here is from genome assembly GCF_000959525.1 of Burkholderia multivorans ATCC BAA-247. Taxonomy (NCBI): domain Bacteria; kingdom Pseudomonadati; phylum Pseudomonadota; class Betaproteobacteria; order Burkholderiales; family Burkholderiaceae; genus Burkholderia; species Burkholderia multivorans. The sequence goes on from NZ_CP009832.1 coordinate 2,400,296, forward strand.
ACGCGCCGCAGCGGATGCAGCGCAGCATTTCCTGGAATTCGCCGCCGATGAGGCCGGTGCGTCCGCCGTCGACCAGCACGACGTAGTTGTGCTCGGGGCCGTCCTCGTCGCCGGGCCCGCGCGGGCCCGTCAGCAGCGAGAAATAGTTCGACGTCTTCTGGCCGGTCGCGGAGCGCGGCAGCAAGCGCATCGCGGTCGCGAGATCCTCGAGCGTCGGCAGCACCTTCTCGATGCCCGTCACCGCGACATGCACGCGCGGCATCACCGTGCACATCCCCTCGTTGCCCTCGTTCGTGACGAGCGCGACCGAGCCGGTTTCCGCGATCACGAAGTTGCCGCCCGTCACGCCCATGTCGGCCGACAGGAAGTGCGGGCGCAGCATCTCGCGCGCCTCGCGCGTCATGTCCGGGATCTCGGTCAGCCGCTCGCGCCGGTGCGTGCGCGCGAACAGATCGGCGATTTCGTCCTTGTCCTTGTGGACGACCGGCGCAATGATGTGGCTCGGCGGCTCGTTGTCGTTGATCTGCAGGATGTATTCGCCGAGGTCCGTCTCGATCGACTGCACGCCCATCTCGGCGAGTACCGCGTTCACGTGCATTTCCTCGGACACCATCGACTTCGTCTTGATGACCTTCTTCACGTCGTGACGGCGCGCGATGTCGGCGACGAGCCGCGCCGCGTCGGCCGTCGTTTCGGCGAACAGCACAGTCGTGCCGCGGCGCGTCGCTTCGCGCTCGAAGGCCTCGAGCCACACGTCGAGATTGTCGAGCGCGCGGTTGCGGCGCGCCTTCAGCGCCGCGCGCGTCGCCGGAAAGTCGATCGCCGTCATCGCGTCCGCGCGCGCGGACACGAACTTCGTCGACAGTTTCTTCAGGTTCTGCTGCAGACGCTGATCCGCCAGCTTCTGGCCGGCGCGCGCCTTGAAGTGCATCGATTGGACTTGCATCGCGGTATCGGGGGAAAGTGAGCGGAACCGGGCGTCAGACGTCGCCCGCCAGCACCTGCGCGACGTGCAGCACGCGCGTATCGCGGTCGCCGGTACGGCGCAACCGCCCTTCGATGTTCAGCATGCAGCCGAGATCGCCGAGCACGACCGTGCCGGCGCCCGACGCGCGTACGTTCGCGCACTTCTCGTCCGCGATCGCCGCCGAAATGTCGCCGTACTTGACCGCGAACGTGCCGCCGAAGCCGCAGCAATGCTCGCAGTCCTTCATCTCGGTGACCGCGACGCCGCGCTGCGCAAGCAACGCGCGCGGCTGCGCCTTCACGCCGAGTTCGCGCAACCCGGAACACGAGTCGTGATAGGTCACGGGCCCCGCGAACTCGCCGGGCGCCAGCGCGACCTTCGCGACGTTGACGAGGAAATCGGTCAGCTCGTAGACCTTCGGCTGCAGCCGCGCATAGCGGGCCATCAGCTCCGGATCGTCGCGGAACAGGTCGCCGTAGTGCGCGCGAATCATCCCGCCGCACGACCCGGACGGCGCGACGACATAGTCGAACTGCTCGAACTCGCGCAGCATCTTTTCGGCGAGGTCGCGCGCGAGCGCGCGCTCGCCCGAGTTGTAGGCAGGCTGGCCGCAGCACGTCTGCGCGGGCGGCACGAATACCTCGTAGCCCGCGTCGCGAATCAGCTTGAGCGCCGAGAAACCAATTTCGGGACGCATCAGATCGACCAGACAGGTCACGAACAAACCGACTCGCATACGCGCTCCTCCGGGAAAACGGCCCTCATTATCCGCCGTTTGGCCGACAAGACCAACGCCGGCGCGTGCCCCTGCCGCAAACGAGGACTTCCTCGAACAGCGTTCGCTTTTTTCACCATACGAGATACAATCGGTTCAACACCGCTTGCCGCGTCAACTGATTCTCCCGCCGACATGAACCAACCCACCCCGGATTCCAAAACGTCGATCCAGGTGATCGAACGCATGATGAGGCTGCTGGACGCGCTCGCCGCTCACAGCGATCCCGTCAGCCTGAAGGAACTCGCGCAGCGCACGGAACTGCATCCGTCCACCGCGCATCGCATCCTGAACGACATGGTGACCTGCCGCCTCGTCGACCGCTCCGATCCCGGCACGTACCGGCTCGGCATGCGGCTGCTCGAACTCGGCAACCTCGTGAAGGCGCGCCTGTCGGTGCGCGACGCGGCGCTGATGCCGATGCGCGAACTGCACCGCCTCACCGGCCAGACGGTCAACCTGTCGGTCCGGCAAGGCGACGAGATCGTCTATATCGAGCGTGCGTATTCGGAGCGCTCGGGCATGCAGGTCGTCCGCGCGATCGGCGGCCGCGCGCCGCTGCATCTGACCTCCGTCGGCAAGCTGTTCCTCGCGGCCGACGAAACGTCGCGCGTCCGTGCGTACGCGACGCGCACGGGGCTGTCCGGCCACACGCAGAACAGCATCACCGATCTGACCAAGCTCGAGCGCGAGCTGACGCTCGTGCGCCAGCAATCGTGCGCGCGCGACAACGAGGAGCTCGAGCTCGGCGTGCGCTGCATCGCGGCCGGCATCTACGACGATTCGGGCAAGCTCGTCGCGGGGCTGTCGCTGTCGGCGCCGGCCGATCGTCTGCAGGATGCGTGGATCAGCCAGCTCAGCCGCACCGCGCTGACGATCTCAGAAGCGCTCGGCTACCGACCGGAAGTCGTGAAGGAAGCGGAAGGCCTGCAACGGCAGGCATGATGCGCCGCCGCAGGCGCCGGAATGCAAAAAGCCTCGCTGTCGCGGGGCTTTTTTTCGACTTCGGGCGCGGCAACTGCAGCGGCAGCGCCGCGTCGCGCGATCGGGTTCAGGTGCCGCCGGCCGGCGTGTTGGCCGCGGTCAGGCGCTCGCCGCCGCCGGCGTCGAGCCAGTTGCGCAGGCGCGACGCATCGGCGAAACGCGAATACTTGCCGAACGAATCGAGCAGCACCATCACGACCGGGCGGCCGTGAATCGTCGCCTGCATCACCAGGCATTCGCCGGCCTCGTTGATGAAGCCCGTCTTCTGCAGACCGATATCCCACGAGCCGTTGCCGCGGATCAGCGCGTTCGTGCTGTTGTAGACGAGATTGCGCTTGCCCGTATAGACCTCGTAGGTGCGATCGGTCGAGAACTTGCGGATCAGCGGATACTGATACGCGGCGTTGACCATCTTCACGAGATCGCGCGCGCTCGACACGTTCGAGCTCGACAGCCCCGTCGAATTCTCGAAGTGCGTATCCGTCATCCCGAGCGCCTTCGCCTTCGCGTTCATCGCCGCGATGAAGGCCGGACGGCCGCCCGGGTAATAGCGCGACAGCGCGGCCGCCGCGCGGTTTTCCGACGCCATCAACGCGATGTGCAGCATGTCTTCCCGCGACAGCACCGAGCCGACCGACAGGCGCGAGCCCGTGCCCTTCTCGTAGTCGCGGTCTTCGTCGGTGACTTCGATCTGCTCGGTCATCGGCGCTTTCGAATCGAGCACGACCATCGCGGTCATCAGCTTCGAGATCGACGCGATCGGCACGACGGCGTGCGAGTTCTTGTCGAACAGCGGCTCGCCGGTGTTCTGGTCGACGACATACGCGACGCTCGAACGCAGCGCGAGCGCGTCCGGCGTGTCATGCAGGCCGAAGGCCTGGCCGACCGTCGGCTGACGCGGCTGGAACGCAACGCGGCGCACCGCGCCATGGTGGCCGCCGCGCACGTTCGCCGCGAGCGTCACGCGCTTGCGCGACGCCTTCGCGCGCGGCGCCTCGGCCGCAGCGACCTTCGCGGATTTGCCGGATGCCGCCTTCTGCTTCGCGGGCGAAGCGGCTTTCTTGGCGGCGTGGTGAGTCTTCGCAGTGGCGGCAAAGGCGTCAGCGGGCGTGACGGACGCGGCGGTCGCGAGCAGCGCGACGGCGACCGACACAGCCGTGCCGAGCGTCATGCTCTGCAACAATCTGCGCGGTGAAAACGATTCGGCTTTCATTGGGGTCTGGACAAAGCGGGCGGGAGGGTTCCGCCAGTGTAGTTAAAGCTGAAAAAAAGAGCAATATTAGGCACTTACCGAGCGTCGTTAAACCGAATTGTAAGCGTCCGCCAACATTCGGTCGATCGACCTGCGCGCTTCCATCGAAAAAAATCATCGATACGGCGCGACAGCGGCCGTCTCCCGATTACCGCACGGTTAATTGAGATAACGTCACTTCGGGGGCGTTTTAAAGCGGGGTTACTACGTAGTCCGCGCCAGGCCTGCCGCGGCGCGGGCTCGGCACGGGCGAAGGCACGTCGCCACGGGCGCGTGTGTCGAAACGGCGCGCATTTCGACACGGACATAAGCATAACGTTCCACGCGCGTGCGCGGTGTACCTGCGCGCGATCATGGTGCGCCGCGCGCCGGGGCACGCGCCGTGCACCAGGGTGGACAGCCGCTGAAACCGATTCCGGAACGCGGCGGTAAGCCGTTGTTTTGTCGATAATTTGTCGTTATTGTGCAATGCACAAAAAATGCTTGACAAGGTTTTTCTCTGCCCTAAAATAGGCTCCATTGCTGCGTTGCACAAAGCACGTCGCCGCAAGATTCCCCAGCGCAGTGCCCTTTACCCCGCGATCGACGCGATCGCTTTCCAGGAGCTTGACATGTCCTTGCTGACCCCCGAGCAAATCGCCGCCGCCCAAAAAGCCAACCTCGAGAGCCTGTTCGGTCTGACCACCAAGGCGTTCGAAGGCGTCGAAAAGCTGATCGAACTCAACCTTCAGGTCGTGAAGTCGACGCTGGCCGAAGGCCAGGAAAACGCGCAGCGTCTGCTGTCGGTGAAGGATGCGCAGGAGCTGATCGCGCTGCAGGCGAGCCTGACGCAGCCGGTCGCGGAAAAGGTGCTGTCGTACGGCCGTCATCTCTACGAAATCGCGTCGGCCACGCAAGCCGAGTTCGCGAAGGTTGCCGAAGCGCAATTCGAAGAGCAGAACAGGAAGGTGCAGGCGCTCGTCGACAACGTCGCGAAGAACGCACCGGCCGGTTCGGAAACGGCTGTCGCCGCGCTGAAGTCGGCGCTGAACGCCGCGAACACGACGTACGAAACGGTCCAGAAGGCCACGAAGCAGGCCGTCGAGATCGCCGAGACGAACTTCAACGCAGCCGCTGCGGTCGCGTCGAAGGCTGCGACCGCCGCTGCGTCGCGCCGTACGAGCAAGCCGGCCGCGTAAGCGTCCTCTGCTCCCGGAAAGAGCCGCGCACTGCGCGGCTTTTTTCATTTCCGCAGCTCGCGCAGGGACCGGCGAGCGCCCGCCCCAACGAAAACGCCGCCTGCCGGAAAGCCCGGGCAGGCGGCGTTCGTTTCGACCGGCGCGCGGCCGGTCGTGCGCGTTACTTCTTGCGCTGCGGCGGCAGGTCCGTACAGACGCCTTCGTACAGTTCGGCAGCCATGCCGATCGATTCGCCGAGCGTCGGGTGCGGGTGAATCGTCTTGCCGATGTCTTCGGCGTCCGCGCCCATTTCGACCGCGAGGCACACTTCGCTGATCAGATCGCCCGCGTTCAGGCCGACGATACCGCCGCCGATCACGCGATGCGTCTCCTCGTCGAAGATCAGCTTCGTGAAGCCTTCGTCGCGGCCGTTGGCGATCGCGCGGCCCGATGCGGCCCACGGGAACACGGCCTTGCCGTACTTGATGCCTTCGGCCTTGCACTGGTCTTCCGTCTTGCCGGCCCACGCGACTTCCGGATCCGTATAGGCGACGGACGGAATCTGCAGCGCGTCGAAGTACGCCTTTTCGCCGTGTGCGGCTTCGGCGGCGACGTGGCCTTCATGGACGGCCTTGTGCGCGAGCATCGGCTGGCCGACGATGTCGCCGATCGCGAAGATGTGCGGGACGTTCGTGCGCATCTGCTTGTCGACTTCGATGAAGCCGCGGTCCGTGACGGCGACGCCGGCCTTGTCGGCACCGATCTTCTTGCCGTTCGGGCTGCGGCCGACCGCGACGAGCACGAGGTCGTAGCGCTGCGGTTCCGCCGGCGCCTTCTCGCCTTCGAACTTCACGTAGATGCCGTCTTCCTTCGCTTCCGCGCCGACCGTCTTGGTCTTCAGCATCACGTTGCCGAAGCGCTTCGCGTTGTACTTTTCCCAGACCTTCACGAGATCGCGGTCTGCGCCCATCATCAGGCCGTCCATCATTTCGACGACGTCGATTTCGGCGCCGAGCGTCGAATAGACCGTCGCCATTTCGAGGCCGATGATGCCGCCGCCGATCACGAGCATCCGCTTCGGCAGCTGGCGCAGCTCGAGCGCACCCGTCGAATCGACGACGCGCGGATCTTCCGGCATGAACGGCAGCTTCACGGCCTGCGAGCCCGCGGCGATGATCGCCTGCTTGAACTTGACGACCTTCTTGCCGTTTTCGCCCTGCACTTCCATGTGGTGCGGATCGACGAACGTGCCGACGCCGGTCACGACTTCGACCTTGCGCGCCTTTGCCATACCGGCGAGGCCCGTCGTCAGCTTCTTGACGACGCCGCCCTTGAAGTCGCGCAGCTTGTCGAGATCGACCTGCGGCTTGCCGAACGAGATGCCATGCGCCGCGAGCGCCTCGGCTTCCTCGACGACGAGCGCCGTGTGCAGCAGCGCCTTCGACGGGATGCAGCCGACGTTCAGGCACACGCCGCCGAGCGTCGGGTAGCGCTCGACGAGCACCGTCTTCATGCCGAGGTCGGCCGCGCGGAACGCGGCCGAGTAGCCGCCGGGGCCGGCGCCGAGCACGAGCATGTCGCACTCGATGTCGGCTGCGCCCGCATAGCTGCCCGCTTGCGGCGCGGGTGCCGGTGCGGCTGCGGGGGCGGCCGCCGGCGCGGCTGCGGCGGGCTTGGCCGGCTCCGGCGCTTTCGCCGGTGCCGGGGCGGCTGCGCCTTCCGCTGCTTCGACGAGCGCGATGATCGTGCCTTGCGAGACCTTGTCGCCGGCCTTGATCTTGATTTCCTTGACGGTGCCGGCGACGTCGCTCGGCACTTCCATGGAGGCCTTGTCCGATTCGAGCGTGATGAGCGTCTGCTCTTTTTCGATCACGTCGCCCGGCTTCACGTTGACTTCGATGACATCGACGCCGCTGAAATCGCCGATATCCGGAACCTTGACTTCGATGAGACTCATATACGTCCCCTTCTTGTTTAGCTGCAGAGAGAGGAAGGGAAACTCGCATTGAACTACGGCCTGACCGGAGCACGCCGACACCGGCAGTACCCCCTTTGCCGTCCGCCCAAGGACGCGCCTTTCTTTTGGTTACTTTTCTTTGGCAAGACAAAGAAAAGTGACCGCCGCCCCGCGCAGGGGCGACGCCGGCAGACCGTCAAGAAAGCGAGTTCAACGACAGGGCGCGGATCACCGACATGCGGCCCGCGCCCCTGCGAGCACCCCTCAGCTCATCAAAGAATCACCCGACGGAAGTCGCCGAGCAACGACCCCAGATACGCATTGAACCGCGCGGCCTCCGCGCCATCGATCACACGATGGTCATACGACAGCGACAGCGGCAGCGTCAGACGCGGCACGAACTGCTTGCCGTCCCACACCGGCTTCATCTGGCCGCGCGACAAGCCGAGGATCGCGACTTCCGGCGCGTTGATGATCGGCGTGAAATGCGTGCCGCCGATCCCGCCGAGCGACGAGATCGAGAAGCAGCCGCCCTGCATCTGGTCCGGCTTCAGCTTGCCTTCGCGCGCGGCCTTCGACAGCTCCGCCATTTCCTTCGCGATTTCGACGAGGCCCTTCTTGTCCGCATCGCGGATCACCGGCACGACGAGACCGTTCGGCGTGTCGGCCGCGAAACCGATGTGGTAGTACTGCTTGAACACCAGGTTGTCGCCGTCGAGGCTCGCGTTGAAGGTCGGGAACTTCTTCAGCGCGGCGACGACCGCCTTGATCACGAATGCGAGCATCGTGAACTTCACGCCCGCCTTCTCGTGCTCCTTGTTCAGCTGCACGCGCAGCGCTTCGAGATCGGTGATGTCGGCTTCGTCGTTGTTCGTGACGTGCGGAATCATCACCCAGTTGCGATGCAGGTTCGCGCCCGAGATCTTCTTGATGCGCGACAGCGGCTTCGACTCGAACGGGCCGAACTTCGAGAAGTCGACCTTCGGCCACGGCAGCAGGTTCAGCTCGCCGCCGCCGGCCGGCGCGGCCGCTGCGGCCGGCGCCGCCTGCTGGCCCGTCATCACGCCCTTCACGAAGGCCGTGACGTCTTCCTTCGTGATGCGGCCCTTCGGACCGCTGCCCTGCACGCGCGACACGTCGACGCCCAGTTCGCGCGCGAACTTGCGCACCGACGGCGACGCGTGGCTCGCACGGTGTTCGCCCGACGGCGCAGCAGCGGCCGGCGCGGCAGCCGGTGCCGCGGCCTTCGCCGGTGCCGGTGCGGGCGCGGCAGCCGGAGCGGCGGCGGCCGGTGCCGGCGCCGGTGCGCTCGCCTGCGGCGCCGCAGCGGCCGGCGCTGCGCCGGCGGCCTCGAGCAGCACGATCAGCGTGCCTTCCGACACGGTGTCGCCCACCTTCACCTTGATGTCCTTCACGACGCCGGCGGCCGGGCTCGGCACGTCCATCGTCGCCTTGTCCGATTCGAGCGTGACGAGCGACTGCTCCTTCTCGACCGTGTCGCCGACCTTCACGCCGATCTCGATCACCGGCACGTCCTTGTAGTCGCCGATGTCGGGCACCTTCACTTCGAGCGTGCCGCCCGATGCGGCGGGCGCGGCGGCCGGTGCGGCAGCAGCGGGGGCCGCGGCAGCCGGTGCCGACGCGGACGCCTGGGCCGGTGCGGCCGCCGGCGCAGCGGCGCCGTTCGGCTGCGCGGCGGCGCCGCCTTCGAGCAGGATGATCAGCGTGCCTTCCGACACGGCGTCGCCCACCTTGACCTTCACTTCCTTGACCGTGCCCGCGGCGGGGCTCGGCACGTCCATCGTCGCCTTGTCGGACTCGAGCGTGACGAGCGACTGCTCGGGCTCGACCGTGTCGCCCGCTTTCACGAGCACCTCGATGACGGGCACGTCCTTGTAATCGCCGATATCCGGCACCTTCACTTCGATCGCTTGACTCATCTGTCTGTGTCTCCAGGACCGCGCGCCTCCCCGCGAGGCGGCGCGCGGCATCACGCGGCGCGTGTCGTTAAACGGTCATCGGGTTCGGCTTCGACGGATCGAGGTTGTACTTCGCGATCGCGTCGGCGACGATCTTGCGATCGATCGTGCCCTCGTCGGCCAGCGCGTTCAGCGCGGCCACCGTCACCCAGTAGCGGTCGACTTCGAAGAAGTGACGCAGCTTCTCACGCGTATCCGAGCGGCCGTAGCCGTCGGTGCCAAGCACGACGTAGCGGCGATCGATCTGGCCGCGGATCTGGTCGGCCAGCGCACGCACGTAGTCGGTCGAGGCGATGACCGGGCCCTGCGTGTCCTTCAGGCACTTCTGCACGTGCGACAGGCGGCGCTCCTCGGTCGGGTGCAGCAGGTTCCAGCGCTCGACGTCGTGGCCTTCGCGCGCGAGCTCGGTGAAGCTCGGCACGCTCCACAGATCGGCGGCGACGCCCCAATCCTTCTTCAGCAGATCGGCGGCAGCGATCACTTCGTTGAAGATCGTGCCAGCGCCGAGCAACTGCACGCGCGGCGCCTTCGCGTTGGCGTCCGCCTTGCGGAACGCGTACATGCCCTTGATGATGTCGGCCGCCACGTGCTCGCCCTGCGGAATCGCCGGGTGCTCGTAGTTCTCGTTCATCACCGTGATGTAGTAGTACACGTCTTCCTGGTCCTGCACCATTCGGCGCAGGCCGTCCTGGATGATGACCGCGAGCTCGTAGCCGAACGTCGGGTCGTAGCTGACGCAGTTCGGCACCGATGCCGCCCACAGCAGCGAGTGGCCGTCTTCGTGCTGCAGACCTTCGCCGTTCAGCGTCGTGCGGCCCGCGGTGCCGCCGAGCAGGAAGCCGCGCGAACGCATGTCGCCTGCCGCCCAGGCGAGATCGCCGATCCGCTGGAAGCCGAACATCGAGTAGAAGATGTAGAACGGCACCATGATCTCGCCGTGCGTCGAGTACGACGTCGCCGCCGCGATCCAGTCGCACATGCCGCCCGCTTCGTTGATGCCTTCCTGCAGGATCTGGCCGGTCTGCGATTCCTTGTAGAACATCAGCTGGTCGGAATCTTCCGGCACGTACTTCTGGCCTTCCTGGTTCCAGATGCCGATCTGGCGGAACAGGCCTTCCATGCCGAACGTGCGCGACTCGTCCGGGACGATCGGCACCACGCGCTTGCCGAGCGCCTTGTCCTTCAGCAGGATGTTCAGGATCCGCACGAACGCCATCGTCGTCGAGATCTCGCGGCCTTCGCCCGTGCCCTTGAGCAGCGGCTCGAACGCGTCGAGCGCCGGCACCGGCAGCGATGCCGCCTTCTGGCGACGCTGCGGCAGGTAGCCGCCAAGGTCCATGCGCTTCTGGCGCATGTATTCGAGCTCCTTCGAGCCTTCCTCGAACTTAAGGTACGGCACGTCGGCGATCTGCTCGTCGGTGATCGGCAGGCGGAACTGATCGCGGAACTTCTTCAGTTGCTCGACCGGCAGCTTCTTCTGCTGGTGCGTGATGTTCATCGCCTGACCGGATTCGCCCATCCCGTAGCCCTTGATGGTCTTCGCGAGGATGACGGTCGGCGCGCCCTTCGTGTGCGTCGCTTCATGGAACGCCGCGTAGATCTTGTGCGGATCGTGGCCGCCGCGGTTCAGGTTCCAGATGTCGTCGTCGGACCAGTCCGCGACGAGCGCCTTCAGCTCCGGCGTGTTGAAGAAGTGCTCGCGGACGAACGCGCCCGACTCCGACTTGTAGGTCTGGTATTCGCCGTCGACGACTTCCATCATCCGGCGCATCAGCGCGCCCGTCTTGTCGCGTGCGAACAGCGCATCCCAGCGGCTGCCCCAGATCACCTTGATGACGTTCCAGCCGGCGCCGCGGAATTCCGATTCCAGTTCCTGGATGATCTTGCCGTTGCCGCGTACCGGGCCGTCGAGACGCTGCAGGTTGCAGTTGATCACGAACACGAGGTTGTCGAGCTTCTCGCGGCTCGCCATCCCGATCGCGCCGAGCGATTCCGGTTCGTCGGTCTCGCCGTCGCCGAGGAACGCCCACACCTTGCGGCCTTCCGTCTTCGCGATGCCGCGCGCCTCGAGGTACTTCATGAAGCGTGCCTGGTAGATCGCCATGATCGGGCCGAGGCCCATCGAGACGGTCGGGAACTGCCAGAAGTCCGGCATCAGCCACGGGTGCGGGTACGACGAGATGCCGTTGCCGCCCACTTCCTGGCGGAAGTTGTCGAGCTGCTCCTCGGTCAGGCGGCCGAGCAGGAACGCGCGCGAGTACACGCCCGGCGACGAGTGGCCCTGCACGAACACGAGATCGCCGCCGTGCTGGTCGGACGGTGCGTGCCAGAAATGGTTGTAGCCGACGTCGTACAGCGTCGCGGCCGATGCGAACGACGCGATGTGGCCGCCGACGTTCGTGTCCTTGCCGGCGCGCAGCACCATCGCGAGCGCGTTCCAGCGCGTGTACGAGCGGATGCGGTGCTCGATGTCCTGGTCGCCCGGAATCTTGGCCTGGGCTTCGACCGGAATCGTGTTGATGTACGGGGTGTTCGCGGAAAACGGCAGATGTTCGCCGTGCATGCGTGCGAATTCGATCTGCTTTTCGATCAGGTAGTGCGCGCGGCCGGTACCCACGGAGGAGATCACGCCGTCCAGCGCCTCGAGCCATTCAACGGTTTCCTGCGGGTCGTCGTCACGCTCGGCGGCGACATACTTCATCACTTCGTTCGGTACAGCGGACATTCTCGTCTCCTGGGTCCTGGAATGTGAGGATCGCTCTCGTGCAGACGACGCGGCGCGGCCGGCTGCGGGCAAGCTCAGCGGATTGTAATGAGCGTGCCGGGCCGCACGCAACAAAATTTTCGAATTATGAGATCTTTTCTCGTAATGCGGAATATTGCTGCGCTGCACCCATGCTGCGGGGCGCTGCGGCCCGCGCCGGCCGCATAAATCCGTTTCGGCTCAACATATCGGGTATAGGTTTTCCATGTATTGCGCTGCGCTACAATCCTGCCATGTTGACCGATCGGCTTTTCGCACGCTCGGCGCGACCGTCGGGCCCGCCGGCGGAGTCGCAGCCGTCCCGTTGGCACCACGGACCGTGGTGGTCCAATTCCTATTTGCTGACGCCGCTGCTGTCGATCCTCGTGTTCCTCGTGGTGATGAGCCTCATTCTATGGAGCCTCAACCGCCGGGAACAGCAGCAGCAGGAAGACACGCTGTTCCGTAACGTCGCGTGGGCGCAGCAGCAGATCCGGCTGTCGATGACGGGCGCGCAGGAACAGCTGCAGGCGCTGTCGCGCGACCTCGCATCGGGCCGCCTCGACCAGAACGCGTTCCAGATGGCCGTCGCGGACGTCATGCAGACGCATCCGGAAATCCTCTATCTGAACTGGTATACGGCGCCCGGCGTGCAGCGCTGGCCGACCGTGCATCCGCCGCTGCTCGGCCAGCGGCTCGCGAAGCCCGGCGACGCGCAGCTGCAGGACGCGGTGCGCGGCGCCTACGACGAAGCGCGCAGCTCGCGCCGCCAGGCGTATTCGCCGCTGATCTACGACGACTTCGGCAACGGCTACATCACGCTGCAGACGCCCGTGATGCGCGGCGACCGCGACTATCTCGGCTCGCTCGCCGCGGTGTTCTCGGTCGAGGGCATCCTGAAGCACGACATCCCGCAGGAACTGTCGTCGAAGTACAAGATCTCGATCACCGACGCGAACAACCGCGAACTGTCGTCGACTTCCACGCGCCCGCGCCTGCCGCGCGACTCGCACTACGACCTGCCGCTCGATCCGCCCGGCCAAGGGCTCACGGTGCGCGTCTACGCGTTCCCGCAGCTCACGAACCTGACCAACAACACGCTCGTGTGGCTCGTCGCCGGCCTGTCGTGCTTCGTGCTGTGGAGCCTCTGGAGCCTGTGGAAGCACACGCGCCAGCGCTTCGAGGCGCAGCAGGCGCTCTACGCGGAAGCGTTCTTCCGCCGTGCGATGGAAAACTCGGTGCTGATCGGCATGCGCGTGCTCGACATGCACGGCCGCATCACGCACGTGAACCCCGCGTTCTGCCGCATGACGGGCTGGGACGAAAGCGATCTGGTCGGCAAGGTCGCACCGTTCCCCTACTGGCCGCGCGACGCGTATCCCGAAATGCAGCGCCAGCTCGACATGACGCTGCGCGGCAAGGCGCCGAGCTCGGGCTTCGAACTGCGCGTGCGGCGCAAGAACGGCACGCTGTTCCACGCGCGGCTCTACGTGTCGCCGCTGATCGACAGCTCGGGGCGCCAGACCGGCTGGATGTCGTCGATGACCGACATCACCGAGCCGAAGCGCGCGCGCGAGGAGCTCGCGGCCGCGCACGAGCGCTTCACGACGGTGCTCGAAAGCCTCGACGCCGCGGTGTCGGTGCTCGCGGCCGACGAAGCCGAGCTGCTGTTCGCGAACCGCTACTACCGCCACCTGTTCGGGATCCGCCCGGACGGCCATCTCGAGCTGTCGGGCGGCGGCTTCGACCGCGCGCAGGCGTCGTCCGATTCGATCGACATGGTCGATGCGTTCGCGGGCCTGCCGGCCACCGCGCTGACGAACACCGCGGCCGACGCGCAGGAGGTGTACGTCGAAAGCATCCAGAAATGGTTCGAGGTGCGCCGCCAGTACATCCAGTGGGTCGACGGCCACCTCGCGCAGATGCAGATCGCGACCGACATCACGACCCGCAAGAAGGCGCAGGAACTCGCGCATCAGCAGGAAGAAAAGCTGCAGTTCACGAGCCGGCTGATGACGATGGGCGAAATGGCGTCGTCGATCGCGCACGAACTGAACCAGCCGCTCGCGGCGATCAACAACTACTGCTCCGGCACGCTCGCGCTCGTGAAGAGCGGCCGCGGCACGCCGGAGATGCTGCAGCCGGCGCTCGAAAAGACCGCCCAGCAGGCGCTGCGCGCGGGCATGATCGTCAAGCGGATCCGCGAATTCGTGAAGCGCAGCGAGCCGAAGCGCCAGCCGGCGCGCGTCGCGGACATCGTCGCCGATGCGGTCGGGCTCGCCGAAATCGAGGCCAGGAAGCGCAGGATTCGGATCGTCACCGAAATCCTCGCAAGAATGCCTATTATTTATGTCGACCCCGTGCTGATCGAGCAAGTGCTCGTGAACCTGATGAAGAACGCGGCCGAAGCGATGGCAGACGTGAAGCCGCCGTCGGCCGACGGCGTGATTCGCGTCGTCGCCGACATCGACGCCGGCTTCGTCGACATTCGCGTGATCGATCAGGGGCCCGGCGTCGACGAAGCGACGGCCGAGCGCCTGTTCGAACCGTTTTACAGCACCAAGTCCGACGGCATGGGCATGGGGCTGAACATCTGCCGTTCGATCATCGAATCGCATCGGGGGCGCCTGTGGGTGGTCAACAACGTCGAGCCGGACGGCCGCATTTCCGGCGCGACGTTCCACTGCAGCCTGCCCATTGGGGAACCCGCTGATCTCGGCCAAGGGGGGTCCGAGACATCGGCATCACATACCGTTACGGGAGAACTATGAATAGTCCTGTCACCACCACCCAGGAAACCGTCTTTGTCGTCGACGACGACGAGGCCGTGCGGGACTCGCTGCGCTGGCTGCTGGAGGCGAACGGCTATCGCGTGCAATGCTTCTCGAGCGCGGAGCAGTTTCTCGACGCGTATCAGCCCGCGCAGCAGGCCGGCCAGATCGCGTGCCTGATCCTCGACGTGCGGATGTCGGGCATGAGCGGCCTCGAACTGCAGGAGCGTCTGATCGCCGACAATGCCGCGCTGCCGATCATCTTCGTCACCGGTCACGGCGACGTGCCGATGGCCGTGTCGACGATGAAAAAGGGTGCGATGGACTTTATCGAGAAACCGTTCGACGAAGCGGAACTGCGCAAGCTCGTCGAGCGGATGCTCGACAAGGCCCGAAGCGAAAGCAAGAGCGTGCAGGAACAGCGCGCGGCGAGCGAGCGCCTGTCGAAGCTGACCGCGCGCGAGCAGCAGGTGCTCGAACGCATCATTGCCGGCCGCCTGAACAAGCAGATCGCCGACGATCTCGGGATCAGCATCAAGACGGTCGAAGCGCACCGCGCGAACATCATGGAAAAGCTCAACGTCAACACGGTAGCCGACCTGCTGCGCCTCGCGCTGTCGAAGAAGCCCGCCTGAACACGCGGCGCGCACGCCGGGCCGCGCGGCCCGGTGCGCCCGCTCCCCTTCCGCCCCGAGCGATACGGCCCTCTCGCTCGGGGCGGCGTTGCTTGCGGCGCCCGTGCGCGCCGATCATGACGCATTCCGCGCATTCGCTGTCGGACCGCGACAGGCGAACGGTATAATTGCGTGCTTTGCTGCGGCGTTTCCCGACGCCGCACGCCCGCATTCCAACTTCCCGGCAGAACCCACCACCATGACAGCCCTCCTCATCGACGGCAACGCCCTCTCGAAGACCTTGCGCGCGCAGGCCGCCGAACGCGCCGCCGCCCTGACCGCCCGCGGCCACCAGCCCGGCCTCGCGGTGATCCTCGTCGGCGACAACCCGGCGAGCGAAGTCTACGTGCGCAACAAGATCAAGGCGTGCGAGGACAACGGCTTCTTCTCGCAAAAGGACGCGTACCCGGCGACGCTGTCCGAGGCCGACCTGCTCGCGCGCATCGACGAACTGAACCGCGATCCGAAGATTCACGGGATCCTCGTGCAACTGCCGCTGCCCGCGCATATCGACAGCCACAAGGTGATCGAGGCGATTGCGCCCGAGAAGGACGTCGACGGCTTTCACGTCGCCAACGCCGGCGCACTGATGACGGGCAAGCCGCTGTTCCGCCCGTGCACGCCGTACGGCGTGATGAAGATGTTCGCCGCGCACGGCATTGCGCTGCAGGGTGCGAACGCGGTCGTGATCGGCCGCTCGAACATCGTCGGCAAGCCGATGGCGATGCTGCTGCTCGAAGCGGGCGCGACCGTGACGATCTGCCACAGCAAGACGCGCGACCTCGCCGCGCATACGCGGCAGGCCGACATCATCGTCGCCGCGGTCGGCAAGCGCAACATCCTGACCGCCGACATGGTGAAGCCGGGCGCGACCGTGATCGACGTCGGGATGAACCGCGACGACGCAGGCAAGCTGTGCGGCGACGTCGATTTCGCGGGCGTGAAGGAAGTCGCCGGCTACATCACGCCGGTGCCGGGCGGCGTCGGGCCGATGACGATCACGATGCTGCTGATCAACACGCTCGAATCGGCCGAGCGCGCCGCCGCGGCCGCCTGACCCCATGCCCGCCGGCGCGTGTGCGCGCCGGCTTCCTGCCGGCCGCCGCTCGGCGGCCCCCGCGCGAGCGCCGCTCGCCGCGCGCCTCGCCCATTGCGCAGTGCGTACGCGCCGCGCATCCGACCCTGCCTCAATCGCGCCGTTAGAAACTAACGATTGGAAAGCGCGCGACGCGCCCCAATAATGTCGGTATCGGCGCGCCTCGCGCCTCACCGTTTTCATCCCGGTTCATCCGGCAACAGACAGGGAGTCTTATGTCCGACAGCGCCCACACCAATCCGCTCCTCGATTTCTCCGGCCTGCCCCGCTTCGGCGAGATTCGCCCCGAACACGTGACGCCCGCGCTCGACGCACTGCTCGATGCCGCCAATCGAGCGGTCGAAACCGCGAGCGCGCCGGCGACGCCCGCAACCTGGGCCGACGTCGTCGAAACGGTCGAGCGTGCGACCGAGCCGCTCGGCCGCGCATGGGGTATCGTCGG
This sequence comes from Burkholderia multivorans ATCC BAA-247, assembly GCF_000959525.1. Taxonomy (NCBI): domain Bacteria; kingdom Pseudomonadati; phylum Pseudomonadota; class Betaproteobacteria; order Burkholderiales; family Burkholderiaceae; genus Burkholderia; species Burkholderia multivorans. Next base: position 2,417,093 of record NZ_CP009832.1, read on the forward strand.
CCACCTGAACGCGGTCGCCGATACGCCCGAGCTGCGCGCCGCGTACGGCGAAAACCTGCCGCGCGTGACCGAGTTCTGGTCGAGCGTCGGCCAGAATCTCGCGCTCTACGACAAGTACAAGGCGATCGCGGCCGGCGCCGAATATGCGACGCTGTCCGCCGAGCGCAAGAAGATCCTCGACAACGCGCTGCGCGACTTCCGCCTGTCGGGCGCCGAGCTGCCCGAAGACCGGAAGCCGCGTTTCGCGGAACTGCAGGAGCAGCAGGCCGCGCTGGCGAAGGCGTTCTCCGATCACGTGCTCGACGCGACCAACGCGTATGCGTACTTCGCGCACGACGAAGCCGAACTGGCCGGCCTGCCGGGCGACGCGATCGAAGCCGCGCGCGAAGCGGCGCAGAAGGACGGCAAGGAAGGCTGGAAATTCACGCTGCACTTTCCCTCGTATTTCCCGGTGCTGCAGTACGCGGACAACCGCGCGATGCGCGAGGCGCTGTACCGCGCGTATGCGACGCGCGCCTCGGAGCTCGGCCCGCAGTACGGCGGCGGCAAGGCCGAATGGGACAACACCGCGATCGTCGCCGACGAACTGAAGCTGCGCCGCGAAGAGGCGCAGATGCTCGGCTACCGTAACTTCGCCGAAGTTTCGCTCGCGCCGAAGATGGCCGAGTCGCCGCAGCAGGTGATCGCGTTCCTCGAGGATCTCGCGACGCGCGCGCGTCCGCACGCGGAAAAGGACTGGGACGAGCTGCGCGCGTTCGCCTCGAAGGAACTCGGCCTCAGCGAACTCGCGCCGTGGGACGTCGCGTACGCGGCCGAGAAGCTGCGCCAGCAGCGCTATGCGTTCTCGGAAAACGAGGTCAAGCAGTACTTCCCGGAACCGGCCGTGCTGAAGGGTCTGTTCACCGTGACCGAGACGCTGTTCGGCGTGCAGATCAAGCCGGACGATGCGCCGGTCTGGCACAAGGACGTGCGCTTTTTCCGCGTCGAAAACCGCGACGGCTCCCTCGTCGCGCAGTTCTATCTCGATCTGTACGCACGCGAAGGCAAGCGCGGCGGCGCGTGGATGGACGACGCGCGTTCGCGCGCGAAGCGCGGCGACGGCGTGCAGACACCGGTCGCGTATCTGACCTGCAACTTCTCCGCGCCGGTCGGCGGCAAGCCCGCCTGCTTCACGCACGACGAAGTGATCACGCTGTTCCACGAATTCGGCCACGGGCTGCATCACATGCTCACGCGCGTCGACGAGCTCGGCGTGTCCGGCATCAACGGCGTCGAATGGGATGCGGTCGAGCTGCCGTCGCAGTTCATGGAGAACTTCTGCTGGGAATGGGACGTGCTGTCGTCGATGTCGTCGCACGTCGATACAGGCGCGTCGCTGCCGCGCGCGCTGTTCGACAAGATGATCGCCGCGAAGAACTTCCAGAGCGGGCTCGGCACGCTGCGCCAGATCGTGTTCTCGATGTTCGACATGCTGCTGCACGTCGATTTCGATCCGGCCGGCGCGCTCGCCGTGAACGACTTTGCGCGCGACATCAACGAGCGCTATCACGTGATCCCGCAGGCACCGTTCTCGCGCTGGCCGAACACGTTCAGCCACATCTTCGCGGGCGGCTACGCGGCCGGCTACTACAGCTACAAGTGGGCCGAAGTGCTGTCCGCCGACGCGTATGCGGCGTTCGAGGAAGCGGCCGCCGCGAACGGCAGCGTGCTCGATGCGGCAACCGGCACCCGCTATCGCCGCGAAATCCTCGAGGTCGGCGGCAGCCGCCCGGCGATGGATTCGTTCAAGGCATTCCGCGGCCGCGAGCCGAAGATCGACGCGCTGCTGCGTCATAACGGGATGGCCGCGCCCGCGCACTGACGGGCCGCGCCGCGTCGCCCCCGCACAGGCACCGCTTCGGCGGTGCCTTTTTCATTGCGCGCGCGATTCGTCGTCGAACAGCGAGAACTGCCCGTGGCGCTCGGGCGTGTTTTCGTCGATGCGCACGCCGACGCCGAGCAGCCGCACCGCCTGCGCGCGCCGCAGCAGCCCTTTCGCGAGCAGCGCGACGGCCGTATCGGCATTCGTGGCGTCGGCCACGCATTCGACCGTCGTGCGCTGAAAATCCGCGAAGCGGATCTTCACGTACAGCTTGCGGATCGCACGTGCGGCGCCTGCGCGGGCGATCCGCGCATCGAGCTGCACGACGAGCCGGCGGATCTCGTCCGCGCACTGCTCGAGGGTGGTCAGATCGGTCACGTAGGTCGTCTCGACGCTGACCGACTTGCGCTCCTGATCGGCCTGCACCGGCCGTTCGTCGATCCCGCGCGCGAGCTCGTACAGCCGCCGGCCGAATGCGCCGAATTCGCGATGCAGATCGATCAGCGACCAAGTCCGCAGCTGTGCGCAGGTCTGGATTCCGAGCCGGTCGAGCCGCGTGGCCGTGACCTTGCCGACGCCGTGCAGCTTGCGCACCGGCAGCGCGGCGACGAAGGCGTCGACTTCGTGCGGCCGCACGACGAATAGACCGTCGGGCTTGTTCCAGTCGGAGGCGATCTTCGCGATGAACTTGTTCGGCGCGACGCCGGCCGACACCGTCACGCCGACCGTCTCGTACACGCGCTGCCGGATCTCGCGCGCGATCAGCGTCGCGCTGCCCTGACAGCGCTCGGAGCGACTCACGTCGAGATAGGCTTCGTCGAGCGACAGCGGTTCGACGTCGGCGGTGTAGTCGCGGTAGATCGCCATGATCTGCCGCGATGCGGTGCGGTACTTGTCCATCGCGCTCGGCAGGATCAGCAGATCCGGACACTTGCGCATCGCCAGCGCCGACGACATCGCCGAGTGCACGCCATAGCGCCGCGCCTCGTAATTGCACGTCGCGATTACGCCGCGCTGGTCGAGCCGGCCGCCGACCGCGAGCGGACGATTGCGCAACGACGGATCGTCGCGCATCTCGACCGATGCGTAAAAGCAGTCGCAATCGCAGTGGATGATCTTGCGCACGCGCGGCGGTGCGTCGCCGTCGGGCGGCGGCTCGCGCGGATCGGAAGACGGAATGGCGGACGGATTCACGGTGCCGATACTGTACAAAAACACAGTGGGCGTTTCAACCGCCGCGTGAGGCAGGCGCGGACCGCCGTCGTGCGCTGCCCTGCCGCGCGCCGCCGTCTCGTACTGCGCCGTACCGGCCGGCTTTGCGCGAAGCGTACCGCCGCGCACGCGCACCGGCCCCTATACTCGACTGCGACCATACGAACCAAAGGGCAACGGATGAAGACGATCGGACTGATCGGCGGAATGAGCTGGGAATCGTCGGCCGAATACTACCGACTGATCAATCGCCATTCGAAAGCGCTGCACGGCGGTCATCACAACGCGAAGAGCGTGCTCGTGACCGTCGATTTCGCGGAGATCGAGGCGCTGCAGCGCGCGCACGACTGGCCTGCGCTCGGCGAACGGATGGCCGACGCCGCGCGGCAGCTCGAAGCGGCCGGCGCCGATCTCGTCGTGCTGACGACCAACACGATGCATCGCGTGCACGACGCGATCGAAGCGGCCGTCACACTGCCGTTCCTGCATATCGCCGATCCGACCGGCGCCGCGCTGCGCGACGCGGGCGTCGAGCGCGTCGCGCTGCTCGGCACGCGCTATACGATGGAACTGCCGTTCTACGCGCAGCGGCTGCGCGAGCGGTTCGGCATCGACGTGCTCGTGCCCGACGAACGCGAGCGCGCCGACGTGCACCGGATCATCTACGACGAGCTGTGCCACGGCATCATCGCGCGCGAGTCGCGCGGCACGTACGTGCGGATCATCGAATCGCTCGCGCAACGCGGCGCGCAGGCGGTGATTCTCGGCTGCACGGAAATCACACTGCTGATCGGCACCGACGATTCGCCGCTGCCGGTGTTCGACACGACGGCACTGCACGCCAAGGCGGCCGTCGAATGGGCCGCGCGCTGACGCAACGACGCGCAGCGGACGCACAAAACAAAAAACCCGGCACGGGGCCGGGTTCCTGTCGACGAAGCGCGCATCGGTCACTTGTGCTGCACATCGTCTGGTGTGCTTGGTTGCGGGGGTAGGATTTGAACCTACGACCTTCGGGTTATGAGCCCGACGAGCTGCCAGACTGCTCCACCCCGCGTCAGAGAAATAAATTATAGGGTGGCTAAGCACTTACGTCAACACTTTTGTCATATTCGTACTTAATGCATCGCGGCGCTTCGCGCGTTCCTGCCCCGTGCTCGCGGTAAGATGGCGGCCTTTGCATTGATCCGCACGCGCGCTTCCCCGTTCATGAAAATCGCCACCTGGAACGTCAACTCGCTCAACGTCCGCAAGCAGCACGTGCTCGACTGGCTCGCGCAAAGCGCCGTCGACGTACTGTGCCTGCAGGAACTCAAACTGCCGGACGAGAAATTTCCGCGCGCCGATCTCGAGGCGGCCGGCTATCGCAGCTGGTTCGCCGGCCAGAAGACCTACAACGGCGTCGCGATTCTCGCGCGCGACACGCTGCCGTTCGACGAATCGGACGTCGTGCGCAATATTCCGGGCTTCGAGGACACGCAGCAGCGCGTGATCGCCGTCACGATCGACGGCGTGCGGATCGTGTCCGCCTACTTCCCGAACGGTCAGGCGGTCGGCTCCGACAAATTCCTGTACAAGATGCAGTGGCTCGACGCGCTGCACGCGTGGCTGCGCACCGAGATGCAGCGCTACCCGAAGCTCGCGCTGCTCGGCGACTACAACATCGCGCCCGAAGATCGCGACGTGCACGATCCGGCGAAATGGGAAGGCGAGAACCTCGTGTCGCCGCAGGAGCGCGCGCACTTCGCGAAGCTGATCGAGCTCGGCTTCGTCGATGCGTTCCGCCGCTTCGAGCAGCCCGAGAAGACTTTCACGTGGTGGGACTACCGGATGTTCGCGTTCCGCCGCAACGCCGGGCTGCGCATCGACCACATCCTGCTGTCGCCGGCGCTCGCGGGCAGCTGCACGTCGTGCGAAGTCGATCGCGTGCCGCGCACGTGGGAGCAGCCGTCCGACCATACGCCGGTCGTCGCGGTCCTCGGCTGACGCCGCCGCCCTGCCGCTTCTGCCCTGCTCCTGCCCCGCGTGCCCTTAGATGCGCGCGGGCGCGGGCCCGAGATGGGCCCACAGAAAGCCGAATTCGGCCGCGTCGGATTCGGCGCGCTCCAGATCGTCGGCGCTGCCGTGACCGCCGTCGGTGTTCTCCCAGTACCACACGTTGCGATGACCGAGCGCCTGCATGCGCGCGGCCATCTTGCGCGCGTGCGCCGGATGCACGCGGTCGTCGCGCGTCGACGTCGTCAGCAGCAGCGGCGGATACGCGACGCCGTCGCGCACGCGGTGATACGGCGAATACGCGGCGAGCGCCGCGCCTTCGTCCGGATCGTCCGGGTCGCCGTATTCGTCGAGCCACGCGGCACCCGCATGCAGCTTCGGATAGCGCCGCATATCGAGCAGCGGCACGCGGCACAGCACGGCGCCGAACAGCGCCGGGCGCTGCACCATGCATGCGGCGACCAGCAGCCCGCCGTTGCTGCCGCCTTCGATGCCGAGCTGCGCGGCCGTCGTCACGCCGGTCGCGATCAGGTCCTCCGCGACCGCGATGAAATCGTCGAACGAACGCTGGCGATGTTCGCGCTGTGCGTCGACGTGCCAGCGCGGCCCGAATTCGCCGCCGCCGCGGATGTGCGCGAACGCCGCGACGCCGCCGCGCTCGAGCCACCCGATGCCGAGCGCGTCGCTGTAGCCGGGCAGGTTCGGCAGCGCGAAGCCGCCGTAGCCGGACAGCAGGCACGGCCGCGCGACGCGCGTAGCGCCGTCGAGCGCATCGCGCGGGCCGATCAGCGTGTACGGCACGCGCGTGCCGTCGCGCGAGCGTGCGCTCGCGCGACGCACGACGAGCCCGGCCGCATCGAACTGCACCGGCGGACGATCGAGCAGCACGCGCCGCGACGCGGCATCCGCCGCGCGGTCGGCTAGATCGGCGAGCCAGCATTCGGGCGGATCGAGATAGGTATCGACGTCCACGTAGACGTCGTCGTTCAGCGTCGGCTCGACGGGCTCGACGTCGATCTGCGCGTCGCCCGGCCAATCGAGCGGCCGCGCATCCCAGGTCCACGTACCGTCGGCCGACTGCCGCGGCTCCCATAGCAGCGTGCGGTTGTGCACGTCGTCGAGCCAGCTCGCGATCAGCGTGTGGCGCGTATGCGTCCACGTGCAGGCGGACGTCGACGGCTGCGGCTCGAACAGCGTCGTGAACGCGCGCGAACCTTCGAGGAACGCGCGCTCGCGGATCGCGAGCAACGACCCGCCCGCATGACGCACGCCGTCGCAGTCCCAGTCGAGCCGCGGCTCCAGCACGAGCCAGCCTTCCCAGAAGCCGACCTCGACGTGCGTCGGCACGTCGTAGCGCGCCCACTCGCCCGCCTCGGTCAGCCGGTAGGTATGCGCGTCGAAGAAGTCGACGCTGCGCCACGCGGCGTGACGACCGTCGATCGGATCGAACCACGCACCGGCGCTGATGTCGTCCGGTTCGCCGCGAAACACGACCGGCGCCTTTGCGAGCGGCGTGCCGCGCACCCAGCGCCGCACGTCGTACGGATAGCCGGCTGCGGTCGAATGCGCGTCGCCGCGATCCCAGCTCACGTACACCGTATCGCGATCGATCCAGCCGACCGTGTGATGGCCCGGCACGTCGATCGTGAAGCCGTCGTCGACGAAGCGCCGCAGCACGAGATCGAACTCCCGGACGACGACCGCATCCGCGCCGCCCGGCGACAGCGACAGCAATGCGCGATCGCCGTCCGGATACAGGATCGCGTCCTGCTCGAACACCCACGATTCGCCTTCGGCCGCACCGAGCGCATCGACGTCGAGCAGCGTCTCCCATTCGGCGCGGCCCGCACGCCAGTCGTCCCAGCGCGCGCGACGCCAGAGCCCCTTCGGATGCAGATCGTCCTGCCACAGGTCGTAGGCCCAGTCGCGCCAGCGCGTCGGAATGACCGGCCGTTCACGCGGCAGATACGCGCGTGCGAGCCGTGCGGCGAGCGCGCGATACGCGTCGTTGTCGCGCAGCGCGGCGCGCGTGCGCGCGTTCTGTTCGTCGACCCACGCGCGAGCGCGAGCGCTGTCGAGCGCTTCGAGAAAACGGAAGGGATCGGCCGCAGCGGGCCAGCGGAAGGAATCGGACATGACGGAATCGCGCGCGCAACACAAAGCGCGATTATGTCCGATCGCGGCATGCGCGGCGCCGCGCATGCCGCGATACAGGCTCAGGGCTCCAGGTGCAGTTCCTGGATCTTGCGCGTGATCGTGTTGCGGCCGATGCCGAGCCGCTCGGCGGCCTCGACCTTGCGGCCGCGCGTGAAGTCGAGCGCCTCGCGAATTACGGCCGCCTCGAAGCGGCGCGCGAGTTCGTCCATCACGCCGGCCGAATTCTCGCGCAGCAGTCGCGCGACTTCGGTGCGCAGCCCGTGCTCCCACATCGGGTAGCCGGCAGGCGCACCGTTCGGCGCAGCCGTGCCCGCCATCGATGCCAGCGGCACCGCGGCGGCGACCGTCGGCGCGGCCGGCGCCTCGTGGCTGCCGGGCGCATTCGCGCCGTCGCCGGCCGATACGGCGATCGGCGCGCCCGACGGGACGAGATCGGGCGGCAGATCCTTGATTTCGACCGTCTGCGCGGGCGCCATCACGGTCAGCCAGTTCGCGAGGTTCTCGAGCTGGCGCACGTTGCCGGGAAACGGCAGCGAGGTCAGATACGCGAGCGCCTCGTCCGACACGCGCTTCGGCTCGACGCCGAGATCGCGCGCACTCTTCTGCAGAAAATGGCGTGTGAGCAGCGGAATGTCCTCGCTGCGTTCGCGCAGCGGCGGCAGCCGCAGCCGGATCACGTTCAGCCGGTGATACAGGTCTTCGCGGAACAGCCCCTGCCGCACGCGCGCCTCGAGGTTCTGATGGGTCGCGGCGATCACGCGCACGTTCGCGCGCAGCGGGCTGTGCCCGCCGACGCGATAGAACTGCCCGTCCGACAGCACGCGCAGCAGCCGCGTCTGCAGATCGAACGGCATGTCGCCGATTTCGTCGAGAAACAGCGTGCCGTTCTCGGCCTGCTCGAAGCGGCCCTGCCGCGTCGTCTGCGCGCCGGTAAACGCGCCGCGCTCGTGGCCGAACAGTTCCGATTCGAGCAGATCCTTCGGAATCGCGGCCGTGTTGAGCGCGATGAACGGTCCGTTCGCACGCGGGCTATGTCGGTGCAGCGCACGCGCGACGAGCTCCTTGCCGGTGCCCGATTCGCCGGTGATCAGCACGGTCGCGGCCGAATGCGACAGCCGGCCGATCGCGCGAAACATGTCCTGCATCGCGGGCGCCTGGCCGAGCATCTCGGGCGCCTCGGCGACGCGGTCGTCCTGCGGCGTGCCGCCGCGCAGGCTCTCTTCGACCGCGCGGCGGATCAGCTCGACGGCCTTGTCGACGTCGAACGGCTTCGCGAGATATTCGAACGCGCCGCCCTGGAAGGCTGCGACTGCGCTGTCGAGATCGGAGAACGCAGTCATGATGATGACGGGCAGCCCGGGCAGGCGCTCATGCACGGCCTGCAGCAGCTCGAGCCCGGACCCGCCCGGCATCCGGATGTCGGATACCAGCACCTGCGGCGTCTCGTGATCGAGCGCGGCGAGCGCGTCGCGCACGTTGGCAAAGCTCTTGGTCGCGAAGCTGTCGCGCGCGAGCGCCTTCTCGAGCACCCAGCGGATCGATTGATCGTCGTCTACTATCCAGATCGGCTTCATAGGTCGGTCAGATATTGGTGTATCGCAATGTCGCCGCTCATGCGTCGAGCGGCAGCAGAATCTGAAATTCGGTACGCCCCGGCCGGCTTTCGACCTCGATCGTCCCGTCGTGCTGCTGCACGAACGTCTGGGCGAGCGTCAGGCCGAGGCCGCTGCCGTCGTCGCGGCCGGAGACGAGCGGATAGAAGATCCGGTCGCGGATCTCGTCCGGAATGCCGGGGCCGTTGTCGATCACATGCAAGTCCAGTGCCAGCCGGTACAGCCGCTTCGCGATCGTGACCTTGCGCGCGACGCGCGTGCGCAGCTCGATCTTCGCGTCGCCCTGCGCGATCCGTTCGCGCAATGCCTGCGCCGCGTTGCGCACGATGTTCAGCAGCGCCTGGATCAGCTGCTCCTTGTCGCCGCGCAGGTCCGGCACACTGACGTCGTAGTCGCGCACGATCGTGAGGCCGCGCGGGAATTCGGCGAGCATCACGGCGCGCACGCGTTCGCATACTTCGTGGATGTTCACGTCGCCGACGATGTGCGGATGCCGGTGCGGCTCCAGCAGCCGGTCGACGAGCGTCTGCAGGCGATCGGACTCCTTGATGATCACCTGCGTGTATTCGCGCAGCTCGCCGCGTTCGCGCTCGCCGAGCTCGAATTCGAGCAGTTGCGCGGCACCGCGGATGCCGCCGAGCGGGTTCTTGATCTCGTGCGCGAGATTGCGGATCAACTGCTTGTTGACCGCGGTCAGGTCGTGAATGCGCTCCTCGCGATCGGTGCGCGACTGCCGCTCGTTCTCGAACAGTTCGACGAGCACGAAATCGGGCGCGCTCTCGAGAAAGCCGACGATCGCATGCACGTGCAGCAGCTCGTGGCCGGGCCGGTCGAGCACGGTGTCGAGATGCGTCGCGTGAAAGCGCTCCTCGCCGATCGCGGTGATCGTCGAGGCGAGCTCGTTCGCGTTCGGGAAAATCTCGCCCCACGGCCGCTGCGCGAGCTGGCGGCGCGAGATGTCGAGCATCGCCTCCGCGGACGGATTCGCGAAGGCGATCCTGAGCGTCTTGCGGTCGAGCACGAGCACGACCGTCGGCAGCGCCTCGAGCCCGGCGAGCAGGCCGGAACGGGCGAGCCGCTCGTCGTCGGTCAATTGCTCGGGCTGTCCCGTCTTCGCCTTGATCAGATTCTTCAGAACCATCGTGCGTGCGTGTCGCGCGTTGCCGCGCCAAAGATTCGTCCAGTCGCGAACAAAAAAGGGACGGCTGGGCGCCGTCCCCTTTTCAGACTCCGCCGTTCCCGCCGCAAACCGCGCGACGGGAACGAATCGGCATGACGGCGCTGAATCGAAGCGCCATCGCCGATTACAGCGAGTAGTACATCTCGAACTCGATCGGATGCGTCGTCATGCGGAACTTCGCCAGCTCCTGCTCCTTCAGCGCGAGGTACGCGTCGATCATGCCGTCCGTGAACACGCCGCCGCGCGTCAGGAACTCGCGATCCTTGTCGAGCGCTTCGAGCGCCTGATCGAGGCCCGCGCAGACGGTCGGGATCTTTGCATCCTCTTCCGGCGGCAGGTCGTACAGGTTCTTGTCCGCTGCTTCGCCCGGATGGATCTTGTTCTGCACGCCGTCCAGACCGGCCATCATCAGCGCCGAGAAGCAGAGGTACGGGTTCGCCATCGGATCCGGGAAGCGCGTTTCGATACGGCGGCCCTTCGGGTTCGACACGTGCGGAATGCGGATCGATGCCGAACGGTTGCGTGCCGAGTACGCGAGCTTGACCGGCGCCTCGAAGTGCGGGACCAGACGCTTGTACGAGTTCGTCGTCGGGTTCGTGATCGCGTTCAGCGCGCGGGCGTGCTTGATGATCCCGCCGATGTAGAACAGCGCGAATTCCGACAGGCCGGCATAGCCGTTGCCCGCGAACAGGTTCTGGCCGTCCTTCCAGATCGACTGGTGAACGTGCATGCCCGAACCGTTGTCGCCGACGACCGGCTTCGGCATGAACGTCGCCGTCTTGCCGTACGAGTGCGCGACGTTGTGGATGATGTACTTCGACCATTGCGTCCAGTCGGCGCGCTGCACGAGCGTCGAGAACTTCGTGCCGATTTCGTTCTGGCCCTGGCCTGCCACTTCGTGGTGGTGCACTTCGACCGGAATGCCGAGTTGTTCGAGCAGCAGGCACATTTCCGAACGCATGTCCTGGAACGTATCGACCGGCGCGACCGGGAAGTAGCCGCCCTTCGTGCCCGGACGGTGGCCCGTGTTGCCGCCTTCGAATTCCTTGCCGGCCGACCACGGTGCTTCTTCCGAGTTGATCTTCACGAAGCAGCCCGACATGTCCGTGTTCCACTGGACCGAGTCGAAGATGAAGAATTCCGGCTCCGGACCGAAGTACGCGGTGTCGCCCAGGCCCGTGCTCTTCAGGTACGCTTCCGCGCGCTTCGCGAGCGAACGCGGATCGCGCTCGTAGCCCTTGCCGTCCGCCGGCTCGACCACGTCGCAGGTCAGCACGAGCGTCGACTCTTCGTAGAACGGGTCGATGAACGCAGCGCTCGGATCCGGCATGAGCAGCATGTCCGACGCCTCGATGCCCTTCCAGCCCGCGATCGACGAGCCGTCGAACGCATGGCCGCTTTCGAACTTGTCTTCGTCAAACGCCGAAACCGGCACCGACACGTGCTGCTCCTTGCCGCGCGTATCCGTGAAGCGGAAATCGACAAACTTGACGTCCTCGTCCTTCACGAGCTGCATGACGTCGGCGACGGTTTTACTCATAACCTCTTCTCCTGATTGAACAATTCCGGCGGACTGGGAACCGCCTCGTTTATCGAGCTGATCGGGCCCGTGCGCAGCGCCCCGATTCGACCGAATTCTTTAAAGCAGCTTCCGTGCCAGCATGTGCTCTTCGCATGCGAATCGCGCAGAGAGCTTGCTGCGTCGGGGCGCCGCTGCGCAGTTGCGGGGCGTCGCCCGCCGTATTGCGTTGCGCCGATGCACCGTACGAGTGCAGCAGCCGCGCTACGCGCGTCCGAACGTTTCGTTTTGGTGCATGCGCGCCATTCTGCACCTTTTTGGTGAGCGCGTGTGCGCGGTACGCGGGCGCTTGCCGGGAGACGCCCGCGCCGCGCGGCGGCGCTAGAATGCTCGTTTGACCGATACGGAGACTCCCGCCATGAGTACGCTCGAACAGCTTTACGCGAAGGCCGACGAACGCCGCGCGCAAGGCTCGCTCAACTACGCCGGCGCACTGCTGCCGGCCGAGGCCTTCGAACTGCTGCAGCTCGATCCGTCCGCGCGCCTCGTCGACGTGCGCACGCGTGCGGAGCTCGACTGGATCGGCCGACCGCTCGTCGGCGACGGCCAGTATCTGCACGTCGAATGGTCGCGCTACCCGGGCGGCGTGCCGAACACCGAATTCCTCGACGAACTGCGCGCCGCCGTGTCGCCCGACACGCCGGTGCTGTTCCTGTGCCGCAGCGCGGCGCGCTCGAAGCTGGCCGCGGTCGCCGCCGCGCAGGCCGGCTTCCGCAAGGCCTTCGATCTGCTCGAAGGCTTCGAAGGCGCGAAGGACGCCGAAGGCCATCGCAAGACGGTCGACGGCTGGTGCTTCCGCAAGCTGCCCTGGATCGGCGCCTGACCGCACGCCGCTGCCGGTCGCGTCATCGTCGAGCCGCGCGATGACATGCCGATGACGGGCCGCCCTGCGCGGCCCGACGCCACCCTACGCCCCTGGCTGGCCCGCGTGCCGGCCGCCGCGATTACGCGCGCGGCGCGGCGGCCGGCTCGACGATGTCGCCGCCGAGCAGATGCACGCCTTCGCGCAATTTCACGAACGCGGCCGCGACCGCTTCGGGCTCGCCCTTGACGCCGAGGTCGATATGGCGGCGCGCATAGATGCCGCCGCGCTCCGCGTCGCCGACGCTCGGCAGGCTGAACACGCGCACGCCGGGAAAGTCGCGCTCGATCTTCTCCATCAGCGGCGTCAGCGTCGATTCCGGCAGCTCGAACACGTACAGCGAGCGCTCCTCGTGCGGCGTCGCGTGATGCAGGTGCGCGTACTTCGTGTCGAGCACCCATTCGATCATCGGCCACGCCATTACCGGAAAGCCCGGCACGAAATGCAGATCGCCGACCGAAAAGCCCGGAATCCGGTTGTAGCCGTTCGGGATGATCGTCGCGCCGACCGGGAACACGCCCATGTTGAAGCGGTGGCGGTTCTCCGGCGAGTCGAAATCCACCGGACGGTCGGGATCGGCATGCGTCTCGCGGATCCGCTCCGCGATCAGCGCCTGCGCCTCCGGATGCAGTTCGAGCGGCACCCCGAGCGCCGCCGCCGCGCACTGGCGCGTATGGTCGTCCGGCGTCGCGCCGATGCCGCCCGTCGAGAACACGATGTCGCCCGAGGCGATCGCGCGCTTGAGCGTCGCGGTGATGCGCGCCGGATCGTCGCCGACGTATTCGGCCCAGTCGAGCGCAAGGCCGCGCGCGCCGAGCAGCTCGATGACCTTCGCCAGATGCTTGTCCTGCCGGCGGCCGGAGAGGATTTCGTCGCCGATGATGATGATGCCGATGCTCATGCGTGCCCCATGTCGATGGTGGTCGCGCGCGATGCCGCGCGCAGGTCTTCGAGCGCGCGCAGGCAGTAGTGCCCGAACCACAGCGCGGAGAAGACGAGAATGAAAGCGTAAACCCAGATCATCGCCGCCGCGACGAACGGAAACAGCACCATCATCCAGACCGACGATACCCACACGAAGGTCGGAACGGTGCCGAGCAGCCCGGTCGCGATGCCGATGCCGATCAGCGGCCAGCGATGGCGCCGCACGAGCGCGCGGCGCTCGTCGCGGCTTGCATGCAGCGCGAGCGCGTCGTAGGTCATCACGCGGTACGTGAGCCAGCCCCAGATCACCGGTGGCAGCAGCGCGAAGAACGGCGGGATCAGCCACAGCGGGATCGTGACGATCAGCAGCACGACGCCGACGATCGCCGCGCCCAGCGAATTGAACACGCTGCCGACGAAGGTGCCGCCGCGCTTCGCCTCCAGCGCGGCGAACTGCCGGTTCGACAGATGCTTGACGACGACCGGCATCGAGATCGACGCGATCAGCAGCAGCACGGTCAGCACGATCAGCGGAATCGCGAGCGACACGACGACGAACGGCGCAACGACCGCATGCAGCTGCGACATCCCGATCGCGTCGAATGCGCGGTACAGCGCGGCGGTCAGCACGAAGCCGTCGAGCGCGCCGCGCGCGGCGTCGACGAGCGTCTGCCACGAGAACCAGAGCACGACGCCCCATAGCAGCGCCGATACGACGAACGGCATCAGGGTGAGCCACAGCATGCGCGGGTGCAACGCGCTCGCCAGTGCGCGGACGAAGGAGCGCAGCAAGTCGTTCATGCGAGCCTGTATCGACGAAGAAAAACGGGGAAAGGATAAACCACACGGCCCGCATGCGCCAAAGCGCAGGCGGGCCGTGCGAGCGGGCGATGCACGCGGGACGGGCCGATCAGGCCGACGACGCGGCGCCGCGCTTGGCGGGGAACAGGCGACGGAAGATCCGCGCGAACGCGAGGCCGTGCTGCGCCCAGAAGCCGTCGCCGTACGAAATGCCTTCGACCTGTTCGCGGATGCCGGTCGGCTCGACCGTGCGATTCCACGACGCCGTGCCGAACATCATGTCCCACCACGGAAACAGCACGCCGAAGTTGCAGCCGTACTTCGTGCCTTCGTGCCCGTAGCCGACCGCGTGATGACGGCGATGGAAGGTCGGGCTGACGAGCAGCCGCTCGCCGAGCCGGCCGTACGACAGGCGCGCATTCGTGTGCTGAATGCTCTGCAGGAAGTTCGTGACAGCCGTGAGCACGACGAACTGCGACGGCGTCACGCCGATCACGAGCGCGATCGCCGCGAAGAAGCACGACTGGATCACGTCGTCGAGCAGGTGGTTGCGATCGTCGCACCACAGCGACATCTGCCGCTGGCTGTGGTGCACCGCGTGCAGCTCCCACCAGACGCCGAACTTGTGCTGCCAGCGGTGATACCAGTAGCCGGCGAAGTCGAGCACGACGAGGTAGATCGCGAACGCGACGATCGGCTGCGATGTGACGCCCGGCCACAGATAGTCGAGATTGAAGTTCGCGATGCCGTGCAGTCGCAGCCAGGCCTGGAAGCGGTCGAACAGCGGCTGCAGCGCGAAGAAGAAAAACAGCGAATAGATGCCGAGCTTCGCGATCGCCGTATAGATCACGTCGACGCGCACCGCCTTGCGGTCCTTCCACCGCTCGACCGGCCGCAGCGCCTCGAGCGGGCGCAGCAGCACGAACATCAGCACCATCTGCAGCGCGCCGATGATCACCCAGTACAGCGCGTCGTAGGTGTCCTCGTCATAGTCCATCAGGTTGAACTTGAAGAGGAGCGGCTGCACGACGTCGACGTACAGCCAGGTCTGGATGTCCGAGACGAACGCGTCGATCAGATGCAGCATGTTCCGCCCCCGTCCGTCACGCGCCGTTCGCCGCCTTCCACGGCGCACGGTCGTAAAAGTAGATGCCGTGCGGCGAGCGGCCGACCGCGATCGTCTGCACGAGCTTGCGCGACGCGAGATCGATGATCCCGACCTTCTTCGCGAAGCGGAACGTCACCCACAGCGTCTTCTTGTCGGCCGACAGTTCCATGTCGTCCGGGCCCGGCAGCAGCCCCGTGATGTCGCCGACGTTGGTCAGCGTGTTCTCGTCGATGATGCTGATCGTATTCGCGACGCGGTTCGTGACCGCGACGTGCGTGCCGTCGGCGAGCGAGCGGAAGTTGTGCGCGCCCTTGCCCGTGTAGATCTGCTTGACGACCTTCTGGTTGCGCCAGTCGACGACCGCGACGTAGTCGGCGCCCGTCATGCCGACGAGCAGGTACTTGTCGTCGGGCGTCAGCCAGAGCCCGGCCGGCACCTTGCCGACCTTCATCTTCCACTTGACCGTCTGCGTCGGCAGATCGATCGCCGCGATCTCGCCGGACACCTGCAGCGAGACGAGCAGCGTCTTGCTGTCCTTCGTGAACGCGAGGTGGCTCGGCATCACCGCGAGCGGCACGCGCTTCGCGAGATGCAGGTCGCGGCCGTCATACGTGTAGATATCGACGCGGTCGAGCCGCAGGCCAGCCGCCGCGAACCACTTGCGGTCGGGCGAGAAGCCGAGCTGGTACGGATCGTCGATGCCCTCGACGGTACGCTGCAGCTTGCCCGTCTTCGGATCGAGGAACATCAGGCTGTTCGAGACCGAATTTGCGACGATCAGCGACGAATTGTCGGGCGACGCCATCAGATGGTGCGGTTCCTTGCCGGTCGGCATCGTGCCGACGACTTCGCGGGTCTGCTGATCGATCAGGGAAAGCGTGGCTTCGGCCGAATTGAGGACGATCACGTTATTCGCGTGCGCGGCGGGCGCCAGCACGGCGGCGGCCAGCGCGAGCGTGCGGCCGAGGGAAAGGAAATTGCGCATGAAGACTCACGTCGTGGGACAACCGTCATTGTAAAACGGCCGACCGGCCCGGCCGGTTGACCGGCGCCCGGTCTTATTGCGCCACTTCGACGCACGCCGCCGCAGCCGTGCCGGCGCGCGCCGCGCGATACGGCTGGCCGCGCCGACGGTATCGCGCCGGAAACGCTGCCGCGCTAGCGCTGCATCGATTCCCAGACCTTGTACAGCCGCTTGACAGAGACCGGCATCGGCGTGCGCAGTTCCTGCGCAAACAGCGAAATGCGCAATTCCTCGAGCAGCCAGCGGAACTCGGCGAGCCGCGGGTCGACGACGCCGCCGCGCTGCGACACCGCGCGCTGGTACTGCTGGACGAGCGGCTGCAGCTCGCCGAGCTGCTTCGCGTCGCGGGCCGGATCGGCCTTCAGCTTGTCGATCCGCAGTGCGATGCCCTTCAGGTAGCGCGGGAAATGCACGAGCTGCGCGTAAGGCGTGTCGATCACGAAGCGCTTGCCGATCAGCGCCGACAGCTGCTGCTGCAGGTCCGCGTGCGCCTGCGCGAACGGCTTCGCCTGCGCGAGCTTCTTCACGACGCCCGCGTATTCGGTGAGGATCTGCCCGACGAGCCGCGCGATTTCCTGCGCGAGCAGGTTCAGCCGGCTGCGGCCTTCGTCGCGCCGCGCATGAAAGCTCGCGTCGTCGTCCGGCAGCGGGTCCTGCAGGCACGCGCGATCGAGCGCCGTATCGATCAGCTGATCGCGCAGCTCGTCCTGCGTGCCGAGCGACATGTACTGCATCGCCATCTCGCGCAGGCCCGGCAGGTTCTTCTCGAGATACTTGATCGGCTCCTTCAGCTGCAGCGCGAACAGCCGGCGCAGCCCCGCACGGTGGATCCGCGCGGCTTCCTCGGGCGAATCGAACACCTCGACGTCGCAGTGCGTGCCGCGATCGACGAGCGCCGGATAGCCGTACAGCGTCTGGCCGCGCCGCCGGATCTCCAGCAGCT
Organism: Burkholderia multivorans ATCC BAA-247; assembly: GCF_000959525.1. Classification (NCBI taxonomy): domain Bacteria; kingdom Pseudomonadati; phylum Pseudomonadota; class Betaproteobacteria; order Burkholderiales; family Burkholderiaceae; genus Burkholderia; species Burkholderia multivorans. Next base: position 2,434,352 of record NZ_CP009832.1, read on the forward strand.
CGGGCAGCTTGCCGAAGTTCCACGTCGTCAGGTTCTCGTACAGTGCGGTCGCGCCCGGCTCGGGCGCGGCGAGCGTCTGCGGTGCGACGGTTTTGCCGCCCTTCGCGCCGCGGCCGTCCTTGCCGGCGGGCTCGCCCGACGCGGCCGGCGCGGTGCCGCCGTCGGCATCGGCGCCGACCGCGAGCGTCGACGCCGCCGCGATCTTCTGGAACTGCTGCTGCGCCTGCGCGCCGAGTTCCTGTCGAAGCTGCGCGAGATTGCGCCCCATCGCGAGCTGGCGGCCGTGCTCGTCGATCACCTTGAAGTTCATGAACAGGTGCGCGGGCAACGTCTCGAGCTTGAAGTCGGCCGCTTTCATCGCGACCTGCGTCTGCTCGCGCACGTCGGCGATCAGCGCTTCGACGAGACCGCCCGCGCCGAAGCGCTCGCGGCCCGTGCGTTCGACGAAGCCGGCCGCGTAGTCGGGCAGCGGCACGCAATGCCGGCGCAGCTTCTGCGGCAGCGATTTCAGCAGCAGCTGCACCTTCTCCTTCAGCATTCCCGGCACCAGCCACTCGCAGCGGCGCGCATCGACCTGGTTCAGTGCGTACAGCGGCACCGCGAGCGTCACGCCGTCGCGCGGCGAGCCCGGCTCGAAATGGTAGGTCAGCGCCATCTCGACGCCCGCCATCGTCGCGCGCTTCGGGAACAGCTCGGTCGTCACGCCGGCCGCCTCGTGACGCATCAGGTCGTCGCGCGACAGGTACAGCAGGCGCAGCTTGTCGTCCGGCTGGCCGCTCTTTTTCACTTCGTCGCGATACCAGCGCTCGAACGCGGCGCCCGTATGAATGCCCGCCGGAATCGCGTGGTCGTAGAACGCATAGATCAGCTCGTCGTCGACCAGCACGTCCTGTCGGCGCGACTTGTGCTCGAGCTGCTCGATGTCGGCGAGCAGCTTGCGGTTGTGCGCGAAGAACGGCAGCTTCGTGTCGAACTCGCCGTCGACGAGCGCGCCGCGAATGAACAGCTCGCGCGCGCGTGCCGGGTCCTGCCTGCCGAACGCGACGCGTCGCCGATGGTAGATCGGCAGCCCGTAGAGCGTCGCGCGCTCGAACGCGCTGACCTGCGCCGGCCGCTTCTCCCAGTGCGGCTCCGACAGCGATTTCTTCAGCAGATGCGCGCCGACCTTCTCGACCCATTCGGGCTCGATCTTCGCGAGGCAGCGCGCGTACAGCCGGCTCGTCTCGACGAGTTCCGCCGCCATCACCCAGCGGCCGGCCTTCTTCGCGAGCGCGGAACCCGGCCACAGGTAGAACTTGATCCCGCGCGCACCGAGATAGTGCGGATCGTCGTCGGCCTTGAGGCCGAGGTTGCCGAGCAGGCCCGTCAACAGGGCCAGATGCACCTGCTCGTACGTCGCCTCCGATTCGTTGAGCCGCCAGCCGTGTTCGCGCACGACCGTCAGCAGCTGCGAGTGCACGTCGCGCCATTCGCGCAGCCGCAGATGCGACAGGAAGTTCTGCCGGCATGCGTCGACGAGTTGCCGGTTCGACTTCTTGTGCGCGACCGCTTCCTCGAACCACGACCAGATCTTCAGCCACTGCAGGAATTCCGAGCGCTCGTCGGCAAAGCGTCGATGCGCCTGGTCGGCCTGCTCCTGCGCGTCGATCGGGCGGTCGCGCGGGTCCTGCACGGACAGCGCGCTCGCGATGATCAGCACCTCGCGCAGCGACTGCTGGTCGCGTGCGGCCAGGATCATCCGGCCGACGCGCGGATCGAGCGGCAGCCGTGCGAGTTCGCGGCCGAGCGGCGTCAGCGCGTTGTCGTCGTCGACCGCGCCGAGTTCGTTCAGTAGCTGATAGCCGTCCGCGATCGCGCGCCCGGGCGGCGGCTCGAGGAACGGGAACGACTCGATCGCCGTCAGATGCAGCGACTTCATCCGCAGGATCACCGAGGCGAGCGACGAGCGCAGGATCTCCGGATCGGTAAAGCGCGCGCGCGCCTGGAAGTCGCTTTCGTCGTACAGGCGGATGCAGATGCCGTCCGCGACGCGGCCGCAGCGGCCCGCGCGCTGGTTCGCGGCCGCCTGCGAGATCGGCTCGACCTGCAGCTGCTCGACCTTGTTCCGGTACGAATAGCGCTTCACGCGCGCGAGGCCCGTGTCGACGACGTAGCGGATGCCGGGCACCGTCAGCGAGGTCTCCGCGACGTTCGTCGCGAGCACGATCCGGCGCGCGTTCGACGGCTTGAAGACCTTGTCCTGATCGGCCGCCGACAGCCGCGCGAATAGCGGCAGGATCTCGGTATGCGGCGGATGATGCTTGCGCAGCGCCTCGGCCGCCTCGCGGATCTCGCGCTCGCCGGGCAGGAACACGAGCACGTCGCCGGGGCCTTCGCGGCACAGCTCGTCGACCGCGTCGACGATCGCGTCCATCAGGTCGCGCTCGGCCTCGCGCGCGGTCTTCGCACGGTCCCGGCTCGCGGTGCCTTCCGCATGCTTGACGGCCGGCCGATCCTCGGCCACCGGGCGGTAGCGCACCTCGACCGGATACAGCCGCCCGCTGACCTCGATCACGGGCGCCGGGTGCGCGTCGCTGCCGAAATGGCGCGCGAAGCGATCGGCGTCGATCGTCGCGGACGTGACGATCAGTTTCAGGTCCGGCCGCTTCGGCAGGATCTCCTTCAGATAGCCGAGCAGGAAATCGATGTTCAGGCTGCGTTCGTGCGCCTCGTCGATGATCAGCGTGTCGTACGCCTTCAGCAGCGGATCGGCCTGCGTCTCGGCGAGCAGGATGCCGTCCGTCATCAGCTTCACGGACGCGCCCGGCGCGAGATTGTCGGTGAAGCGCACCTTGTAGCCGACCACTTCTCCGAACGGCGTGCCGAGTTCCTCGGCGATCCGGCGGCCGGTCGACGATGCCGCGAGCCGGCGCGGCTGCGTATGGCCGATCAGTCCGGTGCCGCCCGCGCCGAGCCCGCGGCCCAGTTCCAGGCAGATCTTCGGCAGCTGCGTGGTCTTGCCCGAGCCCGTTTCGCCGCTGACGATCACGACCTGATGCGCGGCGATCGCGCGCGCAATCTCGTCGCGCCGGCCCGATACGGGCAGGCTTTCCGGGTAGGTGATCGGCGGAACGGGATTCGGTGCGACCGCCGCGCGCGGCGGCCGTTCGCGGCGCGGTGCGCGCGCGTCCTGCGGTTGCGCGGCGCGCGGCGGCTTGCCGGCCTGCTCGTCCTGCTGCCGGCGCGGCGGCTGGCCCTGCTGCCCGCGCGCGTCGGCCGCACCATCCGGGTGCCGGGCCGACGGCGCTTTTGCCCGCGTCGCCGCGGGACTTTTAGGTACATTCGACATGGGGGCGCATTATAATCCCGCCCATGAATTCCCAAACCGACCTCCCCCCGGCGCAGACCGCCGACGCGAACCTGCCGGCCGCCGACGATTCGGCCCTCAGGCACGCGCAGTTCGTCGACTGGATGCGTTCCGTCGCGCCCTATATCCACAAGTTCCGCAACAACACGTTCGTCGTGGGGTTCGGCGGCGAGGTGGTGCAGCAGGGGCTGCTGAACGCGCTCGTGTCCGACATCGCGCTGCTGCAGGCGATGGGCATCCAGATCGTGCTCGTGCACGGCTCGCGGCCGCAGGTCGAGGAGCAGCTGAACCTGCACGGCGTCGAATCGGAGTTTTCGCACGGGCTGCGGATCACCGATGCGCGCGCACTCGAATCGGCGAAGGAAGCGGCCGGCGAAGTGCGCCTCGACATCGAGGCCGCGATCAGCCAGGGTCTGCCGAACTCGCCGATGGCGCATGCGCACATCAGCGTCGTGTCGGGCAACTTCGTCACCGCGCGGCCGGTCGGCATTCTCGACGGCGTCGATTTCGCGCACACGGGTATCGTGCGCAAGATCGACGCGGAGTCGATCCGCCATTCGCTCGCGAGCCGCAAGCTCGTGCTGCTGTCGCCGCTCGGCTTCTCGCCGACGGGCGAGGCGTTCAACCTGTCGATGGAAGACGTCGCGTCGGCCGCCGCGATCGCGCTACGCGCGGACAAGATCATCTTCCTGACGGACGGCCCGGGCATCGTCGACGACGCGGGCGAGCTGATCCGCGAAATGTCGCTCGACGCGGCGGCCGAACTGCTCGACTCGGGCAACATCCAGGGCGACGACGCCTTCTTTCTCAAGCATTCGATTCGCGCGTGCCGCGGCGGCGTCACGCGCGCGCACCTGATCCCGCAATCGCTCGACGGCAGCATGCTGCTCGAGCTGTTCCTGCACGACGGCGTCGGCACGATGATCTCGTACGAGAACCTCGAGAGCCTGCGCGAGGCGACGCCGGACGACGTCGGCGGCATCCTGTCGCTGATCGAGCCGCTCGAGGCGGACGGCACGCTTGTGCGGCGCGGCCGCCACCAGATCGAACGCGACATCGATCATTTCTCGGTGATCGAGCACGACGGCGTGCTGTTCGGCTGCGCGGCGCTGTATCCGTACCAGCAGGAGAAGATCGGCGAAATGGCGTGCCTGACGGTCGCGCCGGAAGCGCAGGGCTCGGGCGACGGCGAGCGTCTGCTCAAGCGCATCGAGCAGCGTGCGCGTGCACGCGGCCTCACGCACATCTTCGTGCTCACGACGCGCACCGAGCACTGGTTCCTGAAGCGCGGCTTCGTCAAGGCGACGGTCGACGACCTGCCGGAAGACCGCCGCAAACTCTATAACTGGCAGCGCAAGTCGCTCGTGCTGATGAAGCAGCTCTGAGCGCAGGCACGCCTGCCCTCCCCCAGACCGATTACAGGAGAAGTACACGATGGCTCGAATGATTCAATGCGCGAAGCTCGGCAAGGAAGCCGAAGGCCTCGATTTCCCGCCGCTGCCGGGCGAACTCGGCAAGCGCATTTACGAGAACGTCTCGAAGGAGGCCTGGCAGGGCTGGCTCAAGCAGCAGACGATGCTCATCAACGAAAACCGTCTGAACATGGCCGACCCGCGCGCGCGCCAGTATCTGATGAAGCAGACCGAGAAGTACTTCTTCGGCGAAGGCGCGGATCAGGCGTCCGGCTACGTGCCGCCCACCGAAGGCTGACGTGCGACAGGCGGGGCCGCGGCACAGCGCGCGGCCCGTGCCCAAAACGAGGCGGCACCGCGCATCGCACGGTGCCGTTTTTCATTGGCGAGGCCGCATGTGCGGCGGCGCGAGTGGCGACCCTGCCGTGCCGCACGCGATCATGCGGTTTCCCCGGCCGGCTTCAGCCTGCGCGCGTCGTCGCGCGGGGCCGCCGCGTCGCCGGCCGGCTCGGCCGCCCATTCGGCTGCATCGCTACGCTCGGCGCTCGACAACGCGTCCGCGCGATGGCCGGTGCGATTGAGCAGCGCGATCATGCAGACGAGCGACACGAGCGCGTAGATGCCCGACGCGATCGCGACGCCGACGATGCTGCCGGTCGAATTCAGGATCGCCTGCGCGAGCACCGGCGTGCCGCCGCCGACGACGAGCGCACTCAACTGATACGCGAGCGACAGCCCCGTATAGCGGACATTGGCCGGAAACACGCGTGCGAGCACCCCGCCGACCGCCCCGTAGAACATCGCGGACGGAATCGTCGAGATGCACATCCCCGCGACCGCGACCCAGTACGAACCGGTGCCGACCGCGTGGAACATCAGCGGCATCAGCACGATTTCCGGAATCAGGATCCAGCACATCGCGCGGCGCATGTCGACCTTCGACACGAACCACGCGCCGACCGGCTGCATCAAGAACTGCACGACGAGCGACATCGAGAGGATGCCGAGGAACGTGCCCTGCGCGTAGCCGAGTTCCTTCGTCGCCCACGACAGCGCGAACGTGCTGCGGAAATACGTGACGTTGATCACCGGCAGCGTGCCGGCCGCGAGCAGCACGACGACCCAGTGATCGCGCACGACCTCGCGCAGCGGCAGTTTCACGGTGCGCTTGCGTGCGAGTACGCGCTGCATGTCGGCCGACTCCTCGAGCTTCAGCCGGATCACCATCCCGACGATCACGAGCACCGCCGACAGCAGGAACGGAATGCGCCAGCCCCACATCAGGAAATCGGGCGTCGGCATCGCGCTCAGCGCGAAGAACGCGCCCGTCGCGAGCAGGTTGCCGGTCGGCGAGCCCTGCTGCGCGAATGCCGCGTAGAGGATGCTCTTGTGCTTTGGCGCGTTCTCGCTCGCGATCAGCACCGCGCCGCCCCACTCGCCACCGACCGCGATGCCCTGCAGCACGCGCAGCACGACGAGGCCCGCCGGCGCCCATACGCCGATCTGCGCGTAGGTCGGCAGCAGGCCGATGCCGGTCGTCGCGAGCCCCATCATCACGAGCGTGATGACGAGCGCGGTCTTGCGGCCGACGCGGTCGCCGAGATGGCCGAAGACGATGCCGCCGAGCGGCCGCGCGGCGAAGCCGGCCCAGAACGTGACGAACGCGAGCAGCGTCGCGACGCCCGCGTCCATGTCGCTCGAAAAGAACACTTTGCCGAACACGAGCGCGGCGGCCGTGCCGTAGATATAGAAGTCGTACCACTCGATCGTCGTGCCGACGAAGGCCGCGAACGCGGCGCGGCCGGGCTTCGCGGGCAATGCGGGTTGGGTGTGCGGACCGCTCATCGATGTCTCCATGTTTGTTGTCGGCGGCGCGATGCGGCGCGCCGTCCGTGCGGCCGGGATCGCCGCCGGCCGGCGGCGGCTCGTCAGCCGTGCGGTTCGCTCCCGGCGGCGCGTTCGGCGCAAACCTCGCCGCCGGCCGCTTGCTCACCGGACGCGTCCTTTAGCACGCCGGCATCGAACAGTTGCTGCTGCAGCGCCGGGTCGACGCCCAGCCGATCGAGTACCGCGCGCGTATCGCTGCCGAGTGCGGGCGGCGGCCGCCGATAGGTGGCCGGCGTGCGCGAGAGCTTCACCGGCGAGGCGGTGCCGCGATACGCGCCGATCTCGACGAACAGGTTGCGGTGCAGCGCATGCGGATCGCGCGCGACGTCGGCGACCGTACGCACGGGCCCGCACGGCACGCCCGCGGCCATCAGGTCGCGCGCGAGCGGTTCGCACGCATGCGCGGCGAGCCGCGCCTCCAGCGCGGCCTTCAATTCCGCGCGGTGCGCGCAGCGGCTGCGGTTGTCGACGAAGCGCGGATCGTCAGCCAGCGCCGGCACGCCGAGATGCCCAACGAGCCGCGCGAACTGCCGATCGTTGCCAACCGCAAGAAAGATCGGGACGGTCGCCGTCCGGTAGCTGTCGTACGGCGCGATGTTCGGATGCGCGTTGCCGCTGCGCTCGGGCACGCGCGCCGAGCCGAAGAAGTTCGGCAAATGCGGATGCAGCAGCGACACGCCGCAGTCGTACAGCGCGATGTCGACCGACTGACCGCGCCCGCTCTTCTCGCGCTCGGCGAGCGCGAGCAGGATGCCGGCCAGCGCGTTGAGGCCCGTCACCATGTCGACGATCGGCAGGCCGATGCGCGTCGCGTCGCCGTCGCGCTCGCCGTTCACGCTCATCAACCCCGCCATCGCCTGGATCACCGCGTCGTAGCCCGGCAAGCCGCCAAGCGGGCCGTCGGCGCCGAAACCCGTCACTGCACAGTGGATCAGCCTCGGGAAACGCGGCTGCAGGTCGCGCGTATAGTCCATCCCCCAGCGCGCGAGCGTACCGGGCTTGAAGTTCTCGACCAGCACGTCGGCGTCCTCCAACAGCCGCCAGAGGATCGCGCGCCCTTGGTCGCGCGACAGGTCGAGCGCGAGCCCTTCCTTGTTGCGGTTCACGCCCAAGAAGTACCACGCGGTGTCGCCCGCGAACGGCGGCCCCCAGCCGCGCGTCTCGTCGCCGGCGGGCGGTTCGATCTTGATGACCGTCGCACCGTGGTCGGCGAGTGCCTGCGTGCAGTACGGGCCGCCGAGCACGCGGCTCAGGTCGACGACCTTGAGGCCGTCCAGTGCGCCACGCGAAGCGTTCATCGCTCGACCTCCGGCAGCAGGTCGAGCGCGACGTCGAGCGACACCGGCGCGCCGCGCAGCAAGGTGTCGAACGCCGCGGCTTCGTCGTCGCGCGACGCCGGTGCGAGCGGATCGACGGGCAGCAGCTTGTGGCGCACGAGCAGATGCGCGAGCGCGAGACGGCGGTAATCGGGCGCGAGCCGCGCGCCCTCGCACGCCATCAGCACGACCGCGCTCGCGTAGTACAGCGCGGAAGCCGCCTGCCGCACGCACGCGTCGTCGCCGTCGGCCGCGACGCGCGCGAGCCCGTCGCAAGCGCGCGCCAGAATGCGCCGCAGCGCGGCGCGGCTCGCGTCCGGCAGCGGCGCCGCGCCGAGCCGGTCGCCGAGGAACGTGCGCAACGCGTCGAGCGCCTGCTCGCGCCGCGCGGCGCGCGCGACGTCGAGCGCGACGATATTGCTCGTGCCTTCCCAGATCGAGCCGAGATGGGCGTCGCGCACGAGCCGCGCATCGCTCCACTCCTCGATGTAGCCGGTGCCGCCGCGCACCTCCATCGCATCGCCCGTCACGCGCCGCGCATCGCGACACGCGCGGAACTTGATCAGCGGCGTCAGGATCCGCACGCAGCGCGCCGCCTGCTCGTCGCCTGCATCGGCCTGCGGCAGCAGCAGCGCGATCTGCATGAACATCGTGCGCGCGGCCTCGGCCGGCAGCAGCATCTTCATCAGCTGACGCTGCATCAGCGGCATGTCGATCAGCTTGCGGCCGAACGCTTCGCGATGCGCGGCCACGTGCAGCGCCTCGTTCATCGCGCGTCGCATCAGCCCGGCCGCGCGCACGCCGTTCGACAGTCGCGACATGTTGATCATGTCCGCCATCTGGTGAAAGCCGCGCCCGATTTCGCCGATCAGATACGCATGCGCACCGTCGAGCACGATCTCGCCGCTCGCCATCGAACGGCTGCCGAGCTTGTCCTTGAGCCGCACGATCCGGTAATGATTGCGCGTGCCGTCCGCTAGCGTCTTAGGCAGCAGGAACAAGGCGAGCCCGTGAATGCCGTCCGGCGCGCCGTCGGGGCGCGCGAGCACCATCGCGAGATCGGCGTCCGCGTTCGAGCAGAACCATTTGTCGCCGTATAGCCGCCACACGGTGTCGCCGTGCGCGTCGGTGTCGCGTGCGGCGCGCGTCGCGATCCGGCCGACGTCCGAGCCGGCCGCCTGCTCCGTCATGAACATCGCGCCCTGGTACAGCGTGTCGAAGTCGCGCGACGCGAGCATCGGCAGATAGCGCGCCACCAGTTCACGATCGCCGAAGCGGCGCAGCGTGCGCGTCAGCGAGTCGGTCATGCTGACCGGGCAGCACAGTCCGAATTCCGCCTGCACGAACAGAAAGGTCAGCGCGTACTTGACGAGCGGCGGCGCGGCGTCCGGCTGATGGCTGAGCGCCGAGAGCCCGAGCTCCGAATACGCGACGCGTTCGAGCGCGACGTACGCCGGATCCTTGTCGATCCGCTGCACGGCCTCGCCGCGCCGATTGCGATGCTCGAGCACCGGCGGATGCTTATCCGCGCGCGAAGCCCATTCATCGAGTTCGCCCGACACGCGCGCGCCGAGCGCGCGAAGCTGCGGTTCGAGTTCGGTGTAGTGCGCATCGCCGAGATGCAGCCTCAGCAACGCGCCGAGATCGGGATCGACGGAAAAGAAGTTGAGGCCCCGGCTGTCGGGGATATTGGACGCGCCGGCGGCCGGCGTGTGCGCTGTGTCGTTCATGTGCGTCTCCGATGTGCGCCGGCGTCGCGGCGTGTCGCGCGAGCCGGTCTCGTGCCGGGCGATTGCCCGGCGCCGATGCGCGGCCGGCAATCGCGGCGCGCGGTGTCAGGCGTTTCGGACAGCGTAGGCCTGCGGTCGATAAGCGTCCAATACAGGATTTATTCGGTACGATAGATATCGCTTATCGACGCGCGGACGAGGAGGACACACGATGGAACTGAGGCAGTTGCGCTACTTCGTGGCGGTCGCCGAAGAACTGCATTTCGGGCGCGCGGCGAAGCGCCTGTTCATCTCGCAGCCGGCGCTGAGTTTCGACATCCGCAAGTTCGAGGAGACGCTCGGCGTGCAGCTGCTGTCGCGCACGAACAAGGCCGTCGCGCTGACCAACGCGGGCGAAGTGCTGCTCGGCGAAGCGCGCCGGCTGCTGCTGCAGGCCGCCGAAGCGGAACGGCTGACGGTGCGGTCCGCATCCGGTCTCGCGGGCCGGCTGCGGATCGGCTTCGTCCACTCTATGCTCTATCGCGGGCTGCCCGATGCGGTACGTCGCTTCGAGGCCGATTACCCCGGCGTCGAGATCGTCCTGAGCGAGATGAACACGCAGGCGCAAGTGCAGGCCGTGCAGCGCGGCCAGATCGACCTCGGCTATGCACACTGGGGCCGCTTTCCGCCCGAGGTCGAATCGGCGCCCGTCTATGCGGAGCCGTTCGTCTGCTGCCTGCCGGCCGCACATCCGTTCGCGCGGCGCAGAAAGATCGCGCTCGCGGCACTCGCCGCGGAACCGTTCATCCTGTTTCCGCGCGACGCCGCACCGCACTATCACGATCTGATCATCGCGCAGTGCGTGAACGCCGGGTTCAGCCCGGTGATTCGCCACGAGGCGCGGCTGTGGCAGACGATCCTGTCGATGATCGAGTTCGGCATGGGCATTGCGCTCGTGCCGCGCGTACTGCAGCAGGCGAACAGCGAGCGGCTCGCGTTCCGGCCGCTGAAGGACGCGTCGCTCGAATCGCGCACGCTCGAGCTGAAACGCAGCGGCAGCGCGGAGCCGGTCGCGCTGCGCTTCGCCGAATATGTGCGCGCGTCGATCGATGCGCTCCCGGCACGCGCGCGCTGATGATGCCGGCCGCGGCGTGGCGACGGCGCGTTCGGCGTGTGGAACTGTTCGAAAACGAGCGTCGCAGCCGGACCTCGGCCTGCCCCGCGCATGCGCTCAAAAAAATTTGCAGAAAGGGCTTTACGAACCCAAAAAGCTCTGACATAATTTCAGCTTCTTTGGGCGGTTAGCTCAGCGGTAGAGCACTGCCTTCACACGGCAGGGGTCACTGGTTCGATCCCAGTACCGCCCACCAAAGAATTCGAGGGCCTGCGTTTCACGACGCAGGCCCTTTTCGTTTTTGCGGCGCGCACGCGCGCTCCGCCCGCGGTATCGCCCCCTGCGCTGGTCTACCCCACTCCCGACCGATGCGGACATTGTTGTAACGAACCGTAACTAATTCGTAATGCCGCATTGATAATGGTCGATTAGAATCGGCCGCCAACAATGTCGATCCATGAATCGACGCTGGTTACCGCGCCGTCCCCATTCCAGTCACGATGACCTCGTACCACTCCCATACGCTGTGGCTCACCGGCCTCAGCGGCGCCGGCAAATCGACGCTCTCGCAACGCGTCGCCGCGCATCTTCGTGAACGCCGGATCCCGGTCTGCATTCTCGACGGCGACGAACTGCGCTCCGGCGTCTCGCCCGACCTGGGCTTCAGGCGCGAGGACCGCTCCGAGAACTGCCGGCGCACCGCCGAAATCGCCAAGCTGCTGAACAGTCAGGGCATCACCGCGGTCGTCGCGCTGATCTCGCCGTATGCGGCCGACCGCCAGCGCGCGAGAGAGATCGTCGGCGACGATCGCTTCGTCGAAATCTATCTGAAAACCGACATCGCAACCTGCTCCGCGCGCGATCCGAAGCGCCTCTACGCAAAGGCGACGACGGGCCAGACGCCGCAGTTCACAGGCATCTCCGATCCGTACGAAGTGCCGGTCTCACCTGATCTCGTGATCGAAACCGGCGCGCTGACCGTCACCGATTCCGTCGCCCGCATCATCGCGTTCGAAGAACAGCGTTTCGCGCGCGCGTAACGGCGCCGACGCAACGCTCACGCGCTCCGCCGCACCCGCTCCGCCGTCGCATCGAATGCCCGCTTCGCGCTGTCGACGAGCGCATCGATCTCGTCGTCGCGAATCACGAGCGGCGGCGATAGCAGCATGCGGTCGCCGGTCGCGCGCATGATCAGGTTGCCGCTGAAGCAGAAGTCGCGGCAGATCGTGCCGACGTCGATCGCGGCGTCGAACCGCACGCGCCGTTCTCGATCGCGCGCGAGCTGGACGCCGGCGACGAGCCCCGCGCCTGCGATCTCGCCGACGATCGGATGGTCGGCGAGCGCCTCGCGCAGCCGACGCTGAAAATACGGCCCCGTATGCCGCTTCACGCGCTCGACGATGCCCTCGTCGCGCAGCAGCTTGAGGTTCGCGACCGCCACCGCCGCGGCCACCGGATGCCCCGAATACGTGAGCCCGTGATTGAATTCGCCGTTGTCGACGATCGGCCGCGCGACGCGCTCGTGAATGCCGACCGCGCCCATCGGCACGTAGCCCGACGTGAGCCCCTTGGCCATCGTGATCAGATCCGGTTCGAAGCCGAAGTGCTGATGGGCGAACCATTCGCCGGTACGGCCGAAGCCGCCGATCACTTCGTCCGCGACGAGCAGAATGTCGTACTTGCGGCAGATTCGCTGGATTTCCGGCCAGTACGTCGACGGCGGAAAGATCACGCCGCCCGCACCCTGGAACGGCTCGCCGATGAATGCCGCGACGTTCTCCGCGCCGAGCTCGAGAATCTTCGCCTCCAACTGCTGCGCACGCGCGAGCCCGAACGCTTCGGGCGTCTCGCCCGGCTGCGCTTCGCCGAAGAAATACGGCTGATCGATATGGACGATGTGCTCGACCTTCGACGGCATCTGCTCGTGCATGTAGCCCATGCCGCCGAGCGTGCCGCCCGCGATCGTCGAGCCGTGATAGCCGTTCTTGCGCGAAATCACGTACTTCTTCTGCGGCTTGCCCTGCACGCGCCAGTACTGATGCACGACGCGCAGCACGGTGTCGTTGCCTTCCGAGCCGCTGTTGCAATAGAAGAAGTGATTGAAGCCGGGCGGCGTGACTTCGGCGAGCATCGCCGAGAGTTCGATCACCGGCGGGTGCGTGGTCTTGAAGAACGTGTTGTAGAACGGCAGCTCCTGCAGTTGCCGATAAGCGGCGTCGGCCAGCTCCTTGCGGCCGTAGCCGACGTTCACGCACCAGAGCCCGGCCATGCCGTCGATGATCTGGTTGCCGTCGGAGTCCCACAAATAGACGCCGTCGGCCTTCACGATCACGCGGCTGCCGGCGCGGTTCAGCGCGCCCATGTCGGAGAACGGATGGATGTGGTGCGCGGCGTCGAGCGCGCGGTATTCGGCGGTCGAGCGCGCGCTCGGCCGTGCGTCGTGACGATCGTTCATGTTGCCTCCGGATGACGATGCCGCACGCTCATACGTGCAGCAGCAGATGGCGGCGCTCCCACGAGCTGATCACGCGGAAGAACGCTTCGTATTCGGTTTCCTTCAGCGCGAGATACGCCTTCACGAACTTGTCGCCGAGAATGTCGGCGAGCGGCGTGCACGCGGCCATCAGCGAGATGCCCTCTTCCAGGTTGCGCGGCAGCTGGTACGGCAGCGAGTAGCCGTCCGAGGCGATCGGCTCGGTCGGCGCGAGCTGCTGCTCGAGACCGAGATAGCCGGCCGCGAGCGTCGCCGCGAACGCGAGATACGGGTTGCAGTCGACACCCGGAATCCGGTTCTCGATACGCCGCGCGACCGGATTCGACTGCGGGATCCGGAAGCCGACCGTGCGGTTGTCGTAGCCCCATTGCACGTTGATCGGCGCAGCCATGAAGCGCGACAAGCGGCGATACGAGTTGATGTACGGCGCGAAGATCGGCATCAGCGCGGGCGTGTATTTCTGCAGCCCCGCGAGATAGCTATGGAACATCGGCGACACGGCCCCGCCTTCGTCGGCGAACAGGTTGCGTCCGGTGCGCGCATCGGCGAGGCTCTGATGGATATGCATCGCCGAGCCCGGTTCGCCTTCCATCGGCTTGGCCATGAACGTCGCGTACATGTTGTGGCGCAGCGCCGCTTCGCGCACGGTGCGCTTGAACAGGAACACCTGATCGGCAAGCGACAGCGCATCGCCGTGCACGAAGTTGATCTCCATCTGCGCGGCGCCGACCTCATGGATCAGCGTCTCGATGTCGAGCCCCTGCATCTCGCAGTATTCGTAGATGTCCTCGAACAGCGGATCGAACTCGTTGACGGCCTCGATCGAATACGACTGCCGCCCGGTCTCCGCGCGTCCGGTGCGGCCGACGGGCGGACGCAGCGGCAAGTCGGGATCGGCGTTCATGTCGACGAGATAAAACTCGAGCTCGGGCGCGACGACCGGCTGCCACCCCTTCTGCTTGTACAGCTCGAGCACGCGTCGCAGCACGTAGCGCGGCGAGATCTCGACCGGCGAGCCGTCGAAGTGCACGCAGTCGTGAATCACCTGCGCGGTCGGATCGACGGCCCACGGGATCAGGCAGATCGTCGACGGATCGGGCACGCACACCATGTCGGGATCGGTCACGCCGGTCAGCGTGCCGTCTTCCGGATAGTCGCCGGTCACGGTCTGCACCATCACGGCCTGCGGCAGCCGCATCGATTCGCCGGATTCGAATTTGTTGCGCGGAATGATCTTCCCGCGCGCGATGCCTGCCATGTCGGGGATGATCGCTTCGACCTCGGTGATGCGGTGCTGGCGCAGGAATTCGGTCAGTTCGGGTTGCATGATCGGCCTCTTTCAGTCGACGTCGGACGCGTTCGGCGGCGGCGACCCGCCGGCGAACGCATGAATGCGATGCGCCATTCGCGCGCGGCATGCCGCGCCGAATGCCGCGAAGATGTCGCGCGACAGCGGCTGCTCCGCGTAGCGCCATTCCGGATGCCATTGCACGCCGAGCGCGAACGCACGCGCACCGCGCACGCTGACGGCCTCGACGAGCCCGTCGTGCGCACGTGCCTCGACGACGAGCCCGGCGCCGATGCGCGCGATGCCCTGATCGTGCAGCGAGTTCACGCGCGCGTCGGTCGTGCCGCGGGCGATCCGCTGCAGCAGTCCGTTCGGCGTGAACTGCACGACGTGCGCGGGGCCGTACTGCCGCTCGAGCGGATCGTCGAGCCGTTCGCGGTGATCGTCGAAGCCGGCCGTCGCGTGCAGCCGCTGATGCAGCGTGCCGTCGTATGCGACGTTCAGCTCCTGCATGCCGCGACAGATCGCGAGCACGGGCACGCCGGCGTCGATCGCCGCGCGGATCAGCGGCAGCGCGGTCGCATCGCGCGCGCGATCGTGCAAGGTGTCGCGCGCGCTCGGCGCGCCGCCGTAATGATGCGGCTCGACGTTCGAATAGCTGCCGGTCAACAGCAGTCCGTCGATCGCCGCGACGATCGCGTCGAGCGGCTGGCGCGCACCGAGCGCGGGCAGTACCAACGCGAGCGCGCCGGCACCGTCGACGAGCGCGTCGAGGTACTTCTCGCCGGCCGTATGGTTCGGATGCGGACCGCGCATGATGCGGTCGGCGGTGACGGCTACGATCGGGCGTGCGCGCATGGTGGCGGCTCCGTTGTCTGCGCAACGAAAGTCTGTACGCAGCGCGACGCAGGCGCATGCGACACTGGCGCGCCTGCGCGGCGACGCGCGCCGCACGCGCGCACGCGTCGTCCGCGTGCACGCAGCGGCGGCACGGCATACGACTCGGTTCGCAACGGGAAGAGGACGCTAGGGCAACAACGACGCGCTGCCGTCGCACTGCACCGCGCTGAAGACGTGCGCGGTCGCGAGGTTGAAGCGGCGCACGCCGCAGCGGGAAACGGTCAAGCGGCAAGGCTTGCGCAAACGGGCGGCATGCGCGCCGCGATCAGCAGGCCGGATCGACCCGGCCTGAGTCGGCGCGCCCGCCGACGGACTTCGCGTCCGACGTATCGATGGGCTGGCGGCTTTCACGATCGTTCTCGATGGACAGACGAATGCTCGGACACGCGTCGCGATCGGGCGCAAGCGGCAGCCGCGCCGCGGCGACGCGTCGGGAAGCCGCCGAAGCCCGGCATCGCGCGGAGCGCCCCTCCCGAGCGCGGTCGCGGCCGATGCACGTGCGGCGACTTCCTGACATTCAGCTTATATCAACGAAAAATTGCGTCAAATTTTCGGGTGACGATCGGACGGTTCGCCGCGGCAAAAAAAACGGCATCGGCCGCAACGACCGACGCCGTGTTGTTGCGCCGCGGCAGCGCGACGTACGCACGAATAGAGGCGCGCCACGCCGCTTCGCCGCACTGCCGCATGCGGCGCGCGGGCGCTCAGCGGTACGCGAGCGCCGTTTCGACGAGCGTGCGCAGCAAGGGCGCGACGCGCGCGGCGCGCGCTTCGTCGTACGCATACGGCCGCGTCTCGTCCATGTACGTGATCTGCGACAGCTCGAGCTGCACGGCCTGCACGCCGGTCTCCGGCACGCCGTAATGACGCGTGATGTAGCCGCCCTTGAAGCGCCCGTTTGCGACCGCCGTATAGCCGCCGTGTTCGAGCACGCGCGCGGCGAGCGCTTCCGCGAGCCCGGGCGCGGCACTCGCGCCGCTCGCGGTGCCGAAATTGAAATCCGGCAGCCGCCCTTCGAAGAAACGCGGCACGTGCGAGCGGATCGAATGCGCCTCCCATACCAGCACGCGACCGTGGTCGCGCTTGAGCCTCGCGATCTCGTCCTGCAGCGCGCCGTGGTACGGACGCCAGTAGCGGTCGCGGCGGCGTGCGATCTCGTCGTCGTCGGGCAGCGCGCCCGCCGGATACAGCGGCAGCTTGTCGAACGTGTCGACCGGCACGAGCCCCGTCGTGTCCTGCCCCGGATAAAGGTTCTCGTTGTCGGGCGGACGGTTCAGATCGACGACGTAGCGCGCATGCGACGGCACGAGGATCGATGCGCCGAGTTCGACCGCGAACGCGTAGAGCCGCTCCAGATGCCAGTCGCAGTCGTCGACGAAGCGCGCATCGGGCGTCATCGTCGCCGCGATGTCGTCGGGGATGTGCGTGCCTGCGTGCGGAATCGAGATCAGCAGCGGCACGGTGCCCTGCTTCAGCGTGAATACAGCCGGTTGTTCAGTCATGTCGCGTCACCGTGGAAGTCGAGCGGCGCACGCGGGTGCGTGCGCCGGTAGCCGCGCGTCAGCGCAGCAGTTGCGCCAGTGCGGCGCGGTAGTCCGCATAGGCGGCCGCTTCGTCGCGATGGCGGCGGCCGCTCACCACGCGCTCGCCGCCCGTATAGACGTCGAGCACCGGCGTATCGCCGTGTTCGGCGAACACCGCGCCGGACAGCCACGCGGTGCTGTCGTGTTCGGCGATCGCCGGATGATCGGGATCGAGCACGAGCCAGTCCGCGCGGCAGCCTTCGCGCAGCGCGCCGATCGGCCGCCCGCTCGCCTGCGCGCCGCCCGCGAGCGAGGCGTCGAACAATCGATCGGCCACGTACGCGTGCGTCTCGCTCGCGAGCACGTTGCGCGCACGATGCACGAGCCGCTGCCCGTATTCGAGCAGGCGCAGCTCCGCGCGCCAGTCGACCGATGCATGGCTGTCCGAACCGATCCCGATCGCGCCGCGTTGCGCGAGATAGTCGACGGCCGGAAAGATGCCGTCGCCGAGATTCGCTTCGGTCGTCAGGCACAGGCCGGCTACCGCGCCGCGCTTCGCGAGCGCCGCCGTCTCGGCGGCGTCGATGTGCGTCGCGTGCACGAGGCACCAGCGCGCGTCGACGTCGAAGCGATCGAGCAGCCACTGCACGGGCCGCGCGCCGTACGCGCGCATGCAGTCGTCGACTTCGGCCGTCTGCTCGGCAATGTGGATGTGCACCGGCGCGTCGTTCGGCAGCCCGTCGAGCAGCACGCGCAGCCCGTTCTCCGACACCGCGCGCAGCGAGTGCGGCGCGACGCCGTAGCGCAGTCCGCCATGCTCGGGTGCCGTGCGGCGCATCGCGTCGAGCAGTTCGAGCAGGCCGTCCGGCGTGTTGATGAAGCGGCGCTGATCGTCGCGCGGCGGCTTGTTGCCGAAGCCCGCGAATTGATACGAGACCGGCAGCATCGTGATGCCGATGCCGGCCGCGCGCGCCGCGTCGATCACGCGCGTGCCGAGTTCGGCGATCTGCGGATAGCGCGAGCCGTCCTGCGCGTGATGCACGTAGTGGAACTCGCACACCGACGTGTAGCCGCACTTCAGCATCTCGACGTAGAGCCAGCGTGCGATTGCCGCGAGCGCGTCGGGCGTGATCTTCAGCGCGAAGCGATACATCAGGTCGCGCCAGCTCCAGAAGCTGTCGGCCGGATTCGCGCGGTATTCGGTGAGCCCCGCCATCGCGCGCTGGAACGCGTGCGAATGGAGGTTCGGCATGCCGGGCAATACGGGCCCGGCCGCGCGCGCGACGCCGGCCGGCGCATCGGTGTCGGGCGTCACGCCGGTCAGCGTGCCGCTCGCGTCCCAGCGCAGCAGCACGTTGCGGCGCCAGCCGTCGGGCAGATAGGCATGGTCCGCGAACAAGGTCATGTCGGTCATCGTGAGTCTCGTCTTGTCCAGGGCTAGCCGATCATCCGCCGAAACACGGTCGTGCCGCCGCGCACGACCTGCTCGCAGAGCGGCCGGCCGATCCAGTATGCGAGTTCCGCCAGCGAGCCGACCGACCACACCGCGAAATCGGCCTGCCGACCGACTTCGAGCGCGCCGTGGCGATCGGCTCGGCCGAGCGCGGCGGCTGCGTGGCGCGTGACGCCCTGCAGCACTTCGGGCACCGTCATCCGGAACAGCGTGCAGCCGAGATTCATCGTCAGCAGCAGCGATTCGAGCGGCGACGTGCCGGGATTGTGATCGGTCGCGAGCGCGATCGGCACGCCGTGCCGGCGCAGCAGATCGATCGGCGGCAACTGCGTCTCGCGAATGAAGTAGTACGCGCCCGGCAGCAGCACGGCGACCGTGCCGGCCGCCTTCATCGCTTCGATGCCGGCTTCGTCGAGAAACTCGAGGTGGTCCGCCGACAGCGCGCGATACCGCGCAGCGAGCGTGGTGCCGCCCGCGTTCGACAGCTGCTCCGCGTGCAGCTTCACCGGCAGCCCGCGCCGTGTCGCGGCTTCGAACACGCGCTCCGTCTGCGCGAGCGAAAAACCGATGCGCTCGCAGAACACGTCGACCGCATCGATGAGCCCTTCGTCGGCCAGTGTCGGCAGCATGCGCTCGCATACTTCGTCGATGTACGCGTCCGCGCGGCCCGCATATTCGGGCGGCAGCGCGTGCGCGCCGAGGAACGTCGTGTAGACGCTCACCGGAAAGCGTTCGCCGAGCTGCCGCGCGACGCGCAGCATCTTGCGCTCGCTCGCGAGGTCGAGACCGTAGCCCGACTTGATCTCGATCGCGGTCACGCCTTCGGCCAGCAGCGGCTGCAGCCGCGCGGCGGCCCGCAGGAACAGCGCGGTCTCGTCGGCCGCGCGCGTCGCGCGCACCGTCGACACGATCCCGCCGCCCTGCCGTGCGATCTCCTCGTAGCTGACGCCGGCGAGGCGCTGCGCGAATTCGTCCGCGCGCGTGCCGCCGTACACGAGGTGCGTGTGGCAGTCGACGAGGCCCGGCGTCACCCAGGCGCCGTGCAGGTCTTCGCGCCGCCAGTGCGCATAGCCGTGCGGCAGCGCAGCGCATGCGCCGAGCCACACGATCGCGCCGGTTTCGTCGACGGCGATCGCCGCATCGTCGATCGTTTCGTCGGGATGGCCGTGCGGACACAGCCTCAGGTGATGCCAGACAGTCGGTTTCATGCGTTCAGTCTCGTTCGCCGACGACGAGCGACACGGCCAGCAGCGCGCCGCCTCCGCTCACGACGACGTCAAGCGCACGCGGCGGCCCGTCGAGCCGCAACGTGTCCATTTCTTCCAGGGTGAAGCGCGCGTCGTCGAGCGCGACCTCGACGACGCCCGCCGCGCAGAACAGCAGCACGGTGTCGGCATGCGCGACGCGGTGCGTGCCCGCGCGCCATACGTCGAGCGTGCCGCGCGCGGCCGCGCGACGCGTCATCAGGTTGAAGTCGCGCGTCGGTCCGTCGTGCAGCGTCGCGTCGATCGACGTTTCGCCCGCGAAGTCGGCACGCGCGAGCGGCGCATCGAGCACGTGACGCCGCCCGCCCGCTTCCGCGAGCGTCATCCCGGCGCCGGACAGCAGCACGAGCGTGCGGTCGACGCCGTCGAAACGCGAGAACGGCCCGGCCGCGCCGACGTCGGCGACGCTCACGCGCCACACGAACGTGTCGAGCGCGCCGCCTCGCGGCGCGGCGGCGCCCGGCGCGTCGGCGCCCGGCGCGTCGGCATGGCCTGCTTCGGGGAATCCGGCGGCGATCTCGCGCGTCACGCCCCCGCCGTTCTTCCACGGCGACGCAACGAGATCCGCCGCGCGGATCAGCGCGGCGGCCATCGGCGCGCGGTCGTGCGCCGTCATGCTCAGCGACCGAGCATCGGCAGCTTCAGGCCGACTTCGCGGGCCGTCTGCTGCGCGAGTTCGTAGCCGGCGTCCGCGTGGCGCATCACGCCCGTCGCCGGGTCGTTCAGCAGCACGCGGCCGAGACGCTCGTGCGCGTCAGCCGTGCCGTCGGCGACGATCACGACGCCCGAGTGCTGCGAGAAGCCCATCCCGACGCCGCCGCCGTGATGCAGCGACACCCACGACGCACCACCCGCGGTGTTCAGCAGCGCGTTGAGCAGCGGCCAGTCGCTGACGGCGTCCGAGCCGTCCTTCATCGATTCCGTCTCGCGGTTCGGGCTCGCGACCGAGCCGGTGTCGAGGTGATCGCGGCCGATCACGATCGGCGCCTTCAGCTCGCCGTTCTTCACCATCTCGTTGAACGCCTGGCCGAGGCGGTAGCGATCCTTCACGCCGACCCAGCAAATGCGCGCCGGCAGACCCTGGAACGCGATGCGCTCGCGCGCCATGTCGAGCCAGTTGTGCAGGTGCGGATCGTCGGGGATCAGTTCCTTCACCTTCTGGTCGGTCTTGTAGATGTCTTCCGGATCGCCCGACAGCGCGACCCAGCGGAACGGCCCCTTGCCTTCGCAGAAGAGCGGACGGATATAGGCCGGTACGAAGCCCGGGAAGTCGAACGCATTCTCGACGCCCATCTCGAGCGCCATCTGGCGAATGTTGTTGCCGTAGTCGAGCGTCGCGGCGCCGCGTTGCTGCAGCGTCAGCATCGCGCGCACCTGCACGGCCATCGACTGCTTCGCGACCTTCACGATGCTCTGCGGATCGACCTTCTGCGCCTCGCGCCATTGCGCGACGGTCCAGCCCTGCGGCAGGTAGCCGTTGATCGGATCGTGCGCGCTCGTCTGGTCGGTCACGCAGTCCGGCGTGATCCCGCGCTCGACGAGTTCGGTGAACACGTCGGCCGCATTGCCGAGCAGGCCGACCGACACCGGCTTGCCGGTCCGCTTCGCTTCCTCGATCATGCCGAGCGCTTCGTCGAGCGTCGTCGCCTTCTTGTCGACGTAGCGCGTCTTCAGGCGGAAGTCGATGCGCGTCTCGTCGCATTCGACGGCGATCATCGAGAAGCCGGCCATCGTCGCGGCGAGCGGCTGCGCGCCGCCCATCCCGCCGAGGCCGCCCGTCAGGATCCAGCGGCCAGACGGATCGCCGTTGAAGTGCTGGTTCGCGACCGAGAAGAACGTCTCGTACGTGCCCTGCACGATGCCCTGGCTGCCGATGTAGATCCAGCTGCCGGCCGTCATCTGGCCGTACATCATCAGGCCCTTGCGATCGAGCTCGTTGAAGTGATCCCAGTTCGCCCAGTGCGGGACGAGGTTCGAGTTCGCGAGCAGCACGCGCGGCGCGTCCTTGTGCGTGCGGAACACACCGACCGGCTTGCCCGACTGGATCAGCAGCGTTTCGTTTTCCTCGAGATCCTTCAGCGACGCGAGGATCTGGTCGTAGCATTCCCAGTTGCGCGCCGCGCGGCCGATGCCGCCGTATACGACGAGCGCATGCGGATGCTCGGCGACTTCCGGGTCGAGGTTGTTCTGGATCATCCGGTACGCCGCTTCGGCGAGCCAGGTCTTGCAGGTCTTCTCGCTGCCGCGCGGCGCGCGGATCGTACGCGTCGGATCGAGACGGGGATCGATGTGTTTCGGATGGTTCATGACGACTGCTCCCGAAGGAAAGGAAATATCAATAGGAATCAGAAATGCCCGGTGAAGCGATAACGGCTGCCGGGATGCCACAAATTCGCCACCGAGGCGACGACGCCCTGCGACCAGGTGCGCCGATGTAAAACCAGACACGGCTCGACGTCGTCCATCCGAAGCTGCTCGCGCCGCTCGGGCGCGGGCACCGCCGCTTCGATCCGGTACTCGACGCGCTGCAGCGGCGCCGCGCGCATCAGGTACTGGTTCGGCGTCGTGTTCGTGAAGTCCTGCGCCGCGTAATCCGGCGCGACCGCCGGATTCACCCAGCGCTCTTCGAGCTGCACCGGTTCGTCGTTCTCGAAGTGCAGCACCTGCGAATGAAACAGCTTGGCGCGCACGGCCACCTGCATCTCGTCGGCGAGCGCGTCGTCCGCGCGGATCGTCTCGAGGCCGAGCACGCGCGCGTGATACGCATGCCCGCGCGCGTCGACCTCCTCGGAGATGCTGCGGATCGCGACCAGCGTCGACTCGTACTTCGGACGCGCGACGTAGGTGCCGGCGCCCTTCATCCGCGTGAGCACCTGCTCGTCCGTCAACTCGCGCAGCGCGCGGTTGACGGTCATGCGCGCGACCTTGAACTCGCGGGCCAGTTCGTTCTCGGACGGCACCTGATCGCCCTCCGCCCATTCGCCGGCGTGGATGCGGGCCAGGATGAAATCCTTGATCTCCTGGTAGACCGGCGCGCTCATCGGCTTACTGCTCCGATGCGAAGGCGAACGGGCAGTGCTTCGCGAACGCGCGCTCGCCGACGAGCTTCGCGATCACGGCGATGTCCGGCGCGAAGTAGTGGTCGAGCTCGTAATGCGCGACCTTGCTGCGAATCGTCTTCATCACTTCCGCGAGCTTCGGGCTCGTCTCGTTCTCGCGCAGATCGACGCCCTGCGCGGCCGCGAGCAGTTCGATCGCGAGGATGTGCTTCGTGTTGTCGGCGATGTCGGCCAGCTTGCGTGCCGCGAACGTCGCCATCGACACATGGTCTTCCTGGTTCGCGGACGTCGGCAGCGAATCGACCGACGCCGGATGCGCGAGCGTCTTGTTCTCCGATGCGAGCGCGGCAGCCGTCACGTGCGCGATCATGAAGCCCGAGTTCACGCCGCCATCCTTCACGAGGAACGGCGGCAGGCCCGACAGCGTCGCGTCGATCAGCAGCGCGATGCGGCGCTCGGCCAGCGCGCCGATTTCCGCAGCCGCGAGCGCGAGGTTGTCGGCCGCGAACGCGACAGGCTCCGCATGGAAGTTGCCGCCCGACAGCACTTCACCGGTGTCCGGGAAGATCAGCGGGTTGTCCGATACCGCGTTCGCCTCGACGAGCAGCACGTCGGCCGCATGACGCATCTGGTCCAGGCACGCGCCCATCACCTGCGGCTGGCAGCGCAGGCTGTACGGATCCTGCACCTTGCCGCAGTCGCGATGCGACAGGTTGATCGCCGAGCCTTCGAGCAGCTTGCGATACGCGGCCGCCGCATCGATCTGGCCGCGATGCCCGCGCAGTTCGTGGATGCGCGCGTCGAACGGCTTCACCGAGCCGGCCGCCGCATCGACCGACAGCGCGCCGGCGACGAGCGCCGTGCGGTACAGGTCTTCGATCGCGAACAGGTTGTCGAGCGCAAGCGCCGTCGACGCCTGCGTGCCGTTCAGCAGCGCGAGGCCTTCCTTCGCCTGCAGCGTCAGCGGCGCGAGGCCCGCGACGCGCAGCCCGTCGAGCGCGCTCGCGCGCTCGCCGCGAATGAACACTTCACCGACGCCGAGCAGCACCGCCGACATGTGCGCGAGCGGCGCGAGGTCGCCCGATGCGCCGACCGAGCCCTTCACCGGAATCAGCGGCAGCACGTCGGCGTTGAACAGCTTGATCAGCGCGTCCATCACTTCGCGGCGAATGCCCGAATGGCCGCGGCCGAGGCTCGACAGCTTCAGCGCGATCAGCAGACGCACCGACGAACGCGCCATCGGCTCGCCGACACCGACTGCATGCGACAGCACGAGGTTCTTCTGCAGCAGTTCGAGCTGATCGTGCGGGATATGCGTGCTGGCCAGACGACCGAAGCCCGTGTTGATCCCGTAGGCCGGCTCGCCCTTCGCGGCGATGTCGGACACGGCCTTCGCGCCCGCGTCGATCTTCGCGAAGCTGGCCGGATCCAGCATCAGCTGCACGGGCTCGCGCGCGATCTGGCGCAGTTGCGGGAGGGTCAGGTGGCCGGGGGTAAGCGTGATCATGTGTGCAATCCTGTCTAGACAAGTTCGGGATGGATTGCAGTGTAGCGACCGTGACTTGTCTAGACAACCCGTTTTCGCCGATTTCGACTCAGGAGTTTCCCTGATGTCCGGCGCGGGCCGCCGGCTCGGCCCGCGGCAGCACGGGTTTAACATATGTTGCAATTATTTTGTCTTTGGCAACATACGAATCACCATTCGCCTACAGAGACCCGCCATGAACTTCCCGTCCCGGCTCACCGCCCTGCTCGTCACCGCCGGCGCGCTCGCCGCCGGCACCGCGCACGCCGCCGAACCGCTCTCCGGCACGCTCGAGAAGATCCGGCAGAACAACCTGATCTCGATCGGCCATCGCGAAACCTCGGTGCCGTTCTCGTACGTCGACGCGAACGGCAAGGTGATCGGCTTCTCGCAGGATCTGTGCGACCGCGTGATCGCCGCCGTGAAGGCGCGCACCGGCAAGCCCGACCTGCAGGTGCGCTTCATCCCGGTCACGTCGCAGAACCGCATTCCGCTCGTGCAGAACGGCACCGTCGATCTCGAATGCGGCGTGACGACCAATCTCGCCGCGCGTCATGCACAGGTCGCGTTCTCGACGACCTTCTTCGTCGCGACGACGCGTCTGCTCACGCGCACCCAGTCGGGCATCCGAGACTTTCCCGATCTCGCCAGCAAGACGGTCGTCACGAACCAGGGCACGACGTCCGAACGCCTGCTGCGCAAGATGAACGAGGAAAAGAAGATGAACATGCAGATCATCAGCGCGAAGGACTATGGCGAAGGACGCCTCACGCTCGAATCGGGCCGCGCGGTCGCATACATGATGGACGACGTGCTGCTCGCGGGCGTGCGCCAGCTTGCGGCGAAGCCGGCCGACTGGCAGATCGTCGGCACGCCGCAGTCGTCGGAAGCCTACGGGTTCATGCTGCGCAAGGACGATCCGCAGTTCAAGGCGCTCGTCGACGGCGTGCTCGTCCAGCTGATGAAGCGCGGCGAGATCGACGCGCTGTACGACAAGTGGTTCATGAAGCCGGTGCCGCCGAAGGGGCTGTCGTTCGACTTCCCGATGAGCGACGTGAT
This sequence comes from Burkholderia multivorans ATCC BAA-247, assembly GCF_000959525.1. Lineage (NCBI taxonomy): Bacteria > Pseudomonadati > Pseudomonadota > Betaproteobacteria > Burkholderiales > Burkholderiaceae > Burkholderia > Burkholderia multivorans. Next base: position 2,459,702 of record NZ_CP009832.1, read on the forward strand.
CAAGGCGCGCTACGCGTCGCCGAACGACCTGGCGCTCGAATGAGCGCCGGCGCCGCTCACGCGCGCGTCCACGCGACGCACGCCGCGTAGTCGGGCGCTGCGTCGAGCCAGGCGGCGTCGAACGCGGCCACGCCGGCGGCCGGCGCAGCCGGATCGACGATCGTGGTTGCGGGCGTCGCCGCGTCGCGCGGCGGCACGACCGCGAACGCGCTCAGGCCGCCGACGATGCCCGTGCCCAGCGCCTTCAGCAGCGCCTCCTTCGCCGACCACACGCGCATGAACGCGGACGCGCGCGCATCGTCCGGCAGGCTGTCGAGATACGCGGTCTCGGCCGGCGCGCACACTTCGCCGGCGAGTGCGCGCCAGTCCGTCGGACGGTGGCAGCACTCGATGTCGACGCCGACGCGGCCCGCCGGCGCCCAGGCGATCAGCGCGTGCTCGCCCGCATGCGACACGTTGAAATCGAGCGGCACGCGATGCGCGGGATCGAGCGACGGGCGCCCCGCTTCGTCGACGACGATCGCGATCGCGTGCGGTGCGACGTGCAGCGCCGCGCCGAGCACGTCGCGCAGCGCGGCCCGCGTCGCGGCGCTGCGCACGGCATCCGCGTGCCGTAGATAGCGCGCGGCCCGCGCGCGCTCCGCCTCGCTCAGCGCCGCATACGCGCGTGCGGTGAGCGGCACCTCCCAGTCGAAATCGACGCGCACGACCTGCACGCCGGCCCGCGCAGCGGCAGGCGGCACGTCGAGCGCGCGCATGCGGTAGGCGGACGGCGAATCGGCCGGGGAAACGGAATCGGGCGGCATGGACATCGGCGGGCGGTGAAACAAAACGTCCGATGGTAATCGATCGGCCGACCGCGGCGGCCGCGGCGATCGGCGCACGGCGTCCGCCATACGAGCACAGCGCGCCGCCGCCACGCGGCGCGTTGTCAGCCGTGGGCGACGGCGCCCGGCACGCGGCCACCACGCTGCGACGCATCGCGCGTCGCGGGATGATGCGCATATGCGTGCCCCGGCGCATCGTCCGGCAACGCCCCGTGCTGCAGCCACGACAGCGCCAGCGGCCACAGTGTCTCGGCGAAGCGGCTGTGGAAGAACGCGAAGTGCCCGATTGCGTCGACACCGATCGCGCGCGGCGCGATCCGCCAGTGCGTGACGTCGCTACCGGCGTAGTACGCGACGAGCCGCTCGATCGCGTCGACGGTGCCGAACGGATCGTCGTCGAGGCCGATCGCGAGCATCGGTGCGGACAGCGCCGCGAAGCGCGCGGGCAACGCAGCACGGCTCGCCGCAGTTTCGGCGAGCAGGCCGCGCGTGTAGGCGTCTTCGAAACGCGGCCGCGAACGCGCCCACGAGAGCGCGACGCCGCGCGGCGTGTCCTCCATCCAGCCGAGCCGCTTCGCGGGCACGTAGCCGAACGCGGCGGCGAGCACGGGCATCGCGACGTGCCACTTCCACCACATCCGCCGCCGCTCGGCCGGCAGGTAGTCGCGCCAGTACGCGAACTGCGCGCCGACCGTCACCGCGTGCCGCACATGCGCATTCGATGCGGCGAGCCCGAGCGCGACGCCGCCGATGCTGTGCGCGACGACATCGAGCGGCTGCCCGGGGAACGCGTCGCGCGCGTATCGCAACGCCGCGTCGCAATCGAGCCGCCCCCAGTCGAGCCAGTTCGCCTGCAGCGATGCGAGCCGCGCGGGCCGCGAGCCGCCGATGCCGCGATAGTCGTAGACGAGCACGTCGCGCCCGTGCGCGAACAGCCAGGCCGCGAACCGGAAGTAGTAGTCGCAGCGCACCGACGTCGCGCAATTGATCACCGTCACGGGCCGCACGGCGCCCGCCCCGCCGCGATGCCGCCACACGTGCGCGCGCAGCGCGTAGCCGTCCTCCGCGTGCAGCGTCACGGATTCGGGCGGCAGCGCCGCGCCGCTGCTGCGCTCGCCGCGCGCCGCGCCGCCACCTTGGTTCGAAATCGTCATGCCGTCTCCTGTCGCGTGCGCATCGGTCGCCGATATGCTGCGCGCGGTCGCCGATGCGCGCCGCGTCGCCCGTCCATTGAACTTGACGGGCGCCGCGTTCTCAACCAATCTTGCTGCTCCGTTCGCATGAGCCCCACGCATGTCAACGCCGCTCGTTCGCCTTCCGTCGCTCGATCTGGTGCGCGGCTTCGTCGCCGTCGGCCGCCGGATGAGCATCACGCTCGCCGCCCAGGATCTGTGCGTCACGCAGTCGGCCGTGAGCCGGCAGATCCATGCGCTCGAAGCGCATCTCGGCGTCGCGCTGCTGCGGCGCGGCTACCGGACGATCGCCTTCACGCCCGAGGGCGAGCGGCTGTTCCGCGCGGCCGATGCGGCGCTGCATAGCCTGCAGGACACCGTCGCGTCGCTCGCCGTCGCGCGCGAGCGTCAGCCGGTCACGATCACCGCGAGCATCGGCGTCACCGCGCTGTGGCTGCTGCCGCGGCTCGGCGGCCTCCAAGCGCGGTTTCCGGACGTCGATCTGCGCGTCGCCGCGAACGACAAGGTACTCGATTTGCGCGCCGAAGGCATCGATCTCGCGATCCGCTACTGCCCGCGCGATCGCGCGCCGGCCGGCGCGCTGCGGCTGTTCGACGAGATCGTGCTGCCGGTCGCACACCCGGCGCTCGCCGCGCGTCCGCTCGTCGATGCCGCCGCGCTCGCCGAGCACGTGCTGCTCGAATTCGACGGGCCGCCGCAAGCGCAGTTGCAATGGCAAGCGCACCTGCACGCGGCCGGGCTCGGCGATGCGCGGCCGAAGGGCGTGCTGCGCTTCAACCAGTACGACCAGGTGATTCAGGCGGCGATCGCGGGCCAGGGCGTCGCGCTCGGGCGCCTCGCGCTGGTCGCGCCGATGCTGTCGGACGGCCGGCTCGCGGTGCTCGGCCCGCGCATCCGCGCGCGGCCCGATACATACGGCTACTGGCTCTACCAGCACGATCCGGCGCCGCGCCGCGAAGTCGCCGACGTGCGCGACTGGATGCTCGCCGAAGCGGCCGCGTGCGACGTCGCGATACGCGCGCACGATGCGGCACGCGACTGAGGCGGCCGTGTCCGGCGCACGAGACTTCGGCGAAACGGACTGCACCGCACGACACCCACCGCGACGCCGGCGCACCGCCGCTCGCATTCCCGCCACGCATGCGAACCTGACCGAATGATCGCTTGAGCGACGATCGCGCCGATCGTCTAATCGGAAGCGGCGCGGCGCCTTTCGTCGCACACCTTCATCCGGAGACACACATGAGCCCGATCGAGCAAGACGCCCGACGCCGCTGGCTGCCCGTACTCGCCGGCGGCCTGATCATGGGCGCCGCGCTGGGTATCCGCCATGTGCAGGGCCTGTTTCTTACGCCGGTGACGCTCGACCACGGCTGGTCGCGCGAAGCGTTCGGCCTTGCGCTCGCGCTGCAGAACCTGATCTGGGGCATCGCGCAGCCGTTCACCGGGATGGTGGCCGACCGCTTCGGCTCGGTGCGCGTGATCGTCGTCGGCATGCTGCTGTACGCGCTCGGGCTCGTGACGATGGCACTGGCGGGCTCCGCCGCGCTGTTTACTGTCGGCGCGGGGCTCGTGATCGGCATCGCGCTGTCGGGCTCCGCGTTCGCGTCCGTCTACGGCGCGCTGAGCCGGCTTTGCGCGCCCGAGCGGCGCAGCTGGGCGCTTGGCGTCGCCGGCGCGATCGGCGGCCTCGGCCAGTTCTGCATGGTGCCCGTCGCGCAGACGCTGATCGGCGGAATCGGCTGGCAGCATGCGTTCGTCGCGCTCGCGCTGGTCGCGCTGCTGCTCGCGCCGCTCGCGGTGCTGCTGCGCGACCGCCCCGCACAGGCCGCGAACGCGCAGGCCGACGCCGAACAGTCGATCGGCGAGGCGGTACGCGAGGCGTTCTCGCATCGCGGCTTCTGGCTGCTGAACGCGGGCTTTTTCGCGTGCGGGTTTCAGCTTGCGTTCATCGCGACGCATCTGCCCGCGTATCTGCTCGACCACGGGCTGCCGTCGCGGCATGCGAGCGTCGCGCTCGCGCTGATCGCGTTGACCAACGTGGCCGGCACCTATGCGTGCGGGCACCTCGGCGGCCTGCTGCGTCGCAAATACGTGCTGTCGGTGCTGTATCTCGTGCGCGCATTCGCGATGGCGGCGTTCGTCGCCGTGCCGCTGTCGCCGGCGAGCGTGTACGTGTTCGCGGCCGTGATGGGCCTCACGTGGCTCGGCACGGTGCCGCTGACGAACGGCGTGATCTCGCAGGTGTTCGGCGTGCGCTACATCGCGACGCTGTTCGGCTTCGTCTTCTTCGGCCATCAGCTCGGCAGCTTCTTCGGCGTATGGCTTGGCGCAGTGGTTTACGACGCGACGCATTCGTACCTGCCGCTGTGGATCGGTTCGATCGCGCTCGGCGTGCTCGCGGCGCTGCTGCATCTGCCGATCGACGATGCGCGGATCGCGCGTCCGCTGGACGGCCGCGCCGCGTGGGCATGATTCGCGCGGCGCTTGCGGCCGGTGCGCTCGCGTTCGTCACGTGGTGCGGCACCGCGTATCTGCGGCCGGACGTCGCGTTCGCGCTGCTCGAGCACGTCGCGTTCTGCAATTGATCGGCGACGCCGTACAGTCGCATGCTGTGCGGCGAGTGGCGAGTGGCGAGTGGCGGGCGGCAAGCGATGAGCGAGGATTGGTTCATCGATGCCGGATTGCTCGCCGGTCGCGACGCGTCGCGCCGGCGATACGGCACGGCACGGCACGGCACGGCACGGCACGCAGATCGACGTCACATCGATGCGTGCGTTCGCGCATGCAACAGCGCCGGCACCCGCCTACAAGGCAATCAGCCTAGCCGGAACGCCGCCTCGAAGCGCGCGACGAACGCGTCGAATTCGCTTTCCGGCAAATGATTGATCCCGCCCGCGCGCTTGCGCCCGCCGCCGGTCGGAAAGCCGCGACAGAATTCGTCCGCGCCCAGCGGCCTGCCGTCGGGCACGCGCACGCTGACGACGAGCCCGCCCTGCGCACGCGGCGACAGCACCGCGAGAGCCGCATGCGGCGCGTCGCGCATCCGCTGGTTCGCGAGCATCCCGGCGACGCGGCGCGCCCACGGGTGATCGGGCATGCGGATCAGCGTCGCACCCGACACCTCGCGCAGCGGCGCGAGCGCGCAGGCGCGCGCCATGTCGTCGAGATAGCCGTCGCGCAGCGCGGCGAACACCGCGGTGTCGCGCACGAACTCGAGCGGATCCGCGCACGGCAGCATCGCATCGGCGAGCGCGGCCGGATCGAAATGCAGATCGCCGATGCAGTCTCCGTACGCGTTGTAGTTCAGATAGCGCCCGAGCTCGGCGAGCGTGTCGCGCTCCGCTGCATCGATCGCGTGCGCATGCGCGAGCGCGTCGCCGAGCGTCGGCAGCTCGTCGCCGAAGGCCGCGACGATCGCCCAGCGCACATGCCGGCCGCCGAGATAACGGTTCACGAGCACGCTCGTGCAGACGTCGGCCGACGTGTCGATGTGCGCATCGAAGCGCGGATCGTCCGGCAATTCGCCCGCGAAGTGATGATCGAAATAGCGGACCGTCGCGCCGGCCCGCAGGAGCCGCGCGCAGGCGTCGCGGTTCTGGTCGTGCGAGATGTCGAGCACGGTCACGCGATCGCCGGCGCGCGCATCGATCCGTTCCAGCAGCCGGATGTCGCGCTTCACGCCCGTCACGAGCGTGCCGCGCACGCGCTCCGCGAGCCGAAGCTGCTGAAGCGCGCAGAGGCCGTCCGCGTCGCCGTTGAAGGCGAAGAAATGTCGTTCGTCGTCGTGTTGCTGCACCGTCCGTTGCTCCCTCTCATCCCATGAATTCGCGACTGCGACCGCGGCGCACGACGCGCGGCACGCGTCGTGCCTGCGCAATACGCCGCGCCGCCGGCACGCCGCGCGTCCGTGCGGGACGACGTGCGGGCGCGCGCCCGTATTGTGCCGCGATCGGACACGGGCGCGGGCACGCTTCGACACAGCCCGGCGCAGGTCGCCTTCAATCGGCATGCGCGATACGCGCGCGCGACCGGCCTGCATGCGAGGCCCGCAACGCTTCTTCTCCTGCGCCCTTCCGTCTCACGTCGTCGCGCAGGCCGAGACAACATGCCGCCATATCATCGGTCATCCTACCTCCAGGAAACACCGGGACGTACAATGCGCCTCATCAACGACAGTGGACCATAGAGGAAAATCCCGGGTAAACCCGTGACGCCATTGCACCGCGCCCCGCGTACCATGTCATACGACGACATACTACGTAAATCGCAAATCGCCATCGGCGCACGCACGGCCAGCCGCTCCGTGCGCCGTCGGCTACCGCCGGAGACACGCCTTGACCTCGCCCGCCCCCGTCCTGCCCGAGCGCGATCCGCTCGCGTCCGCCGTGTCGAAAGTGAAATGGCACGTGCTGCCGCTCGTGCTCGTCATGTTCATCGCGAACTACATCGACCGCGTCAACGTCGGGTTCGTCGACCGCCATCTCGAAGCGTCGATCGGCATCGGTGCGGCCGCCTACGGGCTCGGCGCCGGCCTGTTCTTCGTCGGCTACGCGCTGTTCGAGGTGCCGTCGAACCTGCTGATGCAGCGCTACGGCGCGCGCGTCTGGCTCGCGCGGATCATGGCCACGTGGGGCATCGTCGCGGCCGCGATGGCGTTCGTCTGGAACGACACGTCGTTCTACGTGCTGCGCTTCCTGCTCGGCGCGGCCGAAGCGGGCTTCTTCCCCGGCGTCGTCCTCTATCTGTCGCAATGGCTGCCGCCGCGCGAGCGCGGCAAGGCGATGGCGATCTTCCTCGGCGGCTCCGCGTTCGCGTCGGTGCTGTCCGGTCCCGTGACGGGCGCGCTGCTGTCGATCCGCGGCCTCGGCCTCGAAGGATGGCAGTGGATGTTCATCATCGAAGGCCTGTTCTCGGTCGCGCTCTGCGGTGCGAGCTGGCTGCTGCTGAAGTCGCATATCCGCGATGCGACGTGGCTCGACGCGCAGGAGCGCGCGGCGCTCGAGCAGGCGCTCGACGAAGAACGCGCGCGCCGGGACGTGCGCGCGAACGGGCACGTGCCCGCACTCGCGCTGCTGCGCGATCCCCAGATCGTATTGTTCTGCTTCCTGTACTTCTCGATCCAGCTGACGATCTACGCGGCCACGTTCTGGCTGCCGACGATCATTCGCAAGATGGGCGGCCTCAGCGACTTCCAGGTGGGCCTGTACAACACGATTCCGTGGATGATCGCGATCGGCGCGATGTACGGCTTCGCGGTGCTGTCCGCGAAGTGGCGGCATCCGCAGCGCTGGCTCGCCTGCGCACTCGTGCTCGCCGCGTGCGGACTGTTCGCGTCGACGTCGCACGATCCGGTGTGGTCGTTCGCGTCGATCTGTTTCGCGGCGCTCGGCTTCAAGGCCGCGTCGTCGCTGTTCTGGCCGATCCCGCAGGGCTACCTCGACACGCGCGTCGCCGCGGCCGTGATCGCGCTGATCAACTCGATCGGCAACCTCGGCGGCTTCGTCGCGCCGACGGCCTTCGGCTATTTGAAGCAACATACGGGTTCGATCACCGGCGGGCTGTATGCGCTCGCGATCGCCTCGCTCGTCGCCGCGTTCGCCGCGCTGTTCGCGCGCACGCACCGGCGCAGCGATCCGCCGCGCGGCCTGCCTGCCGCCGATACCGTAACCAACGCTTCGATGCTCCGCCATGCCGAACACTGAACTTCCGACCGTCGTCGTGTCGAACGCCCTCGACGGCGACCTTGCCACATTCTCGCTCGCACACGACGGCACGCTCGCGCCGCTCGCGCGCTATCCGGCCGGCGACGCCACGATGCCGATCGCCGTGCAAGCCGACCGTGCGCGGCTGTACGTCGCGACGCGCGGCGAGTCGCCGGCGATCGTTGCGTTCCGCGTCGCACCGACCGGCGCGCTCGCACGGCTCGGCACGACCGCGATCGATGCGAGCCTCGCCTATCTGTCGGTCGACCGCAACGGCCGCTGGCTGCTCGGCGCCTCGTACGGCGGCCACACGTTCAGCGTCTACGATGCCGCGCGCGTGCGCGACGGCGACGGCACGCCGCTGCACGTCGCCGGCGGCATTGCGAACGCGCATGCGGTCATCGTCTCGCCCGACAACCGCTTCGCATACGTCAGCTCGCTCGGCTCCGATCGCGTGTTCTGTTTCGCGCTGATCGAGGATGCGGCCGGGCTGCGGGTGTGCGAGCAAGGCGAAGCGCGCGTGCCGGCCGGTTTCGGGCCGCGTCATCTGCGTTTCATGGAGGGCGGCCGCGCGCTCGTCGCAGTCAGCGAATTCCACGGCATGCTCGCGACGTTCGCGCGCGATGCCGACAGCGGCCGGCTCGGCGATGCGCAGGTCAGCGCGCGTCACCCGGCCGTCGCGGGGCTCCCGGCCGGCCATGCACGACCGCCCGCCCCGGCCGAGCCCGCCGTCTGGGCCGCCGATCTGCACCTGACGCCCGACGAGCGCTTCGCGTACGTCAGCGAGCGCACGACGAGCCAGTTGCTCTGCTATCGCCGCAGCGCGGACGGCCGGTTCGAGCCCGCGCATGCGACCGCCACCGAAACGCAGCCGCGCGGCTTCGCGATCGATCCGTCGGGACGCTGGCTCGTCGCGTGCGGCGAACGCTCGGAGCACGTGGCGGTGTACGCCGTGTCGCGCGACGACGGCACGCTGACGCTGCATACGCGCGTGCCCGGCGGGCGCGGCGCGAACTGGATCGCGATCGTCTGATCGCGTACGGCCCGGCGTGCGGCGCGCGCAGCGTCGCGCGCTCGCGGCGTGAGCGGCCGCGTCAGTCGCCGATCGGCGGCATCGGCTGCCGTCCGCGAATCCACGCCCAGGTCGCGAGCTCGGCCATTTCCTTGTCGCCGCGGCTGTCGCCGTAGGCGAACAGCCGTTGCGGCGGCCGCTCGCCCCACCATCCGCGCAGCCGCGCCACCTTCTGCGGCCCCCAGCAGTTTTCGCCGTCGAGGCGTCCGACAAATACGCCGTGCTCGAACGCGAGGCGCGTCGCGAGCACAGCATCGAAGCCGGCCGCCTGCGCCCACTTGTCGAGATACAGCGACGGCGACGCGCTGACGAGCACGAGCCGATGCCCGCGCGCACGATGTTCGCGCACGCGCTCGAGCATCTCGGGGCGCACGAGGCGCGGCAGATACGTATCGACGAACGTGCGCGCCAGCGCGTCGAGCGCGTCTTCGCGGATCGGCCCGAATGCGAACCACGCGAACTTCGCCTTCGCGTCGCCGCGCGACAGCAGCCCGGCCTTCATCGCGACGAGCCACGGCAGCGCGCGCAGCGCCGCCCACACGAAACGCGGCGTGCCGACGGATGCGCGTACGAAATGGCGAAAGCTGTCGGACGTCGTGATGGTGCCGTCGAAATCGAACGCGGCGACGATGCGGTCAGTCATGAAATGGCAGTGAGCAGGCAACGAGATGCCGGGGAAGATAGCAGAGTCGCGCGCGGTTGCGCCGATCGGCGACCGTCGCCTCCCACCCGCCATCCCAAATACTGATACGTCTCATTGTCAAATGACAATGATTCTTGTTTACGTTAAACTCCGCGCCGCTTTCTCAAAAACAACGCGTCCGCGATCGTACGGACCGATCTTTCCGCCCGGATTCCGACTTGCCGCCCTGGGACGGATCACCGATCACCTCCGTTTTGCGTTCCATGTCGACACCCTCATTTCCCGTTCGGCGTCTCACGCCGATTGCATTCGGCATCGCGCTCGCGAGTGCCGTCCCCGCGGCTGCGTTCGCGCAGGCCGCCGCTGTCTCCGCCGCGGCGCCCGCTTCGGCGGGTTCGTCCGCCTCGACGCCATCCGCCGACGGCGCCGTCCTGCCGTCGATCGACGTGACGGGCACCGTCGAACCGCTGCCCGGCGACCTCGCACCGACCTACGCGGGCGGCCAGGTCGCGCGCGGCGCAGATTTCGGCGTGCTCGGCCGCCAGAAAGCGAGCGACGTGCCGTTCAGCATGACGACCTACACGTCGAAGCTGATCGAGGATCAGCAGGCGCGCACGCTCGCCGACGTGCTCGACAACGACCCCGCGGTGCGCAGCGCGGCCGGCTACGGCAACTACGCGCAGGTGTTCGTGATCCGCGGCTTCAAGCTCGACGGCGACGATATTTCGCTGAACGGCCTGTACGGCGTCACGCCGCGGCAGCTCGTCGAGACCGATGCGATCGAGCGCGTCGACGTGTTCAAGGGTGCGAACGCGTTCCTGAACGGCGCATCGCCGAACGGCTCGGCCGTCGGCGGCGGCGTGAACGTGCAGCTCAAGCATGCGGACGACAAGCCGCTCACGCGCGTCACGGTCGACGGCTCCGTGTCGGGCTCGATCGGCACGCACGTCGACGTCGGTCGCCGCTTCGGCAGCGACGGTCAGTTCGGCATTCGCGTGAACCAGTCCATCAGCGGCGGCGATACGGCCGTCGACGACGAACGCCGCCGCAACAACGTGACGGCCGTCTCGCTCGACTGGCGCGGCGACAAGCTGCGCGTATCGGGCGACTTCCTGTATCAGCGGCAGCGCATCGACGGCGGGCGGCCGACCGTGCTCGTCGGCGGCAACCAGTTGCCGGCGGTGCCGTCCGCGACGCACAACTACGCGCAGCCGTGGAGCTTCAGCGAACTCGAGGACACGGTCGGCATCGTGCGCGCCGAATACGATTTCCTGCCCGCGTGGACGGCCTACGTGGCCGCCGGCGCGCGGCACACGAACGAACACGGCGACTACTACACGCCGACCTACACGAGCGCGGGCACGACGGGCTCGCGGCTCAGCGTGCCGTACAAGCAGGATGCGCAGTCCACCGAAGCCGGCGTGCGCGGCCGCTTCGCGACCGGCCCGGTCACGCATTTCGTGACGGCCGGTGCCTCGTTCATCCGGATCGAGAGCCAGTCCGCATACACGATGTCGAGCGCGTTTCCGACCACGCTGGACGATCCCGCGCCCGTCGCCTTTCCCGCGACCGTGTATGCGGGCGGCGACATGGGCGACCCGGGGACGGTCGCGAAGACATGGCTGCGCAGCGTCGCCGTATCGGACACGCTCGGCCTGTTCGGCGATCGCGTACTGTTCACGATCGGCGCGCGGCGCCAATCGATCTCGGTCGACAACTTCGACTACACGGGCACGCTGTCGGCCGCATACAGCGACGCGGTCACGACGCCCGTGTTCGGGCTCGTCGTGAAGCCGTGGCGCAACGTGTCGATCTTCGCGAACCGCAGCGAAGCGCTCGCGCAAGGCGAGACCGCGCCCAGTACCGCGCGCAACGCGGGCCAGTCGCTGGCGCCGTATCGTTCGAAGCAATACGAGGCCGGCATCCGGTACGACGCCGACAAGATCGGCGCGTCGCTTGCGCTGTTCCAGATCGAAAAGCCGATGGCGTACACCGATCCGTCGTCGAACGTGTTCGCCGCGAACGGCACGCAGCGCCACCGCGGCATCGAGACGGCCGTGTACGGCGAGCCGTGGAAGGGCGTGCGGCTGATCGCGGGCGTCACCTACCTCGACGCGACGCTGCAGCACACCGCCGGCGGCGCGAGCGACGGCAACCGGCCGATCGGCGTGCCGTCGTTCCTGCTCAATGCGGGCGCGGAATACGACGTGCCGCTGCTGCGCGGCCTCACGCTGAACGCGCGCTGGATCCATACCGGGCCGCAGTATCTCGACGTCGCGAACACGATGTCGATCCCCGCGTGGGACCGCTTCGATCTCGGCGCGCGCTATGCGACCGAGCTGTTCGGCCGGAAGACGACGTTCCGCGCGACGGTCCGCAATGTCGCGAACCACGCGTACTGGGCCTCGACGATCGGCGGCTATCTGACGCAAGGCAGCCCGCGGTCGGTCTGGCTGTCGATGACGACCGATTTCTGACGCGCTCGGCCGGCCGGCGCGCCGGATCGCGCGGGAGTGGCGAACCGCGACCGGAGTTTGCTATACTCTCGGTCTTCCCGGAGAGATGGATGAGTGGTTTAAGTCGCACGCCTGGAAAGCGTGTATAGGTTAATAGCCTATCGGGGGTTCGAATCCCCCTCTCTCCGCCAGATCCGAAATGCCCGCGCAAGCGGGCATTTCCCTTTCCGGCGTACCGCACCGCCCGCCTCGCGCATTCAAGGGTGCCGAATATAGTCGACGAGCGCCCGCGTATAGTCATCGGGCCGCCGATCGAGCAGGCTCACGACGATCGCCACCGCAAACCCGGCCGGCACGCCGAACACGCCCGAACTGATCGGCTCGATCCCGAACCACGTCGGCCCGGCAAAGCCCGTCAGCTGCGTGAAGAACGGATACGTCGACACGATGTAATAGACGCATACCGCAAGCCCCGTCACCATCCCGGCGATCGCGCCGCGCGTCGTCGTGCGCTTCCAGAACACGCCGAGCACGAGCACCGGAAAAAAGCTCGAGGCCGCGAGCGAAAACGCCGCGCCCACGAGAAACAGGATCTTCCCGGTATTGAGCGACGCGACGTACGACGCGAACAACGCGACGCCGAGCAGCAGCACCTTCGAGATCGTCACACGACGCTGACTCGTCGCGTCGGGCGCGACCATGCAGTAGTAGACGTCGTGCGACAGCGCATTCGCGATCGTCAGCAGCAGTCCGTCCGCGGTCGACAACGCGGCGGCGAGCGCACCGGCCGCAACGAGCCCGGACACGACATACGGCAGCCCCGCGATTTCCGGTGCGGCGAGCACGACCATGTCCGGCTGCATCTGGATCTCCGCCCCATGCACGATGCCGTCGCGGATCTCGTCGATCACGCTGATCAGGTCGGGCTCGAAGTGATGCCACTGCGTAACCCACGCGGGCAATTCCGCAAACGGCCGCCCGACGAGATTCGCGAGGATCTCGTACTTGATCATCACCGCGAGCACCGGCACGCTCAGATAGAACAGCGCGATGAAGAACAGCGTCCAGCCGACCGAGCGCCGCGCCGATGCGACCGACGTCGTCGTGTTGTAGCGCGTCAGGATGTGCGGCAGGCTCGCGGTGCCGAGCGACAGGCACAGCAGCAATGCGAGGAAATTGCGTTCGCGCGGCTTGCGCTCGGCATCGCTTGCGGCCGGAAACGGCTCGTGCATCGGCACCGGCGGTTCGGCGCGCGCGAGCAGTTCGTCGCGCATCTGCGTCCAGACGACGCGCGCTGCCGCCGGGTCGCGGGGAAACTCCGCGAGTTCGCGCTCGCGCAGCGTGATCTCGCGCAGCGGCCCGTTGTGACGCCGCAGGTCGGCGAGCTGATCGGCGAGCTGTCGGCGCGCATCGGCATACGAGCCCGGCAGCCGGTCGAGCTGCGTCTGAATCTGCGCCGCACGCCGCCGGTACGCGTCGCGCACCTGCTGCTCTTCGGCCCCATCGCGCACGCGCGCCTCGTACTCGGCGACGCGCTCCATCAGCTTGCCGTACGTGAACTGCGGCACGGGGCCGAGCCCGTTCTTCATCGCGATCAGCGACACCGGTATCAGGATCGCGCTGATCAGGATGATGTACTGCGCGACCTGCGTCCACGTGACGGCGCGCATGCCGCCGAGAAACGAACAGACGAGAATCCCCGCGAGGCCGCAGAAGATGCCGATCGCGAAATCGACGCCGATGAAGCGTGTCGCGATCAACCCGATGCCCTGAATCTGCGCGACCAGATAGACGAACGAACAGAGAATCGCCGCGCCAGCCGCGAGCGCGCGCACTGCCGTGCTGGAAAAGCGCGTGCCGAGAAAATCGGGAATCGTATAGCGCGCGAGCTTGCGCACGTACGGGGCGAGCAGAAACGCGACGAGACAGAAGCCGCCGGTCCAGCCCATCACGTATGCCAGCGCATCGTAGCCGGTCGCATAGAGCGACCCGGCGAGGCCGATGAACGAGGCGGCCGACAACCAGTCGGCCGCGGTCGCCATCCCGTTGAACGCCGACGGCACGCGCCGCCCCGCCACGTAGTATTCGACGAGATCGGACGTGCGCGACAACAGCCCGATCACCGCATAGACGGCAATCGGCACGAACAGGAACACGTAGCCGATCCAGACGCCGGAGCCGGTCGCGCGCTCGATGCGCCACAGCAGCAGCACGAAGCCGAGAAAGCCGAGCGTGTAGAGCGCGTACGCGCGAATGAGTCGATGCGTGAGCATGAATCAGCGGCCGCCGCGCGGGTCGTCCGCGCGCGTCGCGTAGAGATCGTACGTGCGGCGCAGCGTGCGATCGGCGCGCTGCATCAGCCCGATATAGACGGCGATCAGCACGAGGTAGACGAGAATCGCGCCTTGCGCGCCGACGTAGAACGGCAGGCTGAAGCCGGCAAAACGCAGGTGCGCGAGCGCGGGCGCGAAGAACGGCACGACGAACGATACCGAAAAGCCGATCGCCATCAGCACGACGATCAGCACGACGTTGAAACGCCAATAGCGCGCATGGGCGCGCGCGAGCGGCTCGGGAACGGGCGGTGGCGCGACGGGCGCCGGGCGGGTCGGAACGGTCATGCCGTTGTTTGACAAAAAGCCCCCGCGCGGACAATCCGGACGGCCGCGCAGGGGCTCATGCGCGCGACGCGCGCGACGGGGACGATCAGCGCGCTTCGGTCAGCTGCTCGAGAATCGCCGGATTCTCGAGCGTGGACGTATCCTGCGTGATGGCCTCGCCCTTCGCGAGCGAGCGCAGCAGGCGCCGCATGATCTTGCCCGAGCGCGTCTTCGGCAGGTTGTCGCCGAAGCGAATGTCCTTCGGCTTCGCGATCGGGCCGATCTGCTTGCCGACCCAGTCGCGCAGCGCCTTCGCGAGCGCCGCGGCTTCTTCGCCTTCGGGCCGCGCACGCTTGAGCACCACGAACGCGACCACCGCTTCGCCCGTCGTGTCGTCGGGACGGCCGACCACCGCGGCTTCGGCCACGAGCTCGTGCGCGACGAGCGCCGACTCGATCTCCATCGTGCCGAGCCGGTGACCGGACACGTTCAGCACGTCGTCGATGCGGCCCATGATCGTGAAGTAGCCGGTCTCCTTGTCGCGCACGGTGCCGTCGCCGGCCAGATACAGGCGCCCGCCGAGTTCCTCGGGGTAGTAACTCTTCTTGAAGCGCTCCGGGTCGCCCCAGATCGTGCGGATCATCGACGGCCACGGCCGCTTGACGACGAGAATGCCGCCCTGGCCGTTCGGCACGTCCTGGCCCGTCTCGTCGACGACCGCGGCCATGATGCCCGGCAGCGGCAGCGTGCACGAACCCGGCACCGTCGGCGTCGCGCCCGGCAGCGGCGTGATCATGTGGCCGCCGGTTTCGGTCTGCCACCACGTATCGACGATCGGGCAGCGCTCCTGGCCGACGTGCTTGTGGTACCACATCCACGCCTCCGGATTGATCGGCTCGCCGACCGTGCCGATGATGCGCAGGCTCGACAGGTCATAGCTCTTCGGATGCACTTTCTCGTCGGCCTCGGCGGCCTTGATCAGCGAGCGGATCGCGGTCGGCGCGGTATAGAACACGCTGACCTTGTGATCGCCGATCATCTTCCAGAAGCGGCCCGCATCGGGATACGTCGGCACGCCTTCGAACACGACCTGCGTGCCGCCGCAGGCGAGCGGTCCGTACGTGATGTAGGTATGGCCCGTGACCCAGCCGATGTCGGCCGTGCACCAGAACACGTCGGCGGGCTTCCAGTCGAAGGTCCACTTCATCGTCTGCGCGGCCCACAGCAGGTAGCCGCCCGTGCTGTGCTGCACGCCCTTCGGCTTGCCGGTCGAACCGGACGTGTAGAGGATGAACAGCGGATGCTCGGCGCCGACCCATTCGGGCGCGCAGGTGTCGGATTCGCCGTCGGCCAGTTCGTGCATCCACAGGTCGCGATCGGCATGCCAGTCGATCTTGCCGCCCGTGCGGCGATAGACGATCACGCTCTTCACCGCGTCGCAGCCGCCCATCGCGATCGCTTCGTCGGCGATGTTCTTCAGCGGCAGCGTCTTGCCGCCGCGCACCTGTTCGTCGGCGGTGATCAGCGCGACTGCCCCGACGTCGACGAGCCGTTCGTTCAGCGATTTCGCGGAGAAGCCGCCGAACACGACCGAGTGCGTCGCGCCGATGCGCGCGCAGGCCTGCATCGCGACGATGCCTTCGATCGACATCGGCATGTAGATGACGACACGGTCGCCCTTGCCGATGCCGCGTTTCTTCAGCGCATTGGCGAAGCGCGAGACGCGCGCGAGCAGGTCGGCATAGGTGACGCGCGTGACGGTGCCGTCGTCGGCCTCGAAGATTACCGCGACGCGCTCGCCGTTGCCGGCTTCGACGTGGCGGTCGAGACAGTTGTACGACGCATTCAGTTCGCCGTCGTCGAACCACTTGTAGAACGGCGCATCGGACTCGTCGAGCACCTTCGTAAACGGCTTGTGCCACGCGAGGCCCTCGCGCGCGAGGCGCGCCCAGAACCCTTCGTAATCGCGCTCGGCCTCGGCGGCCAGTGCGCGATAGGCTTCCATGCCGGAAATGGTCGCCGCCTTCTCGAGCGCCGCGGGAGGCGCAAACTGGCGGCTTTCGTGAAGAACCGATTCAATCGCAGACATCGACTACCCCTTGGTGAACATGAATCCTCTGCATGGCGGCGCGATCGTGCGCGCCGCGTCTTGGCCGGCGCCTCGGCGCCGCTGTCTCCCACTCACCCGCGCGCGACCCGGCAGGTCGCGCGCGATGCTGCACCGCGTCACGCACACGAAGGCGGTCGGCGGTCCGGCTGTTTCAAGATAAGCGCTTCAACTTACCCGTCACTTACGCGGCGGCCGGCGCTTGGCGCGCCGCCGGCCGCGACCCTACAATCCTAACTGAACTCGCCTTCCGGATTCCAGCTTGAATCGCTACGCATTCTGTCTCGTCCTGTCGATGCTCTTCGTCGGCGTCAACGTCGGCATCGGCAAATCGATCGTCGCCTTCGTTCCCGTCGCCCTGCTCGCTACCCTGCGTTTCGTGATCGCGATCGCCGTGCTGTGGCCGCTGTTCAATCCCGTCAAGATGCGCGCGGTGCGGCGCGCGGAATGGCTGAACCTGTTTCTGCAGGCGTTCTTCGGCACGTTCATGTTCACGCTGCTGATGCTCAACGGCGTACAGCGCACGAGCGCCGTCGCGGCCGGCGTGATCACGAGCACGTTCCCCGCGATCGTCGCGCTGTTCGCCTGGCTGTTCCTCGGAGAAAAGCCGAACGGCCGTGCGCTCGTGTCGATCGTGCTCGCGATCGCCGGCGTCGTGACGATCAACCTCGCGAGCGGCAATGCGTCCGCACAGGGCGCGCCGGCCGGTTCGCTGACCGGCAACCTGCTGATCCTCGGCGCCGTGTGCTGCGAATCGATCTACGTGATCCTGTCGCGCCGCCTGACGCAGACGCTCGCGCCGATCGACATCTGCGCCTACACGCACCTGTTCGGCCTGCTGCTGATGCTGCCGCTCGGCGCCGGCGCGTTGTGGCGCTTCGACTATGCGAGCGTGCCGGCCGGCACGTGGGCGCTCGTCGTGTGGTACGGGCTGTCGGCGAGCATCTTCTCGTTCTGGCTGTGGATGAAGGGTATCCGCCACGTGCCGGGCAGCCTCGCCGGCGTGTTCAGCGCGGTGCTGCCGGTCGCGGCAGCCGTCTACGGGATCGCGTTCCTCGGCGAGCGGCCGACGTTCGCGCATGGCATCGCGCTCGCGTGCGTGGTCGGCGGGATCGTGCTCGCGAGCCTGCGCATCAAATCGGCGGACGCCGCCGCCTCCTGATCCGTCCCCCGGCACATCGGCGCGTCGCTGCAGGCGCGCCGGCCGACGCGTTACAATAGCGCGCCCTTTAAGTTACCCACGATACCCACCCACCGCAGCACATTCACCATGTCCGCCCCGCACTCGCCCGGCCGTCCCGCCGCTCGTCCGTTGCGCCCTTTGCCCGCGCTGATCTTCATGAGCCGCTGGCTCCAGGTTCCGCTCTATCTCGGGCTGATCGTCGCGCAGGCGATTTACGTGTTCCTGTTTCTGAAAGAAGTCTGGCATCTGCTGTCGCACGCAACGAGCCTCGACGAAATCAGCGTGATGCTCGCGGTGCTCGGCCTGATCGACGTGGTGATGATCTCGAACTTGCTGATCATGGTGATCGTCGGCGGTTACGAGACGTTCGTGTCGCGTCTCGGCATCGAAGGCCATCCCGACGAGCCCGAATGGCTCGACCACGTGAATGCGGGCGTGCTGAAGGTCAAGCTGTCGATGGCGCTGATCAGCATTTCGTCGATCCATCTGCTGAAAACCTTCATCAACCCCGATCAGCACACGATGCACGCGATCATGTGGCAGGTGATCATCCACGTGTCGTTCCTCGTGTCGGCGCTCGTGATGGCGTGGGTCGACCGCCTCACGACGCACACGCATCCGGCCCATTTCCACGAGACGCAGACAGCCGCTGCGTCGCGCACGCCGGCCTGAACGGCCGGCCCAGCATTCCTACTGTCCCCACAGAGCCTCAGCCATGACCGTCATCAAACAGGAAGACCTGATCCAGAGCATCGCGGATTCGCTGCAATACATCAGCTACTACCATCCGCTCGACTACATCCAGGCGCTCGGCCGCGCATACGAGCTCGAAGAGAGCCCGGCCGCGAAGGACGCGATCGCGCAGATCCTCACCAACAGCCGCATGTGTGCGGAAGGCCGCCGTCCGATCTGCCAGGACACCGGGATCGTGACGATCTTCGTGAAGGTCGGCATGGACGTGCGCTGGGACGGCGCGACGATGAGCGTGACCGACATGATCAACGAAGGCGTGCGCCGCGGCTACACGCATCCGGACAACGTGCTGCGCGCATCGATCGTGAATCCGCCGGAAGGCGCGCGCAAGAACACGAAGGACAATACGCCGGCGGTGATCCACTACGAGATCGTGCCGGGCGACAAGGTCGACGTGCAGGTCGCGGCCAAGGGCGGCGGCTCCGAGAACAAGTCGAAGTTCGTGATGCTCAATCCGTCCGACTCGATCGTCGACTGGGTGCTGAAGACGGTGCCGACGATGGGCGCGGGCTGGTGCCCGCCCGGCATGCTCGGGATCGGCATCGGCGGCACCGCGGAGAAGGCGATGCTGATGGCGAAGGAATCGCTGATGGATCCGATCGACATCCAGGAAATCATCGCGCGCGGCCCGCAGGACTGGATCGAGGAACTGCGCGTCGAACTGCACGAGAAGGTGAACGCGCTCGGCATCGGCGCGCAAGGTCTCGGCGGCCTGTCGACCGTGCTCGACGTGAAGATCATGGCGGCGCCGACGCACGCGGCATCGAAGCCGGTCGCGCTGATCCCGAACTGCGCGGCCACGCGCCACGCGCATTTCGTGCTCGACGGCTCGGGCCCCGCGAAACTCGAGGCGCCGTCGCTCGACGCATGGCCGAAGGTCAACTGGGAGCCGAACACCGAAACGAGCAAGCGCGTCGACCTGAACACGCTGACGCCGGAAGAAGTCGCGAGCTGGAAGCCGGGCCAGACGCTGCTGCTGTCGGGCAAGATGCTGACGGGCCGCGACGCTGCGCACAAGCGCATCGCCGACATGCTCGCGAAGGGCGAGAAGCTGCCGGTCGACTTCACGAACCGCGTGATCTACTACGTCGGCCCCGTCGATCCGGTGCGCGACGAAGTGGTCGGCCCGGCCGGCCCGACGACCGCCACGCGGATGGACAAGTTCACCGAGACGATGCTCGCGCAGACGGGCCTGATCTCGATGATCGGCAAGGCCGAGCGCGGGCCGGTCGCGATCGAGGCGATCAAGAAGCACAAGGCGGCCTATCTGATGGCGGTCGGCGGCGCCGCGTACCTCGTGTCGAAGGCGATCCGCGACGCGAAGGTGATCGCATTCGAAGATCTCGGGATGGAAGCGATCTACGAATTCGACGTGAAGGACATGCCTGTAACAGTTGCTGTCGATTCTTCGGGCACGTCGGTGCACCAGACCGGTCCGAAGGAATGGCAGGCGAAGATCGGCAAGATCCCGGTCGCGACCGCTTAAGCGCAACGACGCGAAAGGCCGGACAGACCCTGTCCGGCCTTTTTCATTCCGGTATGCATTCGCGCGTATCGCGAATCGTTCCTTGCGGACCGTTCGCGGTTGATTCTCATTACGGCCGACAAGCCGATCGGACAAGGCTTCGGCGCTTGGCATTTCGTGTTCCAGCGATTATCGTTCGGTTTCTGAAGCGCTACTGAAGAAGGAAAAGCCATGCAAGGCGACAAGAAAGTCATCGAATACCTGAACGCCCAGCTGAAGAACGAACTCACGGCGATCAACCAGTACTTCCTGCATGCCCGCATGTACAAGCACTGGGGCCTCGACAAGCTCGGCAAGCACGAATACGACGAGTCGATCGGCGAAATGAAACACGCGGACTGGCTGATCGAGCGCGTGTTCATGCTCGACGGCCTGCCGAACCTGCAGGATCTGCACAAGCTGCTCGTCGGCGAGGAGACCGAAGAAATCCTGAAGTGCGACCTGAAGCTCGAGCAGATCTCCCAGGCCACCTGCAAGGAAGCGATCGCCTATTGCGAATCGGTGCGCGACTACGTGTCGCGCGAGATCTTCGAAAAGATCCTCGACGACACCGAAGAGCACATCGACTGGCTGGAAACGCAGATCGACCTGATCGGCAAGGTCGGCCTGCAGAACTATCAGCAGTCGATGATGGGTTCGCCGGAGTAAGCGCCCCCCGCCCGCTCGCCGTTCGCATGACGATGACGATTTCCCCGAGCGCCGCCGAAGCGCACCGCACCGCTACCGCTGCCGCCGCACCGATCGGGATCTTCGATTCCGGGCTAGGCGGCCTGTCGGTGCTGCGTGCGGTTCGTGCGCGGCTGCCCGGCGAGTCGTTCGTCTATGTCGCCGACACGCGCCATGCGCCGTACGGCGAGCGCGACGACGCGTTCATTACCGAACGCACGCTCGCGATCGGCGAGTGGCTCGTCGAGCAACGCGCCAAGGCGCTCGTCGTCGCGTGCAACACGGCAACCGCCCAATCGATCGCGGCGGTACGCGAACGTCTCGCGATTCCGCTCGTCGGCGTCGAGCCCGGCATCAAGCCGGCGGTCGAGCAATCGGCGAGCGGCGTCGTCGGCGTGCTGGCCACGCAAGCCACGCTGCGCAGCGCGCGTTTCCAGGCGCTGCTCGAACGCCACGGCGCCGGGTGTCGTTTCATCTGCCAGCCCGGTCACGGCCTCGTGCAGGCCGTCGAGCGCGGCGACACCGGCTCGCCCGCGCTGCGCGCGCTTCTCGACGGCTATCTGAAGCCGATGCTCGACGCAGGTGCCGACACGATCGTGCTCGGCTGCACGCACTATCCGTTTCTCACCACCGCGATTCGCGGCCTGATCGGCGAGCGCATAGCGATCGTCGATACGAGCGACGCGATCGCGCGCCAGCTGGCCCGCGTGCTGGAACAGCACGGGCTGCGTACGCCCGCCGGCATGCCTGCGGCCGCTCCCCGCTTCTGCTCGACGGGCGACGGGCGTCCGTTGCAGGCGCTCGCATCGACGCTGCTTGACCTCGACGCGCCGGTCGAAGCCGTCACGATCGCATCGCCGAACGCGCGCGCTTGCGCGTCCGCCTGACCCACCCTCTTCGCCGCGCATCGCAAGGTGCGGCGGCTCGCCCCTATCAGGGTCCGATGACCTTTAAAAAAACCGAACCCGCGCTTGTCAACGCCGCAGAATTTAATGATAATAATTCGCATTAACGTTAGCTATCGCACTCATCATGATCGTCTGCGTATGCAAGTCTGTTTCCGATCGGAAGATTCGCGCGTCCCTCGCGGAGGGCGTGGACTCGTTCGACGAGCTTCAGTTCGAGCTTGGCGTGGCGACCTGCTGCGGCAAATGCGAGGAGTCGGTACGCGACCTGATGGCCGAGCACGGCGTGTGCGCGAGCCGGTGCGGTGTCGAGCATCACGCTCATCCGATTCCGGTGACGTTCTACGAACGCAAGGCGGCCTGAGCGGGCCGAGCGTGCGTATGCGGCCCCGGCCGCATTTTTTGTTTTTCCCGTCAGCAAGCCATCGTCTGCGCAAGCCAGCGGTTTATTCGCGAAGGAGCTGGACATGGAACTGCTGATCGGTTTTGTAACCACCGTATGCATCTCGCTGCTGATCTTCCGCAAGTGATGCCGTTTCACCCGCCGCGCCCCGGGTGCGACGTCGTTCTTTCAAGCTAACATGCAGCCATCGCATTCCGCTTCTGCCGGCGCCTTGCCGGCTGTTCCACGTATGAATCTCCGAGTCGTCGCCGTCGCGGTCGGTGTGCTGGCCGCACACGCGATCATGCTGACGGCCGCATGGCTCCATCGCAGCGCGCCGCCGCCGAAATCCGTCGAGGTCCAGTCGATCACCGCGCAGCTGATCGCGCCGCCGGCACCGGTCGCGCAGCAGGTCGCGGCCGAATCGATCCCGCAGCCAACACCGCCGAAGCCGGTCCCGCACGTCAAGCCGAAGGTCGAGCCGAAGCCGGCGCCGAAGGTCGCGAAGCCGACGCCGCAGCCGGTCGCGCCGTCGCCCGAACCGTCGCCGACACCCGCCCCGGCCGCCGCCGAGCCCTCGCCCGCCGCGCCGGCCGCGGCAGCGCCCGCTCCCGCACCGGCGCCGGGCCCCGCCCGCGAAACGATGCAGGTCAGCGCGCCGAAGAACGTGCCGACGCTGCAGTGCTCGTTCGTGAAGCCCGACTACCCGGCGATGTCGCGCCGTCGCGGCGAAACGGGCACCGCGTACGTGCACTTCGTCGTCGGCGTGACGGGGAAGATCGAAAGCATCGAATTGCAGAAGAGCAGCGGCTATCCGCGTCTCGACGAAGCCGCGCTCGACGCGATGCGCGCGACCACCTGCCGTCCGTATATCGAAAACGGCCAGGCGATCCGCGCCGCTCGCACGCAGCCCTACAACTTCGGGCTCACCGATTAACCAGCCTTATCCGGAAAGATTCAAGGGAAACAAAAATGCAAAGCTACGGTATCGCGCACGTCTGGGCGCAAGGTGATTTCGTGACGCGCGCCATTGCGATCACGCTGCTCGTGATGTCGGTCCTGTCGTGGATCGTGATCGTCGTGAAGGGTTGGAACGTGGTGCGCCTGAACCGCCTGACGAAAAATGCGGAGCAAGCCTTCTGGCATTCGGACGACTTCGAGGACGGCATCAAGAAGCTCGGCCTTGCTGCGTCGACGCCGGTCGACAATCCGTTCCTCGCGCTCGCGCTGTCGGGCAAGGAAGCGGCCGACCACCACCATCAGACGCAGCCGCATCTGCATGACCGCATGGACGTGTCCGACTGGGTCACGCGCTGCCTGAAGGACACGATGGACGAAGGCATCGCGCGCATGCAGAGCGGCCTCGCCATCCTCGCGTCGATCGGCAGCACGGCGCCGTTCGTCGGCCTGTTCGGTACGGTGTGGGGCATCTATCACGCGCTGCTCGCGATCGGCATGACGGGCCAGACGTCGATCGATCAGGTCGCGGGCCCGGTCGGCGAATCGCTGATCATGACGGCATTCGGCCTGTTCGTCGCGATTCCGGCCGTGCTCGGCTACAACGCGCTCACGCGTGCGAACAAGGGCATCGTCAGCAAGCTGCGCCGCTTCGCGCACGGCCTGCACGCCTATTTCGTGACGGGCGAGCGTCTCGCATCGTCGTCGGATCGCAGCGGCCTGCGTCTCGCCGCGCGCGCCAGCTGAAGCGGGGGCGAACCATGGCAATGAATACCGGCTTCGGCGACGATGACGACGACGGCGTGATGAGCGAGATCAACATGACGCCGCTCGTCGACGTCATGCTGGTCCTGCTGATCATTTTCCTTGTGACGATTCCGGCCATGCAGCATGCGGTGAAGATCGATCTGCCGCGTGCAAGCAGTCAGCCCGTCGACGAGAAACCGCAGACGGTCGACGTCGCGATCCAGGGCGACGGCACGATCCTCTGGAACGACCATACCGTTACGCGCGACCAGTTGCAGGCGCGCATCGCGGAAGCGGCGCAGCATCAGCCGCAACCGGAACTGCATCTGCGTGCGGACCGCAAGGTCGCATACGAGCGCGTGGCCGAGGTGATGTCCGATGCGCAGGCGGGCGGCCTGACGAAGCTCGGCTTCGTGACGGAACCGGGCGCGAAAGTTAAGAAGTAACGAAGCGCGCTGCACAAAGTAAAAGGCCTTCATCGCCAGATGAAGGCCTTTTTTCATGCGCACGCGGGCGCCTTCGGGCGGCGGGCTCTTCGGCGGTATCGGTTGCGCCTCGAGCAACGCAAATGCGACTACCGTGGTCTGCACGGGTTGCGCGTTCTGCCCTATCTGGCTCGCAACATATGCGGCCACCTGATTCCGCTCAGAACTTCCTTCGCGAAATGGGATTTCAATATAGGCCTGCCCGCATCGGCATTCAAGTGCCTGTCGATTGAAACTTGCGATTGCCGGCGACGCTTCAATGACAAAACAAATCCGCCGCCTTGCGCATGCGACGTTCAGCTCGCCGCAACGTCCGCGGCCGCATCCTTCTTCGCGCGCTCGGGGCAGCTCGGCTGCTTGTATTCGCCGTGATCGAGCTTCTCCACCAGGTAGTCGACGAACGCACGCACCGCAGGCGGCATCCCCTGCCGCGATACGAACACCGCGTACAGCTGCGGGACCGGCAACGTCCAACCCGGCATCACCGGCGACAACTGGCCGGCGCGCAACGCATTGCCGTACATCATCTCCGGCAGCGCCGCGATGCCGAGACCGTCGAGCACCGCCTCGCGAATCGTCATCAGATCGGCCGTCACGAGGCGCGGATCGTGTTCGTGCACGTGACGCGTGCCGTCCGGCGCGATCAGGTTGAACACGTGCCGCCCGTCGACGCTCGGCGTATCGAGCGTTTCGAAATGCGCGAGATCTTCCGGCACGAGCGGCGGCGCATTCTGGCTCAACAGGCTCGGCGCGCCGACCAGCATCTGCTCGGTACGCCACAGCGGCCGCACCACGATGTTCGCGTTCTGCGGCGGCTCCGAGCGAACGCGCAGCGCGACGTCGATCGAATCCTCGAACAGGTCGATCACGCGATTCGTCACACGGATGTGCACCTTCACTTCGGGATAGCGATGCAGGAATTCCGGCAGGATCCGCGACAGCATCGTCTGCGACAGCGTGACCGGCACGCTGACGCGCACGGACCCGCGCGGCGACGCACGCAGCTGCTGCACCGCGTTCATGGCCGCCTGCGCCTCGGCCAGCATCGCCTGGCAGTGCTGGTAGAACAGCTCGCCCGCCTCGGTGAGCGCCAGCTTGCGCGTCGAACGCTGCAGCAGCCGCACGCCGAGGGCGCCCTCGAGTTCCGTCAGGCGCCGCGACAGGCGCGATTTCGAGATGCCGAGGACGCGCTCCGCCGCGGAAAAACCGCCGTGCTCGACGACCTGCGAAAAGTACATCAGGTCGTTCAGGTTATGTGCATCGATGTTCATGTCATCGTTCCAATTTCAGAACAATCCATTGCGGGTCACCGCAAATTCCCAAGCAAATCGGTCAATATAATAGCGTAGTGTTTCAAAAATAACGCTATTCCGTTGATTCGAGGGCTTCCCCATGACGACCGCTCGTTCGCTTGACCGCATCTACCCCGCCGTTCGGACGACCGAAGGCGGCGGCTTCGTGGTTCACCGCCCGTTCCCCACGCGTCAGCTGATGGACTTCGATCCGTTCCTCTTGCTCGACGAGATGGGCCCCGTCGACTATGCGCCCGGCGAGGCGAAAGGCGCGCCCGACCATCCGCACCGCGGCTTCGAAACCGTCACGTACGTGCTCGAGGGGCGGTTCCGTCATCGCGACTCGGCCGGCCATGCGGGCACGCTCGGGCCCGGCGACGTGCAATGGATGACGGCCGGCTCGGGCGTCGTGCACAGCGAGATGCCGGACCCCGAGTTCGCGCGAAGCGGCGGCCGCTCTCACGGCTTTCAGCTGTGGGTCAACCTGCCGCGCCGCGACAAGCTGATTGCGCCGCGCTACCAGGAAATGTCGGCCGACCGCATTCCGACCGCGACGTCGCCGGACGGGCGCGCACGCGTGCGCGTGATTGCAGGCGAAGCGTTCGGCGTGCGTGCGGCGATCGAGACGCGCACGCCGATCCTCTACCAGCACTTCACGCTGCAACCCGGCGCGACGGTCACGCAAGCGGTGCCGGCCGGCTATCGCGTGTTCGCCTATCCGCTCGAAGGAACGGGCCGCTACGGGCCTGATGGGCAAGCCGTCGACGCACGTCACATGATCGTGTTCGGCGACGACGGCGATACGGTCACGTTCGCCGCCGGCGACACGTCGCTCGACCTGCTGCTGATCGGCGGCACACCGCTGAACGAGCCGATCGTGCGCTACGGCCCGTTCGTGATGAATACCGAAGAAGAGATTCGGCAGGCCGTCGTCGATTATCAGACCGGTCGCATGGGGCGCATCGAAGCGTAATGCGTACGGGACGGGACGCGGGTGCCGCGAAGCCGCACGTTTTGCGTCACAATGACTTCCTGACTTGAACCACACGGCGTCCCGCCACAAGAAGGAAACCGTCCCCTTGAACTTCGAACACCTGATCCAGATCAACACCGACGATCCGGCCATCCCGACCCTCACGCGCGACCAGCTGTGGGAGGGCCTCGTGCTGCGCGCCGAGCAGCCGCAGCTGTTCGTGATCGGCCTCGACAGCTGCGTCGTTCGCGAGCGCACCGCGACCACGCTGGAGCGCGAACTGCATTACGGCCACGCGGTCGTGCGCGACCGCGTGACCTTCACGCCGAATCAGCAGGTCCGCTATGACATTCACGCGGCCGACGGCGAAATCGGCGGCTCGCTGACGATGACGATCGAGGAACGCGACGATCATGAGCTGTTCCTGCGTTTCGAATACCGGACGACGCTGACCGTCACCGACGACAGCGAGGAAGCGCGGCAGACGCACGGCATCGTGAAGGAAGCGTATCGCACCTCGGACATCGATACGGTGCGCCTGATCCGCGAATACGCGCAGGGACGCAAGGACCCGGATCCGCTGCACTGACACGGGCGGCGGCGTGCTCGCCGCCGTTTGCTTCAAGCTATCGACCCCGCTTCCCCGATCAATAAAGAGTTTTTGTAAATGGGAATAGTTATCATTTAGAATTCATTCCATCGTATCGACAGTCACCGATCAAACCGAATGACCGACACCATGCGCCCGACTACGCTGACCTTGCGCCGCACTGCGGGCACTGCAGGCGGCAGCCGTCAGAAGACGGCGGCGGTTACCGCTCCGGCGAAGCCTGCCGGCAACCGCGACAGCGGCACACGGGTCGTCAGCAGCGACGCGCTGCTGCAAGGTCACAGCCACATCAGCATTGCGCACAACGGCGAAACGTATCAGTTGCGCGCAACGCGGCTCGGCAAGCTGATCCTGACGAAGTAACGACAGAGTATTGTGGGGACCACCTCCCTGAGAGGTGTTGGGCATTAGCCAGCGCAACGGCTTGCACGCGAGATCTAGACCCCTTCGTGCAAACACACTCAAGCAGCCGTTGCAGCAAGCCAAGCCACTTTTTTGGTTCTCACGCGGCAACAAAAAAGCGACACGTCCTTCGACGTGTCGCTTTTTATTTGTGCTCTCGGATGCGCTCGCGCGGGAATGGAAAATCCATGAAGGCAGACCGAGCGCCGTTCGACGATCGGCCGCTGTGGCCGACGCGATTCGCGCAGCCGCTCAGAAACCCCAGAACATCAGCCACCACGCGCTATCGATCACCGCCAGCGCGGCGGCAAACCACGCGAAAGCCGCGAGCCGGCGCGGCCACGCCGCGTAGCGGCCCGTCACCTTCCATGCGAGCCAGGCGCTCCACGCGTTGGCGCCGATCAGAATCGCAATCCGCACATCGGCCGCCCAGCCGAGCGGCACATGTTCGGCGCGCAGCAGCGACAACGTTGTCGCCGACAACCCGAGGAACACGCCCGCACCCGCGATCGGAATCAACGCCTGCGCGAGATGATGGAGCCGGACGCGATCGAAGCGGCCGAGCATCAGCGTCGCGCCGGCCAGCAGCACGAGCAGCGCCGTACCGTATACGAGGCCCGTGCCGACGATATAGCCGACGATCAGCCCGCCGTCGAGCCACGAGAACACGTCGTTGCGGTCCGGATAGTGCGTCAGCAGGAACCACGGCGCGTCGGTCTCGAGCGGCCACGTGATGTCGTGGTCGATCAGCCAACCGGCAAGCCACTGCTTGATCTGCACGAACCACGGACTGACCGTCCAGTGGAACGCACCGATCGCAACGCCGAGCAGACCGTAGAGGATCAGCGCGGTATCCCAAGGATTCGCCTGCTGCGCGCCGAGATTGACGACTTCATCGGACGGCGAGCGCCACGACAACGCGATCGCGTCGCGATGCCCGCTGCAGCGGCCGCACATGTGACAGGCGGCGGCGCCCTTCATGTTGCGCAGCGGCACGAGCGGCGCGCAGTTGATCGGAATCACGCGGTGCCCGTGCTCGCCGTTCTTGTACGAGCGGCGCCACGCTTCCTCGTCGACCTTGTAGCGCATCGGCGCGAGCCGAGCGAGCAGCCCGAACACGCCGTTGACGGGGCACAGGTATTTGCACCACACGCGCTTCTCGCGACCGTACAGCAGCCCGATCACGATGGCGGCGGCCGTCGAGCCGCCGAGGACGAGCAGCACGGCAAGCGGATACTGATACACGCTGACCATCTGGCCGTAGATCGTCGTGATCCCGAACGCGACGAACGGCCAGCCGCCCCACCGCATCCAGCGCGGGATGGCGCGCCCGCGGCCGAAGCGGCTTGCATACTCGGCCAGCGCGCCCTCGGGACACAGCACGCCGCACCAGACGCGGCCGAGCATCACCATCGACAGCAGCACGAACGGCCACCAGATGCCCCAGAACACGAATTCCGCAGCGAGCGTCAGGTTGCTCCAGAGATGCGCAGAATCGTCCGGCAGCGGCGTGATCGCCGGCACGATGATCAGGAACGCATAGACGGCGACGACGACCCACTGGATGCCGCGAATCAGCGCCCCGTGGCGCTGCATCCAGTGGCCGGCCTGCGCGAGCCGGCCCGGCTTTGCTGCTGCGACGACACTCATGCCGCGCGACCCGCTGCGACGGCCGGGCGACGGCTCGCACGCTTCATCAGCAGCCACACGACCGCCCAGTACAGCGCATAGGCGATCAGGTTCGTCAGCGCCGGGTGCGCGCGATAACCGGTCAGCGTCGCGACGAGCGAGCCGAACGTGCCGGAATCGTCGAGGATCGCCGACGTATCCCACACCTGCGAGATGCCGAGCGGCAGGATTTCCTTGTCGATCAGCTTGTCGACGCCGGTCTCGAACAGGCCCGCGCCGAGGAACAGCAGCATCACTTCGGTCACGCGGAAGAAGTGCCGCCACGAGAAGTACTTGCCGCCGAGCTGCAGCAGGTAGAAGGTCAGGAACGCGAGGCCCAGGCCGATCACGACCGCGAGCATCTGGCTGCCGTCGACATGGCCGGACTGGCCGAAGCCGAGGCCGTACAGGAAGATCACCGTCTCGCTGCCTTCACGGGCGATCGCAAGCGCGACCAGCACCGCGACGCCCCACCAGTTCGAATCGCGCGTGCTTTGCTGGAGCGACTGCTCCATGTCGCGCTTCAGCGTGCGTCCGTGCCGGCGCATCCACAACACCATCTGCACGATCAGCACGCAGGCGATCAGCACCATCGCGGTCTGGAAATAGTCCTGCGCGTCGCCCGACAGCACTTCGGTGAACCCGACGAGCGCGGCGCCGAGGCCGACCGCCATCAGCAGGCCCACGACGACGCCGGTCCACAGGAAAGGCAGGCCGCGGCGCGCGTCGGCGTCGCCGTTCTTCAGCCATGCATACAGAATGCCGACGACGAGCAGCGCTTCGACGCTCTCCCGCCAGACGATGAACAAGATCTGACCCATCGATACCTCCTGACGTGCGAGCGGCGCATCCGCGCGCCAGCACGCAGACAAAACGTTACTTCGCGACGATCACACCCTGCGCCTGCTGGTGGAAATCGTCGAAAAACTTGTATTCGCCCGGCGACAGCGGGGCGACGACCACGAACGAATCGGCACCCGGCGCGAGCACCTTCTCCTTGCGCAGTTGCACGCTCTCGAATTCGGCGGCGCCCTTGCCGGTGTTCTTGATCTCGATCTTGAAACGCTGGCCGGCCGGAACTTCGATCCGGGCCGGATTCAGCTTGCCGTCCGCCATCTCGAGCTTGAACGTCGGCAAGTCGGCTGCGTACGTCGCGCCGGCGAGCCACATTGCGGCAACGGCGGCGACGATTTTCTGGGGAAATTTCATCGTGGGTTCTCTACGCCGACGGCGCGCCCGAAGCGCGCCGTCCGTGACCGATCAATACCCGCCCTTCTTGCCGATGCCGGCGAACGGGAAGTCGTATTCGAGCGTGATCGGCTTGAACCACGGGCCGACACCGGTTTCCTTGTCGACGTGGCGGCCGAACGCCATGTGGCCCGACTGCATCGGCGGCTTCACCATCAGCGTCAGGTGGTACTTGCCCGGGCCGTTCAGCTTCACGTTGTCGCCGTAGTGCGGGCCGTCGCTCGCAACCATGCCCATCAGGTCGCCCTCGGCCTTCCACTTCGTGTCGCCCTGCTTCGTCAGCTTGTACGACACCTGCAGATACGGCATCCAGTCGCCTTCCGCGAAGCCGGTCGGGTTGTTCTTCACCGCGTGGATGTCGGCTTCCAGATGGATGTCGGAATCGGACGCCTTGCGCATCATCCCTTCCGGATCCATCGTGATCGGCTGCAGATAGACGGCGCCGATTTCCATGCCGCCCTGAATCTGCTGCTTGCCGATCGGATATTCCGCAGCGCAAACCGACATCGCGGCCAGTGCCGCCGCCACCGCCACCGACGTGCGGATAAACGAAGAACCCAACATGGACACTCCTTGTTTTTGTCTGACAACACGTGCGAAACGCCCGGCCGGACGGCTCGCTGGAAACACTAACGCAACGAAGAACGTTAATGCGAACAATTCTCAATAATTGCGCAGTGTAGCACCGAACCGGTTTCCGAACAAACCGGAACGGCGGCAAACCCCTGATGCGACAAGGCTTACACGGCCGTTACCGGCAGGTTTCAGCAGTGTTGGGAAAGATTTACCGGCCGCCGCTCACGTGATCGCCGACATTCGCGCCGAACACGCGCTCACGCAGCAGCGCAAGCTGATCGCGCGTCGCGGCCGCCTTTTCGAATTCGAGGTTCTTCGCGTAATCGGCCATCTGCTTCTCGAGGCGCTTGATTTCCTTCGCGAGCTGCTTCTCCGACATGTCCTCGAATTTCGCGCGCTGCTGCGCTTCCTTCAGTTCGGCGCGCGCGTCGTCCGCGTTGTAGACGCCGTCGATGATGTCCTTGATGCGCTTGACCACGCCGCGCGGCGTGATGCCCATCTTCTCGTTGTACGCGATCTGCTTCGCGCGGCGCCGCTCGGTCTCGCCGATCGCGCGCTTCATCGACTCGGTCATCGTGTCCGCGTACAGGATCGCCTTGCCGTTCACGTTGCGCGCCGCGCGCCCGATCGTCTGGATCAGCGAACGCTCGGCGCGCAGGAAGCCCTCCTTGTCCGCGTCGAGGATCGCGACGAGCGACACCTCGGGGATGTCGAGCCCTTCGCGCAGTAGGTTGATCCCGACCAGCACGTCGAACGTGCCGAGCCGCAGGTCGCGGATGATTTCCACGCGCTCGACCGTGTCGATGTCGCTGTGCAGATAGCGCACCTTGATGCCGTGATCGGCGAGGAACTCGGTCAGCTGCTCGGCCATCCGCTTCGTCAGCACGGTGATCAGCACACGCTCGCCGGCCTTCACGCGTGCGTTGATTTCGGTCAGCACGTCGTCGACCTGCGAACTCGCGGGCCGCACCTCGATTTCCGGATCGACGAGCCCGGTCGGCCGCACGACCTGCTCCGCGATCTGCCCCGTCACGCGCTGCTCGTAGTCGGCCGGCGTCGCCGACACGAACACGACCTGGCGCATCTTGCGCTCGAACTCGTGGAACTTCAGCGGGCGGTTGTCGAGCGCCGACGGCAGCCGGAACCCGTAATTCACGAGATTTTCCTTGCGCGCGCGGTCGCCGTTGTACATGCCGTTCAGCTGGCCGATCAGCACGTGCGATTCGTCGAGCAGCATCAGCGCGTCGGGCGGCAGGTAGTCGACGAGCGTCGGCGGCGGCTCGCCGGGCGCCGCGCCCGAGAAGTGCCGCGAGTAGTTCTCGATGCCCTTGCAGAAGCCGAGCTCCTGCAGCATCTCGAGGTCGAAACGCGTGCGCTGCTCGAGACGCTGCGCTTCGACGAGCTTGCCTTCGCGGTGGAAGAATTCGAGCCGCTCGCGCAGCTCCTCCTTGATCGTCTCGACCGCGCGCATCACGGTGTCGCGCGGCGTCACGTAGTGCGACGACGGATACACGGTGAAGCGCGGGATCTTCTGGCGCACGCGCCCCGTCAGCGGGTCGAACAGCTGCAGCGTCTCGACCTCGTCGTCGAACAGCTCGACGCGCACGGCCATTTCCGCGTGTTCGGCCGGGAAGATGTCGATCGTGTCGCCGCGCACGCGGAACGTGCCGCGCTGGAAGTCCTGCTCGTTGCGCGTGTACTGCATCGCGATCAGCCGCGCGATCACGTCGCGCTGGCCGAGCTTGTCGCCGGTGCGCAGCGTCAGGATCATCTGGTGGTATTCGGACGGATTGCCGATACCGTAGATCGCCGACACCGTCGCGACGATCACGACGTCGCGGCGCTCCATCAGGCTCTTCGTCGCCGACAGCCGCATCTGCTCGATGTGCTCGTTGATCGACGAGTCCTTCTCGATGAACAGGTCGCGCTGCGGCACGTACGCTTCCGGCTGGTAGTAATCGTAGTACGACACGAAATACTCGACCGCGTTGCGCGGGAAGAACTCGCGGAACTCCGCGTAGAGTTGCGCGGCGAGCGTCTTGTTCGGCGCGAACACGATCGCCGGGCGGCCGAGCCGCGCGATCGTATTCGCCATCGTGAAGGTCTTGCCCGAGCCCGTCACGCCGAGCAGCGTCTGGAATGCGAGACCGTCCTGCACGCCTTCGACGAGCGTGTCGATGGCGGTCGGCTGGTCGCCTGCGGGCGGATACGGCTGATAGAGCTGGAACGGCGACCCTTCGAACCTCACGAATTTGGATTCGTCAAGCGTGTCGCCGATTTCGGCATGGTGTTCTGACATGGAGTGCAGCCGGTGCGGAGGCAAAAAAACTATTCTAGCGCTTCGCGACCGCTCGATCTGCTGCCGCCTCCCGACACGCCGCGCCCGTCCGGCATCGCGATCGGGCACGTCGCTCCGGCGCGAATTCGCTACAATGTCAGGCTGCTGCGCTTCCCGGCGTCGTGCCTGCCCGTGCGGGCGCTGCAGCGTCCGCCTTGCCGGTTGAAAGCCTGACCCTCTTTTTACTACTGCCGAATCATCATGTCGCTCTTCTCCGCTGTCCAGCTTGCTCCCCGCGACCCGATCCTGGGCCTGAACGAAGCCTTCAACGCCGATACGCGTCCGACCAAGGTCAATCTCGGCGTCGGCGTCTACACGAACGAAGACGGCAAGATTCCGCTGCTGCGCGCGGTTCGTGAAGCGGAAAAGGCACGCGTCGACGCCGGCCTGCCGCGCGGCTATCTGCCGATCGACGGCATCGCCGCGTACGACGCGGCCGTGCAGAAGCTGCTGCTCGGCAACGATTCGCCGCTGATCGCCGCGGGCCGCGTGGTCACCGCGCAGGCGCTGGGCGGCACGGGCGCACTGAAGATCGGCGCCGATTTCCTGCGCACCGTGAACCCGAACGTGAAGGTCGCGATCAGCGATCCGAGCTGGGAAAACCACCGTGCGCTGTTCGAAGCGGCCGGTTTCGAGGTCGTCGCGTATCCGTACTACGACGCGGCCACCAACGGCGTGAACTTCGAAGGCATGCTGTCGGCGCTGAACGGCTATGCGCCGGGCACGATCGTCGTGCTGCACGCGTGCTGCCACAACCCGACGGGCGTGGACCTGACCGAAGCGCAATGGCAGCAGGTCGTCGACGTCGTCAAGGCGCGCAACCTCGTGCCGTTCCTCGACATCGCGTATCAGGGCTTCGGCGAAAGCATCGAGGCCGATGCCGCGGCCGTGCGTCTGTTCGCGGCAGCCGATCTGAACGCGTTCGTCTCGTCGTCGTTCTCGAAGTCGTTCTCGCTGTACGGCGAGCGCGTCGGCGCGCTCTCGATCATCACGTCGAGCAAGGACGAAGCCGCGCGCGTGCTGTCGCAGCTCAAGCGCGTGATCCGCACGAACTATTCGAACCCGCCGACGCATGGCGGTGCCGTGGTTGCTGCAGTGCTCGCGTCGCCGGAACTGCATGCTGCGTGGGTGCAGGAACTCGGCGAAATGCGCGATCGCATCCGCGCGATGCGCAATGGTCTCGTCGAGCGCCTGAAGGCGAGCGGCGTCGATCGCGACTTCAGCTTCATCAACGCACAGCGCGGGATGTTCTCGTATTCGGGTCTGACCGCCGCGCAAGTCGATCGTCTGCGCGAAGAGTTCGGCATTTACGCCGTCGCAACGGGCCGGATCTGCGTCGCGGCGCTGAACACGCGTAACCTCGACGTCGTCGCGAACGCCGTCGCGGCCGTGCTGAAGTAAAGCGGCAGCGCGGCAGCGGTCGTCGCTGCCCGCCGCTCGGCCGAAACGAAAAACGCGCTCTCCGGAGCGCGTTTTTTTTATGCCATTCGCTGTCGCGCGCGCGGCAATGCGCGCAGCGGCGCTCGCTTTACTGCATATACCAGCCGTGGCTGACGACCACCGATTGACCGGTCAGCGCCGCGCTCGGGAACGCCGACAGGAACAGCACCGTCTGCGCGACGTCCTGCACGGTCGTGAACACGCCGTCGACCGTATTGCCGAGCATCACCTTCTTCACGACTTCCTCTTCGCTGATGCCGAGCTCCTTGGCCTGCTCGGGGATCTGCTTGTCGACGAGCGGCGTGCGCACGAAACCCGGACACACGACATGCGAACGCACGTTGTGCTTCGCACCTTCCTTCGCGAGCACGCGTGCGAGACCGAGCAGCCCGTGCTTGGCCGTCACGTACGCCGACTTCAGCGGCGACGCCTCGTGCGAGTGCACCGAGCCCATGTAGATCACGACGCCGCCGCGATCGTCCTTGTACATGTGCTTGAGCGCGGCCTTGGTCGTCAGGAACGCGCCGTCGACGTGGATCGCCTGCATCTTCTTCCAGTCGGCGAACGAATAGTTTTCGATCGGGTTCACGATCTGGATGCCGGCATTCGACACGAGAATGTCGACCGAGCCGAACGTCTCCGCGACCTTGTCGATGCCGGTGTTGACCGCTTCCTCGTTGGTCACGTCCATCGCGACGCCGATCGCCTTGCCGCCGGCCTTGTTGATCTCGTCGGCGACGGCCGTCGCGCCGTCCAGGTTCAGATCGGCGATCGCGACGGCCGCACCCGCCTTCGCCAGCTCCAGCGCGATTTCCTTGCCGATGCCGCTCGCGGCGCCCGTGACGACTGCGGTCTTGCCGCTCAGATCTGCTGCCATGCCCGTCTCCTTCTGTTATCGGATCGATAAAGCCTGCCTGCGCCGCGCCCGCCTTCACCCAGCGGCCGCACCGGCGAACCAGCCGCTATTGTGCACGATCGGCGCTGCCGGCCGCGCGCAAAACGTCTAAGCTTAAGGTCGATCGAGTCCACGCAGGAGAGTCGCATGCACTATCGGCGCCTTGGCCGCTCCGGCCTGCAGATCAGCGCGCTTTCGCTCGGTTCTTGGGTCACGTACGGCAATCAGGTCGACCAGCGGGTCGCGCGCGAATGTCTCGCCGCCGCGCGGGACGCCGGCGTCAATTTCTTCGACAACGCCGAGGTCTACGCGGGCGGCAGGTCCGAAGAAATCATGGGCCAGGCGCTGAAGTCGCTCGGCTGGCCGCGCGTCAGCTACATCGTGTCGACGAAGTTTTTCTGGGGGCTGGCCGAAGCGCCGAACCAGTACCACACGCTGAACCGCAAATATCTGCTGAACGCCATCGACGGCTCGTTGCGGCGGCTGCAACTCGACTATGTCGACCTCGTCTACTGCCATCGCCCCGATCCGCATACGCCCATCGAAGAAACCGTATGGGCGATGAGCGACATGATCGCGCGCGGCAAGGCACTGTACTGGGGTACTTCCGAGTGGAGCGCAGACGAGATCCGCGCCGCATACGACATCGCCGAACGGCATCATCTGCATAAGCCGATCGTCGAGCAGCCGCAGTACAACCTGTTCCACCGCACGCGCGTCGAGCAGGAATATGCGCGGCTCTACGACGATTACGGCCTCGGCCTGACCACATGGAGCCCGCTCGCGTCGGGCCTGCTGACCGGCAAGTATCGCAACGGCGTCCCGCCCGGCAGTCGCGCGCAGGTGCAGGGCTATGACTGGCTGCGCGATCGCCTCACCGATCCCGCAAGCAACGCGATCGTCGCGCAGCTCGGCGACATCGCGGCCGAACTCGGCTGTACGACCGGCCAGCTCGCGATCGCGTGGGTGCTCGCGAATCCGCGCGTGAGCTCGGTGATCACCGGCGCCTCGCGGATCGAGCAGATCGGCGACAACATGCGTGCGCTCGACGTCGTCGCGCGGCTCGCGCCGGACGTGAAGCAACGCGTCGAAGCGGTGATCGGCGACGCGTACGAGTAAGGCGCGACGACGCGCGTACCTCGCGTACAATACGCGGCCGCATCGGCGCCCGAGCGCGTCCGATTGCCGCTTTTCCCGATTCACCATTCGTTCCAGGCCGCCCGCCATGCTCAGCTATCGTCACGGTTTTCACGCAGGCAACCACGCGGACGTGCTCAAGCACGCCGTCGTCGTTCAACTGCTGCGCTATCTGAACAAGAAGGACAAGTCGTACTGGTACATCGATACGCATGCCGGCGCAGGCGTGTATTCGCTGCGCGACGGCTATGCGGCGAAGACGGCCGAGTACGATACCGGCATCGGCCGACTGTGGAACGACAAGAATCTGCCGCCGGCGCTCGGCGAGTATGTCGACGAAGTGCGCGCGCTGAACGACGACGGCGAACTGCGTTACTACCCGGGCTCGCCGTATCTGGCGTGGCGCTTGATGCGCGAACAGGACCGGATGCGCCTGTTCGAAATGCACACGACCGAAATCGACGTGCTGCGCCACAATTTTCGCGATGCCGGACGACGCGCCATGATCTTCGCCGGGGACGGCTTCGAAGGCATCAAGGCGCTGCTGCCGCCGCCGCCGCGACGCGCGCTCGTGTTGATCGATCCGTCGTACGAGGACAAGAAGGATTACGCGCGCACGATCACTTGCGTGACCGAGTGCCTCAAGCGCTTTGCGACGGGCTGCTATGCGATCTGGTATCCGCAAGTGACGCGGCCCGAATCGCAGCGTTTTGCGGAACAGCTGAAGCGCCTGCAGCCGGACAACTGGCTGCACGCGACGCTGACGGTGTCGAATCCGCCCGCAGACGGGCTCGGCCTCTACGGAAGCGGCATGTTCATTCTGAACCCGCCGTACACGCTTGCCCAAAGCATGAACGACGCGCTGCCCTATCTGGTCGAGACGCTCGGACAGGACAGCGGCGCGCGATGCCAGGTCGAGCACCGCGGCAATTGATCGGCGTTACGGCTGCAGCGGTCGCGGGCGCGGCGTGATGACGGCCGGCGAGCCGGTTCGCGATGCCCCTGCTGCCGGCACGTCGATGTACGGCGCGACGAACAGCGGAATCGACGAAGTGCCGGTCTGCCCTGCCGGCGCGCGCATGCCTGCCGGCTCGACAATCGGCTCCGACGATAGCGGTGCCGTCTGCAGAACCAGTCCGCCGCGGCCGTCCTGGATGCCGCGCTGAGTATCGAGGATCAACGGCTTCGACGACGTCGCAGCCGCAGCGACGATGCCGTGAAGCAGTATCGCGGCACCCGCAATGGCGTGCGCGCGCGCAGCGCGGCGCCCCGTGAAACGCAAGCGCATGATCGTGCCCCCTGATTGAAAAACAGGCCCATACCATAGCGCCATACGGCGAATTTCTCCAGTTTCGCTGCACAAAAAACAAAGCCCCGTTAATACGGGGCTTGCTTTTGGACCGGTGCCGCGCGGCACCTGGCGTTCACGGCAATTACCGCGAGTAGCCGTTGGTTTCGAGCGAACGGATACGTTGCTCGAGCTGGACGATGTCCGACGACGTGGCGAGATAAGCCTCACGGCGCTCGCGCTCTGCGGATTCGAACCAGTTGCTCAGCTTTTCGACGATGTAGGCGATCATGATGTTCTCCAAGGAAGGGGAACCCTGGCGAAGCGAGATTCAGGGATTTCCCGTATAGGGTTATCCCGAATTATAGCGATCCCACACCGCGATGCTAGTGAAATGCTTGCATGGCAGCCATTCCGTTTTGGAATGATGCGCTGCCGTCCGTTTGTAACCCATTGATTTTTAAAGGGGTGGAGTAAAACCTCGGCTCGGCGTGTCGAGCGCGCGCACTAATGTGGTTCACCGACGGGCTCGGCAAGTCGCGCCAAAATCGGGCATTCGGGACGCGCGTCACCGTGACAGTGCGCGGCGAGGTCCATCAGCGTGTTGCGCATATCGGTGAGTTCGGCGATTCGTTTGTCGAGCTCGGCGACATGGCCGAGCGCGATCGACTTCACTTCGGCACTGGCTCGCGACCGGTCTTGCCATAGCGTCAGCAGTTTTCGAATGTCCTCGACGAAAAAGCCGAGTCGACGCGCCTGGCGGATAAACCGCAGCGTATGGATTTCGTCCGGACCGTAGATCCGATAGCCGGCGTCGCTGCGCTTGCTTGGCGTCAGCAGACCGACCTGCTCGTAGTACCGGATCATTTTTGCGCTGACGCCGGATGCGCGCGATGCGTCGCCGATATTCATTCCATGCCCTCTTTCGCGATCTCGTTCGGATGACTGTCCGACAGATCTCGATCGTATCAAATCGTGGGGTTCGGCTTTCGGCTGCCGTTCGACATGGAAAGGGGTGGAGTTCGATCGAATGTCGGGGGCGTCGGCTGTGCTGCGTCGTCGAGCGCGACGCGAGAGCGCATTTCGGCCGCCGCAAATGCAAAAACCCCCGCCTGCTGGGCGGGGGTTCTTGGCTTAGGGAGCCTGACGATTACCTACTTTCACACGGGAATCCGCACTATCATCGGCGTAGAGTCGTTTCACGGTCCTGTTCGGGATGGGAAGGGGTGGGACCGACTCGCTATGGTCATCAGGCAAAGAGGGTTGTTGCGCCGCTTCGCAGCGCAACCAATCGGGAAGAAGCAGTAATTTTGGGTTGTGCGTATCGCACACGAGAATCCAACATGTCGCTTTGGATCGCAGCCGGTGCTGTCGCACGGCGCCGATCTACAAGGCAGACTTGTTATAGGATCAAGCCTTACGGGCAATTAGTATCGGTTAGCTGAACGCATTACTGCGCTTACACACCCGACCTATCAACGTCCTGGTCTCGAACGACCCTTCAAGGAGGTCAAGCCTCCAGGGATATCTCATCTTAAGGCGAGTTTCCCGCTTAGATGCTTTCAGCGGTTATCTCTTCCGAACATAGCTACCCGGCGATGCGACTGGCGTCACAACCGGTACACCAGAGGTTCGTCCACTCCGGTCCTCTCGTACTAGGAGCAGCCCCCTTCAAATATCCAACGCCCACGGCAGATAGGGACCAAACTGTCTCACGACGTTTTAAACCCAGCTCACGTACCTCTTTAAATGGCGAACAGCCATACCCTTGGGACCGGCTACAGCCCCAGGATGAGATGAGCCGACATCGAGGTGCCAAACACCGCCGTCGATATGAACTCTTGGGCGGTATCAGCCTGTTATCCCCAGAGTACCTTTTATCCGTTGAGCGATGGCCCTTCCATACAGAACCACCGGATCACTATGACCTGCTTTCGCACCTGCTCGACTTGTCGGTCTCGCAGTTAAGCACGCTTATGCCATTGCACTATCAGCACGATTTCCGACCGTACCTAGCGTACCTTCGTACTCCTCCGTTACCCTTTGGGAGGAGACCGCCCCAGTCAAACTGCCTACCATGCACTGTCCCCGATCCGGATCACGGACCAAGGTTAGAACCTCAAACAAACCAGGGTGGTATTTCAAGGACGGCTCCACCGAAACTAGCGTTCCGGTTTCATAGCCTCCCACCTATCCTACACAGATCGGTTCAAAGTCCAATGCAAAGCTACAGTAAAGGTTCATGGGGTCTTTCCGTCTAGCCGCGGGTAGATTGCATCATCACAAACACTTCAACTTCGCTGAGTCTCGGGAGGAGACAGTGTGGCCATCGTTACGCCATTCGTGCAGGTCGGAACTTACCCGACAAGGAATTTCGCTACCTTAGGACCGTTATAGTTACGGCCGCCGTTTACCGGGACTTCAATCAAGAGCTTGCACCCCATCATTTAATCTTCCGGCACCGGGCAGGCGTCACACCCTATACGTCCACTTTCGTGTTTGCAGAGTGCTGTGTTTTTATTAAACAGTCGCAGCCACCAGTTTATTGCAACCCCTTCACCCTTCCAGCGCAGGCTGGTCAAGCTACAAGGGCGTACCTTATCCCGAAGTTACGGTACCAATTTGCCGAGTTCCTTCTCCCGAGTTCTCTCAAGCGCCTTAGAATACTCATCTCGCCCACCTGTGTCGGTTTGCGGTACGGTCATCGTTAGACTGAAGCTTAGAGGCTTTTCTTGGAACCACTTCCAATTGCTTCGCGACCGAAGTCGCTCGCGCCACACCCTTGAATCCTGCGCCCGGATTTGCCTAAGCGCCTTCTCCAATGCAGCGACCGGGACGTCCAACACCCGGACAACCTTCCGCGATCCGTCCCCCCATCGCATCTAACGACGGTGCAGGAATATTGACCTGCTTCCCATCAGCTACGCATTTCTGCCTCGCCTTAGGGGCCGACTCACCCTACGCCGATGAACGTTGCGTAGGAAACCTTGGGCTTACGGCGAGGGGGCCTTTCACCCCCTTTATCGCTACTCATGTCAGCATTCGCACTTCCGATACCTCCAGCATCCTTTACAAGACACCTTCGCAGGCTTACGGAACGCTCTCCTACCATGCGAGCAAGCTCGCATCCGCAGCTTCGGTATATGGCTTAGCCCCGTTACATCTTCCGCGCAGGACGACTCGATCAGTGAGCTATTACGCTTTCTTTAAAGGGTGGCTGCTTCTAAGCCAACCTCCTGACTGTTTTAGCCTTCCCACTTCGTTTCCCACTTAGCCATATTTGGGGACCTTAGCTGGCGGTCTGGGTTGTTTCCCTCTTGACACCGGACGTTAGCACCCGATGTCTGTCTCCCGTGATTGCACTCTTCGGTATTCGGAGTTTGCTATGGCGGGGTAATCTGCAATAGACCCCCCAACCATGACAGTGCTCTACCCCCGAAGGTGAGACACGAGGCACTACCTAAATAGTTTTCGGAGAGAACCAGCTATTTCCAGGTTTGTTTAGCCTTTCACCCCTATCCACAGCTCATCCCCTAACTTTTCAACGTTAGTGGGTTCGGACCTCCAGTACGTGTTACCGCACCTTCATCCTGGCCATGGATAGATCACCTGGTTTCGGGTCTACGCCCAGCAACTGAACGCCCTATTCGGACTCGCTTTCGCTACGCCTGCCCTATACGGTTAAGCTTGCTACTGAACGTAAGTCGCTGACCCATTATACAAAAGGTACGCCGTCACCCCTTACGAGGCTCCGACTGTTTGTATGCATGCGGTTTCAGGATCTATTTCACTCCCCTCCCGGGGTTCTTTTCGCCTTTCCCTCACGGTACTGGTTCACTATCGGTCGATCACGAGTATTTAGCCTTGGAGGATGGTCCCCCCATCTTCAGACAGGATTTCACGTGTCCCGCCCTACTTGTCGTACACCTAGTTCTTTCATACTGTTTTCGCCTACAGGGCTATCACCTGCTATGGCCGCACTTTCCAGAGCGTTCGGCTAACAATACGAATAAAGAGTACAAGGCTCATCCCATTTCGCTCGCCACTACTTTGGGAATCTCGGTTGATTTCTTTTCCTGCGGTTACTTAGATGTTTCAGTTCACCGCGTTCGCTTCACATGACCTATGTATTCAGTCATGGATACTCCATACGGAGTGGGTTTCCCCATTCGGACATCCCCGGATCAAAGCTTGTTTGCCAGCTCCCCGGGGCTTTTCGCAGGCTACCGCGTCCTTCATCGCCTGTGATCGCCAAGGCATCCACCACATGCACTTGTTCGCTTGACCCTATAACGAGTCTGTCTCGTCGACAGTCGTTACAGGTTGAGTTCTCGCGTTGTGCCGTATTCCAATTAGAGCCGAACATGAAGTTCGAATCATCTTGAGATACATCGATACAATCACAACCCGGATAGTTTCCACGTCCATCTCATAAGACGCTTCCGCTATCCAAATTACTTACTTCTTCCTGATTGTTAAAGAACGACAGCCGATACAGTTTCCTGCATCACTCTGACTGGCTCAATCGCCAATGCCAAATCCTCGGTTCGCTTTCGAACCAAGCACTTCGCAT
This sequence comes from Burkholderia multivorans ATCC BAA-247, assembly GCF_000959525.1. NCBI lineage: Bacteria > Pseudomonadati > Pseudomonadota > Betaproteobacteria > Burkholderiales > Burkholderiaceae > Burkholderia > Burkholderia multivorans. The sequence continues at coordinate 2,502,348 of NZ_CP009832.1, forward strand.
TGAAGATTGTGGTGGAGGCAGACGGGATCGAACCGACGACCCCCTGCTTGCAAAGCAGGTGCTCTCCCAGCTGAGCTATGCCCCCATACAGAGACCACTCAGGTTTCTTCTCGCCAGACAACTTGGTGGGTCTGGTTGGATTCGAACCAACGACCCCCGCCTTATCAAGACGGTGCTCTAACCGACTGAGCTACAGACCCCTGAGTCTGTCTTGATTACAGCCGATAAGCGTGAGCGCTCAACTTCGCGAGATAGCTCTGGAAAGGAGGTGATCCAGCCGCACCTTCCGATACGGCTACCTTGTTACGACTTCACCCCAGTCATGAATCCTACCGTGGTGACCGTCCTCCTTGCGGTTAGACTAGCCACTTCTGGTAAAACCCACTCCCATGGTGTGACGGGCGGTGTGTACAAGACCCGGGAACGTATTCACCGCGGCATGCTGATCCGCGATTACTAGCGATTCCAGCTTCATGCACTCGAGTTGCAGAGTGCAATCCGGACTACGATCGGTTTTCTGGGATTAGCTCCCCCTCGCGGGTTGGCAACCCTCTGTTCCGACCATTGTATGACGTGTGAAGCCCTACCCATAAGGGCCATGAGGACTTGACGTCATCCCCACCTTCCTCCGGTTTGTCACCGGCAGTCTCCTTAGAGTGCTCTTGCGTAGCAACTAAGGACAAGGGTTGCGCTCGTTGCGGGACTTAACCCAACATCTCACGACACGAGCTGACGACAGCCATGCAGCACCTGTGCGCCGGTTCTCTTTCGAGCACTCCCGAATCTCTTCAGGATTCCGACCATGTCAAGGGTAGGTAAGGTTTTTCGCGTTGCATCGAATTAATCCACATCATCCACCGCTTGTGCGGGTCCCCGTCAATTCCTTTGAGTTTTAATCTTGCGACCGTACTCCCCAGGCGGTCAACTTCACGCGTTAGCTACGTTACTAAGGAAATGAATCCCCAACAACTAGTTGACATCGTTTAGGGCGTGGACTACCAGGGTATCTAATCCTGTTTGCTCCCCACGCTTTCGTGCATGAGCGTCAGTATTGGCCCAGGGGGCTGCCTTCGCCATCGGTATTCCTCCACATCTCTACGCATTTCACTGCTACACGTGGAATTCTACCCCCCTCTGCCATACTCTAGCCTGCCAGTCACAAATGCAGTTCCCAGGTTGAGCCCGGGGATTTCACATCTGTCTTAACAGACCGCCTGCGCACGCTTTACGCCCAGTAATTCCGATTAACGCTCGCACCCTACGTATTACCGCGGCTGCTGGCACGTAGTTAGCCGGTGCTTATTCTTCCGGTACCGTCATCCCCCGACTGTATTAGAGCCAAGGATTTCTTTCCGGACAAAAGTGCTTTACAACCCGAAGGCCTTCTTCACACACGCGGCATTGCTGGATCAGGCTTTCGCCCATTGTCCAAAATTCCCCACTGCTGCCTCCCGTAGGAGTCTGGGCCGTGTCTCAGTCCCAGTGTGGCTGGTCGTCCTCTCAGACCAGCTACTGATCGTCGCCTTGGTAGGCCTTTACCCCACCAACTAGCTAATCAGCCATCGGCCAACCCTATAGCGCGAGGCCCGAAGGTCCCCCGCTTTCATCCGTAGATCGTATGCGGTATTAATCCGGCTTTCGCCGGGCTATCCCCCACTACAGGACATGTTCCGATGTATTACTCACCCGTTCGCCACTCGCCACCAGGTGCAAGCACCCGTGCTGCCGTTCGACTTGCATGTGTAAGGCATGCCGCCAGCGTTCAATCTGAGCCAGGATCAAACTCTTCAGTTCAAACCTGTTACTGTTTTCGGTTCTCTCGAACCGGTCGCTCACTCAAAGCTGACAGGTCATATGAATTGCTTCATAAACCTGACTTACTTTAGTGTGAGACTCTTGATACTTTTGCTATCCCGATCCGAAGATCAGGGCTCGCTCACATCAAGCGCCCACACTTATCGGCTGTTAGTTTTTAAAGAACATGTCTGCGAGCAGATCGTCTTGCTCAGCAGCGCTGCGTTGTCAGCAGCAGAGAAGCGAGATTATGAACACTGTTTCGCAGCTCGTCAACAACTTTTTTCACTACATCGTTGCGACTGCGGGGTTCTTCTTCCTTCGTCGGCCGGGCGCTCCATGCTGCAGCACACATCCGGCTCCGCTTCCCCTCCCGCGCCGCGTTTCCGTTAGCGCGAAAGAGGCGTGATTCTATGCAGCTCGCGCAGGATGCGCAAGGGGGTCGACGCACTTTTTTTGTCCCCGCGATTTCATCGCAGCGAGACCGCCGAGTAGCACGACAGCGCTTATGGCGCGCAGAACGGACTAGAATGTGAGGTTCTTCGCCTCTTTCTATACGTATTTAATATGCGCCAGCGAATCGCCAAACGTCTTCCCCCCGATGCCGACAAGCTCGTCGGCCTGTCGCTTGCGCTCTTCGCTTCGGGCAGCCGCATCGAAGATCGCTTCTGGGAAGCGAAGCTCGATGCCCTGCTTGCCAAGATCGTTCGCAACGGCAATCAGACCACGCTCGACGCAGCGCTCGACCATCTGCAACAGAATCATCCCGACGCGTACGGTGCGCTCGCCGACATGGCAGAAACGCACAGCGAGTCGATGGTGATCGAGCACGACGGCCAACCGTACGACGCACTGCTCGTCGCGGTGCCCGTGCTCGCCTGGACGCGCTATGTGATTCCGTCGGGTCCGCTCAAGAGCGACATCGCCGACGCGCTGCGTGCGCACCTGCAGGCCCACGTGCTCGCCAACGGCACGCTGGTCGGGCTCGCGCCGTTCATGTACAGCATCGATCAACTGCCGCGGCACCACGTCGAAACCTACCGGCTCGCGCAGCAGCTCGCGCATGCGGCCCTCGGCCAGCATGCGGCCAAGCTCAATTTCGGCGACCTGCCGGAAACGTCCCCGATCCTGGCCGACCCGCGCTTCCTGCTCGCGGTCGTCGCCGCGCCCGCCGGCGCACCGCTGTTCCGCTGGCAGGAAGAAGAGCACGGCAACCGCATCGAGCGCGGCCAGTGTCTCGAGCAATGGACGGCCCAGGGCGGCCCGAACCTGTCGCTCGCACTGCCCGGCTGCGAGTTCGAGTGCCTGCTTCCGGACGCGTACTATTCGGCATGCCGCGATGCGGACGAACGCATACGTCCTCACACGGTCCGTACCGCGATTCGTTATCTTTTCGACACACTTGGTGCAGCGCCGCAGGAACTGCGCGCGGTCGTCGCCGGCTTCGGCGACCGACGCATCGACGAATATCGCGTGGGCTTCACGCGGCGCGGCAGCAACGACGTGATCTATGGCGTCGTCTGGCCGCTGTACGGCCGCGAGAACGGCGACGTATCGATCGACAGCGCGACGCTCGAGGGCGAAGCGCCGATCGACGGCCCGCTCGAGGAAATCGTGAGCCTGCTGAAGGAATGCGGCGTCACGGACATCCGCCGGCACGCCGGGCGTTTCGAGCCGGAATACTGCGACGATTGCGGCGTGCCGCTCTATGCCGATCCGCTCGGCGAAATCGTCCATGCCGAGATGCCGGAAGACGCGTCGCCTGCGCAGCCGCATTTCCACTGATCGCCGGCACGGGCCGCCACGACCCGCAACGAGCCATCGCGTAAGCCGCTTCCGCCCCGTGCGGAAGCGGCTTTTTTCTTGTCTGCCTCCTTTGCCGCCAAATTTCGAACTTCTCCTAAGCCATTCAGCCAAGCAGACAACGTGTAAGGTATTTGTCATGATCGGCGCTCGACATACTTGCCGACAGATCAACGACACATTCGTAAGGAGGCTGAATATGCGGTTCCTGGTGGTCAATTCGGATGCCGAGCGGCGTGACGGGCTCAAGGCCCTGTTGCGGCAGATCGACCGTCACGCGCGTATCAACGACGCGCCCGACGGTTTCCAGGCGCGTCGCCTGCTGCGCACGCAGCGCTTCGATCTCGTCGCGATCGACTGGCTGGACGTCGGAAAGGTCAGCGAACTCCAGGCGCTGTGCACGGCCTGTTCGCCGACGCCCGTCGCGATGCTGATCGGCGACACGACCCCGGAAGCGGTTCAGAACTTCTTCGACTATGGCGTCGCGGGCGTGATTCCACATGCCACGCGTCCGCATCTGCTGGTTCGCGCGCTCGAGATGGTGCTGCTCGGCGGTCACTATATTCCGCCGATCGCCCTGCGGCTGCTGCCTTCCGCGGCCGTCACCCGTCACGATGCGCGTTTCCAGACGCTCGCGAACGCATTGCCGCGCCGCTCGCCGGCCGGTCTGCTGTCGCCGCGACAAGCGCAGATCATGCGCTTCGTCCACATGGGCAGCACGAACAAGATGATCGCGCGCACGCTCGGCATCAGCGAAGGCACCGTGAAGATCCATCTCGCGAGCATCTTCCAGCAGCTCGGCGCCGCGAACCGCGCCGCCGCGGTCGCCATCTACAACGGCTGGCTGTCGCCGCATCTCGAGGTGCTGCTTGCGGACCGCGATCGCGCGCGCAAGCCCGTACTCGGCGAACGCGGCCCGGTCCCGCTGCGCGCACAACGGAACACGCGCCCGTATCCGCTGCCGAGCGCGACCGTCGACGATCCGGAACTGCCGCTCGCCGCCGAGGCGCTGCCCCGTTTCCGGCGCAGTCACTAGACGAACAGTCTCGATATTGCGACGGTCGACGTGTGCGGATTCCCACCTTTGATGCTCAACGAGTAATATGGACGCATGGGTTTTCTTTTCACACCGCTTCCGCTCTGGGTTGGCATCGGTGGCTGGATCGCCGCCGCGGCGCTGCTCGCGCTCGCGTTCTGGAAGCGCCCGTTCGTCCGCCTGCACGATGCGACGCTGCAGCACGTCTGGCTCGCACTCGTGACGGCCATCACCGTTCTCTGGGCGTCCAACGCATGGCTGGAGGACGGTGTCGTCATGCATCTGCTCGGCGCGACGCTGCTCGTCACGCTGTTCGACTGGACGCTCGCGCTGGTCGCGATGGGCGCCGTCACGGCGATCGCCGCGATTATCTTCGATGCATCGTGGCAAGGGGTCGGCCTGACCTACCTCGTCTACGGCGCGCTGCCCGTCGCGGTATCGGCATTGCTGCAGCGCGCGGCAATCGCATGGCTGCCGCACAATCTGCTGTCGTTCATCGCGGGGCAGGGTTTCGTGTCGCCGGCCGTCGCGATCGTTGCAGCTGCGGCCGCGGCGGCCGGCGTGCAGCTCGCGCTTGCCAACGGCGCGCCTGTCGTAATTCCGGGCGGCTACCTGTTCAACACGGTACTGCTCGCGCTCGGCGAAGCGTGGTTCACCGGCATGACGACCGCGCTAATCGCCGTCTATCGTCCCGCGTGGGTCACCACGTTCGACGTCCGCCGTTATCGTCTGGGTGGCCCGCGCGCTTGAACGTGCTGCGCCCCCGCGCGGCGCCGGCGCGTACCGCTTGCGCAGCGCAGGCGAGTCGGCCGTCTACTGCCGCGCTACTTTTTTACGCTAAGATTGAACTCCTGTTCTTCATCGGGCCTCTATACCTGCCCGATGCCTCATTCGCTCCTCACCAATAACCAGATGGACAGCTCAACTGCCTCGCTCCGGATCGTCCGGACGCTCGGCAAGCTGGCGGCCTGTGTCGCGGGCTTGTCGCTTGCACTTCCGGCACCGGTCTTCGCCGACCTTCTCGACCAGCGTTCCGAGCTGATCAATAAATTCGTCAACGAAATGCACGCCGATCCGCTCGTCGCCGACTGCGCCGCGCACGGCAGCTTCATCGCGAGCACGTCGACTGCCTTCGACCGCGTCGAGTTTGCGCCGAATGCATTCGAAAACGGCAACGCGACGATCACGCCGTGGAACGATTCGTTCGATCAAGGCAAGCAGCGCGTGAAGGTCGACAACATCGTCACCGTCGACGGGCTCGGCATTCGGACGAACGGCGGCGATCCCGAACCGCTGAAGTTTCGCTGCGGCTATGTCGGTCAGCAGATGCTCGCGTTCAGCTGGAACGATCCCGTTCCGCCGCTCAAGCCGCGCGTCGAGCGCCCGGCACCGTCGACGAAGAAATTCAAGGGCAAATCGCACAAGGGCAAGGTGAAGGCCAAGGCGACCGGGCGTCCCGCGAAAAAGGCCGTCACGAAAAAATCGACCGCGACGAAAAAAACCGTCAAGAAAAAGACCGCGAAGAAGTCCTGACGCGACGCAGCGGCAACGTCAGAAGCGAAAAAGCCGGCGCATCGTTCGATGCGGCCGGCTTTTTCGTTACCGACAATGCGTTTACGCGAACGTCTCGATCTGCTTGAGGATCGCCGCCAGCATCGCCGCGCCAAGCGCCGCGCTACGTTCGCCGTTCCAGCCGACGCGCTCGTCCGGCAGATTCGCGTTGTCCTTGAACGGCATCTCGAGCGTCAGCGACAGACAGCCGAACCGGTGTCCGACGTACTTCGACGCGAGCTTCAGCGCGTCCTCCTTGTACTTGCTAGCCGCATAGCCGTGCTCGGTCTGGAAGTCGGGGCTCGCGACCTTGAACGCTTCGATGAAGGCGCCCTGCTCCTTGCGCTGCTGCTCGGTAAAGCTCGGCAACATCTCCGAGCCGGCGACGAACACGTACGGCAGATCCTCGTCGCCGTGGATGTCGAAAAACATGTCGCAGCCAATCGCATGAATCGCATCGCGCACCGCGAGCACCTCGGGGCTGCGCTCGGCATCGGGCGCCATCCATTCGCGATTCAGGTTCGCGCCGGCCGCATTGGTGCGCAGATTGCCGTGCACGCTGCCGTCGGGATTCATGTTCGGCACGATATGAAAGATCGCGCGATCGTAGAGCTTGCGCGCAACCGGATCGCCGGCCCAGTCGCCCCATCCGGCCAGCCGCTTCACGAGCCCTTCGACGAACCATTCGGCCATCGTCTCGCCCGGATGCTGCCGCGCGATGATCCACACCTTCTTCTTCGGCGCGCCATCGGTTTCCGGCGTACCGAGCGTCAGCAGCGACATCGGACGGCCTTCCACCGTACGGCCGAGTTCGACGACGCTCGCCTGCGGCAACTGCTGGACCGCACCGAGAAACGCGGCGTGGCGCTCGTCCGAATACGGTTCGAAGTACGCGTAATAGATGCTGTCGAATTCGGGCGTATGGTCGATCGTCATCGTGCGGCCGTCGAACGTCGTCGGCACGCGGAACCAGTCGACGCGATCGTAGCTCGCGACCGCGCGGTAGTCGCGCCAACCCGACGGATACGCACACTGCGCGGCGTTCTCGAACGTCATCACGCAGCGCTCGCCGCGCGCGCCAGTCACGCGGAAATAGAACCACTGCGCGAATTCCGAGCGATTGTCGCCGCGCACGCGCAGCCGGATCGCGTCCGCGCTGTCGCAGGACACGACGTCGATTGCGCCCGCGTCGAAGTTGCTGGTGATCGAAAGAGCCATCCGTTTCTCCTTGAGCGGCCGTCACGCGCGGTGTGCCGCGCGCCGCGCCTCATGCATGCGCCGGCCGTCTCATGAACGGCCGGCAGGGTCACTCGCCGACACGCCGGCGATATACGTAAGTCGAGTCGTTCGACGCGGCCGCGTCGAATGCATAGCCTTCCATCGCGAATGCCTGCAGCGCCTTCGGCTCGGCGATGCGGTTCTCGACGACATAACGCGCCATCAGCCCGCGCGCGCGCTTCGCGTGGAAGCTGATGATCTTGTAGCGGCCGCCCTTCCAGTCCTCGAAGACCGGCGTAATGACCGGCGCGGCCAGCAGCTTCGGCTTGACCGACTTGAAGTATTCGGTCGACGCGCAGTTGATCAGCACGCGCGATGCGCCGCGGCGCGTCTCGAGCTGCTCGTTCAGCGCGCGCGTGATGCGGTCGCCCCAGAACGCGTACAGGTCCTTGCCGCGCGTATTCGCGAAGCGCGTGCCCATCTCGAGCCGGTACGGCTGCAGCAGGTCCAGCGGACGCAGCAGGCCATACAAGCCCGACAGCACGCGCACGTGTTGCTGCGCATAGTCGAGATCGGCGGCCGACAGCGATTTCGCGTCGAATCCTTCGTACACGTCGCCGTTGAACGCCAGCACGGCCTGCTTCGAATTGGCGGGCGTGAAGATCGGCGACCAGTCCGCGTAGCGCTGGTAGTTCAGCCGCGCGAGCGGATCGGAGATGTCCATCAGCGTCGCGATGTCCTGCGGCGACAGCTTGCGCAGGCCCGCGATCAGTTCCGACGCGTCGTCGACGAATGCAGGCTGCGTGTAAGACTGCACGTGGGCGGGCGTCTCGTAGTCGAGGGATTTGGCGGGAGAGAGAACGATTATCATAGAGGCTCGCTGGCACGCCGTGCCGTGCGGTCAGACGAAAACCACCGATTGTAACGAATGCCCAGCTCCCTCGCCCCACCCGCCGCGCGCCGCGTCGTGCTCGACTCGAACGTGTGGATCGACATCCTCGTGTTCGACGATCCGGCCACGCGGCCGATTCTCGCCGCGCTGGAATGCGGCACGCTCGCGGCCGTCATCGACGGCCGGTGCCTGACGGAGCTCGAGCATGTGCTCGACTATCCGCAGTTTCGCGCGCGCGCGATCGACAAGGCGGCCGCGCTCGCGACGGTCGCGCGCCTCGCGCACGTCGTCGAGCCGGCGCCGGCCGACGCAGACGCGCCGCCGCTGCCGAAATGCAAGGACCGCGACGACCAGAAATTTCTCGAGCTGGCCCGCGCCGCACAGGCCGAGTGGCTCGTGTCGAAAGACCGCGCGCTGCTGAAGCTCGCGAAGCGCACAGCGCGCGATTTCGGCTTCCGCATCGCGCAACCCGCACCGTTTACCGAGGCCTGCGCGCTCGCCGCCGCAACGGCCGCCACTGTCACGCCGGCCTGACGCTGCCGGCATCACCACTTCGACCGTACCGATGAACGCTCCTTCCGACATGCCAACGTCCCCCGTTTTCCCGTCGCGCCTGCCGAACGTCGGCACGACGATCTTCACGGTCATGAGCGCGCTCGCCGCCGAAAAAGGCGCGGTGAATCTCGGGCAGGGCTTTCCGGATTTCGACTGCGACCCGCGCATCGTCGACGCGGTCGCGGCCGCGATGCGCAGGGGCCACAACCAGTACCCGCCGATGGCGGGCGTCGCGCCGCTGCGCGAAGCGATCGCGGACAAGATCGCGCAGCTCTACGGCCGCCGCTACGATGCCAGCACCGAAATCACCGTGACGGCCGGCGCGACGCAGGCGCTGCTGACGGCCATCCTGTGCGCCGTGCATCCGGGCGACGAAGTGATCGTCGTCGAGCCGACCTACGACAGCTATCTGCCGTCGATCGAACTCGCCGGCGGCAAGCCCGTCTTCGTCACGCTGGAAGCGCCGGACTACGCGATTCCGTTCGACCGTCTCGCGGCCGCGATCACGCCGAACACGCGGATGATCCTGATCAACACGCCGCACAACCCGACCGGCACCGTGTGGCGCGAAGCGGACATGCGCAAGCTCGAGGACATCGTGCGCGGCACCAACGTGCTGATCCTGTCGGACGAGGTGTACGAGCACATGGTCTACGACGGCGAGCGTCACGAAAGCGTCGCGTGCTATCCGGAGCTCGCCGCACGCAGCTTCATCGTGTCGAGCTTCGGCAAGACGTATCACGTGACCGGCTGGAAGGTCGGTTACGTCGCGGCACCGGCCGCGCTGACTGCCGAGTTCCGCAAGGTCCATCAGTTCAACGTGTTTACGGTCAATACGCCGATGCAGATCGGCCTCGCCGACTATCTGCGCGATCCGGCGCCGTACCTGACGCTCGCGGGCTTCTATCAGAACAAGCGCGACTTTTTCCGCGCGGGCCTCGAACGCACGCGCTTCAAGCTGCTGCCGTGCTCGGGTACGTACTTCCAGTGCGTCGACTATTCGGCGATCAGCGACCTGCCGGAAGCGGAATTCTCGAAGTGGCTGACGTCGGAAATCGGCGTGGCCGCGATTCCGGTGTCGGCGTTCTATCACGAGCCGCACGAGTCGGGCGTCGTGCGCTTCTGCTTCGCGAAACAGGAGAGCACGCTCGCGACCGCGCTCGAGCGGCTCGCGCGGCTGTAACGCGCTGGCCGGGCGCGGCGCTGGCCGACGCGCGGTGCCCGGCGATGCCGCGCTCGCGTGGGTAATGCACCTCGCCCGCACGCGACGCGGCCGCCGGCATCGCTCGAGCGCCGCTTACGCGCGCGCGGCGCTCGCAGCCTCCATGTAGGCCTTGCGGTCCGCCGCGACGCGCTGCGCGGCCGGTCGCTCGCCGACCTTCTTCGCATGCGCCTTCCAGTCGATGCCCGCATCGAGCACGAAGTCGCGGCCGAAGATCGTCTTCGTCGCCATCGCGACGATCGGCAAATGGATCGATGCCACGATGTCGGCAAGACCGAACGACTCGCCGAGCACGTACGGCGAGAACTGCGTCATCCGCTTGAACGCGTCGATCGCGCGCGGCAGCCGCTTCTCGACGTGCGCTTTCGTGCCGTCGCTGACCTTGCCGCCGAAGAACGCTTCCGCATAGACCTCGCGCGTGGTCCACTCGATATACAGCTCGAGCGTCTGGACGAGTTCACGCACCTTCGCGGCCGCGAATGCGCCCGACGGAAAAATCGGCTTCTCCGGATAGCGCGCCGCCAGATACTCGACGATCGCCTGTGACTCGAACAGCGCGCCTTCTTCGGTTTTCAGAAACGGAATCTTGCCGAGCGGCGAATCGGCGAGCTGCGCCGGATCCGTGATCGGCAGACTGCATGCGCATTCCTCGAACGGAATATCGTGCTCGAGCAGCACGAACTTCACCTTGTTGTAGTAGTTCGACAACGGAATACCGCACAGCTGTAGCATCGGAGTCTCCTTCGTTGTCGGCACGGTCGCACACGGTTCGCCGCGCCGGGGATGTCGCGCTGAAAAAGCACGTTCGTGCTAGTCTAAAGCAGTTTCGCGCCGTCACGACAACATTGCATCCGCCGAAGCAGCCGCTTCGTCTGCCGCCGCACCGAACGCGGCGCGGCCGCCTCGCCATCCGATGGAGACACGCTCGCATGAGTGCCGAACTGCTGGCCACGCGCCCGCCCGAGAGCGAATCGACGCTCGTCCTCACGATCTCGAATCCCGGCGCACGCAACGCGCTGCATCCCGACATGTACGCGGCCGGCGTCGAAGCGCTCGCGACCGCCGAGCGCGACCCGAGCATTCGTGCGGTCGTGCTCACGGGCGCCGATCGTTTCTTCTGCGCCGGCGGCAACCTGAACCGGCTGCTCGACAATCGATCGAAGGACCCGTCGTTCCAGGCGGCGAGCATCGATCAGCTCGCGGCGTGGGTGGCCGCGATCCGCGCGTCGACGAAACCGGTGATTGCCGCGGTCGAAGGCGCGGCGGCCGGCGCGGGCTTCTCGCTCGCACTCGCGTGCGACCTGATCGTTGCGGCGCACGATGCGAAGTTCGCGATGTCGTACGCGCGGGTGGGCCTGACGCCCGACGGCGGCGGTTCATGGTTCCTCGCCCGTGCGTTGCCGCGCGCGCTGGCGGCCGAGATTCTGCTCGAAGGCAAGCCCGTCGCCGCGGAACGCCTGCACGCGCTTGGCGTCGTCAACCGGCTCGCGACACCGGGCGCCGCGCTGAGCGATGCGCTCGCGTGGGCCGACACGCTCGCCGGCATCTCGCCGAATGCGCTGACGCGCATCAAGACGCTGCTCGACGATGCGCTCGCGCAGCCGCTCGAGTCGCACCTCGGCACGGAGCGCGATCATTTCGTCGCGTCGCTGCATCATCCGGACGCGCTCGAAGGCATCACCGCGTTTCTCGACAAGCGTCAGCCGCACTACAAGCGCTGACGCCACGCCGCCTGCGCGCGCGGCGCCCCTCCTCGCGTAGAGGCATGCCCTGCAGCGCGCATCGATCCGTGCTGTAATGACCGCCTGCCGCGGCGCGCGCGCCGCTTCCGCTTCCGTTGATGAACCGAAGGAGTTTGACGATGATCGACGTCTACAGCTGGGCGACCCCGAACGGTCACAAGGTGCACATCATGCTCGAGGAAACCGGCCTCGCGTATCGCGCGCATCCGATCGATATCGGCACAGGCGACCAGTTCAACGCCGAGTTCCTGAAGATCAGTCCGAACAACAAGATCCCCGCGATCGTCGACGATGAAGGCCCGGGCGGGCGGCCGATCTCGCTGTTCGAATCGGGCGCGATCCTGATCTATCTCGCGGAGAAAACCGGCCAATTCCTGCCGACCGATCCGGCTGCGCGCTATGCGACGCTCCAGTGGCTGATGTTCCAGATGGGCGGCGTCGGCCCGATGCTCGGCCAGACGCATCACTTCCGCATCTATGCGCCGGAAAAGATCGAATACGCGATCAACCGCTACACGAACGAGGCGAAGCGGCTGTACAACGTGATGGACAAGCGCCTCGGCGAATCGGAATATCTGGCCGGCGACGCGTACACGATCGCGGACATCGCGACGTTCCCGTGGACGCGTTCGTGGCAGAACCAGGGCATCGAGCTCGACGCATTTCCGAACGTCAAGCGCTGGCACGAAGCGATCGCCGCACGCCCTGCCGTGCAGCGCGGCGTCGAGGTGCTCGCGTCGCTGCGCAAGGCGCTGCAGGACGACAAGGCGCGCGAGGTGCTGTTCGGCGCGACGCAGTACGCGAAGCGCTGAGCGGTACGCCGCCGTACGGCTCGGCAGCGGCCATGCGCGGCGTCAGGACGTCAGAAGTAATGCAGCGTGATGAATTCCGCCGCACAGACCGGGAGCGGTCCGTCGGGCCGCTGCGCTTCGATCGAGACCGACCATGTGACCTGCACGCCGCCTCGCGCCGCGTCGGCCGCTTCCTTCACCGCGAACGACGCGCGCACGCGCGCGCCGACCGGCACCGGCTTCAGGAACCGCACGCGGTTCAGCCCGTAGTTCACGCCCATCTTCTGTTCGAAGCGCATCGCGTCGATCATCAGCGCCGGAATCAGCGACAGCGTCAGAAACCCATGCGCGATCGGGCCGCCGAACGGCGACTCGCGTCGCGCGCGTTCCGGGTCGACGTGAATCCATTGATGATCGCCGGTCGCGTCGGCGAAACCGTCGACGCGTCGCTGGTCGATCTCGATCCAGCCGCTCACGAGCGGCGCTTCGCCGACCCGCGCGCGCAGCGCCTGCGCCGACGCGATCAGCGGCAACGTGATGTCGGTCATCCCTGCTCACCTCCCGGATGACGCAGCCCGAAGATCACCTTCGAGCGCACGGTGATCACGGTCTCGCCGCTGCCGTTCACGCCGATCCATTCCGTCGACACGATGCCGCGATCGGGCTTGCTCGCCGACACGCGCTTGTCGAGGATCTTCTGATGCATCGTGATCGTGTCGCCGGCGCGCACGGGCTTGATCCAGCGGATCTCGTCGATGCCGGGCGAGCCCATGCTGGTCGAATCGGTGCCGAGATGTCGGACGAGCAGGCCCATGAAGACCGAACACGTATGCCAGCCGCTCGCGACGAGGCCGCCGAACGGCGAAGCCTGCGCGGCCGTTTCGTCGACGTGGAACGGCTGCGGATCGTAGCGCGAGGCGAATGTCTTGATGTCGTCGGCTTCGAACGTGTAGCGGCCGATTTCGACGGTACTGCCGACTTCGAGATCTTCGTAGCTGATGCCCACTGCGGGTCTCCTGGTGATTGGCGCGCCCGGCGCGCCGACGTCATGCCGCGTCGGTCTGCGCGAAGTCGGGCAGCGCCGCGATGCGCGCAAGATGATGATCGGTATCGCCGAGCGTCGTTTCGATGATCGACAGCCGCTTGAACAGATGCGCCGCCGCCACTTCGTTCGTCACGCCCATTCCGCCATGCAGCTGAACGGCCTGCTGGCCGACGAACCGCGCGGCCGCACCGACACGCGCCTTCGCGGCCGAGATGGCCTTGCGTCGCGCATCGGCATCGCTGCTCGCATAACGCACGGCCGCGAGATACGTGAGCGAACGCGCCTGCTCCGCGTGGATCAGCATGTCGACCATCCGGTGCTGCAGCACCTGGAAGCGCGCGATCGGCATGCCGAACTGTTCGCGCGTCTTCGTGTAGTCGACCGTCGCACGGTTGAGCTCGTCGAGCGCGCCGACCGCTTCCGCACACAGCAGGAACGTCGCGTAATCGGCGATCTGCTCGAGTGCGGCCGCGTCGCGCGCGCCGCCCGTCAGCCGCCGCGCAGGCGTATCGTCGAATACGATCGTCGCTGCACGCTGGCCGTCGATGGTCCGATAGTCGACGACTTTCGCGCCGGCCGTCTCGCGGTCGACGACGAACAGCGCAATCGCGCCGTCGTCGAGACGCGCGGGAACGATCCACGCATGCGCCTGCGCACCGTGCTGCACGACCGACTTCGTGCCGGACAGCCGCACCGTGCCGCCCTGCTCATGCGCGCGCGTCGCGAGCTCGAACAGGTCGTAGCGTGCATGCGGCTCGTGAAATGCCACGGCGAGACGCTTGCGGCCCTGCGCGACCGCTTCCAGCAGCGCCGCGTCGTCGCCGGTGCCGGCGCCCGCGATACGCAGCGCTTCGACGCCGACCGCGGTCGCCCAGTAAGGCTCGACCACGAGCGCACGCCCAAGCTCCTGCATCGCGACCAGCATGTCGACTGCGCCGCCGCCGAAGCCGCCTTGCGCCTCGGGCACCGGCAACGCGGTCAGCCCGAGTTCCGCGAATGCCTGCCATTGCGTTTCCGACACGCCCGCGTCGCTGCGCACGATCGCCTGACGCGCATCGAAGCCGTACTGCTCGCCGAGATAACGGCGAAGCGCCTCGGCGAACTGCTGCTGCTCATCGGTAAAGGTGAAATCCATCGTTGTCTCCGATCGCGTGAGCTCGGCTCAGAGCCCGAGAATCATCTGCGCGATGATGTTTTTCTGAATTTCGTTCGAGCCGCCGTAGATCGACGTCTTCCGGTAATTGAAGTAGTACGCGGCAAGCGGCGCCGCGTCATCGTCGTTCGCAATGCTGTGCTCGCGCTCGCCTTCGAGAAACGGCACGTCGAACGGCGCGGCAAGCGGTCCGATCGCTTCGAACATGAGCTCGGTAAGCGCCTGCTGCACCTCGGTGCCCTTGATCTTCAGCATCGACGCTTCCGGCCCCGGCCCCTTGCCGCTCGTCTCGCGGCTCACGACGCGCAGCACCGTGACCTCGAGCGCCATCAACTCGACTTCGAGCGCCGCGACCTTCGCGGCGAACACCGGATCGGCAAGCAGCGGCTTGCCGTTCTTGCGCTGGTTCGATGCGATGCGCTTGAGGAACGCGAGTTCGCGCTTCGATGCGCCGACGCGCGCGATCCCCGTACGCTCGTGGCCGAGCAGGTATTTCGCGTAGGTCCAGCCGCGGTTCTCGTCGCCGACGAGATTCTCGACCGGCACCTTCACGTCCTCGAAGAACACCTCGTTGACTTCGTGATCTTCGTCGAGCGTGATGATGGGACGCACCGTGATGCCGGGCGTCTTCATGTCGATCAGCAGGAACGAAATGCCTTCCTGCTTTTTCGCGGACGGATCGGTGCGCACGAGGCAGAACATCATGTCCGCATACTGGCCGAGCGTCGTCCACGTTTTCTGGCCGTTCACGACGTAATGATCGCCGCGACGTTCGGCGCGCGTGCGCAGCGACGCGAGATCCGACCCGGAACCCGGCTCCGAGTAGCCCTGGCACCACCAGTCGGTGCCGTCGAGGATGCGCGGCAGGTAATGGCGCTTCTGCGCCTCGCTGCCGTATTTCATCAGCACGGGCGCGACCATCGATACGCCGAACGGCAGCACGGTCGGCGCACCGATGCGCGCGCACTCTTCATCCCAGATGTGTCGCTGCGTCGCGTTCCACCCCGGCCCGCCGTATTCGGCCGGCCATGAGGGCGCGGACCAGCCGCGCCGACCGAGAATGCGGTGCCAGCTCGCGTAGTCTTCGCGATCGAGTCGTTTGTGATCGAGAACCTTCGCGCGCAGCGTTCGAGGCAGGTTCGCCTCGAGCCACGCGCGGATGTCGGCGCGGAACGCGTCGTCGGCGGGGGAATAATCCAGATCCATGCGCAGTGTCTCCTGTCGCCAGCGCGCGTACCTGAGGCGGTACTGCACTGGCCCATGCTTTGCGATCCACCCGATGCGGCGCATACGCGCGGACCGGGCCCGGGCAAGGCTTGCCGCGGCCGTCCGGCCGGGCAAGGACACACTGCGTACGTTATTGCAGCGGTTCTTTCAGCGCGGCAGGAATCGGCAGCGGCATCACATCGATGCCTTCTTCGACCAAGGCTTGCGCATCTTCCGGCGTGGTGACGCCACGAATGCTGCGCGCCGGCGCTTCGTTGTAATGAATGCGCCGCGCTTCCTCGGCGAAGCGCTCGCCCACGTTCTCGGTCTTCGCCAGCACCTCGCGCAACGCACGCATCACCTGCGCCTGCAGCGCACGCGGATCGATCGGCTGCGCCTGCGTCGCCCCCGACAGATTCAGGCGCGGCGCGGACGGCATACGGCTGACCTCGGTCGTCCCGCACACCGGACATTCGACCAGCTTGCGGGACAACTGCGATTCGAATTCATCGGCCGAAGCGAACCAGCCTTCGAACCGATGACCATGCGGGCACTGTAAATCGAGGACCTTCATGCTGAATCAGGGCGTCTGACGAGTGTAGCGCAAAAAACGGTTTTGTGAACGGTCGTGCTAAATCACGATCGGGCGCGTGATGACGCGCATGTGACCGGATTGTAACGCGCCGCTCCGCGCGCCGCTGACGCTGCGTTCAAGGCGTCAGAACGGCGCCGAGCGGCCATGTGCCGGACAGCACGCGCTCCAGCCACATCGTGCCGATGATCGTTTTCACGTCGCTGATCTGGCCCGTGCGCACCCATTCGAGCAGGTCGGGCAGCGTCGCCGTGAAGGTTTCGAGGAATTCGCCGTCGTCGAGCTTGCGCTCGCCGGCGGTGAGCCCGCGCGCGAGATACAGGTCGATGAATTCGGTCGAGTAGGAAATGATCGGATGAATCCGCGTGAGGAACACGTATTCGCGGGCCGTATAGCCCGTTTCCTCGCGCAGTTCGCGTACGGCGCACGCGAGTGCGCCTTCGTCCGGATCGAGCTTGCCGGCCGGAAATTCGGCCATCACCTTGCCGATCGGGTAGCGGTACTGGCTTTCCATCAGCACGCGGCCGTCGTCGAACAGCGGGATCACCATCACCGCGCCCGGGTGCTGGACGTATTCGCGCGTTGCGCGCTTGCCGTCGGGCAGACTGACGGTATCGCGCTTCAGTTTCAGGAACGCGCCTTCGAAAATCGATTCGCTTTCGAGGCAGGTTTCGGTGAGTGCGGCGTCGTGATTGGGCAATTCGGCCATCGGCGGCTCCGTGATGAGGCGTGACGACGAAGGGCCGGCACGCCGGAAACGTGCTTGCGCCGGCCGTCATGCGAACCGGGCGCAAGGACTGCGCCCGGCCGCACGCGTGTGCGAAGCCGCGACGAGCGCGGCCGGGACGTTGTCAGCGTCGTTTGACGAGATACTGGAACGTGAAGCCGGGAAACGCGAACACGACGAACAGACTGAACGTGATCGCGTAAAACTGCCAGCCTTGTTCGAAGCGGTTGCCGGCGCGCGATTCGAGCCAGAAGCCGAGCGCGCCGACAACGAAATACAGCACGATCAGTTCGCCGATCCGGATCCACGCGCCCTTCTTCGCCGCGCCGATCGGCACGACGGCGAACAGACGCTGGTTCAGAAACGGCAGGTTGGCGCCCGCGAGCGCCAACAGCACGATAAACCAGCCCGCGGCCGACATTACAGCGTCGGCAGCGAGTGACGGAGTGCGTCCAGGCACACCGTCAGCAGCGGGCTCGGGATCAGGCCGAGCACGACGACCGCGATGCCGTTGAGCACCAGGATCGTGCGCTTGCAGAAATCGCCGGCGATCGGTGTCGAGTCTTGCGGTGCGTCGAAGTAGATCAGCTTGACGATGCGCAGGTAGTAGAACGCGCCGAACAGCGACGTGATCACGGCCAGCACGGCCAGCCACGTGAGGCCCGCGTTGACGGTCGCCTCGAGCACCGCGAGCTTCGCGTAGAAGCCGACGGTCGGCGGAATGCCGGCCAGCGAGAACATCATCACCATCATCACGAACGCGAACACCGGGCTGCGCTTGTTGAGGCCCTTGAAGTCGTCGATCGTTTCCGCTTCGAAGTCGCGGCGCGCGAGCAGCATCACCACGCCGAACGAGCCGAGCGTCGTGATCAGATAGACGATCGCGTAGAACATCGCCGAGCTGTACGCGTTTGCCGGTGCGGCCGCGTCGCCCTTCACGATGCCGGCGAGCAGGCCGAGCAGCACGAAGCCCATGTTCGAGATCGCCGAGTACGCGAGCATCCGCTTGATGTTGCGCTGGACGATACCGGTGATGTTGCCGACGATCAGCGACAGCGCGGCGAGGATCACGAGCGCGGTCTGCCAGTTCTGCGCGAGCGGCAGCAGGCCCATCACCAGGAAACGCAGCCCCCAGGCGAACGCCGCGACCTTCGGACCGCCGCCGACGAACAGCGTCATCGCGGTCGGCGCGCCCTGATAGACGTCCGGCACCCACATGTGGAACGGCACGGCGCCGAGCTTGAACGCGATACCGGCCACGATGAAGATCACGCCGAACATCAGCACCGCGTCTTCGGTGCCGCCGCTGCTCACGGCCTTGTACACGTCGGCGAGATCGAGCGAGCCGCCCGTCGCGCCGTACAGCATCGAGATCCCGTACAGCACGAAGCCCGAAGCGAGCGCGCCCAGCACGTAGTACTTCATCGCGGCTTCGCTCGACACCGCACCGTCGCGACGCAGTGCAATCACCGCGTACAGCGACAGCGACATCAGCTCGAGGCCGAGGTACAGCGTCAGGAAGTTGTTGCCCGAGATCATCACGAGCTGACCGAGCAGCGAGAACATGCCGAGCAGGAACACGTCGCCGCGGAACATGTCGCGATCTTCGAGGTACTTGCGCGAATAGATCAGCGACACGGCGAAACCGAGCGACACGACCGCCTTCATCGCGCTCGCGAACGCATCGACGACGACCATCCGCGAGAAGAAGTAGTAATGCTGCGGATCGAGCGCCTGCACCGCAAACCAGACGCCGGCGACCACCGACGAGACCACCGCGATCAGATATGTGAGGCGGCGGCCGGATGCACCGGTAAAGGTGTCGTTCAGCCAAGCGACGATGATGGCGGCCATCACCAGCGCGTCAGGCAACAGGACATTCATAGGAGCGTTCATGATCTTGATTTCCTCCGCTCGCGATTACTGGGCCAGCGGCAGCTTCGACTGCGCGACATGGGAGAGGAGGTTTTCCACGGAAACGTGCATCACGTCGGTGAAGGGCTTCGGATACAGGCCCATCAGCAGCGTGAACGCGGCAAGCACGGCGAGCATCAGGAATTCGCGGCGGCCGATGTCCTTCAGCTTCGCGACGTGATCGTTCGCGACCGCGCCGAAGTAGACGCGCTTGTACATCCACAGCGTGTAGGCCGCGCCGAGGATCAGCGTGAACGCCGCGCCGAAGGCGATCCAGAAGTTGTACTGGACGGCCGCGAGAATCACCATGAACTCGCCGACGAAACCGGACGTGCCCGGCAGGCCGCAGTTCGCCATCGAGAACAGCATCGCGAACGCCGCGAACTTCGGCATCACGTTGACGACGCCGCCGTAGTCGGCGATCTGGCGCGAGTGCACGCGGTCGTACAGCACGCCGATGCAGAGGAACATCGCGCCCGACACGAAACCGTGCGAGATCATCTGCACGATCGCGCCTTCGACGCCGAGCTGGTTGAAGATGAAGAAGCCGAGCGTCACGAAGCCCATGTGCGCGATCGACGAATAAGCGACGAGCTTCTTCATGTCGGCCTGCACCATCGCGACGAGGCCGATGTAGATCACCGCGATCAGCGACAGCGTGATCACGACCGGTGCGAGGAAGTGGCTTGCGTCAGGCGTGATCGGCAGCGAGAAACGCAGGAAACCGTATGCGCCGAGCTTCAGCATGATCGCCGCCAGCACGACCGAGCCGCCCGTCGGCGCTTCCACGTGCGCATCCGGTAGCCAGGTGTGGACCGGCCACATCGGCACCTTCACCGCGAACGCGAGGAAGAAGGCGATGAACAGCAGGATCTGCGGCGTCATGGCGATCTTCGCGTTCTGCCACGTCGCGAGGTCGAACGAGTGCGTCTCGGTGTACAGGTAGATCAGCGCGACCAGCATCAGCAGCGAGCCGGCCAGCGTGTACAGGAAGAACTTGAACGCCGCGTACACGCGGTTCGGGCCGCCCCACACGCCGATGATGATGTACATCGGGATCAGCGTCGCCTCGAAGAACACGTAGAACAGCAGGCCGTCGGCCGCCGAGAACACGCCGATCATGATCCCGGACAGGATCAGGAACGCGGCGAGGTACTGCGCGACGTTCTCGGTGATCACTTCCCACGCAGCGATCACGACGATCACCGTGATCAGCGCGGTCAGCACCACGAACCACATCGAGATGCCGTCGACGCCGAGGTGATACGAAATCTTGAAGCGCTCGATCCACGTCGATTGCTCGACGAACTGCAGCGCAGCGGTGCTCGCATCGAAGCCCGTGATCAGCGGGATCGTGACGGCGAGACCGAGCAGCGAGCCGATCAGCGCGATCCAGCGTGCCGGCCCCGGGTTCTTGTCGTTACCGACCGCGAGCACGAGGAGGCCGAAAACGATCGGCAGCCAGATCGCGGTACTGAGAATCGGAAAAGCGTGCATTAGTTGTCCCCCCGCCTTATTTGCCGCCGAGCGTTACAAACAGGGTCAGGAGCCCCAGCATGCCGATGATCATGGCGAACGCGTAGTGATAGATGTAACCGGATTGGAGGAAGCGGATCACGCTGGCGAACCAGCCGATGAACTTGGCGCTGCCGTTGACGAGGCCGTCGATCACCACGACGTCGCCCTCCTTCCACAGGCCGCGGCCGATCGCCACCGAACCGCGGGCGAACACCACTTCGTTGATCTTGTCCATGTAGTACTTGTTATCCAGCAGCGTATAGATCGGACCGAACGCGCGGCGGATCGACGCCGGCAGATCCGGACGCTTCAGATACAGGAACCATGCGACGACGACACCGGCCAGCGCCAGCCACACCGGCAGGCCCGATACCGAATGCAGGCCCATGCCGACCCAGCCGTGGAACTCCTCGGCCATCTCGGCCAGCGCCGGATGGTTTTCGCCGATGAAGATCACCTTGTCGAACGCGACGCCGTGCTGGAAGAAATCGCCGAACAGCATCGGGCCGATCGCGATCGCACCGATGATCACCGACGGGATCGCCAGCAGGACCAGCGGCACCCAGACGACCCACGGGGTCTCGTGCGGCTCGTGTGCGTGATCGTCATGACCGTGGCCATGGCCGTGATCGTCGTGGCCGTGCGCGGCCGCCATGCCCATCGGCGACTCGGGATGCTTCGGATGGCGGAAGCGCTCTTCGCCGTGGAACACGAGGAAGTACATGCGGAACGAGTACAGCGCCGTGACGAACACGCTCGCGACGACCGCGAAGTACGCGAAGCCCGAACCCGGCAGGTGCGACAGCTTCACCGCGTCGATGATCGAGTCCTTCGAGTAGAAGCCCGAGAAGAACGGCGTACCGATCAGCGCAAGCGAACCGATCAGCGACGTGATCCAGGTGATCGGCATGTACTTGCGCAGGCCGCCCATGTTGCGCATGTCCTGATCGTGATGCATGCCGATGATCACCGAGCCGGCGCCGAGGAACAGCAGCGCCTTGAAGAACGCGTGCGTCATCAGGTGGAACACCGCCACCGGATAGGCGGACACGCCGAGCGCGACCGTCATGTAGCCGAGCTGCGACAGCGTCGAGTAAGCGACGACACGCTTGATGTCGTTCTGGACGATCCCGAGGAAGCCCATGAACAGCGCCGTGATCGCGCCGATCACCGTGATGAACGACAGCGCGGTATCCGACAGCTCGAACAGCGGCGACATGCGCGACACCATGAAGATGCCGGCCGTCACCATCGTCGCCGCGTGAATCAGCGCCGAGATCGGCGTCGGGCCTTCCATCGAGTCGGGCAGCCAGACGTGCAGCGGGAACTGCGCCGACTTGCCCATCGCGCCGATGAACAGGCAGATGCAGGCGACCGTCAGCAGGCCCCAGTCGGTGCCCGGGAAATGCAGGCTCGCGAGTTCCGCGCGCTTCGCGAACACTTCGCCGTAGTTCATCGAGCCGGCGAACGCGAGCAGCAGGCCGATGCCGAGCAGGAAGCCGAAGTCGCCCACGCGGTTCACGAGGAACGCCTTCATGTTCGCGTAGATCGCGCTCTCACGCGTGAAGTAGAAGCCGATCAGCAGGTACGACACCAGACCCACCGCTTCCCAGCCGAAGAACAGCTGCAGGAAGTTGTTGCTCATCACGAGCATCAGCATCGAGAACGTGAACAGCGAGATGTACGAGAAGAAGCGCTGGTAGCCGTCCTCTTCCGACATGTAGCCGATCGTGTAAATGTGCACCATCAGCGACACGAAGGTCACGACGACCATCATCATCGCCGTCAGCGAATCGACGAGGAAGCCGACTTCGAGCTTCAGCGAGCCGACGTGCATCCATTCGTAGACGGTCGCGTTGAAGCTTGCGCCGCCCATCACGTCGACGAAGACTTTCGCCGACAGCAGGAACGCGATCAATACGCCGAGGATCGTGATCCGGTGTGCGCCCTTGCGCCCGACTGCGTTCCCGAACAGCCCCGCAATCAGCGAGCCGGCCAGCGGAGCGAGCGGAACCGCCAGCAGCAGGTTTTCATTGAGTGTCGTTGACATAACAGCGTTGCCTGAAATTAACCTTTGAGCTGATCGAGATCCTCGACATTGATCGTGTCGAGCTTACGGAACAGGGTCACCAGAATCGCGAGACCGATCGCGGCTTCCGCTGCGGCGACGGTCAGCACGAAGAACACGAAGATCTGGCCGTGCACGTCGCCGAGGTAGTGCGAGAACGCGACGAAGTTGGTGTTCACCGCGAGCAACATCAGTTCGATCGCCATCAGGATGATGATGATGTTGCGGCGGTTCAGGAAAATCCCGACGATCGCGATCGCGAACAGGATCGCGCCGAGCACGAGGTAGTGAGCAAGAGTCAACATGGTTTTCTTTTCCTCCGCTTAGCCGTTCGCGCCCGTACCGGCTTCGCTCTGCGCCGTTTCCGGCTGCGGCTTGTCCGCTTCCATCTTCACGAGGCGCACGCGATCGTCGCGACGCACCTTGACCTGATCCGACACGCGCTGGCGCTTGCTGTCCTTGCCCTTGTGCGAGGTCAGCCCGATCGCGGCGATGATCGCGACCAGCAGCACGAGGCCGGCGATTTCGAACGCGAAGATGTAGTCGGTGTAGATCACCTTGCCGATCAGGCGCGTGTTCGACCAGCCTTCGGTCGCACCCGACGTCATCGCGTGCACGGCATGCGTGTCGCCGTAGCCGCGCCACAGGATCAGCGCCGTTTCTATCACGATGATCGCGCCGACGACGGTCGCCATCGGCACGAAGCGCTTGAAGTCGCGTCGCAGGAAGTCGATGTTGATGTCCAGCATCATCACGACGAACAGGAACAGCACCATCACGGCGCCCACGTAGACCAGCACCAGCAGGATCGCGAGGAACTCCGCTTCGAGCAGCATCCAGATCGCGGCGGCGTTGAAGAACGCCAGCACAAGGAAAAGCGCAGACGCCACCGGGTTGCGCGAAGTGATCACCTTCAGCCCTGATACCACCAGGAGCAGCGCGAAGATGTAGAACAGTACGGTCGTGAATTCCATGATTACCGGTTCATCGTTAGGCCATAGTCAGGCGCGGCTTGCGGGACGCTCTCGCGTGCCGCACCCGTCGCGGCGGCACAGCCCGTACATCGCCGATGCGCGGGCCGGCACTGCAAACACAATCAACGATACGGCGCGTCGGCAGCCTTCGCCGCGGCGATGTCCTTCTCGTAGCGATCGCCCACCGCGAGCAGCATTTCCTTCGTGAAATACAGGTCGCCGCGCTTTTCGCCGTGGTACTCGAGAATCTGCGTCTCGACGATCGAATCGACCGGGCAGCTTTCTTCGCAGAAACCGCAGAAGATGCACTTGGTCAGGTCGATGTCGTAGCGCGTCGTGCGGCGCGTGTTGTCCGCGCGCGTTTCCGATTCGATCGTGATGGCGAGCGCCGGGCACACGGCCTCGCACAGCTTGCATGCGATGCAGCGCTCTTCGCCGTTCTCGTAGCGGCGCAGCGCGTGCAGCCCGCGAAAACGCGGCGAAATCGGCGTCTTCTCTTCCGGGAACTGCACGGTGAACTTGCGCCGGAACGTGTAACGGCCGGTCAGCGCGAGCCCCTTCAGCAGTTCGGTCAGGAAGAAGGTCTTAAAGAAGTGTTGGATTGCCGTCATGATTTCGTCCGATTACTTCACCCAGATGTTGAGCGGCGACATCATCCAGAAGCCGACCACGACCACCCAGATCACCGTGACGGGCAGGAACACCTTCCAGCCGAGGCGCATGATCTGGTCGTAACGGAAGCGCGGGAACGTCGCGCGCACCCAGATGAACACCGACAGCAGCGCGAATACCTTCAACACCAGCCAGAAGATGCCCGGGATGAACGACAGGAATTCGAACGGTGCATCCCAGCCGCCGAGGAACAGCGTCGCGGCCAGTGCCGAGATCACGATCATGTTGATGTACTCGGCGAGGAAGAACAGCGCGAACGCCATGCCCGAGTAGTCGATCATGTGACCGGCGACGATTTCCGACTCCCCTTCCACCACGTCGAACGGGTGACGGTTCGTTTCGGCGATGCCCGAGATGAAGTAGACGACGAAGGCCGGCAGCAGCGGCAGCCAGTTCCACGACAGGAAGTTCACGCCGTGGCCGGCGAAGAAGCCGTGCTGCTGCGAATTGACGATTTCCGAGAGGTTCAGGCTGCCGGCCGTCATCAGCACGAGCACGAGCGCGAAGCCCATCGAGATTTCGTACGACACCATCTGGGCCGCGGCGCGCATCGCGCCGAGGAACGCGTACTTCGAGTTCGACGCCCAGCCGGCGAGAATCACCGCGTACACGCCGATCGACGAGATCGCCATCGCGTAGAGCAGGCCCGCGTTCACGTTCGCGAGCACCGCTTCGGCCTGGAACGGGATCACCGCCCACACCGCGAACGCCGGCACGACGGTCATGATCGGCGCGATCAGGTACAGCCAGCGGCTGGCGGCGGTCGGCTGAATCACCTCTTTCAGAAGCAGCTTCAGCACGTCGGCGATCGGCTGCAGCAGGCCGGCCGGGCCGACGCGGTTCGGGCCGAGACGCACGTGCATCCAGCCGATCAGCTTGCGCTCCCACAGAATCAGGTACGCGACGCACAGCAGGATCACGACGGCGACGACGAGGATGCGCACGAGCGCCCACACCGTCGGCCATGCGACGCCGAGAAGCTGGGCTCCGCCCGCGTTGATCGTATCGAACAAGCTCATTTACGCCTTCTCCACCACCAGTTCACCGGACAGGCTGCCGAGCGCTGCGCCGGCAGGCGTCGCCGCCGACACGCGAACGACCGTCTCCGCAAGATTCGCGTCGCGCACGGCCGGCAACTGCACCGCACGCTCGCCCTGGCGCACGCGCACCGCGTCGCCTTCCTTCAAGCCCAGCTTGTCGAACAGCGCGGCCGGCAGGCCGACGGTGTTCGCCGCCTTCGCGGCCGCCGTCAGGTGCAGCGCACCCGCACGGCGCACGAGTGCGTCGGCGTGATAGATCGGCACGTCGGCGAGGCGCTCGAGGCTGCCGTTCGCGGCCTTCGCCGCGACGCGCGCCGGCGCGACCGACGTCTTGTTCGACAGACGGCTCGCGACGCCTGCTTCGCCAAGTGCGGCGAGGCGCACTTCTTCCGCCGTTTCGTATTCGAAGTTCGGCAGGCCGAGCAGGCTGCCGAGCACGCGCAGCACCTTCCACGCCGGACGCGTTTCGCCGAGCGGACGCACGACGCCGTTGAAGCTCTGCACGGTGCCTTCCGCGTTGACGAACGTGCCGGCCGTTTCGGTGAACGGCGCGATCGGCAGCAGCACGTCCGCATAGTCGAGACCGTGCTTGAACGGCGACATCACGACGACCATCTCGGCCTGGTTCAGCGCGGCGAGCGCCTGCACCGGATCGGCCGTGTCGAATTCCGGCTCGACGTTCAGCAGCACGTAGCCCTTGCGCGGCTGCGCGAACGCTTCGCGCGCATTCAGCCCGCCGTGGCCCGGCAGTGCGCCGACGACGTGCGCGCCGACCGTGTTCGCCGCTTCGGTCAGGAAGCCGAAGGTTGCGCCGGTGTTGTCGGCGATCCACTGCGCGACGGCGTGCAGCTTCGCGAATTCCGGATGACGGACGGCCGCGTTGCCGAGCAGCAGCACGCGACGCTCGCCGTTCGCGAGCGACTGTGCGACAGCCTGCGCGGCCGCCGACGCCGTGACGCCCGCGAGCGTGTCCGGCAGCGCGACGCTGCGCAGTTGCGCGACCGCCGCGGCGATGCCGGCGAGTTCGTCGAGCCAGGCGGACGGCGCGGCGACGATGCGCTGCGCGGTCGGGATCAGGGCGTCGTCGCCGGTCGCGTGCAGGAAATGCACCTTCGCGCCGTTCTTCGCGGCCTGACGCAGGCGCGCTGCGAACAGCGGGTGATCGCGGCGCAGATCCGAACCGACGACGAACGCGGCGTTCACGTTCGACAGATCGGCGATCGGCATGCCGAGCCACGGCGCGCCGTCGACGGGCGCCGAGAAATCGAGCTGACGCAGACGGAAATCGACGTTCGGCGTCTTCAGTTCGTCTGCGAGCTGTTTCAGCAGGAACAGTTCTTCAGCCGTGCTGTGCGCGCTCGACAGCATCGCCAGCGCGTTCGCGCCGTGATCGGCCGCGATGCCCTTCAGGCCCTTCGCGACGTACTCGAGCGCGGTCTGCCAGTCGGTCTCGATCCACTGGCCGCCCTGCTTGAGCATCGGCTTGGTCAGGCGCTCTTCGCTGTTCAGGCCTTCGTACGAGAAACGATCCTTGTCCGAGATCCAGCACTCGTTGATCGCTTCGTTCTCGAACGGCAGCACGCGCATCACGCGGTTGTTCTTCACCTGCACGACGAGGTTCGCGCCGACGGAATCGTGCGGGCTCACCGACTTGCGGCGCGACAGTTCCCAGGTACGCGCGCTGTAGCGGAACGGCTTGCTGGTCAGCGCGCCGACCGGGCACAGGTCGATCATGTTGCCCGACAGCTCGGAATCGACGGTCTTGCCGACGAAGGTCGTGATTTCCGAATGTTCGCCGCGGCCGAGCATGCCGAACTCCATCACGCCGGCGATTTCCTGGCCGAAACGGACGCAGCGCGTGCAGTGAATGCAGCGCGACATCTCTTCCATCGAGATCAGCGGGCCCACGTTCTTGTGGAACACCACGCGCTTCTCTTCCGAGTAGCGCGACGACGACTTGCCGTAGCCGACCGCCAGATCCTGCAGCTGGCATTCGCCGCCCTGATCGCAGATCGGGCAGTCGAGCGGGTGGTTGATGAGGAGGAATTCCATCACCGACTGCTGCGCCTTCACGGCCTTGTCGGACTGCGTGCGCACGATCATGCCGGCCGACACGGGCGTCGCGCAGGCAGGCACGGCCTTCGGCATCTTCTCGACTTCGACGAGACACATCCGGCAGTTGGCCGCGACCGACAGTTTCTTGTGATAGCAGAAGTGAGGAATGTACGTATCCGCCTTGTGCGCAGCCTGGATCACCATGCTGCCTTCGGGCACCTCGACCTTCTTGCCGTCTATTTCAAGTTCAACCATGATGGTGAATGGTCCTTAACCTATTTCCGCCCGTTCGCGCATTCGCCCGACCGTGCGCTCAAATTCCGCAACCGGTTTCGCGTCAGGCCGCCGCCGCGTGCGCGTGACCGCCGACCATGCAGCGCTTGTGCTCGACGTGGTACGCGAATTCGTCCCAGTAGTGCTTGAGCATCCCGCGCACCGGCATCGCAGCCGCGTCGCCCAGCGCGCAGATCGTGCGCCCCATGATGTTCTCGGCGACCGAATTGAGCAGATCCAGGTCTTCCTGGCGGCCTTCGCCGTGCTCGATGCGGTTGACGACGCGATACAGCCAGCCGGTACCTTCGCGGCACGGCGTGCACTGACCGCACGATTCCTCGTAGTAGAAGTACGACAGGCGCAGCAGCGAGCGCACCATGCAGCGCGTCTCGTCCATCACGATTACCGCGCCCGAACCGAGCATCGAGCCGACCTTCGCGATCGAGTCGTAGTCCATGTCGGTCTGCATCATGATGTCGCCCGGCACCACCGGTGCGGACGAGCCGCCCGGAATCACGGCCTTGATCTTCTTGCCGCCGCGCATCCCGCCGGCGAGCTCCATCAGCGTCGCGAACGGCGTGCCGAGCGGCACTTCATAGTTGCCCGGACGCTCGACGTCGCCCGACACCGAGAAAATCTTCGTGCCGCCGTTGTTCGGCTTGCCGAGCTCGAGATAATTCTGCGGGCCGACGGCGAGCAGGAACGGCACCGCGGCGAACGTCTCGGTGTTGTTGATCGTGGTCGGCTTGCCGTACACGCCGAAGCTCGCCGGGAACGGCGGCTTGAAGCGCGGCTGGCCCTTCTTGCCTTCGAGCGATTCGAGCAGCGCCGTTTCCTCGCCGCAGATGTACGCGCCGTAGCCGTGGTGCGCATGGAGCTGGAACGAGAATTCCGAGCCCATGATGTTGTCGCCGAGGAAACCGGCCGCGCGTGCCTCTTCCAGCGCCGCCTCGAAGCGTCGATACACTTCGAAGATCTCGCCGTGGATGTAGTTGTAGCCGACCGTGATGCCCATCGCGTAGGCGCCGATGGCCATCCCTTCGATCAGCGCATGCGGATTCCAGCGCAGGATGTCGCGATCCTTGAACGTGCCCGGCTCGCCTTCGTCCGAGTTGCAGACGAGGTACTTCTGCCCCGGGAACTGACGCGGCATGAAGCTCCACTTCAGGCCGGTCGGGAAGCCCGCACCGCCGCGGCCGCGCAGGCCCGACGCCTTGACGTCGGCGATCACCTGCTCGGGCGGAATCTTTTCTTCGAGAATGCGGCGCAGCTGCTTGTAGCCGCCGCGCGCAACGTAGTCTTCGAGATGCCAGTTCTCGCCGTTCAGACCAGCGAGGATCAGCGGTTTGATGTGACGGTCGTGAAGGGACGTCATTTCGAGAGCTCCTCAAGCAGCTGGTCGATCTTCTCGCGGCTCATGAAGCTGCACATTTTGTGATTGTTCACCAGCAGCACCGGGGCGTCGCCGCACGCGCCGAAGCACTCGCCCTCCTTCAGCGTGAACTTGCCGTCCGGCGTGGTCTCGCCGAAGTCGATGCCGAGCTTCTGTTTCAGGTAGTCGGCCGTCGCCTCCGCGCCGCCGTGCGGTCCGAGCTGGCACGGCAGGTTCGTGCAGAGCGTGATCTTGTGCTTGCCGACCGGCTTGAGCTCGTACATCGTGTAGAACGTCGCGACTTCCTGCACGGCGACGGCCGGCATGCCGAGATAGTCCGCAACGAACTGCATCAGTTCGGGCGACAGCCAGCCATGCTCTTCCTGAGCGACGGCCAACGCCGACATCACGGCGGACTGCTTCTGATCGGCGGGATACTTCGTCAACGCTCGATCGATTTCCTTCAGGCCTTCAGCTGAGATCATTTTCAGACACGACTCTTTCAATTCCTACCGAACGAACAACCTGCCGCACGGCGTGCGTGGACGGCAGACCTGGCGCTCACTGTTGACAGCTTGCGAAGCCGCGCCGGTTCAGCGCGCATCGCGTGTGACTTACTGCTCGCCGCCCGCTCGCGCAGGCGGCGCAACCATTAGCGATCGATTTCGCCGAACACGATGTCCTGCGTACCGATGATGGTGACGGCGTCGGCGATCATGTGACCGCGCGCCATTTCGTCGAGCGACGCCAGGTGCGCGAAGCCCGGTGCGCGAATCTTGAGACGATACGGCTTGTTGGCACCATCGGACACGAGATAGATGCCGAACTCGCCCTTCGGATGCTCGACCGCCGCGTACGCTTCGCCTTCCGGCACATGGAAACCTTCGGTGAAGAGCTTGAAGTGGTGAATCAAGTCTTCCATGTTGGTCTTCATGCCGACGCGCGACGGCGGCGCAACCTTGTGATTGTCCGTCATCACGGGGCCCGGATTCTTGCGGAGCCACTCAATACACTGTTTCGCGATGCGGACGGA
Source organism: Burkholderia multivorans ATCC BAA-247 (assembly GCF_000959525.1). Classification (NCBI taxonomy): domain Bacteria; kingdom Pseudomonadati; phylum Pseudomonadota; class Betaproteobacteria; order Burkholderiales; family Burkholderiaceae; genus Burkholderia; species Burkholderia multivorans. Next base: position 2,532,594 of record NZ_CP009832.1, read on the forward strand.
CTGGCGCATTTCCTCGACGCGCACCAGATAGCGGTCGTAGCAATCGCCGTTCACGCCGACCGGCACGTCGAAATCCATGCGGTCGTACACTTCGTACGGCTGCTTCTTGCGCAGATCCCACGCGATGCCCGAGCCGCGCAGCATCGGGCCGGTGAGCCCCATCTGCAGCGCACGTTCCGGGCTCACGACGCCGATGCCGACCAGACGCTGTTTCCAGATCCGGTTGTCGGTCAGCAGCGTTTCGTACTCGTCGATGCACTTCGGGAAGCGCGTGAAGAAGTCGTCGATGAAGTCGAGCACCGAGCCGCTGCGCGCTTCGTTCATCTTCGCGAGCGCTTTCTCGTTGCGGATCTTCGACGCCTTGTATTGCGGCATCGCGTCCGGCAGGTCGCGATAGACGCCGCCCGGACGATAGTACGCCGCGTGCATCCGTGCACCGGACACCGCTTCGTACACGTCCATCAGGTCTTCGCGCTCGCGGAAGGCGTACAGGAACACCGCCATCGCGCCGACGTCGAGTGCGTGCGCGCCGATCCACATGAGGTGGTTCAGCACGCGCGTGATTTCGTCGAACAGCACGCGGATGTACTGCGCGCGCTCCGGCACCGCGATGCCGAGCAGTTTCTCGATCGCGAGCACGTAGCCGTGCTCGTTGACCATCATCGACACGTAGTCGAGACGGTCCATGTACGGCACGGACTGGATGAAGGTCTTGTTTTCCGCGAGCTTTTCGGTCGCGCGGTGCAGCAGGCCGATATGCGGATCGGCGCGCTGGATGACTTCACCGTCGAGCTCGAGCACGAGGCGCAGCACGCCGTGCGCTGCCGGGTGCTGCGGGCCGAAGTTGAGCGTGTAGTTCTTGATTTCTGCCATGACGCCCCCTTAATGTTTCAGACCGCCATAGCGATCCTCGCGGATCACGCGCGGCGTGATTTCGCGCGGCTCGATCGTCACCGGCTGGTACACGACGCGCTTCTCTTCCGGGTCGTAACGCATTTCGACGTAGCCCGACACCGGGAAGTCCTTGCGGAACGGATGGCCGATGAAGCCGTAGTCGGTGAGGATGCGGCGCAGGTCGGGGTGGCCTTCGAACACGATGCCGTACAGGTCGAACGCCTCGCGCTCGTACCAGTTCGCGGAATTCCAGATGTCGACGAGCGACGGAACGATCGGCAGATCGTCGTCGGGTGCGAACACGCGCAGGCGCAGACGCCAGTTGTTCGTGACCGACAGCAGGTGCGTGACGGCCGCGAAGCGCGGGCCGTCGTAGGCGCCGTCGCCGTAGGTCTGGTAGTCGACGCCGCACAGGTCGATCAGTTGCTCGAAGCGCAGCTTCGGATCGTCGCGCAGCGTCGTCGCGACGTCGAGGTAATCGCTCGCCTTCACGACGAGCGTCAGTTCACCGATCGCTTCGGTAAGGCTCACCACGCGCGCGCCGAGCGCGGCTTCGAGGTTCGCCTTGAGGGTCTCGATTTTGCTTGCCATATTGGGGGACGCTCGGGGCTTATTGACGGGCGATGGTATTGGTGCGGCGGATCTTCGCCTGAAGCTGGATCACGCCGTAGACTAGCGCCTCGGCCGTCGGCGGGCAGCCCGGCACGTAGACGTCGACCGGCACGATCCGGTCGCAGCCGCGAACCACCGAGTACGAGTAGTGGTAGTAGCCGCCGCCGTTCGCGCACGACCCCATCGAGATCACCCAGCGCGGCTCGGCCATCTGGTCGTACACGCGGCGCAGCGCGGGCGCCATCTTGTTGCACAGCGTGCCGGCGACGATCATCACGTCGGACTGACGCGGACTCGGACGAAACACGACGCCGAACCGGTCCAGATCGTAACGGGCCGCGCCCGCATGCATCATCTCGACGGCGCAACACGCAAGCCCGAACGTCATCGGCCACAGCGAGCCGGTACGCGTCCAGTTGATCAGCTTGTCAGCCGTGGTGGTGACAAACCCTTCCTTCAAGACCCCTTCGATACTCATTTGCTTTCCACTCCAGACGGGCGACCGGGCGCGGCCACCCATGCAAACCGGCGATTAACCCATCACTCCCAGTCGAGGCCGCCTTTCTTCCAGATATAGGCAAAGCCCAGCAGGAATTCGAGCAGAAAAATCATCATTGCGATGAAACCGGGCCAGCCGATGTCGCGGAGCGCGACGCCCCACGGAAACAGGAATGCGGTTTCGAGATCGAAGATGATGAACAGGATGGCGACGAGGTAGTACCGGACGTCGAATTTCATCCGGGCGTCTTCGAAGGCTTCGAAGCCGCACTCGTACGGTGCGTTCTTCTCGACGTCCGGCTTGTTGGGACCCAGGAGCTTGCCGATGCTGACCAGCGCTATACCTAAACCAGTGCCCACGAGAAGGAACAACAAGACGGGGTAATAGGCTGCGAGGTTCAAGGCAATCCTCTATCGGTTGGTTCTGAGCGTCCGGAGAATACCACCATCCGGCGGAAGGGATCATTTCGGAGTGCATGCGATCGCAAGACATCCGAAAGCGCACCCCACAAATGAAAAATGCCAGCCACGAGAAGCGGCTGGCATTGAGTAACTTTGGTGCCGACGGCGAGACTCGAACTCGCACAGCTTTCGCCACTACCCCCTCAAGATAGCGTGTCTACCAATTTCACCACGTCGGCACTGCATGCAACCCGGGCTTGACTGCTGTTACCCGCGAATCGCTTCAAGAATTAAATTCTAACCTGACTTCCAGAATTGTTCAACGCACAAACGGAAAAATTTTAATTTTTTATTTCGGGACGTCCTGGCCCGGCGCGCTCGCCGTCGAGGCGGCCGCAGCGGACGCAGGCGCAGCCGGCGTCGATGCCGCCGAAACAGGTGCCGGTGCGGTCGCCACGCCGCCGAGCACGCCGGCCGACGGCGTCGACTTGTACGAGCCGATGTACGTCAGCGCGAGCGTCGCGACGAAAAAGACCGTCGCCAGCACGGCGGTCGTGCGCGACAGAAAGTTCGCCGAACCGGTCGCGCCGAACAGGCTGCCCGAGGCACCGCTGCCGAAGGCGGCGCCCATGTCGGCGCCCTTGCCGTGCTGCAGCAGCACGAGTCCGATCACACCCAGTGCAGACAGCACTTGCACGACAATAATCAGCGTCTTGAATAACAGCATCACATCCACCCGATTGGATCGGGCGACCGGACTCGCCGGCCGCCGTCATGGTTCAATTCGATCGCCGACCGCTCAACGCGCGGCCCGGCAGATCGCCAGAAAATCTTCCGCCTTCAGCGACGCGCCGCCGATCAGGCCGCCGTCGATGTCCGGCTGTGCGAACAGTTCTTCCGCGTTGTCCGGCTTCACGCTGCCGCCGTACAGCACCGATACGTCGGCCGCACCCTTGGCCGCGAGCCGCGCGCGCAGGAATGCGTGCACGTCCTGCGCCTGCGCGGACGTCGCGCTCTTGCCAGTGCCGATCGCCCACACCGGTTCGTACGCGACGACGATGCGCGCGGCTTCGTCCGCGCTCAACACCGCGAGCACGGCATCGAGCTGCGCGCCGACGACCTGCTCGGTCGCGCCCGATTCGCGCTGCTCGAGCGTCTCGCCGACGCAGACGACGGGCGTCAGCCCCGCGGCGAGTGCGCGCTGCGTCTTCGCCGCGACCGTCTCGTTGCGCTCGCCGTGATACGCGCGGCGCTCCGAGTGGCCGACGATCGCGTAGCACGCGCCGAATTCAGCGACCATCGCCGCCGCGACTTCGCCGGTGAACGCGCCCTGCTCGTGTGCCGACACGTCCTGCGCGCCCCACGCGATACGGCTGCCGCCGAGCTGCGCCTGAACCTGCGCGAGATACGGGAACGGCACGCACACGCCGATCGCCGTGTCGGCCGCCACGGCGCCCGCACCCTGCACCACTTCGTTCAGCAACGCCTGGTTGCCGGCCAGCCGGCCGTGCATCTTCCAGTTGCCGATCACCCGCTTTGTTCTCTGTTTCGACATCGTGTCTGTCTCGTCATCGACGTGCCGTGCGAGCCGGCCGTCAGGTTTGATCTGGCGAAGCAAACCCGCGATTTTACTGCGCGCGGCTTGAACCGGTCAAACCGCGCATGTCAAGTCCGGCAGCCGCGGCCGTTACGCGCTCGTACCCCAATCGAGCACGATCTTGCCGATGTGCTCGCTGCTTTCCATCAGCGCATGCGCCTGCGCGGCCTCGGCGGCAGGCAGCACGCGATAGATGACGGGCTTGATGCGGCCGTCCTCGATCAGCGGCCACACGCGCGCCTTGAGCTGCGCCGCGATCTGCGCCTTGAACTCGACGGGCCGCGGACGCAGCGTCGAGCCCGTGATCGTCAGCCGGCGGCGCAGGATCTCGCCGAGATTGACTTCTGCCTTGGCGCCGCCGAGCAGCGCGATGATCACGAGCCGCCCGCCGTCGGCCAGCGCGGAGAGTTCGCGCGGCACGTAGGAGCCCGCGACCATGTCGAGAATCACGTCGACGCCGCGATCGTTGGTCAGCGACTTCACGACTTCGACGAAGTCCTCGGTCTTGTAGTCGATCGCGCGCTCCGCGCCTAGCGCCTCGCACGCACGGCACTTCTCCGCCGTGCCCGCCGTCGCGAACACGCGAAAGCCGAGCGCATGCGCGATCTGGATCGCCGTCACGCCGATGCCGCTCGAACCGCCCTGCACGAGCAGCGTTTCCTGCTCGCCGCCCTCGCCCGCGCCGAGCTGCGCGCGATCGAACACGTTGCTCCACACGGTAAAGAACGTCTCGGGCAGCGACGCCGCTTCGATGTCGGTGAGGCCGCGCGGCACCGGCAGACACTGCAGCAGCGGCACGGTCGCGTATTCGGCATAGCCGCCGCCCGCGAGCAGCGCGCACACGCGGTCGCCGAGCTTCAGCCCGAACGGATTTAACGCGGCGTCGGACAGATCGCCGCCGACGATTTCGCCCGCGATCTCGAGACCCGGCAGATCGGACGCGCCCGGCGGCGGCGCATACGCGCCCTTGCGCTGGAACACGTCGGGCCGGTTCACGCCGGACGCCGCCACCTTGATCAGCACTTCGCCGCGCTGCGGCTCGGGGCGCGGGCGCTCCGTCAGCTTCAGCACGTCGGGGGCGCCGAATTCGGTGATTTCGATCGCTTTCATGGTTTCGTCGCTCCTGGGTCGGGATCGGATGCACGTCCGCCGCGCGCGGACGCATGGCCGGCGCTGCTGCGCCGCACAACGATGCTACAGAAAAAACGGCCGGCCCGCTTTCGCGCAGCCGGCCGTTCGTTCGCCGTTCCGCTTACTGCTGCGGCGGCGTATCCGACTGCGCCGCAGCCGCTGCTTCGTTCAGCAGCGCCTTCGCCGACAGACGCACGCGACCCTTCTCGTCCGTCTGGATCACCTTGACCTTCACCTGCTGACCTTCCTTCAGGTAGTCGTTGATGTCCTTCACGCGCTCGTTGACGATTTCCGAGATGTGCAGCAGGCCGTCCTTGCCCGGCAGCAGGTTCACGATCGCGCCGAAATCGAGCAGCTTCAGCACCGTGCCTTCGTACACCTGGCCGACTTCGATCTCGGCCGTGATGTTCTCGATGCGCTTCTTCGCTTCGGCCATGCCTTCGCTGCTCGTGCTCGCGATCGTCACGACGCCGTCGTCGGAGATGTCGATCGTCGTGCCCGTTTCTTCGGTCAGCGCGCGGATCACCGAGCCGCCCTTGCCGATCACGTCGCGGATCTTTTCCGGGTTGATCTTGATCGTGATCATGCGCGGTGCGAATTCGGACAGCTGCGTGTTCGCGCCGGCCACCGCTTCCGTCATCTTGCCGAGGATGTGCATGCGGCCTTCCTTCGCCTGCGCGAGCGCGACCTGCATGATTTCCTTCGTGATGCCCTGGATCTTGATGTCCATCTGCAGCGCCGTCACGCCCTGCGCGGTGCCCGCGACCTTGAAGTCCATGTCGCCGAGGTGATCTTCGTCGCCGAGGATGTCGGTCAGCACCGCGAACTTGTTGCCTTCGAGGATCAGGCCCATCGCGATGCCCGCGACGTGCGCCTTCATCGGCACGCCGGCGTCCATCAGCGCGAGGCAGCCGCCGCACACCGATGCCATCGACGACGAACCGTTCGACTCGGTGATTTCCGACACGACGCGAATCGAGTAGCCGAACTCTTCGGCGCTCGGCAGGCATGCGACGAGCGCGCGCTTCGCGAGGCGGCCGTGACCGATCTCGCGGCGCTTCGGCGAGCCGACGCGGCCCGTTTCGCCGGTCGCGAACGGCGGCATGTTGTAGTGGAGCATGAAGCGCTCGCGGTATTCGCCTTCGAGCGCGTCGATGATCTGCTCGTCACCCTTCGTGCCGAGCGTCGCGACGACGAGCGCCTGCGTCTCGCCGCGCGTGAACAGCGCGGAGCCGTGCGTGCGCGGCAGCACGCCCGTGCGGATCTCGATCGGACGCACGGTGCGCGTGTCGCGGCCGTCGATACGCGGCTCGCCGTTCAGGATCTGGCCGCGGACGATCTTCGCTTCGAGATCGAACAGGATGTTGCCGACCGTGGCCTTGTCGGCCGCGACCGTGCCGGCCGCCAGCGCATCCTCTTCCAGCTTCGCGGACGTCGCTGCGTACACTTCCTTCAGCTTCGTCGAACGCGCCTGCTTGTCGCGGATCTGGTACGCGGCGAGCAGTTCCGGCTGCGCGATTTCCGTCACGCGGGCGATCAGCGCCTCGTCCTTCGGCGCCGGCTGCCAGTCCCACTCGGGCTTGCCGCCGTCGCGCACGAGTTCGTGGATCGCGTCGATCGCGGTTTGCATCTGCTCGTGGCCGAACACGACCGCGCCGAGCATCACCTCTTCCGGCAGTTGATCGGCTTCCGATTCGACCATCAGCACCGCACGCTCGGTGCCGGCGACGACGAGGTCGAGACGCGAGGACTTGAGCTGCTCGCGGGTCGGGTTCAGCACGTACTGGTCGTTCACGTACGCGACGCGCGCAGCGCCGACCGGGCCGTTGAACGGCAGGCCGGACACGGCGAGCGCGGCCGATGCGCCGATCAGCGCGGGGATGTCGGCCGGGATTTCCGGGTTCACCGACAGCACGTGGATCACGACCTGCACTTCGTTGTAGAAGCCTTCCGGGAACAGCGGGCGCAGCGGACGGTCGATCAGGCGCGACGTCAGCGTTTCGTGTTCCGACGGACGACCTTCGCGACGGAAGAAGCCGCCCGGGATCTTGCCGGCCGAATAGGTCTTTTCGATGTAGTCGACGGTCAGCGGGAAGAAGTCCTGGCCGGGCTTCGCCGACTTCGCGCCGACGACGGTCGCGAGCACGACGGTGTCCTCGACGTCGACGATCACCGCGCCGCTCGCCTGGCGCGCGATTTCGCCGGTTTCGAGGCGCACCTTGTGCTGGCCCCACTGGAATTCCTTCACGACCTTGTTGAACATGGACATGGTTGCTCCTTTGTATTCATGCATTTCGTTCGCCGCGCCGGTCATCCCGCGCGGCGGCGTCCCGACCGAATCACCCGGAGCAAGGTGTGTTTTTTATGCCATTCCAGCGCGGCGCTCGCAAAGCGCGCGCGCTGGAATGACACAAATCCCGACCCCGGTATCGATCGTTGCGGCAGCCCGCCGAGAACGGCCTGACTGCCTGCGGTGCGCGTGACGCTACGCACCGCGCAAAAACAAAATGCCTGCATCAGCGGACTGACACAGGCATCTTGCTGGCGGCAATCGCCCCGCGATTACTTACGCAGACCCAGCTTCTCGATCAGCGCGCGGTAACGGTCGGCATCCTTGCCCTTGAGGTAGTCGAGCAGCTTGCGGCGACGGCTCACCATGCGCAGCAGGCCGCGGCGGCTGTGGTGATCCTTCGCGTGGGTCTTGAAGTGACCCGTCAGTTCGACGATACGTGCGGTCAGCAGTGCGACCTGGACTTCGGGCGAACCCGTGTCGTTGGTACCGCGGGCGAACTGAGCAACGACTTCCGACTTCTTGATATCTGCAACAGACATGTGATTTCCTTTCAAACTAAACAGGCGGACACGGAAGAACGGCCGTGCCGTGACTTACAACCGGCGCGCATTGTAGCACAACTCCGCGTCGCGCCTAAGCGCTTGCGGTCACGGGCGCTTCATCGAGCAGGTCGACAGCGCCTCCGTGCGCGCCGCCGGCACGGCGAGCACGGTCCGGAACCCGTACCCCGAGCCTTCGTTGTCGAAGCGCACGCCCGGCGTGCCCGCCTTGTCCATTTCCATCACATAAAGGGGCTGGATCAGCTGGTGGTCCTGCGCGCGCATCCGCACCGGATGAAAGCCGTCGTCGAACGACAGTCCCTCCAGCGCACGCGCGACGGCGACCGGGTCGGCCGAGCGCGCGCGGTCGATCGCGGCGGCGAGCATTTCGATCATCTCGCTCATGCGCCGCACCGGGTAGTCGTCCTGCGCCGCCGGAAAACGGGCGCGGAACGCACGGTAGAACGCGTCGGATTTCGCGCCGCCGACGTTCGGATGCCAGTCGGCGACCGCCACCACGCGCGCGACGCCCGCGTCGCCGAGCGCGGCCGGCGCGCCGAGGCTGTTGCCGTAGAACGTGTAGAACTTCGCGTTCAGCCCCTGCTCGCGCGCCGCCTTCACGAGCAGCGTCAGATCGTTGCCCCAGTTGCCGGTGACGACCGCGTCGGCGCCGCTCGCGCGAATCTTCGCGACATACGGCGAGAAATCCTTGATGCGGCCGATCGGATGGAATTCGTCGCCGACGATGCGCACGTCCGCACGGCGCGCCGCGAGCGTCTGCCGCGCGAGCGCGCTGACGTCGCGCCCGAAGCTGTAGTCCTGGTTCAGCAGGTACACGTTGCGCAGCGCCGGGTCGCGCGCCATCACGTCGGCCAGCGCGGCCATCCGCATGCCCGCGTGCGCGTCGAAGCGAAAGTGCCAGAAGCTGCAGCGCGCGCCGGTCAGCGCCGGATCGTCGGCCGAATAGTTCAGGAACAGCATGCGGTTGTCGGGATCGCGCGCATTCTGCTTGTCGAGCGCCGCCACGAGCGCGGCCGCGACGGCCGAGCTGTTGCCCTGCGCGACGAAGCCGATGTGCCGGTCGGCGGCCGCGCGCAGCTGCATCAGCGCCTCTTCGGGGCTGCCCTTGCTGTCGAGTACGACGAGCTCGAGCGGATGCGCGCCGTCGCGCAGCTTCACGCCGCCCGCCGCGTTAACCTGCTCGACACCGAACCGCAGGTTGCGCTCGACCGCCGCCCCCGCATTCGCGAACGGCCCGGACATCCCTTCGATCAGCGCGATCCGCACCGGCTCGCCGCCCGCGAACGCGGACGCCGCGATCGTCCATCCGGCGCTCCATGCGAGCGCGCAACGCTTCCATCCGTGCATCGGTTTTCCGCCCTTCGATCCGTTCCGAGAAGCGCCGAATCATAGGCCCGCTGCCCGCGCGCCGGCAAGCGGCCGGCCGCGTCGCCGATCCGCACCGATTTTTTCCAACGCCGCGCGCCGGCGCGCGCCGTCCGTGATACAACTGGACTGTTTTCCCGTGTACTGGAGAATCCCGATGCGCATTCGCATTCCCGCGCGCCTGCCGGTCCTGCTCGCCTGTGCGGCGGCGCTGCTGGCCGGTTGCGCGCAACCGTGGCAGCAATACCAGGCCGGTCAGGACTCGTCGGCGATCGTCGCCCGCATGGGCCCGCCGCGCGAGATCTACGACCTGCCCGACGGCGGCAAGCGGCTGATGTGGCCGACGCAGCCGATGGGCGAAATCACCGTCGCGGCCGACGTCGACGCGGCGGGCAAGATCGTCAACGTCCGCCAGGTGCTGCAGCCGAGCGAGTTCTATCGCGCCGAGATCGGCAAGTGGACGAAGACGGACGTGCTCGTCAACTTCGGCCGCCCGGTCGAGACGTCGTATTTCCCGCTGATGAAGCGCGAGGTGTGGACGTACCGGTATCTCGAGGACAACGTCTGGTACCTGATGTACAGCTTCTATTTCGATCCGCAGGGCATTCTGCGCATGACGCAAAAGACGCCCGATCCGCTGCACGACCCCGATCGCCGCAATCTGTTCTGAATCGCGCCGATTCATTTCCGGACGATTTTTCCGCCGCTTTTTCGAAATGGCCATTCACAAGCGATCGTGAATGGCCATTTGCTTTATTTCACCGCTCGATTCAATCGCGCGTCGCAGCTTTCGCGTGCTCGCGGCCGCGCGTTCGGCCGCGACGCTTTGTATGGCGGGCTTCCCGCGGCGACCGCCGTCGTCGCGATTGCATGCGTTGCTTTGGTGCGCCGATGCACCTCGATACGTCAATTTGAAACAATTTGTTTCTCCTCACCCGAAGCGCTAGGGCATACCCCTAATATCAGTCGAAACCAACCTTTCAATTCAGAAAGCATGTCGATGCGTCGCTTTGAGCGATATTTCTCTGTCTCGATATAAAAGGAGTCCTGATGAACCGCCCCAAGAGCATGCTGGTTGCCAACATCGCCTGGGCCCGCGAAACGCGCGAACGCACGCCCGGCTTCTTCGACGCGCTCGCGCGCGGGCAGAACCCGCGCGTGCTGTGGATCGGCTGCGCGGACAGCCGCGTGCCGGCCGAGACGATCACGCATTGCGCGCCCGGCGAACTGTTCGTTCATCGCAACATCGCGAACCTGTTCCATCCGGACGACGACAACGCCGCGAGCGTGCTCGAATACGCGGTGCGCGTGCTCGCAGTCGATCACGTGATCGTCTGCGGTCACTACGGATGCGGCGGCGTACGCGCATCGCTGCTGCCGCCGCCCGCCGATCTGCCGCACGTCGCGCGCCGGATCGCACCGCTCTGCTCGCTCGCGCGGCGCCATCGTCACGAGCTCGACGGGCTCGACGATGCGGCCGCCGCCGATCGCCTCGCGGAGCTGAACGTGCTCGAGCAGGTGCGGCTGCTGCGCGCGTCGCCGATCGTGCGCGAACGCGAACGGCCACCGCTCGTACACGGCTGGATCTTCTCTCTCGCCGACGGCCGCCTGAAGGAGCTCGATTCCGGATATGCGGCCGCCGCCGCCGATCCCGCCGCCGCCCCGGCCGCGATGGCCGACGCGCTCGGCTGATGCCCCTTTCCTCGCCCTCAACATCGCCCATCATGAAACTCAACGAGCGTCTCTCCACCGTGCCGCGCGACATCGTCGCCGGCATTGTCGTATTCCTCGTCGCGCTGCCGCTCTGCCTCGGCATCGCGAATGCCTCCGGCGTCGAACCGTTCGCCGGACTGATGTCGGGCATCGTCGGCGGCATCGTCGTCGCGCTGCTGAGCGGCTCGTCGCTGTCCGTCAGCGGGCCGGCGGCCGGCCTCGTCGTGATCGTCGTCGACGGCATCGCGCAGCTCGGCAGCTTCTCCGCGTTCCTGCTCGCCGTGCTGCTGTCCGGCGTACTGCAGTTCGTGTTCGGCATGCTGCGCGCCGGGCGCTTCGCCGCGTACGTGCCGTCATCCGTCATCAAGGGCATGCTCGCCGCGATCGGCGTGCTGCTGATCGTCAAGCAGATTCCGTTCGCGCTCGGCATCGGCGGCGCGTCCGCGCAATCGTTTGCGTCGTGGTCCGCTCAGCCTGCCGCCTGGGCCGCGACCGCGATCGCCGTCGTGTCGCTCGCGCTGCTGGTCGCATGGGATTCGAGCGTGCTGCGCCGCTTCGCATGGGCGCGCGCGGTGCCGGCCCCGCTCGCGGTCGTCGTGCTCGGCATCGGCGCGACGCTCGTGCTCGGCGCAGTCGCACCGTCCGTCGCGCCGGGCGCCGCGCAACGCGTCGCGCTGCCGGAACTCGAATCGTTCGCGGCGTTCGCCGCGTCGCTGAAGCACGCGGAGCTGGGCCCGAACTTCGCGCAGCTCGCCAATCCCGACGTGTGGCGCGTCGCGATCACGCTGGCCGTCGTCGCGAGCCTCGAAACGCTGCTGTGCCTCGAAGCGGTCGAGCAGATTGATCCGAAGCGCCGGCCCGTGCAGCCCGATCGCGAACTGAAGGCGCAAGGCGTCGGCAATCTGGTCGCCGGTGCGGTCGGCGGCCTGCCGATCACCTCGGTGATCGTGCGCAGCTCGGTCAACGTCAATGCGGGCGCGCAAAGCCGCGTGTCGGCCGTCGTGCACGGCGTGCTGCTGCTCGTGAGCGTGTTCGCGCTGACCGGCCTGATCAACCTGATTCCGCTCGCGAGTCTCGCCGCGATCCTGATCCATACGGGCCTCAAGCTCGCGAAGCCGGCACTGTTTCGTGCCGTGCTCAAGCAGGGGCCGGCCGCGTTCGTCCCGTTCGCGGCCACGATCGCCGGCGTGCTGGCCGTCGATCTGCTGTTCGGCATCGCCGCCGGTCTCGCGTGCAGCGTGCTGACGGTCGCGGTCGCGAACCTGAAAAGCCCGGTCACGCTCGCGCAGCACGACGACCACTTCCTGCTGTCGTTCCGCAAGGACGTATCGTTCCTCGGCAAGGTTCAGGTCAAGCACCATCTGCGGCACATTCCGGACCGCGCGGCCGTGATCGTCGACGCGACGCGCGCCGACTACATCGATCACGACGTGCTCGAACTGCTCGACGCGTTCATCGCCGATGCGCCGCGACGCGGGATCGCCGTCGAGTTCCGCCGCCCGCACGCGCAGCCGGGCAGCGCACCGCGACGCTGGGGGTTCCGCGCGCCGGCCGCGGAATGACGCGCGCATAAAAAACGCCCCGGCGGCACAAGGCCGCTCGGGGCGTTTCGGCATGCGCTCGACGCGACGCTCAGGAGCGCTGCGGGTTGAGCTTGTCGTCCTTCGAATGCAGCTTGTTCAGCGCGGCGATATACGCCTTCGCCGAGGCGGCGACGATGTCGGGATCGGTGCCGACGCCGTTGACGATCCGGCCGCTCTTCGACAGCCGCACGGTCACTTCGCCCTGCGCCTGCGTGCCGGTCGTGATCGCATTCACCGAGTACAGCAGCAGCTCGGAGCCGCTGCCCACCTCGCTCTCGATCGCGTTCAGCGTCGCGTCGACCGGGCCGTTGCCGCGAGCCTCGCCCGCCACTTCCTTGCCGTCGACCGAGAATACGACCTTCGCGTGCGGCTGTTCGCCCGTTTCCGAATGCTGCGACAGCGACACGAACTTGAAGTGTTCCTGCTCCTGCGCGAGCGCCGATTCCTGCGACACGATCGCGATGATGTCCTCGTCGAAGATTTCCGACTTGCGATCGGCGAGATCCTTGAAGCGCATGAACGCGGCGTTCAGTTCGGCTTCGCTGTCGAGCGACACGCCGAGCTCCTGCAGACGCTGCTTGAACGCGTTGCGGCCCGACAGCTTGCCGAGCACGATCTTGTTCGCGGTCCAGCCCACGTCTTCCGCGCGCATGATCTCGTACGTGTCGCGCGCCTTCAGCACGCCGTCCTGGTGAATGCCGGACGCATGCGCGAACGCGTTCGCACCGACCACAGCCTTGTTCGGCTGGACGACGAAACCGGTGATCTGCGACACGAGCTTCGAGGTCGGCACGATCTGCGTGGTGTCGAGGCCGACGTCCAGACCGAAATAGTCCTTGCGCGTCTTCACGGCCATCACGATTTCTTCGAGCGACGTGTTGCCCGCGCGCTCGCCGAGACCGTTGATCGTGCACTCGACCTGACGCGCGCCACCGATCTTCACGCCGGCCAGCGAGTTCGCGACCGCCATCCCGAGATCGTTGTGGCAGTGCACCGAGAAGACCGCCTTGTCCGAGTTCGGAATGCGCTCGCGCAGCGTCTTCACGAGGTTGCCGTACAGCTCGGGCACGCCGTAACCGACCGTGTCCGCGATGTTGATCGTCGTTGCGCCCTCGGCGATCACCGCTTCCAGCACGCGGCACAGGAAGTCCATGTCGGAGCGGCTGCCGTCTTCCGGCGAGAATTCGACGTTGTCGGTGAACTTGCGCGCGAAGCGCACCGCGAGACGCGCCTGCTCGAACACCTGGTCGGGCGTCATCCGCAGCTTCTTCTCCATATGCAGCGGCGACGTCGCGATGAACGTGTGGATCCGGAAGCTCTCGGCCGGCTTCAGCGCGTCGGCCGCACGCTGGATGTCCTTGTCGTTCGCGCGTGCCAGCGAGCAGATCGTGCTGTCCTTCACGAGACCGGCGATCGTATGGATCGCGTCGAAGTCGCCGTTCGAGCTGGCCGCGAAGCCCGCTTCGATCACGTCGACCTTCATGCGCTCCAGATGCTTCGCGATGCGGATTTTCTCTTCCTTCGTCATCGACGCACCGGGCGATTGTTCGCCGTCACGCAAGGTCGTATCGAAAATGATCAGCTTGTCTGTCATGGGGAGGCTCCAGGGCTCTTTATACGGAAGTCAACGTAATGAGATCGCGCCACCGCTGGCGACGCTCAACAACAGACGAGGCTTGACGGAGGGCGAGAACGGTCAGCGCGGCAGGCGCGCCGAAGCTAGCGCGCGTAGCGGCGCACCGGCTAGAAGGAGGGAGAGGCGGGAGAACGCAGTCATGCCGGAGACTATAGCGGCATTCCGCAACGTACGCAATCGGACGGCGCCCGAAGCGCGACGCACGCGCCAGCGAAACAGGGACAAATAAAAACGGCGGCCTCGAGGCCGCCGTTGCATGCAGAGCGATGCGTCAGTGATCGCGCTGCGACGAGCGCGCGGGATTCGCGCGTCCGCGCACGGCCATGTAGGCCCAGAACACGTAGCCGGACAGCCCGTACAGCACGAACAGACAGAACAGCATCAGCGGCGGATCGGACGACACCAGCACGAACGCGACGACGACGAGCAGGATCGCCGCGAACGGCACGCGGTGGCGGACGTCGAGCGCCTTGCCGCTGTAGAACGGCGCGTTCGACACCATCGTCACGCCTGCGTAGATCGTCAGCGCGAACGCGACCCACGGCAGCCAGCCGAGCTTCATCGGCACGCGGTTGTCGGTCGCGAGCCAGACGAATCCGGCGATCAGCGCGGCGGCGGCCGGGCTCGGCAGGCCCTGGAAGAAACGCTTGTCGACGACGCCGATATTCGTGTTGAAACGCGCGAGACGCAGCGCGGCGCCCGAGCAGTAGACGAATGCGGCGAGCCAGCCCCAGCGGCCGAGATCCTTCAGCACCCACTCGTACATCACGAGCGCCGGCGCGACGCCGAACGACACCATGTCCGACAGGCTGTCGAATTGCTCGCCGAAGGCGCTCTGCGTGTGCGTCATCCGCGCGACGCGGCCGTCCATTCCGTCGAGCACCATCGCGACGAAGATCGCGATCGCGGCGATTTCGAACCGCACGTTCATCGCCTGCACGACCGCGAAGAAGCCGCAGAACAGCGCGGCCGTCGTGAACGCGTTCGGCAGCAGATAAATGCCGCGGGTCTTCAGGAACCGCTGGCGCGCGGCGCGGCGGCTCTCGATCGGTGCCGGCTCGGGCGTGAGCGCCTTGTTGCGGCGGAACGAGCGCGGCGGCTGGTTGACGCCGTTGCGCGGGCGGCGCGGTTTGAATGCGGCCATCGTGCGCCTCGCCGCTTACTGTTCGAGCTCGGCGAGGATCGTCGACGACGCGTACACCTTCTCGCCGATCGACACCTTCGCGCGGCTGCCGAGCGGCAGATACACGTCGACGCGCGAACCGAAGCGGATGAAACCGTAGCGCTGACCGCGCGACAGCGGCTCGCCGGCACGCACGTAGCAGAGAATCCGGCGCGCGATGAGGCCGGCGATCTGCACGGAGGTCACGGTCTTGCCGCTTGCCGTCTGGATCACGACCGCGTTGCGCTCGTTTTCGGTCGACGCCTTGTCGATCGCCGCGTTCAGGAATGCGCCCGGGAAGTATTCGACCTTGGTGATCGCGCCGTCGACGGGCGAACGCTGCGAGTGCACGTTGAAGACATTCATGAACACGCTGATTTTCAGCGCTTCGCGATTCGCATACGGATCGTGCGCGGTCTCGACCGCGACGATGCGGCCGTCCGCCGGGCACAGCACCGCATTCGGCTGCGCCGGAATCGGGCGCTGCGGATCGCGGAAGAACTGGACGACGAAAACGAGCAGGAGCCAGAACGGCCACGCGAAGCCGAAGCCCCCGACGGCGTGGATCAACAGCGCGATGACGGCTGCAATCGCGATGAACGGCCAGCCTTCGCGCGCGATGATCGGATGAGGATAGTTCATGGATTCGTTCTGTGTTCGGTGAATTGCAAAGCACGTAGCATAGCAAAAGCCGCCCGGGGCACTGCTGCCTTCGGGCGGCTTTTTGACACCGACCCTCCGTTCGAAGGGCCGGAACAGCACGCGGTGCTTAGTTCTTCGTCTGGTCGACGAGCTTGTTCTTCGCGATCCACGGCATCATCGCGCGCAGCTTCGCGCCGACCTGCTCGATCTGGTGCTCGGCCGTCAGGCGGCGACGCGACTGCAGCGTCGGTGCGCCCGCCTTGTTTTCCAGAATGAAGCTCTTCGCGTATTCGCCGGTCTGGATGTCGGTCAGGCACTGCTTCATCGCCTTCTTCGTCTCTTCCGTGACGACGCGCGGGCCCGTCACGTACTCGCCGTACTCGGCGTTGTTCGAGATCGAGTAGTTCATGTTCGCGATGCCGCCTTCGTAGATCAGGTCGACGATCAGCTTCAGTTCGTGCAGGCACTCGAAGTACGCCATTTCCGGCGCGTAGCCCGCTTCGACCAGCGTTTCGAAGCCGGCCTTGATCAGCTCGACGGTACCGCCGCACAGCACGGCCTGCTCGCCGAACAGGTCGGTTTCGGTCTCTTCACGGAAGTTCGTCTCGATGATGCCGGCACGGCCGCCGCCGTTCGCTGCCGCGTACGACAGCGCGATGTCGCGCGCCGCGCCCGACTTGTTCTGCGCCACGGCGATCAGGTGCGGCACGCCGCCGCCCTGCGAGTACGTGCCGCGCACGGTGTGGCCCGGTGCCTTCGGCGCGATCATGATCACGTCGAGGTCGGCGCGCGGGATCACCTGGCCGTAGTGGACGTTGAAGCCGTGCGCGAATGCGAGTGCCGCGCCCTGCTTGATGTTCGCGTGCACTTCCTTCGCGTAGACGTCGGCGATCTGCTCGTCCGGCAGCAGCATCATCACGACGTCGGCGCCCTTCACCGCTTCCGCGATTTCCTTCACCGCGAGGCCCGCGTTCTCGGCCTTGCTCCACGACGCGCCACCCTTGCGCAGACCGACCGTCACGTTCACGCCGCTGTCCTTCAGGTTCAGCGCGTGTGCGTGGCCTTGCGAGCCGTAGCCGATGATCGTGACTTGCTTGCCCTTGATGAGGGAGAGGTCGGCGTCTTTGTCGTAGAAAACGTTCATGGTGGTTCCTTCGCTAATTCAAAAATTCAACGATTCGTTCAAATGGAGTACTGCGGGCCGGGACCTGACGGCGCACCCGGCGTGCCGTGCGGCGTACCGCCCGGCATCACACCTTCAGGATGCGCTCGCCCCGTCCGATGCCGGAGCTGCCGGTGCGCACGGTCTCGAGGATCGCACCCGCGTCCAGCCCCTGGATGAATGCGTCGAGCTTGTCGCTCGCGCCCGTCAATTCGATCGTGTAGGTCTTCTCGGTCACGTCGATGATGCGGCCGCGGAAAATATCCGACATCCGCTTCATTTCTTCGCGCTCCTTGCCCACTGCACGGACCTTGATCAGCATCAGCTCGCGTTCGATGTGTGCACCGTCGGTCAGGTCCACCACTTTCACCACCTCGATCAGGCGGTTCAGATGCTTCGTGATCTGTTCGATCACGTCGTCGGAGCCAATGGATACGATGGTGAGCCGCGACAGCGATTGGTCTTCGGTCGGCGCCACCGTCAAGGTTTCGATGTTGTAGCCGCGTGCGGAAAACAGACCGACCACGCGCGACAGCGCACCCGGTTCGTTTTCCAGCAGGACGGAAATGATGTGTCTCATGTTCGCTTCTTCCAGAATGTGTCCGTGTCGATTCACTCGCGCCGCGCGCCGCCCGGTGCCGCACCGCCCTTCGTGAAGGCGGCGGCCCCGCGCGCTGCGCGCGTCGCGCCGTTACAGATCTTCCGATCCGAGCAGCATCTCGGTGATGCCCTTGCCGGCCTGGACCATCGGCCAGACGTTTTCGGTCGGATCGGTCTGGAAGTCGAGAAACACGGTGCGGTCCTTCAGGCGCAGCGCCTCCTTCAGCGCCGGCTCCACATCCGAAGTCTTTTCGATCCGCATGCCGACATGGCCGTACGCTTCGGCAAGCTTCACGAAATCGGGCAGCGCATCCATGTACGAATGCGAATAGCGCTTGCTGTATTCGATCTGCTGCCACTGGCGAACCATGCCGAGGTAGCGGTTGTTCAGCGAAATGATCTTCACGGGCGTGTCGTACTGCAGGCAGGTCGACAGTTCCTGGATGCACATCTGGATCGAGCCTTCGCCCGTGATGCACAGCACGTCGTCGTCCGGGTGCGCCATCTTGACGCCCATCGCCGCCGGCAGGCCGAAGCCCATCGTGCCGAGCCCGCCGGAATTGATCCAGCGGCGCGGCTTGTTGAAACGGTAGAACTGCGCAGCCCACATCTGGTGCTGGCCGACGTCGGAGCACACGAACGCGTTGCCGTCCGTCAGTTCCCACGCCTTCTCGACCACGTACTGCGGCTTGATGATCTCGCTCTCGCGGTCGTACTTCAGGCAGTCCTTCGCGCGCCAGCTCTCGATGTCCTTCCACCATTGCGCGAGCGCTTCGGTATCGGGGCCGTGCTCGGCCGTCTGCAGCTGCTCGATCAGCTCCTTCAGCACTTCCTTCACGTCGCCGACGATCGGGATGTCGACCTTCACGCGCTTCGAGATCGACGACGGGTCGATGTCGATGTGGATGATCTTGCGCGGACGCGATGCGAAGTGCGCCGGATCGCCGATCACGCGATCGTCGAAGCGTGCGCCGATCGCGATCAGCACGTCGCAGTGCTGCATCGCCATGTTGGCTTCGTACGTGCCGTGCATGCCGAGCATGCCGAGGAATTTCTTGTCCGACGCGCGATAGCCGCCGAGGCCCATCAGCGTGTTCGTGACCGGATAGCCGAGCAGATCCGCGAACTGGTTCAGCTCGCGCGACGCATCGGCGAGGATGATGCCGCCGCCCGTATAGATGTACGGACGCTTGGCCGACAGCAGCAGCGACACGGCCTTGCGGATCTGGCCCGAGTGGCCCTTCGTGACCGGGTTGTACGAGCGCAGCGACACACTCTTGACGGGCTCGTACTGGCACGGCGTCTTCGAGATGTCCTTCGGGATGTCGATCAGCACCGGGCCCGGACGGCCGGTGCGCGCGATGTAGAACGCCTTCTTGACGGTCTCCGCGAGGTCGCGCACGTCCTTCACGAGGAAGTTGTGCTTCACGCACGGGCGCGTGATGCCGACCGTATCGCATTCCTGGAACGCGTCCTGGCCGATCGCCGCGGTGGGCACCTGGCCGCTGATCACGACCATCGGGATCGAATCCATGTAGGCCGTCGCGATGCCGGTGACCGCGTTCGTCACGCCGGGGCCCGACGTCACGAGGCACACGCCGACCTTGCCGGTGGAGCGCGCATAGGCATCGGCTGCGTGCACGGCCGCCTGTTCGTGGCGCACCAGCACGTGCTGAATCTTGTCCTGCTTGTAAAGCTCGTCGTAGATATAGAGAACCGAGCCGCCGGGATAGCCCCAGATGAATTCGACGTTTTCGTCGGCCAGTGCCTTCATGAGCACGGTGGCGCCGATGGAGTCGCTATCGGGAGGGGAAAGGGGTTCCGACGTGGAGAATTCCGCGCTGGGCATGTTCATTTTGACCTTTCGAATTTTCGGCAAAAAATTGATCGGGTGCTCTCTGCCGGGCTTGTGGCTCGGGTTCAAGCGGCGCGTCCAGTTGAAGGGCGGGCTTCATGGGCCAGCCTCAAATGAGACCATCACTTCATGTTGCGAATCGCCGACGATAGCGGCTCGCCGATGCGCCGTCAAGCAAAATATCCCGCAGCGCATCATGCGCGGCCGGACACGCACGACCGGCGCGGCTCGCGCACAACGCGTACGCCGCGCGTCGGTGCCAAGCGGCGCGAAAATTTGTTAGCATCCGCGGGTTTTACGAAATTTTTCGACCTTTCACACCACGCAGCGGTCCGCAGCGCATACCTTCACGGAATGGCATCAGACAAGGAACTCGCCGACTTTCTGGCGGGCGTCGAAAGGCGCGCGTTCAAGCAGGCTGCGTACGCGGTGCGTGACGACGATGCGTCGCTGGACATCGTGCAGGACGCGATGATCAAGCTGGCGGAGAAATACGGCGACCGGCCGGCGGCCGAGCTGCCGCTGCTGTTCCAGCGGATTCTGCAGAACGCGATCCACGACTGGTTTCGCCGGCAGAAGGTCCGCAACACGTGGGTCACGCTGTTCTCGTCGCTCAATACCACCGACGACGACGATTTCGACCCGCTCGAAACGCTCGAGACCGCGGACGACAATCCCGGCGTGGAGAGCAGCGAGCATCGCCTCGAGCGCGAACAGGTTCTGGCCCTGATCGACGAAGAGATCCAGAAATTGCCGGCGCGTCAACGGGAAGCGTTCCTGATGCGTTACTGGGAAGATATGGATGTCGCCGAGACTGCAGCCGCGATGGGATGCTCCGAAGGCAGCGTCAAGACGCATTGCTCGCGAGCCACCCACGCCCTGGCGCTAGCGCTCAAGGCCAAAGGAATCACGCTATGAGCTCCGCTCCCGCAAACCGAGAACTCGAATTCGCGCTGAAGGTGCGTCGCGCGCTCGACGAGCGCGCGGCCGCGCTGCCCGGCGCCACCACCGAGCGGCTGGCCGCGGCCCGCCGCGCCGCGCTCGCGCGCAAGAAACCCGAAGCGGCCACCGCGCCGGTGTTCGTGCCCGCCTTCGCCGGCGCGGCCGGCGCGCATGCGCCCGTCCTCCGCGCGAACCGTCCGCAGGCGTCGTTCGCGCGCCGCCTGCTGCGCGCATGGCCGCTCGCGCTGCTGCTGGCCGGGCTCGTCGGCATCGCGTACTGGGAAGACATGCAGCGCACCGCCGAGCTCGCCGACATCGACGCGGCCATGCTCAGCGACGACCTGCCGCTCAACGCCTATCTCGACCACGGGTTCAACGCGTATCTTTCGCACGCACGCTAACAGACAACAACGAGGGGATCGCACGGGTGAGTCAGAAGCGCGGCCTGGCCGTATTTTTCGGATGCGTGATCGCAGTCGCCGTGTCGTACGTGGCCACGTATCCGCGATTCCACCCGACACCCGCCGCGACCACCGCCGCGGCAACCAGCACGCCCGCGCCGTCGTCGGCGGCGACCGCGCTCGGCGCCGATCTCGCGCCGCTGCCGCTTCCGCTGCCGGTCGCCAACGGCCCGCTGTCGTGGGCGCGCCTGAGCGCGGCGCAGCGCGAGGCGCTCGCGCCGTTCGCCGATCAGTGGGACGGCTTCAGCGAAGCACGCAAGCGCAAATGGCTGAAGATCGCGTCACGTTTCCAGAAAATGACGCCTGAAGCGCAGAAACGCCTGCAGGCCCGCATGTCCGAATGGGTGCGCATGACGCCCGAGCAGCGCCGCGTCGCGCGCGAGAACTACCAGAGCGCGAAGGCGCTGTCCGCGCAGGCGCGCGAACGCGCGTGGAAGGCGTATCAGCAGCTGCCGCCGGAACAGAAGGAACGCCTCGCGGCCGCCGAGCGCCGTCGCCGGCCGAGCGTGGTCAGCGCACCGCCGACCGGCGCCGATCGCGACGTGCGCCGGATCGTCAACGGGCGTGTGCAGCCGGCCAGCAGCCCGGCGGTCGTGCCGGCGCCGGCGTCGGCATCGGCCGGCACCGCGACGCCGCCGGCCGTCGCGTCGTCCGGCGCCGGTACGACGTCCGTCCCCGCGACCGTGACGCCGGTGTCGCCGGCGGACGCGCCGTCGCTCTTCAAAGGCTCCTGAGCGGCCGTGGCCGACACGTCCGCCCTTCCCGCCGCGGCCGACGTGCCGTCCGTCCGCCGGCGGCTCGCCGCGATGCTCTACGAGGCCGTGCTGCTGTTCGGCGTCGTATTCTTCGCGGGCCTCGCGTTCGGCCTGGCGACGCAGCAACGCAACGGCCTCGTCCATCACAACCTGCTTGCCGCCTGGATCGCGCTCGTCGTCGGGGCGTATTTCGTCTGGTTCTGGACGCACGGCGGCCAGACGCTGCCGATGAAGACCTGGCGGCTGCGGCTCGAAGCCGCGAACGGCCGGCCGCTGAGCGCGGGTCACGCGATCGTCCGCTATGCGCTCGGCTGGCTGTGGTTCCTGCCGCCGCTCGCGCTGCACCCGCTGCTCGGGCTGTCCGTGCCCGTCACGCTCGCGCTCGCGGCCGCGTGGATCGTCGTCTGGGCCGGCGCGGCCCGGCTGCACGCGGATCGCCAGTTTCCGCACGACCGGCTCGCGCGCACGCGCATCGTCGCGATGCCGCACTGACGCTGCGCGCGACATCGTTCGCGCCGCGCTCATCCGTCCGACGAAAACGCCGGCCTGCCTGGCCGCGCCGGCCTCGCCCACGTCCAACGCACGCCGCGCAACAGCGCGACATTCACTGCTAAACATACCGCACGGGACGTAATAAGAACGTCTTGTGACTGTCATGGCGCAGTCACGCCCGCATGGCGCAATGCCTGTCATGTCAACCGGCGCGAGTCATGCATGGGCCAGAAAACGTCCGCGACCTCCCTGTTCCGTCACCCTTTCGGCGCCCGCGCCGCCACCGCGTTCCTGTCCGGCGCCGCCGCGACCGACACGCCGTCGCGCGACGCGGCGCCCGCCGAGCCCGTCTCGCGACACGACGATCCGGCGCCGCCCGCGCACCGCTACCGCACGATCTGGCTGTCCGACATCCATCTCGGCTCGAGCGGCTGCCAGGCGTCGTACCTGCTCGACTTCCTGCGCCACAACGAGTCGGAATACCTGTATCTGGTCGGCGACATCATCGACGGCTGGCAACTGAAGAAGGGCTGGTACTGGCCGCAGGCGCACAACGACGTCGTGCAGAAGATCCTGCGCAAGGCGCGCAAGGGCACGCAGGTCGTCTACATCCCCGGCAATCACGACGAGGGCGCGCGGCAGTTCTGCGACCTCGCGTTCGGCGACATCCAGGTGCGCGGCGAAGCGTTCCATACGACGCTCGCAGGCAAACGTTTGTGGATCGTGCACGGCGACCTGTTCGACGGCGTGATCCAGCACGCGAAATGGCTCGCGTATCTCGGCGACACGCTCTACACGCTGATCCTCGTGCTGAACCGCTGGTTCAACCGGATCCGCAG
Organism: Burkholderia multivorans ATCC BAA-247; assembly: GCF_000959525.1. Lineage (NCBI taxonomy): Bacteria > Pseudomonadati > Pseudomonadota > Betaproteobacteria > Burkholderiales > Burkholderiaceae > Burkholderia > Burkholderia multivorans. Next base: position 2,555,788 of record NZ_CP009832.1, read on the forward strand.
TCGGCTCGGCTTCCAGTATTGGTCGCTGTCGCAGTACCTGAAGCATCAGGTCAAGAACGCGGTCAACTTCATCTCGCAGTTCGAGAGCGTGATGACCGACGAAGCGCGCCGGCGCGGCTGCGACGGCGTCGTGTGCGGACACATCCACAAGGCCGAGATCCGCGACATCGACGGCGTGCTGTATTGCAACGACGGCGACTGGGTCGAGAGCCTGTCCGCGCTCGTCGAAACGCTGGAAGGCGAACTGAAGATCGTCTACTGGACGGTGATGCGCACCGCACCGTCCGCCGCCCCGGCGCGCAAGACGCGCGCCGCGGCCTGACCTCCACCTCTTACAGGACACATGCCGCGATGAAGATCATGATCGTCACCGACGCGTGGGAACCGCAGGTCAACGGCGTCGTGCGCACGCTGAAGAGCACGTCGCGCGAGCTCACCGCGCTCGGCCACCGCGTCGAACTGCTGACGCCGCTCGAATTCCGCACGGTGCCCTGCCCGACCTATCCCGAAATCCGCCTGTCGATCCTGCCGTATCGCAAGCTGCGCGAACGGATCGACGCATTCGCACCCGACGCACTGCACATCGCGACCGAAGGCCCGCTCGGCCTCGCCGCGCGCCGTTACGCGCGCGCACGCAAGCTGCCGTTCACGACCGCCTATCACACGCGCTTTCCCGAATACGTGCAGGCGCGTTTCGGAATTCCGCTCGCGGCGACCTACCGCTTCCTGCGGTGGTTCCACGGCCCGTCGCTCGCGGTGATGGCGCCGACGCCCGTGGTTCGGCAGGATCTCGAAAAGTACGGGTTCACGAACGTCGTGCTGTGGACGCGCGGCGTCGACCTCGACATCTTCCGGCCGATGGAGTCGAAGGTGCTCAATACCGCGCGGCCGATCTTCCTGTACGTCGGGCGCGTCGCGATCGAGAAGAACGTCGAGGCGTTCCTGCGTCTCGATCTGCCGGGCTCGAAGTGGGTCGCGGGCGAAGGTCCGGCGCTCGCCGAGCTGAAGTCGCGCTATCCGGAGGCGAACTATCTCGGCGTGTTGTCGCAGGCCGAGCTCGCGAAGGTGTATGCTGCGGCCGACGTGTTCGTGTTCCCGAGTCGCACCGACACGTTCGGCCTCGTGCTGCTCGAGGCGCTCGCCTGCGGCACGCCGGTCGCCGCCTATCCGGTGACGGGCCCGATCGACGTGCTCGGCGACGGCGGCGCCGGCGCGATGCACGAGGATCTGCAGGAAGCCTGCCTCGAAGCGCTGAAGATCGAACGCTCGACCGCGCGTGCGTGGGCCGAGCGCTTCTCTTGGCGCGCGGCGTCCGAGCAGTTCGCGTCGCACCTGAAGCCGCTGCCGAAGACCGCGTACTCGCCTGCCGAAGGTGCCGCCGTTTGAAACGAGATCTGCACGACAAGACCGCGCTGTCCGCCGCCATGCCGACGCGGCACGGGCCGTTCGACGAGGACGACGCGCATGCCGACACGGACACGCATGCGCACGAACCGCTCGGGCCCGACGATCCGCTGTCGCCGCTGCCGCCGAATCCGTACAAGCGCCACCGCGGGATCACGCGCGCGTGGTACGCGCTCAAGCATTCGCTGAATGGCTTTCGCGTCGCGATCCGCGAAGAAAGCGCGTTTCGTCAGGAGCTCACGCTGGCGGCACTGATGCTGCCGATCGGTGCATTCGCACCGGTGCCGGCCGCGTCGCGCGCGCTGCTGATCGGCTCGGTGCTGCTCGTGCTGATCGTCGAGCTGCTGAATTCGAGCGTCGAAGCCGCGATCGATCGTATCTCGCTCGAGCGCCACGAGCTGTCCAAACGCGCGAAGGACCTCGGCAGCGCGGCCGTGACGGTCGCGCTGTTCGCCTGCGTGACGACGTGGGGCTTCGTGCTCGGGCCGGTCGTCGCGCGCTGGCTCGGCTTCTAGGCACGCACCTGCGCACTCTGCGCGTGCGGCGCTGCACCATCCGCGCGCTGCGCACCGAATCACGAAATGCGCGCGGTGTCGCGAAACCCCGGTTTATAATCGTCCGCTAGATTGAGCACAGCAACCCGCGCCGGACGAATCCGCAGCATCTGCAGCGCCCGCCAGTCCGGCACACACAGGGCCGGACGACATGGAAGCGAAACCTCCCCGCCGCACCCGCGAACGGATTCTCGAGTTGTCGTTGAAACTCTTCAACGAGATCGGCGAACCGAACGTCACGACGACGACGATCGCCGAGGAAATGGAAATCAGTCCAGGCAACCTGTACTACCATTTCCGCAACAAGGACGACATCATCAACAGCATCTTCGCGCAGTTCGAGCAGCAGATCGAACGGCGTCTGCGCTTCCCCGAAGATCACCGTCCGACGATCGACGAAACCTGGTCGTATCTGCAGTACATGGCCGATTTCATGTGGACCTACCGGTTCCTGTATCGCGACCTGAACGACCTGCTCGCCCGCAACCGCACGCTCGAGACGCACTTCAAGCAGATCATCAGCCACAAGGTGCGCTTCGCGCGCGAGATGTGCGAACTGCTCGTGTCCGATGCGGAGATGGTCGCGACGCCCGCCGAAATCGAAGTGATCGCAACCAACATGGCCGTGATCTCGACGTACTGGCTGTCGTATCAGTACGTCATGCATCCGCGCAAGTACAACGACCAGGACGCGATCCGCGAGGAGCTGCACCAGGTCAGCATGCATGTGATCTCGGTGATGGCGCCGTATCTGCGCGGGCGCTCGCGCCAGCTGTTCGACGATCTCGTGTCCGGCAAGCTGCCGAAGCGCGAATTCACCGACTACCTGCCGCCGCGCGACGGTTCGCCGCGGGCGGCGGCGGCCGCGAAGGACACGAAGCAATGAAGGCCGTCTGCGTTTACTGCGGGTCCGCGCCCGGCGCGCGTCCCGTCTATACCGAAGCGGCACGCGCATTCGGCCGTGCGCTCGTCGACGCGGGCCTCACGCTCGTCTACGGCGGCGGCCGCGTGGGACTGATGGGCGTGATCGCCGACGAAGTGATGGCGGCCGGCGGCCGTGCGGTCGGCGTGATTCCGGAACTGCTCGTCGACAAGGAAGTCGGCCACACGGGGCTGTCCGAGCTGCACGTCGTGCCCGACATGCATCACCGCAAGAAGATGATGGCCGACCTCGCCGATGCGTTCGTCGCGATGCCGGGCGGCGCCGGTACGCTCGAGGAGTTCTTCGAGGTCTATACGTGGGCGCAGCTCGGCTATCACCGCAAGCCGGTCGCGCTGTACAACATCGATTCGTTCTACGATCCGCTGATCGCGCTGCTGCGTCATACGGTCGACGAAGGCTTCATGCGCGCGACCTATTTCGACGCGCTCTGCATCGACTCGCAGCCGGCCGGGCTGATCGACCGGCTGCGCCGCTATCAGCCGCCCGCCCGCGACAAGTGGGCGCAGGACGCCGCGAAATAACCCGTTCCGCCCGGAGCCGCACGCGATGACCGCACCGTCCGACCGCAAGGCCGTTCTCATCACCGGCGCGAGCCGCGGAATCGGCCGCGCGACGGCCGTGCTCGCGGCCGCACGCGGCTGGGACGTCGGCATCAACTATGCGCGCGACGCGGCAGCGGCCGAACACACCGCGCAGGCCGTGCGCGATGCGGGCGGACGCGCGTGCGTCGTCGCCGGCGACGTCGCGAACGAAGCCGATGTCGTCGCGATGTTCGACGCGGTCGCGGCCGCGTTCGGCCGGCTCGACGCGCTCGTCAACAATGCAGGCATCGTCGCGCCGTCGATGCCGCTCGCCGACATGCCGCTCGACCGGCTCACGCGGATGTTCGACACGAACGTGCTCGGGGCGTATCTGTGCGCGCGCGAAGCCGCGCGCCGCCTGTCGACCGATCGCGGCGGCCGCGGCGGCGCGATCGTCAACGTGTCGTCGATCGCCGCGCGGCTCGGTTCGCCGAACGAATACGTCGACTACGCTGGCTCGAAAGGCGCCGTCGACACGCTGACCGTCGGCCTCGCCAAGGAACTCGGCCCGCACGGCGTGCGCGTCAATGCGGTGCGTCCGGGCCTGATCGAGACCGACATCCACGCGAGCGGCGGCCAGCCCGGCCGCGCCGCGCGCCTCGGCGCGCAATCGCCGCTCGGGCGCGCCGGCGAAGCGCATGAAGTCGCCGAAGCGATCGTCTGGCTGCTCAGCGACGCCGCGTCGTACACGACCGGCACACTGCTCGACGTCGGCGGCGGCCGGTAGGCGCGCTTGCCCGTCGTACCGCGCCCGATAACCGCGCCGTGCGTTGCGGCCCGGATCCGTCACGACACCACAAATCTCCACAATTCCGTGACAGTTCCTGTAAACATCCGTAACAATTTCGTGCTCTACTAGCGGCCAGTCAGACAGACGGCCGCGCCGTCCGTCCTTCGCCGTACCGATGCGGCCCTTTGCCGGTCCCCCGTCCGCTGCAGGCCCGGCACGATCGACCCGAGATCCTTTTCCATGTCTGGAACCGCCACGTCCAGCCGGCGACGCACGTCCGTGTCCGCCCCGGCTCAGCACGTCCGTTCGGCCGGCACCGCCGGCACCGACCTCGCCGACACGCACGACGCCGGCGCCGCGACCGCACACGCCACGACCGATGCGGTGCGCAGCGGCAGCCTCGCGCGGCTCGGCTGGCGCGCCTGGCTGCTGGCCGCGATCGTGTTCTGTGCGTACGCGCTGCCGGGCGTGCTCGGCCACGACCCGTGGAAGCAGGACGAGACCTATACATTCGGCATCATCCAGCACATGCTGGAGACCGGCGATCTCGTCGTGCCGACCAATGCGGGCCAGCCGTTCATGGAAAAGCCGCCGCTCTACGCGTGGGTCGCGACGAGCCTCGCGTGGCTGCTGCAGCGCGTGATGCCGCTGCACGATGCGGCGCGGCTCGCGAGTGCGCTGTTCGTCGCGCTCGCGTTCGCATTCGTCGCGCGCGCGGCGCGCCTCGCCCATCGCGCGGACAGCGTATTCGACCTGCGCGTGATTGGCACGGTCGCGCTCTGCGCGAGCACGCTCGTCGTGATCAAGCACGTCCACGACATGATGACCGACGTCGCGCTGCTGGCCGGCACGGCGATGGGCTTTTGCGGACTGCTCGAACTCGTGATCGCGCATACCGCCGATGCGCGCCGCGTCCGGCATGGACTGCCCGCGCGGCGCGCGAACCGCTGGGCCGCGCCGTTGTTCGGCGCGGGCGTCGGCATCGCGCTGATGGCGAAGGGGCTGTTCGTGCCGCTCGTGTTCGCCGCGACGCTCGTCGCGGTGCTCGCGCTCTACCCTGCCTGCCGGTCGCGCGCGTTCGCACGTGCGCTCGGCGTGGCCGCGATCGTGTTCGCGCCGTTCGCGCTCGTGTGGCCGACCGCGCTGCTGATGCGCTCCGAGACGCTGTTCGCCGCCTGGTTCTGGGACAACAACGTCGGCCGCTTCTTCGGCTTCTCGGTGCCCGAGCTCGGGGCGGAAAACGACAAGCCGCTCTTCATCGTGCGCGCCTTCCTGACGGTCGGCTTCCCGGTCGCGCCGCTCGCGCTCGTGGCCGTCGCGCGCGGCGCATGGCGCGACTGGCGCGCGCCGCGCATCGCGCTGCCGCTGTTGTTCGCCGGCATCGGCCTCACGGTGCTGCAGATCTCCGCGACGTCACGCCAGCTCTATATCCTGCCGTTCTGTGCGCCGCTCGCGCTGGTCGCCGCGCTGGCCGTCGAGCGGGTGCCGCACCGGCTGCATACCGCGTGGGACTATCTGAGCCGCGTGCTGTTCGGCACCGTGGTCGGGCTCGCGTGGGCGATCTGGTCGATCATGGCCGATTCGTCCGCGTCGCGCGAACGGCTCGCGCCGCTCGGCCGCTGGCTGCCGCTCGACTGGACGATCCCGGTCGAGCCCGCGCTCGTCGCCGGCGCGCTCGCGCTGACGCTCGGCTGGCTGTCGGTCCTGCCGCTGCTGCGCACGAGCGGCCGCTGGCGCGGCGTGCTGTCGTGGGCCGCCGGTGCGCTCGTCGCGTGGGGGCTCGTCTATACGCTGCTGCTGCCGTGGCTCGACGTCGCGAAGAGCTACCGGTCGGTGTTCGACGATCTGAACGCGCATCTCGCGCTCGAATGGAACGACGGCGACTGCATGGCGAGCCTGCACGGGCTCGGCGAATCGGAAGCGCCGATGCTGTACTACTTCTCCGGCATCGAGCACATCCCGACCGACGACGCGAAGGCGACGCGCTGCACGTGGATGATCGTGCAGGGCGTGCGGACCGTCGATCCGGCGCCCGGCAGCGAATGGAAACTGTTCTGGTCCGGCGCGCGGCCCGGCGACGACGCCGAGTTGCTGCGCGTCTACGTGCGCACGCCCGAGGAGCAGTACGAGCCGTGATCGCCGCCGGCGCCGCCGGCCATCAGAACGACGAACCGGGCTGCCGCAGAAACGCCGCCTCTTCGTCGGTCGACGCGCGGCCGAGAATCGCGTTCCGATGCGGAAAGCGCCCGAACCGCGCGATCACGGCCGCATGCCGCAGCGCGAAGTCGTGATAGCCGGCGCAGCCGGCCTCGTCGCGGATGCCCGCGCATAGCCGCACGGCCTCGCGCTGACTCTCGTCTGCCTCGTCGTGCTCGAACGGCAGATACGCGAACGCGCGATGATGGCCGCTCGGCAACTGCGCATCCCACCCTGCCGACACGACCCGGCGCGCGAGCGCGAGCGCCTTCTTGTCGGCCGCGAACGCGCGCGGTGTGCCGCGATGCATGTTGCGCGAGAACTGATCGAGCACGACGATCAGCGCGAGCGCGCCGAGCGGCGTCGCGGCCCAGTGATCGCACGCGCCTTCGCAGGCGGCATCGTGCAGCGTGCCGAAGCGCGCACGCAGCACGTCGTCGAACGCCGCGCCGCCCTTGAACCAGATCTTGCGCGCGTGGCCGAATTCGGCCGAGCCCGGCTCGCCGAACCAGAAGTCGAGCACCTCGCGCGCGCGCGGATCGAGTGCCGCCGTGTCGTTCGCCGCTGCGTCGCGCGTCATGCGAACTCCAGCACCAGGCGCCGCGTGCGCGCACTCTTCTTTTCCAGTTTCGCAACGCGCAGTGCGCCGATCTCCGACGTGTTGCGCACGTGCGTGCCGCCGCACGGCTGCAGATCGACACCGTCGATGCGCAGCAGCCGCACGCGGCCAAGCCCCATCGGCGGCTTCACGCTCATCGTGCGCACGAGTTCCGGCCGCGCAGCCATCTCTTCGTCGGTGATCCATTCGGTCGTGACCGGATGCGCGCCACGGACGAGCTCCGCGAGGCGCCGCTCGACGTCGTCGCGATCGATCGCATCGGACGTCGCGAAGTCGAGCCGCACGTAGTCGGCCGTCACGCTGCAGCCGTCGACCGCGTACGGCAGCACCGCGCACATCAGATGCGCGGCCGTATGCAGCCGCATGTGTCGGTAGCGGCGCACCCAGTCGATCGTCGCGACCACGCGCGTGCCCGGCGCGAGCGCCGCGACATCTGCGTCCTGCCCCGGCGCGGGCACGTGCACCGCATCGTCGGGCGTCGCGCCGTCGAACTTCGCCTTGCGCGTGTCGGCGATCGCGATCGTGCCGCCGTCCGGCAGCGTCAACGTGCCGGCGTCGCCGGCCTGGCCGCCGCCGAGCGGATAGAACACCGTGCGGTCGAGCCGGATGCCGTCGTCGCCGACGGCCTCGACGATCGCCTCGCAGTGCGCAAGATAGGCGTCGTCGCGAAATAGCGCTTGTGTCGTCATCGGGCAGATCTCGTATCGAAGGGAAAGCGGACAGTGTCGCGCCGCGGCGCGCCTCGGCCCAGCGCCGATCGCCGCACGCGAGAACGGCGGCGTACCGGTCGATCAACCGGGCCGGTTGCGCATCCAGTCGGCCGTGTCGTAGAACGAATGCATGAGCCGCTCGCGCAGCGGCTCGGGCAGCCCGACGTCCTCCATGGCCCACGCCATGCAGCGCAGCCACTGGTCGCGCTCGACCGACGCGATCGGGAACGGCAGATGGCGCGCGCGCAGCCGCGGATGGCCGAACCGGCTGATGTAGTGGTCGGGCCCGCCGAGCCAGCCGCACAGGAACCAGAACAGCTTGTCGCGCGAGCCGTCGAGCGACGCCGGATGCAGCGCGCGGATCTGCGCGAACTCGGGCTCGAGGTCCATCAGGTCGTAGAAGCGGTCCACCATTTCGCGCACGCGGGCTTCGCCGCCCACGAGCTCGAACGCCGTCGGCTGCGACGGCGCATCGTCATTCACATCGGTCATACGGATAGTCTGAATCAGGATCGTCGGAAGCCGCCGGCCACGCTCACGCGTCGCGCAGCGACTGCAGCGCGGGGCGCCGCAGCACATTATGCAGGCTCAGCCAGCCGGCCGCACCGGCGCATGCGACGCCGGCCGCGATGCCGGCCGGTACGAGCCACGGATCGACGGCGAGCTGGAAGTCGAACACGCGCGACGCGAGCACCCAGCCGACCGCGATCGCGCCGGCCGCTGCGAGCACGCCGGCGAGCGCGCCGACGACCACGAACTCCGCGCGCTGCACCGCGTTGACCTGCGCGCGCGACGCGCCGAGCGCGCGCAGCAGCGCGGCCTCGCGCACACGTTCGTCGCGCGAGCCGGCAAGCGCGGTGTACAGCACGAGCACGCCGGCCGCGAGCGTGAACGCGAACAGGAACTGCACCGCGCCGACCACCTGCAGCATCATGCGCTGCAGCTGCGCGAGGATCGGCGCGACGTCGATCGCGGTCAGGTTCGGATAGCGTGCGATCAGCGGGTCGAGCAACGCCGCGTCGGACGCCGGCAGATGGAAGCTCGTCAGATAGACGGTCGGGAAATCCTTCAGCACCGCGGGCGGCATCAGCACGAAGAAGTTGACGCGGAACGTGCCCCAGTCGAGCTTGCGCACGCTCGTGACCGGCGCATCGACGGTCAGGCCCGTCACGTCGAAGCGCAGCACGTCGCCGCGCTTCACGTTCAGCGTCTTCGCGAGGCCGGCCTCGATCGAAATCTGCGGCGTCGACGCGCTGCCGAACCAGTCGCCTTCGACGATCCGGTTGTCGGACGGCAGCACGGTCGTATACGACAGGTTGAACTCGCGATCGACGAGCCGGCGTGCTTCGTCGGACCGATAGGCGTCGGGGTTCACCGGCTTGCCGTTGATCGCGACGAGCCGGCCGCGCACCATCGGCGCCGGCACCGCGTCGCGCACGCCGTGCGCGGCGAGATAGGCGGCGACGTCGTCGCGTTGGTCGGGCTGGATGTCGATCAGAAACTGGTTCGGCGCATCGGGCGGCATCGACGCGCGCCAGCCCGCGACCAGATCGTTGCGCGTGATCGCGATCAGCAAGAGGCACATCAGCCCGAGCGCGAGTGCGGTGATCTGCAGCGCGCTCGCGGTTCCGCGCCGATGCAGCGACGCGAGCGCATAGCGCCAGCCGACGCCCGCGCTCACACGCGCGTTGCGCACCGCGTGCGCGGCCGCGAACAGCGCGAGCCGCGCGATCAGCGCAAAGCCGACCAGCGCACCGGCGAAGCCGCCCGCGACGATCAGGCCGAGCGTCAGGTTGCCGGCCGCGGCGATCAGCAGCCCGGCAAACAGCACGACGCCGAGCGCATAGGCGGCCCACGCGGTACGCGACGCGTCGCCCCAGTCGCGGCGCAGCACGCGCACGGGCGGCACGCGCGTGAGCGGCGCGAGCGGCGGCAGTGCGAAACCGAGCAGCAGCACCAGCGCGGCGCCGATGCCGACGAGCGCGGGCCACGGCGTCGGCGCCGGCAGCACGACGTCGATCAACCCGCCCAATGCGGCGAGCAGCACCCAGTGGCCGCCGTAGCCGAGCGCCGCGCCCGCGATGCCCGACACGACGCCGACGCCCGCAAATTCGAGCGCGAACAGCGCGCCGAGCGTGCGGCGGCTCACGCCAAGGCAGCGCATCGTCGCGCAACCGTCGAGGTGGCGCCGCATATAGCGCTGGGCCGCCATCGCGATCGCGACCGCCGCGAGCAGCGCGGTCAATAGCGCGACGAGCGTCAGGAAATGGCGCGCGCGATCGAGCGTCTGCCGCACCTGAGGCTGGCCCTCCTGCAGCGATTCGAGGCCGACGCCGCGCAGCTTGCCGCCGTCGACGCGCGCGTGCGCATAGGCTTCGAAGCGCACGACGGCCTCCGGTGCGCCCGCGACGAGCAGCCGGTACGTGACGCGGCTGCCGTAGCCGGCCAGCCCCGTCGCGGCCAGTTCGTCCGCACGCATCATCAGCCGCGGCGAGAAATTGACGAACGAGAATCCGCGATCGAGCTCGCGGGAAATCGAGGCGGCCACCGTGAAGGTACGCTGCCCGACGCGCACGGCGTCGCCGGGTTTCAGATGCAGCGCGTCGAGCAGCGCCGGGTCGGCCCACACGGTGCCGGGCGCCGGAATGGCGGTCGCCTTGCGCGCCGCCGTCGCACCGGCCGGCACGATCTCGACCGCGCCGCGCAGCGGATACGCCGGCGACACGGCCTTCACGGCCGCGAGACGCGCGGGCGCCGCGTCGCCGCCCGACGTCGACGCGATCATGCTCGGGAAGATGGCCGTCGTCGCGGTGCGCAGTCCCAGCGCACGCGCTTCGCGATCGAACGACGGATCGACCGGATGATCGGCGCGGACGACGAAGTCGGCGCCGAGCATTTGCCGCGCATCGCGCTCGAGCCCCTGGCGCAGCCGGTCGGCGAGAAAGCCGACGCTCGTCAGCGCGGCAACGGCGAGGACCAGTGCGAGCACGAGCAGCGTCAACTCGCCGGCGCGCCAGTCGCGCGCCGTCATCCGCGCGGCCTGGCGGATCAGGTCGCGCCGGCCGAAGCGGCCGGCTGGTGCAGTCGGGCGCAGATCAGTGCGCGCGGGCGTCGACGGCTCGGTCAATCGCGCTTGCCTCCGATCGAGTTCAGCCGCGACACCATGTGCGTCGCCATCCCGCGAAAGCCGCCCGACACACCGCGCCACAGCCGCGGCAACGCCCAAGCCGAGCACGCGATGAACGCGATGAGCAGCACGAGGAACACGAGCGGCACGAAGAACGCGAGCGCGAGCCCGCCGAACACGAGGCCGTCCTCGGTCGACGATGCGACCCAGTTCGAGATCGGTTCCGGAGACAGGTTGATCAGCGCGCGCGTGCCGGCCTTCGCGACATGCGCGGCGCCGGCGAGCGAGCCGCCCGCGAGGCCCGCGACCGCCAGCACCGTCGGATCGGCGTGGCCGAGCGCGCCGGCCGCGAGCACGGCGCCGGCCGGGATGCGGATGAAGGTATGCACGGCATCCCACAGCGAATCGAATGCGGGGATCTTGTCGGCGAGGAATTCGGTGACGGCCAGCACGGCGGCGGCGCCGATCACCCACGGCGAGGTCAGCACGGCAAGCGTATCGGGCAGATGCAGCCAGCCGACGCGTGCCAGCACGCCGGCGATCAGCACGGTGAGGTACAGGCGCAGGCCGCTCGCCCAAGCGAGCCCCGCGCCGAGCGAAATGGCTTCGATCATGGCCCTCTCCCTTGCACGTGCCGTGCCTTTGCCGATCGGCCGGGTCGAATCGATATATGCGGCCGCGCGGCGCGTGGCGGCCGAGGATGCCGCCGCGCCCTCGAACGGCGGCGAAACGGCTTTCAGACCCGAATGCGTTCCATTATAGACAGCGTATCGGTCCGGCCGCCGCAATTCCCCCATGCGGCGCAACGCGCGGCGGCCGGCGCAGGCCTCACGCGGCCGACGACAGCTTCAGGCCGATCAGCCCGACGACGATCAGCGCGGCGCTCGCGACGCGTGCGACGGTCAGCGCCTCGCCCATCATCACGATGCCGAACACGAACGCGCCGACGGCGCCGATGCCCGTCCAGACCGCATAGGCGGTACCGAGCGGCAGTTGACGCATCGCGACCGCGAGCAGCCCGAAGCTGGCCAGCGCCGTGACGATCGTAAACACCGACGGGCCGAGCTTCGTGAAACCTTCCGACGACTTCATGCCGGCCGCCCACGCGACTTCCAGCAAACCGGCGATCAACAACAATACCCACGCCATCTCGACGCACTCCGTATCGGATGGGGCCGTCCCCGTTGAAGCGAATGGCCCGGGGTCGTCCCCGGGCGGCGCCGAGTATAGCAAGCCGCCGGTATGCGCGTCGGCCGCCCCGTTACTGCGCGACGCGCTTCGGCACGACGCCGCCGACGCAGCGATCGTCGCGGTACAGCGTCCATTCCTCGCACACGCGACCGTCCTTGAACACGCACATGCCGACCTGCCCGCGCGGCAGGCTGCGGATCACGTGCCGGCCGCCGAGCTTTTCGCAGTTGACCGATGCGGGGTTGGCCAGCGCCGGCCGGGACGTCTGCGCCGGCTGCTGCCCGGGCGGCAGCGGTTGCGCGAGCGCGTCGGACACGGCAAATGCCAGGGCGCAAGAGACAGCGAAACGGACGAGCATGGCACGCTCCTCGTTTATTGTTCCGGAACGGTGAGCATAACGGGGAATGGGCGGCGCTGTGCGGATCCGCGCGTGTCGATGCGCGGCGGACACGATGCCGCGGAAGTCATACGAAAGCCGCGCCGTGACGCAGCGCGGGCCGCTTTCACGCGGCGCCGACCAGCCGGTAACCGACGCCCGTTTCGGTGACGATATGCTCGGGCTGCGCGGGATCGCGCTCGAGCTTCTGCCGCAGGTGCGCCATGTAGATGCGCAGGTAGTGATGGCTCTCGACATGCGACGGTCCCCACACGTCGCGCAGCAGCTGACGGTGCGTGAGCACGCGCCCCGCGTGCCGCACGAGCGTCGCGAGCAGCCGGTATTCGAGCGGCGTCAGGTGGACGATCTCGCCGTCGCGCCACACCTGGCGCAGCGCGAGATCGACGCTCACGGTGCCGAAGTTGACCTTCGGCGATTCGTTCGCGCCGCCCTGGTTGCGCCGGCGCAGTTGCGCACGGATCCGCGCGCGCAGCTCGGACACGCCGAACGGCTTGGTCAGGTAGTCGTCCGCGCCCGCGTCGAGCGCGGCGACCTTCTCCTCTTCCTGCGTGCGCGCGGACAGTACGATCACCGGCACCTCGGACCAGCCGCGCAGTTCGCGGATCACGTCGAGCCCGTCGGTGTCGGGCAAGCCGAGATCGACGATCACGAGATCGGGCTGGCGCGTCGCCGCATCGATCAGCCCCTGCTTGCCCGTCTCGGCCTCGAACACGGCGATGTCCTCCTCTTCGAGCGCGGCGCGCACGAAGCGGCGGATCTGCTTTTCGTCCTCGATCAGAACGACGGTCAGGCTCGGTTCACTCATGGTCGGGCGATGATTCGGAGGAGGATGGCGCGGGCAGCGCGTCGGGTTCGTCGTCGGGCACGGCGGGCGTGTCCGGCGGCGTGTCGACCGGCAGCGTGAACCAGAAGCGCGCGCCCGTCACGCGGCCGTCGGGCGCGGTGCGGTTGAGTGCGCCGATTCTACCGCCGTGCGCTTCGACGATCGCGCGGCAGATCGCGAGGCCGAGCCCGATGCCGGGCGTCGCCGATTCCTTCTCGCCGCGCGTGAACTTGTCGAAGATCCGCGTTTCCATGCCGGCCGGCAGGCCGGGGCCGCGATCGTCGACATGCACGCGCACGAACGGTCTTGCGTCAGGCGCGCCGTCGTCGGTCACGCGCTCCGCGCCGATCTCGATCGGCGTGTCGGGCGGCGTGTACTTCGCCGCGTTCTCGAACAGGTTGGTGAACAGGCGCTCCATCAGTACCGCGTCCATCTGCAGCAGCGGCAGGTCGGGCGGCAGCGCGACGCGCACCGGATGGCGCGCGAGCACGCGCTTGCAGGCGGCCAGCGCCGCGCCGACCGTCTCCTCGAGCAGCGACCACTGGCGCTTGAGCTGCAGGCTGCCGGCCTGCAGCCGCGCCATGTCGAGCAGGTTCGTGACGATGCCGGTCATGCGCAGCGCCTCGTCGTGGATCGCGTCGACGAGTTCGCCTTCGCGCTGCGCGATGCGCGCGGCAGCGGCCGCGTCGCCCGCCGGTGCAGCGGCGCGAGCGTTCGCGAGCATCGAGGAGAAGCCGACGATCGTCGTGAGCGGCGTGCGCAGGTCGTGCGAGATCGCCGACAGCAGCGAGTTGCGCAGCCGCTCGGATTCCATGCTGACGAGCGCGTCGCGCGCGATGTCGACGTAATGCACGCGCTCGAGCGCGAGTGCGATCTGCGCGGCGAACGCGTCGAGCATCCGCCGCTGCTCGGGCACTTCGAGCTCGCGCGGCTCGTTCGACGCAACCGCGAGCACGCCGCGCGTGCGCATCGGCGCCTTCAGCGGCAAGTACAGCGCGATCGTCGCGGGCAGCGTCTCGGTGCCGCGGCCGGCCGGCTTCTGCTGGTCGTATACCCACTGGCCGACGTCGCTGTCGAGATCGGCGCCGGTCAGCGTGACGGTCGCGTCGGGATCCTCGATCTTCTGCTGCACCTGGTCCGCGCTGTCCGGCAGCAGGATCGCGACGCGCGCGCGGAACACCTCGGCCACATGGCGGCTGCCGATCTCGACGATCTGCTCGGTGGTCAGCGCCGCGCCCAGCTCGCGCGCCATCGCATAGATCGCGCCGGTACGGCGTTCGCGGCGCTGCGCGAGGTCGGCCTCGCGCGTGAGGCTCGACGTCAGGTGGCTGATCACGAGCGACGTCAGCAGCATCCCGAAGAAGGTCAGCAGGTACTGCGTATCGCTGACCGACAGCGACATGCGCGGCGGCACGAAGAAGAAATCGAACGCGGCCACCGACAGGAACGACTGCAGCACGCCCGGGCCGCGTCCGAGCCGCACGGCGGAGAACACGACGCCGAGCAGGTACAGCATCACGAGATTGGTCAGGTCGAGCCGCTCGGCGACGACGCTCGCGACGACCGTGATCGCCGCGCAGATCGCGGCCGCGTACGCATAGTGGCGCGGCGGCGAACGACGGCCGCCGAGCCGCGCGAACGCGTCGCGCCAGTCGCGCACGCGCGCGTCGAGCGGCGCCGCGCGCACCTCGTCGCTCGCCGACGCACGGATCAGCATCAGGTCGACGTCGCCGGCGCGCTCGGCGAGCTGGTCGCCGAACGGCCGTGCGAACCAGCGCGCGAGGCCGGTCTTCTGCGAGCCGCCCGCGACGAGCTTCGACACGTTGCGCACCTTCGCATAGCCGATCAGCGCCGCGACCGCATCGCCGCCGGCGAGCGTGGCCGTCTCCGCGCCGAGTTCGGCCGCGAGCTTCAGCGCGTCGAGCGTGCGCTGCCGCTCGGCATCGGGCAGCCGCTGCAGGCGCGGCGTCTCGACATACACGGCAATCCAGTCGGCCTTCAGGCTCGCCGCGAGCCGCGCGGCCGCGCGCACCAGCGTCGGCGCCTCGGGGCCCGGGCCGACGCAGACGAGCAAGCGTTCGCGCGCCTGCCAGATGCGCTGGATCGAACGGTCCGCACGGTATTCGCGCATCTGCGCGTCGACGCGATCGGCGGTGCGCCGCAACGCCAGTTCGCGCAGCGCGATCAGGTTGCCCTTGCGGAAGAAGTTGCGCACCGCACGCTCGGCCTGCTGCGCGAGATAGACCTTGCCGTCGCGCATCCGCGCGAGCAATTCCTCGGCCGGCAGGTCGACCAGCGTGACTTCGTCGGCCGCGTCGAACACGCGGTCGGGCACCGTCTCCCAGACGCGGATGCCGGTAATCGCGCCGACCACGTCGTTCAGGCTTTCGAGATGCTGGACGTTGACGGTCGTATAGACGTCGATCCCCGCGTCGAGCAGCTCGTACACGTCCTGCCAGCGCTTCAGGTGCCGCGCGCCCTGCACGTTCGAATGCGCGAGCTCGTCGACGAGGATCAGCTGCGGCGCGCGTGCGAGCGCGGCGTCGAGATCGAATTCGACGAGCGTGCGGCCGCGATAGTCGAGGCGCGCGAGCGGCAGCACGTCGAGGCCGTCGAGCAGCGCGGCGGTTTCGCCACGGCCGTGCGTCTCGACGATGCCGACCACGACATCGACGCCGTCCTGCCTGCGCTGGCGCGCGGCCTGCAGCATCGCGTAGGTCTTGCCGACGCCGGCCGACGCGCCGAAGAAGATCTTGAGCCGGCCGCGCCGCTGCTTTTCCTCGTCGCGTTGCAGCTTGTCGAGCAGTTGATCGGGATCGGGGCGGTTCATGCTGGCGGAAGGCGGAGCGCCCGGGAGCGCGCAAGTGAAGGCATTGTCGGTCCAAATCGCCGCAAAAGGCAAAGACGGCGCGCGCGCCGTCGAAAAACCCGCATCCGGCGCGGCACGTGTCGCACCGGACGGCACGTGCCGCGCCGCATGCTCAGTGTGCGGCCTGCGCCGCGTCGAGCGCGAGGTTCAGCTTCAGCACGTTCACGCGCGGCTCGCCGAGCACGCCGAACTGGCGCCCCGTCGTGTTCGCGGCGACGAGCTGCGCGACCGTCTCGCGCGCGAGATGGCGCGCGTTGGCGACGCGTTCGATCTGGTAGGCGGCAGCGGCCGGCGTGATCTCCGGATCGAGGCCGCTCGCCGACGCCGTCACGAGATCGACCGGCACCGGTTTCGACAGGTCGGTGCCCGCATCGCGCAGCGCGGCGATGCGCGCCTTCACCTGCTCGGCGAGCGACGGGTTCAGCGGGCCGAAGTTCGAGCCGCCGGAGCCGGTCGCGTTGTACGGCATCGGCGAGGTGGCCGAGAGCCGGCCCCAGAAATACTTCGGCGCGTCGAACGACTGGCCGATCAGCGCGGAGCCGACGATCTGGCCGTTGCGCTCGATTAGGCTGCCGTTTGCTTGCCACGGGAACACGGCCCGGCCGAACGCGGTCAGCACCGCGGGATACGCGAGCCCCGTGACGGCGGTCAGCACGACAAAAATCACGACGAGCGGACGAATCAACGATTTCATGATGTTTCCTTCGAGTGGCGCATCAGACCCAGCCGAGCGCGGCGAGCGTCATGTCGATCAGCTTGATGAACGGGAACGGCAGTAGCACGCCGCCGAGGCCGTACACGAGCAGGTTGCGGCGCAGCAGCGACGCGGCGCCGAGCGGCCGGTACGCGACGCCCTTCAGCGCGAGCGGAATCAGCGCGACGATGATCAGCGCGTTGAAGATCACGGCCGACAGGATCGCCGACGCGGGCGAGCTCAGATGCATGATGTCGAGCACCTTCAGCTGCGGATAGGTGGTCACGAACGCGGCGGGGATGATTGCGAAATACTTGGCGATGTCGTTCGCGATCGAGAACGTCGTCAGCGAGCCGCGCGTCATCAGCATCTGCTTGCCGATCTCGACGATCTCGATCAGCTTGGTCGGATTCGAGTCGAGGTCGACCATGTTGCCCGCTTCCTTCGCGGCCTGCGTGCCGGTGTTCATCGCGACCGCGACGTCGGCCTGCGCGAGCGCCGGCGCGTCGTTGGTGCCGTCGCCCGTCATCGCGACGAGGCGTCCGGCCGCCTGATGCTCGCGGATCGTCGCGAGCTTCGTTTCCGGCGTCGCTTCCGCGAGGAAGTCGTCGACGCCCGCCTCCGCCGCGATCGCCGCGGCCGTCAGCCGGTTGTCGCCCGTCACCATCACGGTCTTGATGCCCATCTTGCGCAGCTCCGCGAAGCGCTCCTTGATGCCGCCCTTCACGATGTCCTTCAGCTCGATCACGCCGAGCACGCGCGCCGCGCCCTGCTGCAGCTCGGCCACGACGAGCGGCGTGCTGCCGCGGCGCGCGACGTCGTCGACCGCGCGCCGCACTTCGTCGGGAAAGCGGCTGCCGTGCGTCTCGACATAGCGCTTGATCGCGTCGGCCGCGCCCTTGCGGATCTCGCGCCCCGGCAGGTCGACGCCGCTCATGCGCGTCTGCGCGGAGAAGCCGAGGAAGGTCGCATGCAGCTGCGCCATGTCGCGTTGACGGATGTTGAAGCGCTCCTTCGCGAGCACGACGATGCTGCGGCCTTCGGGCGTCTCGTCGGCGAGCGACGAGAGCTGCGCGGCGTCGGCCAGCGCCTCCTCCGTCACGCCGGGCGCCGGCACGAACAGCGACGCCTGGCGATTGCCGAGCGTGATCGTGCCGGTCTTGTCGAGCAGCAGCACGTCGACGTCGCCGGCCGCCTCGACCGCACGGCCCGACGTCGCGATCACGTTCGCCTGCATCATCCGGCTCATCCCGGCCACGCCGATCGCAGACAGCAGGCCGCCGATCGTCGTCGGGATCAGACAGACGAGTAGCGCGACGAGCGCCGTGATCGTCACCACGTGGCCGGCTTTCATCGCGTCGACCGAGAACATCGAGAACGGCAGCAGCGTCGCGGTCGCGAGCAGCATCACGATCGTCAGCGCGACGAGCAGGATCGTCAGCGCGACCTCGTTCGGCGTCTTCTTGCGCTTCGCGCCTTCGACCATCGCGATCATCCGGTCGAGGAACGCCTCGCCGGGGTTCGCCGTCACCTTCACGACGATCCAGTCGGACAGCACGCGCGTGCCGCCCGTCACCGACGAGAAGTCGCCGCCCGACTCGCGGATCACCGGCGCCGATTCGCCGGTGATCGCCGATTCGTCGACCGACGCGACGCCGTCGACGACCTCGCCGTCGGCCGGAATCACGTCGCCGGCCTCGACCAGCACGACGTCGCCTTTGCGCAGGTCGGGCGCGGTCGTGATGCGGATCGGCGACTTCGGATGCGGCTCGTTGAGCTTCTTCGCCATCACGTCTTTCTTCGCGCTGCGCAGCGACGCGGCCTGCGCCTTCGAGCGCCCTTCGGCGAGCGCCTCCGCGAAGTTCGCGAACAGGACCGTGAACCACAGCCACAGCGCGATCGCGAGGATGAAGCCGGCCGGCGCGTCGGCCTGCCCCGTGAGCGCGGCGATCCATAGCACCGTCGTCAGGATGCTGCCGACGTACACGCAGAACATCACCGGGTTGCGGAACTGCGTACGCGGCGTGAGTTTCTTGAACGACGCCACGATCGCCGGACGCACGAGCGCCGGGTCGAACATGGAGCGGGTAGCGGAATGTTGAGTCATTGCGATCTCTTCGATGCCTTGTCGTTTCGGCCGCGCGTCATGCGCCCAGCCACATCATCAGATGCTCGACGCCCGGGCCGAGCGCGAGCGCCGGCACGTAGGTCAGCGCGCCGACCAGCAGCACCGTGCCGAGCAGCAGCACGACGAACAGCGGGCCATGCGTGGGCAGCGTGCCGCTCGTCGCGGCGATGCGCTTCTTCGACGCGAGCGAGCCGGCGATCGCGAGCACCGGCACGATCGTGCCGAAGCGGCCGAACCACATCGCGATCGCGGTCATCCAGTTGTAGAACGGCGTGCCGACCGTCAGGCCCGCAAACGCGCTGCCGTTGTTGTTCGCGGCCGAGCTGAACGCGTAGAGGATTTCCGAAAAGCCGTGCGGGCCGGGGTTCGCGATGCCGGCCCTGCCCGCATCGACGAGCACGGCGATCGACGTGCCGACCAGCACGAGCAGCGGCGTGAGCAGCACGACGATCGACACCATCTTCATCTCGTACGACTCGATCTTCTTGCCGACGTATTCGGGCGTGCGGCCGATCATCAGCCCCGCGACGAACACCGCAAGCAGCGCGAACACGAGCATCCCGTAGAGCCCCGAGCCGACACCGCCGAACACCACCTCGCCAAGCTGCATCAGCAGCATCGGTACGAGGCCGCCGAGCGGCGTCAGCGAATCGTGCATCGTGTCGACCGCGCCGCACGACGCGGCCGTGGTCGCGACCGTGAAGATGCCGGTCTGCGCGATGCCGAAGCGCGTTTCCTTGCCTTCCATGTTGCCGCCCGGCTGCAGCACGCTGGTCGACTGGTCGACGTGAAGTGCAGCGAGCGTCGGATTGCCGGCCTGCTCGGCGCTCAACTCCACGCCGGTCGCGACCGCAAAGGCAACCGTCATCGCGGCGAGCACCGCGACGCCCTGCCGGCGATCGCCGATCATGCGGCCGAACACGAGACAGAGCGCGGCCGGGATGATCAGGATCGCGAAGATCTGCAGGAAGTTCGCGAACGGCGTCGGGTTCTCGAACGGATGCGCGGAATTCGCGTTGAAGAAGCCGCCGCCGTTGGTGCCGAGCATCTTGATCGCTTCCTGCGACGCGACCGGGCCCATCGCGAGCGTCTGCTTCGTGAGCGGCGTGGGCACCGTCACCGCATTGCCCTTGTCGTCCTTCACCGGGTTGCCCTGCGCGTCGAGCTTCGGCGCCGCATAGGTGCTCGCCTGCAGCACCGGCACGTCCTGGTACGTCTTCAGGTTCTGGATCACGCCCTGGCTCATCAGCAGCGCGGCGACGATCGCCGCCATCGGCACCAGCACATACAGCGTCACGCGCGTCAGGTCGACCCAGAAGTTGCCGATCGTCTGCGCGGTGTGGCGCGCGAAGCCGCGGATCAGCGCGATCACGACGACGATGCCGGTCGCCGCCGACAGGAAGTTCTGCACGGTCAGGCCGAGCATCTGCGTCAGGTAGCTGACCGTCTGCTCGGGCGTGTAGTCCTGCCAGTTCGTGTTGGTGACGAAGCTGACGGCCGTGTTGAACGCGCCGTCGACGGTCATCGCGCCGAACTGCTGCGGGTTGCCGGGCAGCATGCCCTGCACGCGCAGCAGCGCATAGAGGAACAGCGCACCGAGCGCGTTGAACGCGATCGTCGCGATCGCATACTGCTTCCAGTTCATCTCGGTGCCGGCGTCGACGCCCGCAACGCGATACAGCACGCGTTCGAGCGGCGCGAACACGCGCACGACGCGCGAACTGCCGTCCATCACGGCCGTCAGATAGCGCGCGACCGGTACGGCGGCCGCGAGCAGCACGACGATGAACAGCAGCGTCTGAAACAGGTTGTTCGCGTTCATTCGATGTCCTCCGCGCGCAGCAGCGCATAGACGAGATACGCGAACAACAGCGCGGCGGACATCCCCGCGAGCCACAGCATCCAGGTCATGCGCGCCCCCCGCGGCCGTATTGCGCGAGCTTCTCGCAACCGGCGATCGAGCCGAGGATCAGCGCGGTGAAGACCGCCAGTGCGCCGATGAAAACCCCATCCATTTTTGTGTTCTCCGTCGTCGAAATCGGACGACTCGAACATTATGGGAAGGCGCGTAAAGAACGGATCAAAGGTGATCGGGTGGATATAAAAAACGCGTAAACGCGCGCCGCGGCGGGCGCGAGGCGCTGCGGGACGGCGGGAAACGACGGGCAGGACGGGCGGCAGTGCGACTGCCGCGCGCGAGGACGCGTGCCGGCGCGGCGCCGGCACGCACTAGGCAAAAGCGGCGGTCAAGGAACGAGAATCGTCGAGCCGGTCGTCTTGCGCGCTTCGAGATCGGCATGCGCGCGGCCGACTTCCGCGAGCGGATAGCGCTGATTGATGCTCGTCTTCACCTTGCCCGACAGGATCACGTCGAACAGCTCGGCGGCCGCCGATTCGAGATCGGCGCGCTTCGCGATGTACGAGAACAGCGTCGGCCGCGTGAAGAACAGCGAGCCGCGCGACGAGAATTCCTTCGAGTCGATCGGGGGCAGCGGGCCCGACGCGTTGCCGAAGCTGACGAAATAGCCGAGCGGCGCGAGACAGTCGAGCGAGCCGATGTAGGTGTCCTTGCCGATCGAATCGTAGACGACGGGCACGCCCGCGCCGTTCGTGATCTCCTTCACGCGCTGCGTGAAGTTCTCGCGCGTATAGACGATCGGATGATCGCAGCCGTGCGCCTTCGCGAGCTCGGCCTTCTCGTCGGAGCCGACCGTGCCGATCACGGTCGCGCCGAGCGCCTTCGCCCACTGGCACACGAGCAGCCCCACGCCGCCGGCAGCCGCGTGGATCAGGATCGTATCGCCGGCCTTCACCGGATACGTGCGGCGCAGCAGGTAATGGGCCGTCAGACCCTGCAGCATCACCGACGCCGCGTCGTCGTAGCCGATCCCGTCGGGCAGCTTCACGACGCGCTCGGCCGACAGCACGCGTTCCTGCGCATAGGCGCCGGGCGGCTGCGCGACGTACGCGACGCGGTCGCCGACTTTCAGCGCGCCGACGCCTTCGCCGACGGCCGTCACCTCGCCGGCCGCCTCCATGCCGAGGCCGCCGGGCAGCGGCTGCGGATAGAGGCCGGTACGGAAGTACACGTCGATGTAGTTGAGCCCGACCGCATGCTGCTTGATGCGGACTTCGCCCGCCTGCGGCGCGCCGACCTCGACGTCGACCCACTTCATCACGTCCGGGCCGCCGGGCTGGTCGTATCGGATTGCTTTCGGCATCGTTTCGCTCCTCGTTGGGTGGGAATGCAGTGCAGCTGGCGCGTCGGCGTCGGCCGGACGGCGACGCCTTCGTTCGGACGCGCGCACGCACCGCGCGATTCTCGCGCGTCGTGCGCGATTTCGCAGCGCGTCTTCGCAATCCCTACATGCGCGCAGGGGCATCGCGCAGACTGCCGAACGCTTCGCGCGACGCGCGGCTGACGCCCGGCTTTCGCCGGCTGCGCTGCGCCGCGATGCCGGAACCGGTGCGCCGTCGGGCAGCGGCTCGCATGCCTGCGCGACAGCCGCGCCGGCACGTCACGGCTGCGGCACCGGCGAGCCCGGCCGTCGCGGCGCCCTTCACGTCGACCTAACAGACGTCCTGCATCGTCCGCGCCAGATCGTCGAGCAGCATCCGCGCGGTCGCGACGTTGGTCGCGACCGGCACGTTGTGCACGTCGCACGCGCGCACGAGCGCGGTGATGTCGGGATCGTGCGGCTGCGCGGTCATCGGATCGCGCAGGAACACGACGACGTCGACGCGCCCGTCCGCCAGTTCCGCGCCGATCTGCAGGTCGCCGCCGAGCGGCCCCGACAGCTTGCGCTCGACCTCGAGCCCGTGCGCGGCCGCGATCCGGCCGCCCGTCGTGCCGGTGGCGACCAGCCGGCATTGCGCGAGGACCGCGCGGTATTGGCCCGCGAGTGCGACGATCTCGTCCTTCTTCGCGTCGTGCGCAATCAGTGCGATGCGGGGTTTGCTCATCTCCAGATCCTTCGTCCTTCAGGGTTGTGATTGTCGTTGACGGTACGGCGCGCAAAGCGTCAGAACGTGCCGGGGTACGCGCCGCCGTCGAGCAGCCAGTTCTGGCCGGTGATATACGCGGCATGCACGCTGCAGAGGAACGCGCACGCGGCGCCGAACTCTTCGCGCGTGCCGAGACGGCCGGCCGGGATTTCCTTCGCACGCCGCGCACGCAATTCGTCGACCGTCACGCCTTGCGCCTTCGCGGCTGCGGCGAGCGTCGTCGCGATGCGGTCGGTATCGAACAGCCCCGGCAGCAGGTTGTTGATCGTCACGCCGTGCGGCGCGACCTTGCGTGCGAGCCCGGCAACGAAGCCGGTCAGCCCCGAGCGCGCGCCGTTCGACAGCGCCAGCACGTCGATCGGCGCCTTCACGGCCGAGCTCGTGATGTTGACGATCCGGCCGAAGCGCCGCGCGATCATGCCGTCGACGGTTGCGCGGATCAGCTCGATCGGCGTGAGCATGTTCGCTTCGAGCGCGCGGATCCAGTCGTCGTGCGAGAAATCGCGGAAGTCGCCGGGCGGCGGGCCGCCCGCATTCGTCACGAGAATGTCGGGCTGCGGGCACGCGGCCAGCGCGGCCGCGCGACCCTCGGGCGTCGTGATGTCGCACGCGACGGCCGTGACCGACACGTTCGATGCCGCGCGAATTTCCTCCGCGGTTTCCTCGAGCGTCGCGCGCGTGCGCGCGACGATCACGAGATTCACGCCTTCGGCGGCCAGCGCCTGCGCGCAGCCGCGCCCGAGTCCCTTGCTCGCCGCGCATACAAGCGCGGTCTTTCCTTCGATGCCGAGATCCATCGTCGATTTCCCCAGGGTTGCGACGCGCGCCGGCACGGATTCCGTCGCGCCGCGCACCGGCCGCACGGACGCGCGCGGCGCGCGGGTTGTCGTGAGACGTCGATAATATCCGGATCGCGCGGCGCGCCTTGGTAAAATTGCGACCATGCGCGCGCGACCGGCTTGCGCCTGCCGCCGCCCTCCCGATCCCCTTTTGCCGCAAGGCGCTCCCCCGTCATGAAACAGGACAGCCGTTTCCCGAATCTCTTCATCCTCGATCACCCGCTGATCCAGCACAAGCTCACGCACATGCGCGACAAGGACACGTCGACGCGCACGTTCCGCGAACTGCTGCGCGAGATCACGCTGCTGATGGGCTACGAGATCACCCGCAATCTGCCGATCACGACGAAGCGGGTCGAAACCCCGCTCGTCGAGATCGACGCGCCGGTGATCGCGGGCAAGAAGCTCGCGATCGTGCCCGTGCTGCGCGCGGGCGTCGGGATGTCGGACGGCCTGCTCGACCTGATCCCGTCCGCGCGCGTCGGCCATATCGGCGTCTATCGTGCGGACGATCATCGGCCGGTCGAATATCTCGTGCGGCTGCCCGATCTCGACGATCGCATCTTCATCCTGTGCGACCCGATGGTCGCGACCGGCTATTCGGCCGTGCACGCCGTCGACGTGCTCAAGCGCCGCAACGTGCCGGCCGCGAACATCATGTTCGTCGCGCTCGTGGCCGCGCCCGAGGGCGTTCAGGTGTTCCAGGACGCGCACCCCGACGTCAAGCTGTTCGTCGCGTCGCTCGACTCGCACCTGAACGAACACGCCTACATCGTGCCGGGCCTCGGCGATGCGGGCGACCGCCTGTTCGGCACCAAGAACTGACGCAGCGGCGGCCGGCCACCCGCGCGCATGCCGCGCGGCGCGGCCGGCCCGGCCGTTCGGCCAGGCGCGGCGCGCCGTTCGGGCGGTCGCCGCGTGATAAAATCACGCTCCACTCGACACGCGCGGCCCGCGGCTTCACGCCCGCCACCACGGCCGCCGATTCAACGACACATTGGCACTATCGCCCGCGCGAGCGCGCCCGGGCACGGAGAAAGGTATGGCTGGTCACTCGAAATGGGCCAACATCAAGCATAAGAAAGCAGCGGCCGACGCGAAGCGCGGCAAGATCTGGACGCGCCTGATCAAGGAAATCCAGGTCGCGGCCCGTCTCGGCGGCGGAGACGTGAGCTCGAACCCGCGCCTGCGTCTCGCGGTCGACAAGGCGGCCGACGCGAACATGCCGAAGGACAACGTGAAGCGCGCGATCGATCGCGGCGTCGGCGGCGCGGACGGCGCGAACTACGAGGAAATCCGCTACGAAGGCTACGGCATCGGCGGCGCGGCCATCATCGTCGACACGCTGACCGACAACCGCACGCGCACGGTCGCCGAAGTGCGTCATGCATTCTCGAAGTTCGGCGGCAACATGGGCACCGACGGTTCGGTCGCATTCATGTTCGATCACGTCGGTCAGTTCCTGTTCGCACCGGGCACGTCGGAAGACGCGCTGATGGAAGCGGCGCTCGAAGCCGGCGCGGACGACGTCAGCACGAACGAGGACGGCTCGATCGAAGTGCTGTGCGACTGGCAGGAATTCTCGAAGGTGAAGGACGCCCTCGAAGCCGCCGGCTTCAAGGCCGAACTCGCCGAAGTGACGATGAAGCCGCAAAACGAAGTCGAGTTCACCGGCGACGATGCGGTGAAGATGCAGAAGCTCCTGGACGCGCTCGAGAACCTCGACGACGTGCAGGAGGTGTACACGAACGCCGTCATCGTCGAGGAATGAGATGCCGGCCGCCGCGCGCACGTCGCAGCGGCGGCCCGCCCGGTTTCGCGGCCGGCGCGCCTGAGCGTGCCGGCCGCCCTGTTTTCTAGTCTGCGGGGAATCCCATGAAACTACTCGTCGTCGGTTCCGGTGGCCGCGAACATGCGCTCGCGTGGAAGCTCGCGCAATCGCCGCGCGTTCAGATGGTCTATGTCGCGCCCGGCAATGGCGGCACGGCGCAGGACGAGCGTCTGAAGAACGTCGACATCACGTCGCTCGACGCGCTCGCCGACTTCGCGGAACGCGAAGGCGTCGCATTCACGCTCGTCGGGCCCGAAGCGCCGCTCGCGGCCGGCATCGTCAACCTGTTCCGCGCGCGCGGCCTGAAGATCTTCGGGCCGACGCGCGAAGCCGCGCAGCTCGAGAGCTCGAAGGATTTCGCGAAGGCGTTCATGAAGCGGCACGGCATTCCGACCGCCGACTACGAGACCTTCTCGGACGCGGCCGCCGCGCATGCCTACATCGACGCGAAAGGCGCGCCGATCGTCGTGAAGGCCGACGGCCTCGCGGCCGGCAAGGGCGTGGTCGTCGCGATGACGCTCGAGGAAGCGCACGAAGCGGTCGACATGATGCTGTCGGGCAACAAGCTCGGCGACGCAGGCGCACGCGTCGTGATCGAGGAATTTCTCGACGGCGAGGAAGCGAGCTTCATCGTCATGGTCGACGGCAAGCACGCGCTCGCGCTCGCGTCGAGCCAGGACCACAAGCGTCTGCTCGACGAGGATCGCGGCCCGAACACCGGCGGCATGGGCGCGTATTCGCCGGCGCCGATCGTCACGCCGCAGATGCATGCGCGCGTGATGCGCGAGATCATCATGCCGACCGTGCGCGGGATGGAGAAGGACGGCATCCGCTTCACGGGCTTCCTGTACGCCGGCCTGATGATCGACAAGGAAGGCAATCCGCGCACGCTCGAATTCAACTGCCGGATGGGCGATCCGGAGACGCAGCCGATCATGGCGCGCCTGAAGAGCGATTTCTCGAAGGTCGTCGAGCAGGCGATCGCGGGCACGCTCGATACGGTCGAGCTCGACTGGGATCGCCGCACCGCGCTCGGCGTCGTGCTTGCCGCGCACGGCTACCCCGACGCGCCGCGCAAGGGCGACCGCATCAACGGCATCCCGGCGGAAACCGAACAGGCCGTGACGTTCCATGCGGGCACGACGCTCGACGGCGACAAGCTCGTCACGTCGGGCGGCCGCGTGCTGTGCGTGGTCGGCCTCGCCGATTCGGTGCGCGAAGCGCAGCAGCATGCGTACGACACGATCAACCAGATCAATTTCGAAGGCATGCAGTATCGCCGCGACATCGGCCACCGCGCACTCAGCCGCAAGAGCGCATGACGCCGGCGGCCGGCGCACCGCCGCGCGGTGCGTCGTGCCGGCTGCCGCGGTTCGCTAGAATGCGCGGCAGAAGCCTTTTTTACGGCCCCCGCCGCGCGCGGGGGCGTTCAGTTCAGACATGACCGATTCGACCTACGACGTGGCGCGCGTGCGCACGTATCTCCACGGCCTGCAGACACGCATCGCCGATGCGCTCGGCGCGCTCGACGGCACGCCGCTTGCGACCGACATCTGGCAGCGCGGCCCCGCCGAGCGGCTGCGCGGCGGCGGCTGCACGCGGATCCTCGAAGGCGGCCGCGTGTTCGAACGCGCGGGGATCGGCTTCTCCGACGTGGCGGGCGACGCGCTGCCGCCGTCCGCGAGCGCCGCGCGGCCGCAGCTCGCGGGGCGCGGGTTCGAGGCGCTCGGCGTGTCGCTGGTGCTGCATCCGCGCAATCCGTACTGCCCGACCGTGCATATGAACGTGCGGATGCTGATCGCGACGAAGCCCGGCGAAGCGCCGATCTTCTGGTTCGGCGGCGGCATGGATCTGACACCGGTTTACGGCTTCGAGGACGACGCGCGGCACTTCCATCGCGCCTGCAAGGACGCGCTCGATCCGTTCGGCGCCGAGCTGTATCCGCGCTTCAAGAAGTGGTGCGACGAGTATTTCTTCCTCAAGCACCGCAACGAGATGCGCGGCGTCGGCGGGATCTTCTTCGACGATTTCTCCGAACCCGGCTTCGAACGTTCGTTTGAAATGATGCAGAGCGTCGGCGACGCCTTCCTGCCCGCGTATCTGCCGATCGTCGAGCGCCGCGCGGCGCTGCCGTACGGCGAGCGCGAGCGCGATTTCCAGGCGTACCGCCGCGGCCGCTACGTCGAATTCAACCTCGTGTTCGACCGCGGCACGCTATTCGGCCTGCAAAGCGGCGGCCGGACCGAGTCGATCCTGATGTCGATGCCGCCCGTCGCGAACTGGCGCTACAACTGGCAGCCCGAGCCCGGCTCGCCGGAAGCGCGCCTGTACAGCGACTTCATCGTGCCGCGCGACTGGGTCTGAGCCCGTCGCCTGCCGCCCCTACGAGAGGACGCGTTTCTGAACACCACCGCCCGCCCCGCCCCGCAGCCGCGCCCGCTATCGCGTCGCATCGGCCTGCTGGGCGGCACGTTCGACCCGATTCACGACGGCCATCTCGCGCTCGCGCGGCGCTTCGCCGACGTGCTCGGCCTCACCGAGCTCGTGCTGCTGCCCGCCGGGCAGCCGTACCAGAAGCGCGACGTGTCGGCCGCCGAGCACCGGCTCGCGATGACGCGCGCCGCGGCCGGCTCGCTTGTGCTGCCCGGCGTGCGCGTCGAGGTCGCGACCGACGAGATCGAGCACGACGGCCCGACCTACACGGTCGAGACGCTCGCGCGCTGGCGCGAACGGATCGGTCCCGACGCGTCGCTGTCGCTGCTGATCGGTGCGGATCAGCTCGTGCGCCTCGACACGTGGCGCGACTGGCGCAAGCTGTTCGACTACGCGCACGTGTGCGCGGCGACGCGGCCCGGTTTCGACCTCGGCACCGCATCGCCGGCCGTCGCGCGCGAGATCGCCGCGCGTAAAGCCGGCGCCGACGTGCTGAAGGCCACGCCGAGCGGCCATCTGCTGATCGACACGACGCTCGCGTTCGACATCGCCGCAACCGACATCCGCGCGCATCTGCGCGCATGCATCGCGCGGCACGCGCACATGCCCGACGCGCCGGCCGAACATGTGCCGGCCGCCGTATGGGCCTATATTCTTCAACATCGTCTCTACCATTCCTGACTCCATGGATATCCGCAAACTGCAGCGCGTGATCGTCGACGCCCTCGAAGACGTCAAGGCGCAAGACATCAAGGTGTTCAACACCAGCCACCTGACCGAGCTGTTCGACCGCGTGGTCGTCGCATCGGGCACGTCGAACCGCCAGACCAAGGCGCTCGCGTCGAACGTGCGCGAGAAGGTCAAGGAAGCCGGCGGCGACGTCGTCAGCTCCGAGGGCGAAGACACCGGCGAATGGGTGCTGGTCGACTGCGGCGACGCCGTCGTGCACATCCTGCAACCGGCACTGCGCCAGTACTACAACCTCGAGGAAATCTGGGGCGACAAGCCGGTGCGGATGAAGCTCGGCGGCGGCAAGGGCCCGAACGGCGCGACGGCCGCCGACGACGAGGACGAAGACGAAGCCGGCGACGCACCCGCCCGTCCCGCACGCAAGGCACCCGCGCGCCGTCGCTAAGCGTCGCCGATGAAGCTCTTCATCCTCGCGGTCGGCCACAAGATGCCCGGCTGGATCGCGTCCGGCTTCGACGAATACGCGAAACGGATGCCGCCCGAGTTGCGCATCGAACTGCGCGAGATCAAGCCCGAGCTGCGTTCCGGCGGCCGCAGCGCGGAAAGCGTGATGGCGGCCGAGCGGCAGAAGATCGACGCCGCGCTGCCGAAGGGAGCGCGCATCGTCGCGCTCGACGAGCGCGGCCGCGACTGGACCACGATGCAGCTCGCGCAGGCGCTGCCCGGCTGGCAGCAGGACGGCCGTGACGTCGCGTTCGTGATCGGCGGCGCCGACGGTCTCGATCCGGACCTGAAAGCGCGCGCCGACCTGCTGCTGCGCATCTCGAGCATGACGCTGCCGCACGGGATGGTGCGCGTGCTGCTCGCCGAACAGCTTTACCGGGCGTGGAGCATCACGCAGAATCACCCTTATCACCGCGCATGACGCGTCGTCCTCGCGACGCGCGGCCCGCGCGCTCAACGAGATAACGACACCATGCCGTCCAGCCTGTCCCCCGCCCTTTTCCCGACCCTTTACCTCGCTTCGCAAAGCCCACGCCGCCA
This sequence comes from Burkholderia multivorans ATCC BAA-247, assembly GCF_000959525.1. Classification (NCBI taxonomy): domain Bacteria; kingdom Pseudomonadati; phylum Pseudomonadota; class Betaproteobacteria; order Burkholderiales; family Burkholderiaceae; genus Burkholderia; species Burkholderia multivorans. The sequence goes on from NZ_CP009832.1 coordinate 2,585,596, forward strand.
GGAACTGCTGCAGCAGATCGGCGTGCGTTTCGAACTGCTGCTGCCGCGCGCCGACGAAGACGCCGAGGCGCTCGAAGCCGAGCTGCCCGGCGAAGCCGCCGACACATACGTGCGGCGCGTGACCGTCGCGAAAGCGGAGGCCGCACGTGCGCGGCTCGTCGCGAGCGGCAAGCCGGCCGCGCCGGTACTGGTCGCCGACACGACGGTGACGATCGACGGCGCGATTCTCGGCAAGCCGGCCGACGCCGACGACGCGCTCGCGATGCTGACGCGTCTCGCGGGCCGCGCGCACGAGGTGCTGACGGCCGTCGCGGTGATCGGCGCGGACGGCGCGCTGCTGCCGCCCGCGCTGTCGCGCTCGTCGGTGCGCTTCGCGGCCGCGCCGCGCGATGCGCTGATGCGCTACGTGGATACCGGGGAACCGTTCGGCAAGGCCGGCGCATACGCGATCCAGGGGCGCGCGGCCGAGTTCGTGGAGCGAATCGACGGCTCCCATTCGGGTATCATGGGTCTGCCCCTTTTTGAGACAGCCGCGCTGCTGCGCGCCGCGCGCGTCGCCTTCTGAACCGCACCATGAACGAAGAAATCCTGATCAACCTCACGCCGCAGGAAACGCGCGTCGCACTCGTGCAGCAAGGTGCGGTGCAGGAGCTTCACGTCGAGCGCACGCTGTCGCGCGGACGCGTCGGCAACATCTATCTCGGCAAGGTCGTGCGCGTGCTGCCCGGCATGCAGTCGGCGTTCATCGACATCGGCCTCGAACGCGCGGCGTTCCTGCACGTCGCCGACATCTGGCAGCCGCGCATCGCCGGCGAGCCGCCGTCGGGCGCGGTCCACCACCAGCCGATCGAGAAAACCGTGTTCGAGGGCCAGACGCTGATGGTCCAGGTGATCAAGGATCCGATCGGCACGAAGGGCGCACGGCTGTCGACGCAGGTCAGCATCGCGGGCCGCACGCTCGTCTATCTGCCGCAGGAGCCGCACATCGGCATCTCGCAGAAGATCGAGAGCGAGGCCGAGCGCGAAGCCGTGCGCGCGCGCCTGACGGCCGTGATTCCGCCGGACGAGAAAGGCGGCTATATCGTGCGCACGATCGCCGAAGACGCGACGTCCGAAGAACTGGCGGCCGACGTCGCCTATCTGCGCAAGACGTGGGCGACGATCGTCGCGCAGGCGCAGCGGCTGCCGGCGACGAGCCTGCTCTATCAGGATCTCGATCTCGCGCAGCGCGTGCTGCGCGATTTCGCGAACGACGACACGACGCGCATCCAGGTCGATTCGCGCGAAACGTATCAGCGCCTCGCGGAATTCGCGGCCGAGTTCACGCCGGCCGTGAGCCCGAAGCTGCACCACTACACCGGCGAGCGGCCGCTGTTCGACCTCTACAACATCGAAACGGAGATCCAGCGTGCGCTGTCGCGTCGCGTCGATCTGAAATCGGGCGGCTATCTGATGATCGACCAGACCGAGGCGATGACGACGATCGACGTGAACACCGGCGGCTACGTCGGCGCGCGCAACTTCGACGACACGATCTTCAAGACCAACCTCGAGGCCGCGCACACGATCGCGCGGCAGCTGCGGCTGCGCAATCTCGGCGGGATCATCATCATCGACTTCATCGACATGGAGAACGCCGAGCATCGCGACGCGGTGCTGTCCGAGCTGAAGAAGGCGCTGTCGCGCGACCGCACCCGCGTGACGGTCAACGGCTTCTCGCAGCTCGGGCTCGTCGAGATGACGCGCAAGCGCACGCGCGAATCGCTCGCGCACGTGCTGTGCGAGCCGTGTCCGACGTGCCAGGGCAAGGGCCAGGTGAAGACGTCGCGTACCGTCTGCTACGACATCCTGCGCGAGATCCTGCGCGAATCGCGCCAGTTCAATCCGCGCGAATTCCGCGTGATCGCCGCGCAGCAGGTGATCGACCTGTTTCTCGACGAGGAGTCGCAGCATCTCGCGATGCTGATCGACTTCATCGGCAAGCCGGTGTCGCTGCAGGTGGAGTCGAACCTGAGCCAGGAGCAGTACGATATCGTGCTGATGTAGCAGCCGCGCGCAATCCGTGCGCGCAAGCGCCGCGGCGCCGCATCGTGCGGCGCGCGGCGCATTCCGTTCCCCACTCTCATTCATCCCGCATCATGAGCCAACGCCACAACCGCCGTCAGCGCAAGAAACTCCACATCGGCGAATTCCAGGAACTCGCGTTCAACGCGACCGCGCAATATCGCGGCGAGCTGAGCGACCTCGAGCGCGGTCAGCTGATCGATGCGTTCATCGATTTCGTCGAAGCGAACGGGCTGCTGACCGTCGCGTCCGCCGACGACGGCATCGGCGCGTACGTGATTTCCGGCGCGCCGCGCGGCACGACCACCGAGGCGGACCGCGAAGCGGTACGCGCATGGCTCGCCGCGCGCCCCGAGCTGACCGACGTCGAAGTCAGCGAATTCACCGACGCGTGGTATCCGCTCGCGTAAACGCCGCGCGCGTGCGCGCGTCTGCATGCGTCGTCGTCCGCACGCGCGGCTGACGGCGACGCCCCGTCTTCGCCTCCTCTCCCCCGCCCGTCGCGCGCAGAACCGCTGCACGACGCGGCCCGCCGCCCGTTTCGCGACCCTTCGCGCGGACTCCGGCCGCGCGGCGATCGGCGCACCTCTGCGGCGAACCGCCGCCGTGTCGCAACCGAAATCGGTCCTGAAAGGAAGACACGTTAAACTCTCACCTCGCGTGGTGCGCCGCCCGCACCCGCCATCCATCGCCAGCCGCGTGCCTCCGGGCCCGCCCCGACCCTTGGAGTGAGTGTCAATGAGCGGCGGACTTCCGTTTCCCGCATCCCGCATGTCGTTGCCGTCGTCGACGGTCTTCCTGATTCTCGCCGCCGCCGCGCTGCTGTCCGGCTGCGGGCTGCTGCCGGTCCAGAACCCGCCCGCGCCGATCAGCGAGGCGCTGGTCGAGCCGGTCGAGGAAACCGCCGGCGAGCCGCTGACGATGCCGCCCGTGCCCGCGCCGACGCGCCCGGAGGAGCCGGAAGCGCCGAAGAAACAGCACCACGAGGTCGCGCGCCCGAAACCCGTGCAGCGCACCGAATCGCCGACACCGCCGCCGCCTCCGCCCCCGCCGATCGTCGCGACGCGCCCGCTCGATCGCACCCAGATCCATGCGCTGCTCGACAGCGAAGTCGCGCGACGCAACGGCAAGGTAATCGGCCGCGCGGTCGACATGGTGGTCGACGCGGGCGGCAAGCCGCGCGAGATGGTCGTCAACCTGCAGGGCTTCATGGGCGTGGGCGACCGCAAGGTCATCTTCCCGTGGAACGTGTTCCGCTTCACGCCGGGCGGCAAACAGGAGCCGATCGTGCTCGATGTGCCGTCGGGCGACCTGCCGCCGGCCGCGCGGCCGAAGCCCGTGCCGCTGTCGGGTTCGGCAGCCGCCTCGCCGACGACGCGGCTGCCGATGCTCGACAGCGACGTCGAGCGCCCGAACGGCACGAAGATCGGCCGCGTCGTCGACGTGCTGATCGACCGCGCCGCCCAGCCGCAGGCCGTCGTGCTCGACCTTGGCGGCCTCGTCAATACCGACCGCCGTTCGATTGCCGCGAGCTGGGGCGCGCTGCGCTTCGTCACGCGCGACAAGGCGCTGCATCCGCAGCTCGACCTGAACGACGCACAGATCAAGGCCGCGCCGCCCTACGCGGCCGACAAGCCGATCGTCGCGGTCTACCCGCCCGTTGCACCGGCACCGGCTTCGTCTGCGAGTACTGCCCGATGACGATCAAGCATTCCGTCAGCGTCCGCAGTCTGCGCGCTCTCGACTGGCTCAACTTCTTCGTGGCAAACGTTCAAACCGGGTTCGGTCCGTTCATCGCGTCGTACCTCGCGTCGCACAAGTGGACGCAGGGGGAGATCGGGATGGTGCTGTCGATCGGCACGATCAGCGCGATGGTGAGCCAGGTGCCGGGCGGCGCCGCCGTCGACGCGCTCAAGAACAAGAAAGGCGCGGCCGCCTGGGCGATCGCGGCGATCATCCTGTCCGCCGTGCTGCTCGCGTCGAGCCCGACGATCGTGCCGGTGATCGCGGCCGAGGTGTTCCACGGCTTCGCGAGCTGCATGCTCGTGCCGGCGATGGCCGCGATCTCGTTCTCGCTCGTCGGTCGCGCCGATCTCGGCGACCGGCTCGGCCGCAACGCGCGCTGGGCCTCGATCGGCAGCGCGGTCGCCGCCGGCCTGATGGGGCTCACCGGCGAATATTTCTCCGCGCGCGCGGTGTTCTGGCTGACCGCGGTGCTCGCCTTGCCCGCGCTGTTCGCGCTCGCGATGATCCAGCCGACGCACGAGGTGATCCCGCAATCGTCGTCGAAACGCGATGCGAGCGATGAAAGCGAAGAGCGCGAAACGCTGCTCGAACTGCTGCGCGACCGCCGGATGCTGATCTTCGCGGCGTGCGTCGTGCTGTTCCACCTGTCGAACGCGGCGATGCTGAACCTCGCGGCAGGCGAAGTGACGGCCGGGATGGGCGAAAACGTGCAGCTCGTGATCGCGGCATGCATCATCGTGCCGCAGGCAATCGTCGCGATGCTCTCGCCGTGGGTCGGCCGTTCCGCGCAGCGCTGGGGCCGCCGGCCGATCCTGCTGCTCGGCTTCTCGGCGCTGCCCGTGCGTGCGCTGCTGTTCGCCGGCGTCAGCAGCCCTTACCTGCTCGTGCCGGTGCAGATGCTCGACGGCATCAGCGCGGCCGTGTTCGGCGTGATGCTGCCGCTCATCGCGGCCGACGTCGCGGGCGGCAAGGGGCGCTACAACCTCTGCATCGGCCTGTTCGGGCTCGCGGCCGGGATCGGCGCGACGCTCAGCACCGCGGCGGCCGGCTACGTCGCCGATCATTTCGGCAATGCGGTCAGCTTCTTCGGGCTCGCGGGCGCGGGCGCGCTCGCCGTGCTGCTGGTATGGCTGGGGATGCCGGAGACACGCGTCGAGAACGGCGATTCGCCGGCCGACGAACCAGCGGCCGCATCGCCGGAACAGGCGCACTGAACGCGGCACACGCCGTCCTCCGTTTCTTGACCGACGCACGATGGATACGATCCGGACACTCAACGAAGCACGCCAGCAGATCCAGCAGTCGATCTTCGATCTGTTCAAGGGCCTGACGTTCGGCGAGCGGCTCGCGCAAGGCGGCCTGATGGCGTTCCAGGCCGTGTGCGGCGCCTGCCTCGCGTATGCGATCGGCCGCGCGCTGCACACCGAGCAGGCCGTGTGGGCCGCGATCACCGCGATCGCCGTGACGCAGCACAATTACTCGGACACGATGTCGCTGTCGCGCGACCAGTTCATCGGCGCGATGGTCGGCGGCGTGCTCGGCTTCGCGGGCGCGGCGCTCGGCGGCGACCGGATGCTCGCCTATGCGCTGACGGTCGCGGTCGTGATCGTCTGCTGCTGGTGTCTGAATGTCGGCAGCGCGGCACGGCTCGGCGGCGTCACCGCGACGATCGTACTGCTGTTTCCGGGCAACGGCCCGCTCTGGGACATTCCGCTGATGCGGCTCGGTGAAGTCGCGCTCGGCACGCTGTGCGCGCTCGGCGTGTGCTGGGTGATGTCGCGCGTCGAACGGCGCTGGTTCCGGCGCGCGGCGGCCGGAAAGTGACGCGGCTGCCGCGCGCACGCGGCAGCCGCATGGGAATCGCGCCGTTACGGGCCGACGCGCAGCACGAGGCCCGAGCCGATCTGCACGAGCAGATAGTCGCCGCCGATGCCGACCCACTGATAACCGCGCGGCGGCGGGCTCAGATGATAGCCGCGCCAGTCGTCGACCACGTACTGGCGCTCGCGGAACTCGGGCGGCAGCCGGTCGCCCTTGTGCCAGTCGCGGCGCGGCTGGTCGGCCCAGCGCGGCGGCACGTCGTGGTCGTCGCCGCGACGCTTGGCCTGGCCCGGCGGTACGTGCTTCGGACCATGGCCGCGCTGCATGCCGGGGCCGCCGTGATTGTCGTGGTTGCCGTGATCCTGCGCGAAGGCTCCCTGTGCGGCGAACCCGGCCGCGATCAGCGCAGCGAGCGCCATCCGGTGCGTCTTCTTCATTGTCGTTCCCTCCGTGTTGTCACGTCGAATCGGAAACAGCGGGACTGCGCGGGGAAGACTAGCATATCGGCGGGACAAGCCTGCGCACGTCACGCCGCCTGCTGCTGATACTGGATCCGATGAAGGTGCGCATAGAGACCGCCGTGGCGCAGCAGCTCGTCATGGCTGCCCGATTCGACGATCTTGCCCGCTTCGAGCACGAGAATGCGGTCCGCACGCTCGATCGTCGAGAGTCGATGCGCGATCACGAGCGTCGTGCGGCCTTCCATCAGCCGCTCGAGCGCCGCCTGCACGTGGCGCTCCGATTCGGAGTCGAGCGCGGACGTCGCTTCGTCGAGGATCAGGATCGGCGCATCCTTGTAGATCGCGCGCGCGATCGCCAGCCGCTGGCGCTGGCCGCCCGACAGCCGCATCCCGTTGCCGCCGACCACCGTATCGAGCCCGTCCGGCATCGCGGCGACCGCGTCGGCGAGATTCGCGGCCTCGAGTGCCGCCTGCACGCGCGCGCGGTCGGGCGTTTGCCCGTACGCGACGTTGGCTGCGATCGTGTCATTGAACAGCACGACGTCCTGGCTCACCATCGCCATCTGGCCGCGCAGCGCATGGAGGTCGAACTCGGCGATCGGCACGCCGTCGAGCAGAATCGCGCCGCCGGTCGGATCGAAGAAACGCGGCAGCAGGTTCACGAGCGTCGTCTTGCCGCTGCCGGACGGCCCGGCAAGCGCGATCATCTCGCCCGGCGCGACGTTGAACGAGATGCGGTCGAGCGTCGGCCGCTCGGTCGCGCCGTAATCGAACGACACGTCGCGGAACTCGATTTCGCCGCGTGCGCGCGCGAGCGGCCGGCCGCCGCCCTGCGGTTCGGCAGGCTCGTCGATCAGCCCGAAGATCAGTTCGGCGGCGGTCATCCCGCGCTGCAGCGGCTGATTCACGTCGATCAGGTGCTTCAGCGGCGAAATCACGAGCAGCATCGACGTGACGAACGCGACGAAGCCGCCGACCGTCGTCTGATCGTTCGACGACTGCACGACCGCGATCGTGATCACGACGGCGAGCGCGATCGACGCGAGGAACTGCGTGAGCGGCTGCGCGAGCCCGCCCGAGATCGTCATCCGCATCGCGTAGCCGCGCAGCCGCTTGCTCATCGCCGTGAAACGGTCGATCTCGTACGATTCGCCGTTGTGCACCTTGACCACCTTGTAGCCGCCGACCGTCTCTTCGACGATGTACGACAGCTCGTTCGTGAGCGTCTGGTGCTCGCGGTTCAGGCGGCGCAAACGCCGGTTGATCTTGCTGACCAGCCAGCCGATGCCCGGCAGGATCACCGCGACGATCAGCGTCAGCCGCCAGTTCAGGTAGAACAGATAGCCGAGCAGGAACACGACCGTCAGCGAATCGCGCACGAGCGTGACCATCACGCCGGTCAGCACCGACAGGATCTGATTGACCTCGAACACGATCGCATTGATCACCGTGCTCGCCGTTTCGCGCTGGAAGAACGACGCGCCGGTATGGATCATGCGCTGGAACATCTCGAGACGCAGCTGCAGCAGGATGCGGTTCGAGACGTAGTTGAGCAGGTAATTCGACGCGTACTGCGATACGCCGCGGATGAGCGCGAGGCCGATCACCGCGATCGGCACGTACCATTTCGCGCGGTCGCTGCCGTGCGAACCAAAGCCGTGGTCGAGGAGCGGCTTGAGCAGCGCCGGAATGCCGGCTTCGGTCCCCGCCACGATCCCCATCGTGACGATGGCGAGCAGCACGATGCCGACGAGCGGCCGGATATACGGCCACAGGCGCTTGAAGACCGTGACCGGCGACGTGCCCGTGCCGTTCATCGGTTTGCGAAGTGTGTTCTGGGTTTCCAAGGCGATCCTTCTTGAGCCGCGGCGCGGCGCGCGGCGCGCGCCCGCCCGGGATCCTGCCCGTCGGGCCGGCGCCGAAAATGGCCCAACATTATAGCCGCACCGCCCCGTCGCGCCCCGCGGTCGACGCCGCGGGCACGATGCGGGCCGGCGGGTATACTGCCGCTCACGTTTTCTTCGCCTTTCCGACGATTTTCATGGCTGAACCCACCCTCGGCGTCGCTCTCATCGCCCTCAATGCGTCCGCGCGGCTCGCGCAGTGCCTCGATGCGCTGACCTTCGCGGACGACATCGTCGTCATCGACGGCGGCAGCACCGACGACACGGTCGCGATCGCCCAGGCGCACGGTGCACGCGTGATCGTCGAGCGCGACTGGCCGGGCTTCGGCCCGCAGAAGAACCGCGCGCTCGACGCGCTCGATACCGACTGGATCCTGTCGCTCGACACCGACGAAGTGGTCAGCCCCGAACTTGCGCAGTCGATCCGCGACGCGATCCGCACGCCGGCCGCCGACGTCTATGCGCTCGACCGGCTGTCGAGCTTCTGCGGACGCTGGATCCACCACAGCGGCTGGTATCCGGACTGGGTGCCGCGCCTGTTCCGGCGCGGGACCGCGCGCTTCTCCGACGATCTCGTGCACGAACGCCTCGTGTTCGACACGCCGGCACAGCGGCTGTCCGGCAAGCTGATGCACTACTCCTACGAGGACTTCGAAACGGTCGTGCGCAAGCTCGACGCCTATTCGACGGCCGGCGCCCGCCAGCGCCGCGCGGCCGGACAGCGCGGCGGCTTCGGCAAGGCGCTCGCGCGCGGCGCCTGGGCGTTCGTCCGCACTTACGTGCTGCGGCGCGGGTTTCTCGACGGCCGCGCGGGCTTCATGATCGCCGTCTTCAACGCGGAAACCGTCTATTACCGCTTCCTGAAACTCGGCCACCCGCCGGCCCGCTGATCGGCCGCCGCCGGCCGCAGCGTTACAATGCCGGGCTGCCCCGCGCGGCCGCGCCCTGCGGGCCGCCGCGCAATCGCCGTCCGTCCGACACGACGACCACCGAATCCGACCGCCATGTTCTCCATCATCATCCCGACCTGGAACAACCTGCCGTACCTCAAGCTCGTCGTCGACAGCCTGCGCCGCCATTCTGCCTACGAGCATCAGATCATCGTGCACGTGAACGACGGCTCGGACGGCTCGCTCGACTGGGTGCGCAGCGAGCGTCTCGAGCATACGGCGTCGCCCGGCAACATCGGCATCTGCCACGCGGTGAATCTCGCAGCCGCGCGCGCGACGCGCGACTACGTCGTCTACATGAACGACGACATGTTCTGCTGTCCCGGCTGGGATGCCGCGCTGGCACGGCGCATCGAGCAGATGCCGACCGATCTGTTCATGCTGTCGGGCACGATGGTCGAGCCGGTCGATACGCGCAATCCGTGCGTCGTCGTCGCGGACTTCGGCCGCGATGCCGAACACTTCGACGCGGCTGCGCTCGTCGCCGCCGCACCGCGGCTCGCGCGCGCGGACTGGCTCGGCTCCACGTGGCCGCCGACGCTCGTGCACCGCGACTGGTGGAACCGGATCGGCGGCTACAGCAGCGAACTGTCGCCCGGGATGAGCAGCGACAACGACTTCTCGATGAAATTCTGGGACGCCGGCTGCCGGATCTTCCTCGGCGTCGGCGACAGTCTCGTCTATCACTTCCAGCAGAAGAGCACCGGCAAGATCGTCAAGAACGACGGACGCCGCCAGTTCCTGAACAAATGGGGCATGACGCAGGCGACGTTCGACCGCTACTACCTGCATCGCGGCGAACCGGCCGGCACGCGCCTCGCGCTCGACACGCCGGCTGTCGAAGGGCGCCTCAAGCGCGCCCTGCTGCGCTCGCGGATCAAACGGGCGTTCAGCTGATCCGCGCCAGGCGACTGGACGGGACGGGGGAACCGGTTCGCGTATACTGCGCGCTTCGGGTCACCGCGCTCGACGCTGCCTTCGCCCCAATCGACAGGTTCCGATGCTTTCGTTCTCCACCCCCGCCTCGCGGCGCCTGACCGCGGCCCGCGCCTTCGCCGTCATCGCACTGTGCATGGTCCCCGTGTCGACCGCGCTGACCAACGTGTTCTGCGCGCTGTTCGCCGTCGCGCTGATCGTCTCGCCCGAGTTCTGGCGCAACCTGCGCACGCTCGTCACCGAACCCGCGTCGCTCGCCGCACTGCTGATCCTGGCCGCGCTCGCGTTGAGCGTCGCGTACACGGTCGCGCCGCACGACAAGGCGTGGAACTGGGTCGCGAAATACGACAAGCTGCTGCTGCTGCCGTTCGCGATGCTCGCGTTTCGTCATTCGGGCTGGGCCCCGATCGTGCGGCGCTGCTGGTTCGGCACGCTGTGCGTGATCCTGCTGCTGTCGACGACGAATTATCTCGGCTTGACGGCGATCGGCCCGGCCCATGCGTTTTCGCTGCCGGTGTCGCGCGCGTGGGTATTCAAGAACCATATCGCGGCCGGCATGTTCGGCGCGCTGCTGTTCTACCAGGCAGCCGATCTTGCGCTGGCCGCGCGCACCGCGCTGTCGCGTACGGCTTATGCGGCCGTCGCCGCGTGGGCGCTCGTCAACGTGTTCGTGATGCTGCAGGGGCGCACCGGTCAGATCGTCGCGCTGCTGCTGATGCTCGTCGTCGCCGTGCGTTTCGTCCTGCTGCTGCGCCGGCAGTCGGCGTTGCGGGCGGGGTTGGCCGCCGGTGCGCTGTTGCTCGCGGCTGCGGCGCTCGTGGTTGCGGCCTCCACGATCCACGGCGGCCGCCTCGCGCAGATCGTGTCCGAAGTTCAGCAGTATCGGCAAAGCGATGCGGCGACGTCGGCCGGCCTGCGCCTCGAGTGGTACAAGAAGGGACTGCAGCTGTATCTGGCGCGCCCGGCCATCGGCTATGGCGCCGGCGGCCTCGAGTTCGAATTCCAGAAGCTCGCGGCCGGCAAGACGGCCGCCGAAGGGCAGCTGACATCGAACCCGCACAACGAATACATGCTGATGGCGGTGCAGCTCGGCACGGTCGGCGTGCTGCTGCTCGTGAACCTGATCGTGCAGATCGCGCGCGGCAGCGCCACGCTCGACCCGCGCTCGCGTCATTTGCTGCTTGGCTGGCTGGTGATCTTCACGATCGGCAGTCTCGCCAATTCGCTGCTGCTCGATTTCGCCGAAGGGCATCTGACGATGCTGCTCGCCGGCATTCTGCTCGGCTGCCGCGAGCGCAAGGAAGCGCCGCCGCGCGAGACGTCGGCGATTCGGCACAGCGCGTAATTCGGGCACACGCGCGTTCCATCGCGCGAGATGGCCCGCGCCGCCGCGTGACTCGAGCGGCGCTCGCGCGTTCGTGAATCGTGAAAGGAGCGCGGCGGCGCAGATCAGGCGCGGCCCGCGCGATGCAGCCGCGACGTATCGACGACCGCTTCGGTCGGGTCCGGGCGCGCGAGGCCGAGCATCTCCGCGGCCGCCCTCTTCACGCGCTGCGCGTCGAGATTCTCCAGACAGTCGCTACGGCTGTCGACGTGGCGGTCGCAGCCCTCATGCCGACACGGCACGCAATCGCCGTCGCCCTGCAGCAGCCACACGTTACCGTGCCGCCCCGAGCCACGCAGCGGCCACGGGTTCTCAGTGGCCGGCCAGTGCTGCGGCCAGGGCCCCCAGCGCACCGGGTCGGACGGTCCGAACAGCGCGATCGTAGCGGTGCCGGTCGCGGCCGCGACGTGCGTGGCGCCCGTGTCGGGCCCGATGAAGAGCCGTGCGCGTCGCACGAGTTCGGCGCTTTCCCCGAACGTCAGCCGCCCGACGAGATTCAGCACGTCGCCGCCCGCTTCGGCGGCGACCTGCTCGGCATACTCGCGCTCGCGATCGGCGGGACCGCCCGACAACGCGACCGCGAAACCGCGAGCGCGCAGCCAGCCGATCATCTCGACCCAGCCGTCGAGCCGCCATTGTTTGTAGCGGAACATCGGATACGGATGCAGTACGACGAGCGGCTTGCCTGCGCGCACGGCCGGCGATTCGGCGAGCCATGCGTCGAAACGCGCGCGACGCTCGGGATCGTCGCCGATACCCGGCGCCACGACCTCGGACACCGGATCGATGCCGATGACGGGCGCGAGCGCGAGCGTGCTGACGACCGTATGCGCGGACTGGTGATGATTGATCGCGATGCCGTTCAGCATCAGGCGCGTGAGCCACGTGAGGCGCTCGGGATCGACGAGCCCGACGCGCTTGCGGCCCGCGAACCAGCTGTAAAAGCGCGGCCGATCGGAGCTCAGCGCCGCGCACGCGAGATCGTAGCGGCGCCACATCGACAACGCGTCGCGCAGCCGCTCGCGAAACCCGGCCCGCTGCGCGACGACGATCACGCGCCGGACGTCGGGATTGTGCTCGAGCACGCCTTCGGTCCCGCGAAACACCAGCATGTCGATCTGCGCGTCCGGCCAGCGGGCCTTCAGCGAACGCACGAGCGGCGTCGTCAGCAGCACGTCGCCGATCCGGCGCGGCGCGGCGACGAGAATGGTTCTGGGCGGTCGGGCGGAGGAAAACAGGGCCACGTCAATCGGTCCGTCAGGCTGGCTAAACAAGGCTGGCAATGTACAGGATTTTGCGGCAGCCGGCGTGTTTACCGGTCGTGCGGCGCAAGCGGCAGCCCATACAAACACGGCCCGTCGTACCGCACGCTGCGATACGCGGGCCACACCTCGCGACGATCGTCAGGAATCGCGGTCAGTACGCGATCTCGACGGCGCCACCGCCGAACGTCGCGCGCAGTTCCGCGAGCAGCGCATCGCTCGGCTTCACGCGCCACGCATCGCCGAGCCGCATCTCGCCCTGCGCGCGCGCGTTGCTGTAGTGGATCTGCACCGCAAGCCCGTTCGGCAGCGGCGCCGCCTGGCGACGCCCGCCTTCTCGATCACGTCCGCCGCGCGACGGCGCAGGCGCGTCGATCGCGTTCGCGGCCGCCGGGTCGTGCTTCGACACATGCGGCTCCAGCACGCGGCGCAGCGCGGCCGCGTCGGCATTGCCGTTCATCGTCAGCCGCACGGCCTGCGCATAGCGGCTGCGCGCGCGTTCGAGATCCATCACCGTATCGGCCGTGAAGCGAATCCCGCCGGTGAACGCGTCGTTGCGCGCCTGCCCCTGCACGATCAGCAGTTCGTCTTCCTTGAACAGCGCCTTGTTCGCTTCGAACTGCTCGTTGAAGATCGTGATTTCGCACTGGCCCGTGCCATCGTCGAGCAGCGCGATCAGCATCTTGCCGCGCTGAGTCATCTGCGTACGGAGCGACGCGATGATCCCGGCGACGAGCTTGTCGCGCCCCTCCTTCAGATCGCCGATCTTCTGCCGCACGAAGCGGCGCACCTCGTCGCGATACGCGTCGAACAGGTGGCCGGACAGATAGAAGCCGAGCGCGCCCTTTTCTTCCTGCAGCCGGCGCTTGTCGTCCCATGCGGGCTCGTCGACGAGCGCGTGCGCATGCGGCGATTCGGCGCCCATGTCGAACAGCCCGGCCTGCAGCGCGTTCGCCTCGGCCTGTTCGGCGGCTTCCATCGCGAGCGGCACCGACGCGAGCAGCTGCGCGCGATTCGCGTTCAGCGAATCGAACGCGCCGGCGCGGATCAGCGCCTCGACCGTGCGACGGTTCACGATCCGGCGATCGATGCGCTCGCAGAAATCGAACAGGTCGGTAAACGGCTTTTCTTCGCGCGCACGCAGGATCTCCTCGATCGCGTTCTGGCCGCTGCCCTTCACCGCGCCGAGACCGTAGCGGATCGTGCGCGAACGCTTGCCGTCGGGCTCCGCGACGGGCTCGAACCGGTAGTGCGACTGGTTGATGTCGGGCGGCAGCACGACGAGGTTGTTCATGATGCAGTCGTCGAACAGGATCTTCACCTTGTCGGTGTCGTCCATCGCGAGCGTCATGTTGGCCGCCATGAATTCGGCCGGATGGTGCGCCTTCAGCCACGCGGTGTAATACGCGAGCAGCGCGTACGCGGCCGCGTGCGACTTGTTGAAGCCGTAGCCCGCGAACTTCTCCATCAGGTCGAAGATCTCGTCGGACTTCTCGCGCGACAGCCCGTTCTTCGCCGCACCTTCGGCGAAGATCTCGCGGTGCTTGACCATCTCCTCGGGCTTCTTCTTGCCCATCGCACGACGCAGCAAGTCCGCGCCGCCGAGCGAGTAGCCGCCGATGATCTGCGCCATCTGCATCACCTGCTCCTGATAGACCATGATCCCGTAGGTCTCTTTCAGGACGGGTTCGACGCGCGGATCCGGATAGTCGACCTTCTCGCGCCCGTGCTTGCGCGCGCAGAAGCTCGGAATCAGATCCATCGGGCCCGGACGGTACAACGACACGAGCGCGATGATGTCCTCGAAGCGGTCGGGCTGCGCATCCTTCAGCATCCCCTGCATGCCGCGGCTTTCCAGCTGGAACACGGCGACCGTGTTCGCCTTCTTGAGGATCTGGAACGAAGCGGGATCGTCGAGCGGCACCTGCGACAGCGACCAGTCGGCCTTCGACGGGTCGAGACGGCGGATGTAGCGCTCGGCCCAGTCGAGAATCGTCAGCGTGGTGAGGCCCAGAAAGTCGAACTTCACGAGGCCGACGGCTTCGACGTCGTCCTTGTCGTACTGGCTCACGACGCCGCCGTCGTCGCCCTGCGTGTAGAGCGGACAGAAATCGGTCAGCTTGCCGGGCGCGATCAGCACGCCGCCCGCGTGCATCCCGACGTTGCGCGTCAGGCCCTCGACGCGCTGCGCGAGGTCGAGCAGCTGGTGCACCTCGTCCTCGTTGTCGTAGCGCTCCTGCAGCTGCGGCTCTTCCTTCATCGCGTCGGCAATCGTCACGTGCTTGCCGGGCTTGAACGGAATCAGCTTCGCGACGCCGTCGGTGAACATGTAGCCGAGGTCGAGCACGCGGCCGATGTCGCGCACGGCCGCCTTCGCGGCCATCGTGCCGAAGGTGGCGATCTGCGACACGGCGTCCGCGCCGTACTTGTCCTTCACGTACTGGATCACGCGATCGCGCCCGTGCTGGCAGAAGTCGATGTCGAAGTCGGGCATCGACACGCGCTCGGGGTTCAGGAAACGCTCGAACAGCAGGTTGTAGCGCAGCGGATCGAGATCGGTAATGCCGAGCGCGTAGGCCACCAGCGAACCGGCGCCCGAACCGCGGCCGGGGCCGACCGGCACGCCGTTGTTCTTCGCCCAGTTGATGAAGTCCGCAACGATCAGGAAGTAGCCGGGAAAGCCCATCTTCGTGATGGTCCCGCACTCGAATTCGAGCCGCTTGTAATACGTGTCGCGCTGCGCGTCGCGCTCCGCCTCGTCCGGATACAGCTGCACGAGACGCTTTTCGAGCCCCTCCTTCGACAGCTGGATCAGGTAGTCGTCGAGCGACATGCCGTCCGGCGTCGGGAACAGCGGCAGCTTCGGCTTGCCGAGCTCGAGCGTCAGGTTGCAGCGCTTCGCGATCTCGACCGTGTTCGCGATCGCGGACGGCAGATCGGCGAACAGCGCGACCATTTCGTCCTGCGTGCGGAAATACTGCTCGGTCGTGAAACGCTTCTGGCGGCGCGGGTTCGCGAGGATGTCGCCTTCCGAAATGCACACGCGCGCCTCGTGCGCGGTGAAATCGTCGTCGGTCATGAACTGCGTCGGATGCGTCGCGACGACCGGCAGCTTCAGCGACGCGGCGAGCGTCGCGGCCTGCTGGATGTACGCCTCCGCGCCCGGCTGCCCGTAGCGCTGCAGTTCGATATAGAAGCCGCCGGGGAACACCTTGGCCCAGCGCTGCGCATGGCGGCGCGCGGCTTCCTCGTTGCCGGCCGCGAGCGCGAGGCCGATGTCGCCCTGCTGCGCGCCCGACAGCGCGAGCAGCCCTTCGGACAGCTCGCCCTCGAGCCAGCTCGCGTCGAGCTCCGCGCGGCCGCGGTACTGGTTCGTGAGCCACGCCTTCGACAGCAGCTCGCACAGATTCAGGTAGCCGCGCTTGTTCTTCACGAGCAGCAGCAGGCGCGACGGTTTGTCGCGATCGTCCGGATTCGTGATCCAGACATCGCAGCCGGCAATCGGCTTCACGCCCTTGCTGCGGGCTTCCTTGTAAAAACGGACGAGACCGAATGCGTTGCCGAGATCGGTCAGCGCGAGCGCGCCCTGACCGTCGGCGGCCGCCGCCTTGACGATGTCGTCGAGACGCACGATGCCGTCGGCAATCGAGAATTCGGAGTGAACGCGGAGATGGACGAAGCGAGGATCTGACATGGGCGCTATTGTAGCCGCGTCGCCGCGCAGGCTGCCCAAAAAATCCCCGTGCCGGCCGTTCGGCCGATGCCGGCGGCGCGCCGTCGCGGCCTGGCCGTTCGGCCGGGTGTCGGCGACGACGCGGTTTGCGGGATAATACGGGTTTTCGAATCTCCGCCCGGCTTCGCACCCTTTTTTGCGGGCCACCGTGCGCTCGCACGGTCGCGGCCGTTTTACCGTCCGACCACCATGACCATCGTCAACCTCGCCGCCTATCACTTCGTGTCGCTCGACGCGAACGAGCAATGGCGTCCGCTCGTCACCGCGCGCTGCAACGAACTCGGCCTGCGCGGCACGATCCTGCTCGCCCCGGAGGGCATCAACCTGTTCGTCGCCGGCACGCGCGAAGCGACCGACGCATTCATCGACTACATCCGCCACGATCCGCTGTTCGAAGGGAAGTTCGCGACGCTGCAGTTCAAGGAAAGCCTGTCCGACTCGCAGCCGTTCCGCCGGATGCTCGTGCGCCTGAAGCGCGAAATCATCACGATGAAGAAGCCCGCGATCAAGCCGGAGCTCGGCCGCGCGCCGTCGGTCGACGCGCGCACGCTGAAGACGTGGCTCGATCGCGGTCACGACGACAACGGCCGGCCGGTCGTGATGCTCGACACGCGCAACGCGTTCGAAGTCGACGTCGGCACGTTCGACGGCGCGCTCGACTACCGGATCGGCAAGTTCAGCGAGTTTCCCGACGTGATCGACGCGCACCGCGCCGACCTCGAAGGCAAGACGATCGTGTCGTTCTGCACCGGCGGCATCCGTTGCGAGAAGGCCGCGATCCACATGAAGGAAATCGGCATCGACAACGTGTATCAGCTCGAAGGCGGCATCCTGAAGTACTTCGAGGAAGTCGGCGGCGCGCACTATCACGGCGACTGCTTCGTGTTCGACTATCGCACCGCGCTGACGCCGGAACTGCAGCCGGCCGGCGACGTGACCTGCTTCGCGTGCCGCGCCGTGGTCACACCCGAGGCGCAGCAGTCGCCGAGCTACGTGCCCGGCAAGTCGTGCCCGGCCTGCGCGCACACGGCCGACGCGGCGGCGTAAGCGCGCGCCACGCGCACTGCCGATGAACGGCTATCGCGGCCGCTTCGCGCCGTCGCCCACCGGTCCGCTGCATTTCGGCTCGCTCGTCGGCGCGCTCGCGAGCTGGCTCGATGCGCGCGCGCACGGCGGCGCGTGGCTCGTGCGGATCGAGGACATCGACGGGCCGCGCACGGTCCCCGGCGCGGCTGACGACATCCTCGCGACGCTCGCGCATTTCGGGATGACGCCGGACGAGCCGCCCGTGTGGCAGAGCACGCGCGAAGCCGCGTATGCGGCCGCGTTCGAGCGGCTCGTCGCCGCCGGCCTCGTCTATCCGTGCGGCTGCACGCGCAAGGAAATCGCCGATTCGCTGCGCGCCGCGCACGAGCGCCACACGACGCTCGCGTATCCCGGCACGTGCCGCACGGGCCTGCGCGGCAAGCCGGCGCGCGCCTGGCGCCTGCGCGTGCCGGACGGCGATGCCGCGATCGTCGCGTTCGACGATCGCTGGCAACGTGCGCAATCGCAGAACCTCGCGACCGAAGTCGGCGATTTCGTGCTGAAGCGCGCGGACGGGCAATGGGCGTATCAGCTGGCGGTCGTCGTCGACGATGCCGACGCCGGCATCACGCATGTCGTGCGCGGCGCCGACCTGCTCGATTCGACGGCCCGGCAGATCTATCTGCAGCGCTGTCTCGGCGTGCCGACACCCGCGTACCTGCATGTCCCGGTCGTCGTCGATGCGAACGGCGAAAAGCTCAGCAAGCAAACGGGCGCTGCAGCGCTCGAACGCGACGATCCGCTGCCGCCACTGCAGGCGGCTGCCACGCATCTTGGGCTCGGCACGCCCGATCGCCCGCTGCCCGGTACGACGCTCGATGCGTTCTACGCAGCCGCGACCGACGCATGGGCGCGCCGGTTCGGGCCGCACGCGCAATAACGGTCGCCACGCCGAGCGAGCGCCCGGCGCGCTTGCGACGCGCAAGCCTATACGCCACGCGGCACGGCATCGCACCGCCGCGCGTGCCGCTCCAGCCCCGAATGCCCAACAAAAACGGGCGCATGCCAAGTCGCATGCGCCCGCCGGGGTTCCGTTCCACACGCTGCGCCGATCCGCGACCGGCGCACCGCTTCAGCGCGTGCTTCAGCTCGTCGGCTTGCGCGGCATGCCGAACCCGCCGAGCAACGCGGCAACCTGACGCTTCGGCGTCTTCTTCTCGGGCTGCGCCGGCTTCGCGTCTTCGGCCTGCTTGGCCGGCGCCGACGGCTCGTACGGCTTGAGGAAGAAATCGTCGACCGGCGGCTCGTGGCGGCGATGATGCCCACGCTCCGCACCGGGCGACCGGCGGCCCGACGCGCCGCGATGCTCGTCGCGATCGCGCCGCCCGCCGCGCTCGCCGCCGCGTTCACCGCCGCGCTCTTCATGACGATGGCGCGCCGGCTTGTCGAGCACGAGCGTCTGCATCTCGAGCGGACGCTTGATCAGTTTCTCGATATCGGCGAGCTGCTTGCGCTCGTTCGGGCTGCACAGCGACAGCGCGTCGCCGGTCGCGCCCGCACGGCCCGTGCGGCCGATCCGGTGCACGTAGTCTTCCGCGTTGAACGGCAGATCGAAGTTGATCACGGCCGGCAGTTCCGCGATGTCGAGACCGCGCGCGGCCACGTCGGTCGCGACGAGCGCCTCGATCTCGCCGCGCTTGAACGCGTCGAGCGCCTGCATCCGCTCGAGCTGCGACTTGTCGCCGTGGATCGCCGATGCGACCACGCCGTCGCGTTCGAGCTGACGCGCGAGCCGGCTCGCGCCGATCTTGCTGTTGCAGAATACGATCACCTGCTTGAGGCCGCGATCGCGCAGCAGTTGCACGACCGCCGCCTGCTTGTCGCCTTCGGCGACGTCGTAGACGATCTGCGTGACGTTCGCGTTCGTCGAATTGCTGCGCGCGACTTCGATCGTCTGCGGGTTGCGCAGGTACGTCGACGCAAGCTTCTTGATTTCGGGCGAGAACGTCGCCGAGAACAGCAGCGTCTGACGCTCCTTCGGCAGCAGGTTCAGGATGCGCTGCAGGTCGGGCAGAAAGCCCATGTCGAGCATCCGGTCCGCTTCATCGAGCACGAGAATCTGTACCTGGCCGAGGTTCGCGGTCTTTTGCTGCACGTGGTCGAGCAGACGGCCCGGCGTCGCGATCAGGATCTCGACGCCGCGGCGCAGTTCCGCCATCTGCGGGTTCATGTCGACGCCGCCGAACACGACCGCGCTGCGCAGCGGCGTGTGCTTGGCGTATGCGTGCACGTTCGCGGCGACCTGGTCGGCGAGTTCGCGCGTCGGCGTGAGGATCAGCGCACGCACGGGGTGGCGCGCGGGCGACGCGCTCGTGTTCGCCTGCGGCAGCAGACGCTGGATGATCGGCAGCGAGAAGCTCGCGGTCTTGCCGGTGCCCGTTTGCGCGGCGCCCATGACGTCGCGGCCGGCGAGCACGACCGGAATGGCCTGCGCCTGGATCGGCGTCGGCGTCGTATAGCCCTGCTCCGCAATGGCTTTCAGGATATCGGCGGCAAGGCCGAATTGATCGAAGGTGGCGTCGACAGGCTTGGCGACAGAATCGGACATGGTGGCGTTTCGCTCAAAAGGCGCGGCGGGGACATCGCGCGTCAGGCCGGCCGGGCCTGCGCTCATCACATTTCGGAAGTAGACGGAGCCGCGGCGCGCCGCGCGGCGCCGCTCTGGCGCTTGGGACCGGTTCGATGCGAACGTCGGACGCCAGGCCGTGCGGACTCCGTTCGGCGCGAATGCCGGCGGAAAGGGCCGTATTGTAGCACCGTGCGGCCGTCTGTCCGTGACAACGCCGCGAACGGCCGCCACGGCGGTTCGCCGCATGCCTGTGGCGGCTTCGCAGACGGAGGGCGACCCGCGTCCGGCGCAGCGTTCGAGCCCTGATTGAGTCGCAATCCGGCCGGACCCGGCGCGCTTTCGCGCCGCTCGGCCGCCGCTCAGCCCTTGCGCTTTTTCTTCTTGTCGACCTGCACGCAGTCCGCGAGCAGCGGCGGCGATTTCTCGTCGGCGATTTCGTCGCGCAGCGTCGCTTCCTTGCCCTTCGTCCACCACGTATAGCGGCCGGCCTGATAGCGCACGCCCGACGCCGACACGGTATCGACGAACAGCAGCCGCTGTCCGTTCACGGGCACGAGCGCGAAGCTCTGGCCGTTGCCCGCGAGCCAGTACGACACGCGCACCGGCTGCGGCTGGTTCGCGCACTGATACGCGACCGTCTGGCGCGCATCGGCGTCGATTTCCTCGATGGTCAGCTGCGCCGCATGCGCGACGGAAACGGTAAGGCCGGCCAGCGCGAGCGCGGCGACGGTTTGACGAATCATGCAGGTCCTCTCGGAAGACGAATGAAAATGCGCGCCTCGCCGGCGCGCGGCTTGTCGTTGTCGGTTATGGGCAGTGCGCTGTCTGCACGGGTCACGGATCGATCACGTCGGCGCATGCGTCGGTCGGCGCCGCGGCGACGTGGCCGACGACCGGCACGATCTTGAGCCCGGCCGAGGCGATGCGGCACGGCGCAGCGGCCAGCCCGCAGCCGGCAAGGCCCGCCGCAAGCGCCGCTGCGGCGGCCAGTTTTGCGATACGCATCCAGATCGGCGCCATGGCGCACTCCCGGTTGATCAGTTGCCCGCTACGGGCCGGACGGCCGCGGCCGCACGTTTGGCGCGCTCGCGCGCTTCGTCGACGTTCGCGCCCGTCGCGAGCGCGACGCCCATGCGCCGTTTCGTGAAGCTTTCCGGCTTGCCGAACAGCCGCAGATCGGCGCCCGGCACCGCGAGCGCGTCGCGCACGCCTTCGAAGGCGATCCCGCGCGCGTCGAGCCCGCCGTAGATCACGGCCGATGCGGCCGGCGAACCGAGCGTCGCGTCGACCGGCAGCCCGAGAATCGCGCGCGCGTGCAATTCGAACTCCGACTGGCGCTGCGATGCGAGCGTGACGAGCCCCGTATCGTGCGGCCGCGGGCTCACTTCCGAGAACCACACTTCGTCGCCGCGCACGAACAGCTCGACGCCGAACAGCCCGCGCCCGCCGAGCGCCTCGGTGACCTTGTGCGCGATCTCGCGCGATTTCTCGAGCGCCGCCGCGCGCATCGGCTGCGGCTGCCACGATTCGACGTAATCGCCCGCGACCTGCACATGGCCGATCGGCTCGCAGAACCACGTGCGCGTGTCGAGCGTGACAGGATCGATCGCGCGCACGGTCAGCTGCGTGATTTCGTATTCGAAGTCGATGAAGCCCTCGACGATCACGCGACCGTGATTCACGCGACCGCCCGCCATCGCGTAGTCCCACGCGGGCTTCACGTCGGCTTCGGTCCGTACGACCGACTGCCCCTTGCCCGACGACGACATCACGGGCTTCACGACGCACGGCATGCCGATCTGCGCGACCGCGGCCGCGAACTCGTCGAACGACTCGGCGAATGCATACGGCGACGTCGGCAGCCCGAGCGTTTCGGCCGCGAGCCGGCGAATGCCTTCGCGGTTCATCGTCAATTGCGTCGCGCGTGCGGTCGGGATCACTTCGGCAAGCCCGGCCGCCTCGATCTGCGCGAGCGCGTCGGTCGCGATCGCCTCGATCTCCGGCACGATCAGGTGCGGACGCTCGGCCTCGACGAGCGCGCGCAGCGCGGCGCCGTCCGTCATGTCGATCACGTGGGCGCGGTGTGCGACCTGATGGCCCGGCGCATCCGGGTAACGGTCGACCGCGATGACTTCGACGCCGAGTCGCTGCAACGCGATGACGACTTCCTTGCCGAGCTCGCCGGCGCCGAGCAGCATGACGCGCGTGGCCGACGGCGAAAGCGGCGTACCGAGCCGCTGACCGATCTGCATGTGATTTCCCGCTTCTGGTGGAGGACGAAAACGGCTCCGATGTTAACACGCGGGCCGGGCCGGTTCGCGCGCTTCGCCGCCGTCGGATGCGGCGCGCGGCCGGGCCGCGAACGTTTTCGCGCGCCGCGTGTCGGCTCGCCTCGCGCGGCGCGGGTGCGTTACTCTTACGCCTTGTTCAGAATCCGATGAGGCACGAGGCCCATGTTCCACCCGTCCGCCACCGCACGCGCACGCGCCGGCCTGCTTCGCCCGCTGCGCGCGCCGCTCTGCGCGTTGACCCTTGCCACGCTTCTCGCCGCCTGCGCGATGCCGACCCACCCCGATTCCGCCGCCCCCGCACCCGATCCGTACAACCCCGCCGCGGTCCAGCTGCTCGACGACACGAGTTGGGAACTGACGCGCTGGCAGAACGCGGACGGCACGCCGCGCGCGATTCCGCACGGCGACAACGGCGAGCCGATCAAGCTTCAGCTGTCGACGCAATCGGGCGTTCGGCATGCGAGCGGGTTTTCGGGCTGCAACCGCTACATGGGTCCGTACAACGTGAAGAACGGGCTGCTGAGCTTCGGGCCGCTCGCCGGTACGCGGATGGCCTGTCCGAACACGCTCGGCGGCCAGCTCGAACGCGCGTACCTCGATGCGCTCGCGCACATCGCGAAGACCGGCGTGCTGATGCGCGCGCCGCAGCAGTTGCAGATCGTGACCGAAGCCGGCGACACGCTGACGTTCACGCGCCGCGGTCAATGACGTCGCGCGCGGAGATGGCCGACCGGCCGCCTTTCTCCGCGCGCATCGTCCGCATGACCGGTCGCGCGGCGGATTCGCGCCGTGCTGTCCGGGTGTCCTGTTGGTCCTTGTCCGGGTCGTCGGCCGGTTAAACTCGGCGGGTCGCGCATCGCGCTCCCCGCCTTACTTCGTTTCAAAGCATGCACACGGTTGTTTTCGGCTGGTTCGGCATCTCCGCCGTCTGGTTCCTCCTCCTCTTCTGGCGTCTCGTGCAGGCGATGCTGCCTGGCGGCGGCGGCCTCGCCGGCCCCGGCTCGATTCGCCTGTGGCTCGGCTTTGCGGCCGTATTCGTCGCGAGCTGCACGCTGACGAGCGCGCTGTCCGGTCCCGACACGAACGCGCTCGGCCATGCGTTCGCGGGCGGCTTCGCGCACGTGCTCGGCCCGATCGGCACGCCGGTCGCGATGGTCGTGCTGCTGTTCGCCGGGCTGCCGTGGCTCACCGGCATCGGCTGGCGCCGGTTCGCCGCCTGGGTCGACACGTCGTTCGGCGTGAAGCTGGCGCGCGACACCGGCGACGACGATGCGCACGGCATCGCGGACCTGCCGCGCAGCGCGCTGTATCGCGACGACGACATCGTGCAGCCGACCACCGCGCATACCGTCAATCCGATGGCGCCGCGGCAGAACGGCCGCTATGCGCGTCCGACGCTGTGGAAGCCCGACCCGCAGGCGCGGCCGAAACCGCGCAGCAAGCCGGTGCCGCGCCCGCCGGTGGAGCCCGTCGCGCCGTCGGGCTGGCTGAAGCCCGCGTCCGGCACGCGGATGCCGGTGCCGCCCGCGCCGCCGGCGACCGGCGCAATGCCGCCGCCGACGATCGGCAGCACCGCGAGCCTCGCGCGCGCCGCCGCGAATGCGCAGCCGCGTCCTGACCCGGCACCGCTGCCGGCCGGCTTCGAGCCGATGCGGCCGCGTCCGACGGCCCTGCGCCCGGCCGCCGCACTCCGTCAGCCGGCCGCGCCGCGTGCAACCGTCGCGCCGCGCGCTGCGGCGCCCGCGCCGGCGCGTCCGCTCGCGCGTCCCGCCGGCGGAACCGCGGGCATCGGCGCGTCCGCGGATGCGTCGCGCCGTCGCGTGGCGGCGCCGCCGCAGAAACGCGCGCCGCTCTATGCGTGGGCCGACAAGCCGGCCGCGCCGATCACGCCGGCTCCGAGCGTGCATGAAACGCTGCGCTCGATCGAAGCCAGCACCGCGCAGTGGGCGACGCTGGCCGGCGCCGCGGCGTCGGCAGATGCTGCGCGCACGGCGGCGAGTGCGGCGGGAGTGATTGGCGTTGCCAACGCAAGCGCGGCCGCGGGCGTTGCTGCGCCTGCGCCGTCGGCCGCATCGGGTGCCGGTACATCGACGGTGACGGACGACGCCGCGCCGCTGGTCGCCCCTGCCATCGAGCACGACACGGCGGCAACCGCACACGACGACAACGCGCCAATCGTACTGCCCGCATTTGTCGATGTCGCGCCGGCTCCCCTCGCTTCCGCGGACGATACCGACATCGAAGCGCGCGCAGAAGCCGGGTACGACGCGTCCGCAAACCACACGAGCGACGCTCGTGCGTCCGCGGCGCCGCATGCGGACGATGAAACGCCGCAGATCGAGGCCGCGCAGGTCGCTTCGGCAATCGCTAGCGCGTCTGCCCGGCCGGGAGACGCGCCGATCGAACTCGCGCCGTGGGAAGATTTCGTCGCGCAGCAGGCTGCGGCCGTCGGTACGTCGATCGGTAGCTCGGGGGCGTCGGCGCCCGGCGTCGCAGACGGGATCGGCACAATCGCCGCGACCGAGCCGCAGACATCCGCGCTTGCCGCCGCGCCGGCAAGCGACACGGCCCGCGTCGATACGGTCTCTGTATCCACTTCGGCGATCGACGACAAGAGCACGGCCGAAACGCAGTCCGCACCGCAAGTTGGCGCGGTGCAAGCGTCAATTGCGCCCTCGGGCGCCGCCGCGCAGCATGATGCCGAACCGAGCGCTCCCCTTCCCGCTTCCGCGAGCAATGCAGCATCGCCGCCGGTGACGCTCGATCCACAAGCGGTCGCGGCGACGGTGCCGGTAACGGCAGCCGCTTCGACGGTCGGCCGCGCAAGCGCTCCGCGGGAGGCGGCGGCAACCGTCGCGGCGAAACCTGCGTCGACCGCGGCGGCAACGCCTGCATCCGCTTCGTTGCCACCGTCCGGCGATATCGTGCCCGGCACCGCTCCCGTTGCGTCCGCACCGGTCGTCGTGCCGCATGATGACGCGCAACCGGCTACTTCCGCCGTCGTCGCGACTTCGGCATTGAACGACGTCGAGGCCGCGACCGGCACGGCGGTCAATGCGGACGATGCGGTTGCGCCGACGTCGGTGCCGATACCCACACAGATCGGCTCGGCAACCGCCGCTCAACCGGTTCCGAGGGCACCGCTTTCATCGACGCCGATGAAGCCGTTCGCGTCGGCCGCGGTGTCGGCACCGTCTGCGACATCGACAACGCCCGCAACGTCGAGCCCGACCGCATCTCAGCCCCCGATCACGCAGTCGTTGTCGCGTGCCGCTACGGCACAGCAGAGCGAGCACTTTGGCAGAACCGCGTCGGCCGCAGCCGCTCCGCAGAGTCCGATCGCCTCACTGGCCGCGACCGCACCGTCGAGCAGCCGCTTCGACATGCCGGCCGCCGTCACGACGACACCCGCACCCGCGGCAACAACGGCTGCCGTCGAGGGCACGCCGTCCGTCGCACCGACGGCTGCTGCGGCTATGTCGTCCGCTAGTGCCGCATCGGTGAGGACTACGGCGAGCCCTTCCGCTCCGGTGCCTGCGTCGGCTACGCCGTCTGCCGGTGCCGTACCGGTGACCACTACCGCGAGCCCTTCCGCTCCGGTGCCCGTGTCGGCTATGCCGTCCGCCACTACTGCATCGGGGATGACTACCGCGAGCCCGTCCACTGCGACGCCTGCGTCTGTTATCCCGTCCGGCGCCGCCGCATCGTTGACGACTACGGCGAGCGCGTCCGCTCCGACGCCTGTGCCGGCTACGCCATCCGCCGCTGCCGCATCGGTCACGACTACGGCGAGCCCGTCTGCGCCGATGCCCGCACCGGCACCCGCTTTCGGCATTGGCAACACGCGCGTTGCTGTCGGCGGCGCCGCCGCGGACACCGCGAGCATCGCCGAACCGGCATCGCCGCGCATGCCGGCCGCGTCGATTTCGTCTTCTGCTGCTGCCACCACCGCCGCACCGCCCACGACCGCTGCATTCGCGGCGTTTGCCGCGAATGCGCCGGCAACCGCACCGGCAACGCTGTCGACGCTTGCCACCGTCACGGCACCGTCTGCACCGACGACGTTCGCGACCACGGTCGGCGTAACTGCGCCGTCGCCGAACCCGATGAACCCGCCGGCCGCGCCGAATCCGGCGCCCCAGGCGAACTGGAACGCCACGAGCACCGCGGCTCCGTCGTCCGCACCGTCCTCGACGTCACAGCAGCCGACCGCAACCGCACCGGCCGCGACGATTTCGGCCACGACCACGGCGCCGGCCACACCCGCTACCGCGGCAACCCCGCCGGCCGCCCCTGCCGCGACGGTTTCCGGCATCGCGACGGTCCCGCCGAGCGTCGCCTCCGCGCCGCCATCGTCGCCCACATCCGTCGCCGCGCCCGCCGCAGAACCGGCCGCCCCGGCCGCCGATACCGCCGCGCAACCGGCTACGACCGCGCCCGCCCGCCAGCCGCGTCCGAACGCGTTCGAATTCCACGCGCCCGCGTCGTTCAGCGTCGAACTGCCGACGCTCGACCTGCTCGAACCGGCATCCGACGAGATCGAACCGATCACCGACGAACATCTCGCGCAGACGGGCCAGGTGATCGAACAGCGGCTGCAGGAATTCAAGGTGCCGGTCACGGTCGTCGGCGCGTCGGCGGGCCCGGTGATCACGCGCTTCGAGATCGAGCCCGCGCTCGGCGTGCGCGGCAGCCAGATCGTCGGCCTGATGAAGGATCTGTCGCGCGGCCTCGGCCTGACGTCGATCCGCGTCGTCGAGACGATCCCCGGCAAGACCTGCATGGGTCTCGAACTGCCGAACGCGAAGCGCCAGATGATCCGCCTGTCCGAGATTCTCGAGTCGCGCCAGTACCAGCACTCGACGTCGCAGCTGACGATCGCGATGGGCAAGGACATCACCGGCCATCCGGTCGTCACCGATCTCGCGAAGGCGCCGCACATGCTCGTTGCGGGCACCACCGGTTCGGGCAAGTCGGTCGCGATCAACGCGATGATCCTGTCGCTGCTGTACAAGGCGACACCCGACGACGTGCGGCTGATCATGATCGATCCGAAGATGCTCGAACTGTCGGTCTACGAAGGCATCCCGCACCTGCTCGCGCCGGTCGTCACCGACATGAAGCTCGCCGCGAACGCGCTGAACTGGTGCGTCGGCGAAATGGAGAAGCGCTATCGGCTGATGTCGGCGGTCGGCGTGCGCAATCTCGCGGGCTTCAACCAGAAGATCCGCGACGCCGAGGCGAAGGAAAAGAAGATCGGCAACCCGTTCTCGCTGACGCCGGACGATCCCGAACCGTTGTCGACGCTGCCGCTGATCGTCGTCGTGATCGACGAGCTCGCCGACCTGATGATGGTGGCCGGCAAGAAGATCGAGGAGCTGATCGCGCGTCTCGCGCAGAAGGCCCGCGCGGCCGGCATCCATCTGATCCTCGCGACGCAGCGTCCGTCCGTCGACGTGATCACCGGGCTGATCAAGGCGAACATCCCGACGCGCGTCGCGTTCCAGGTCTCGTCGAAGATCGACTCGCGCACGATCCTCGACCAGATGGGCGCCGAATCGCTGCTCGGTCAGGGCGACATGCTGTTCCTGCCGCCCGGCACCGGCTATCCGCAACGCGTGCACGGCGCGTTCGTCGCCGACGAGGAA
Source organism: Burkholderia multivorans ATCC BAA-247 (assembly GCF_000959525.1). NCBI lineage: Bacteria > Pseudomonadati > Pseudomonadota > Betaproteobacteria > Burkholderiales > Burkholderiaceae > Burkholderia > Burkholderia multivorans. The sequence continues at coordinate 2,613,451 of NZ_CP009832.1, forward strand.
GTGCACCGGATCGTCGAATATCTGAAGCAGTTCGGCGAGCCGCAGTACGAGGAAGGGATTCTCGACGGCCCGGCCGCCGACGGCGCGACGCAGGACCTGTTCGGCGAAGCGCCCGATGCGGAAGCCGATCCGCTCTACGACGAAGCGGTCGCGTTCGTCGTGCGCACGCGGCGCGCGTCGATCTCGTCGGTGCAGCGTCAGCTGCGCATCGGCTACAACCGCGCGGCGCGGCTCGTCGAGCAGATGGAAGCGGCCGGGCTCGTGTCGGCGATGGGCATCAACGGCAGCCGCGAGGTACTGGTGCCGGCCGCGGCCGACTGATCGTTTCGGCCGCAACCGCAGGCCGCGCCGCGCGTGCCTGGTACGCGGCCGGCCGCACGAAAGCAACAAGGGCGCCGCGAGCGCCCTTGTTCGTTGTTACTGCACCGGTACGAGCTTGAAATCGACCGGCTTGCCGACCGCCACCTTGCGTGGATTCGCGGCGAGCTGCCCGCTGCCGACGTCGCGGCCGAACACGTAGAACGTGTCGCTGTCCTGGTTGCCGACGATCAGCCATTTGCCGGTCGGATCGATCAGGAATTCGCGCGGCGTCCGGCCGAGGCTCGACTGGCGACCGACGGTCTTCAGCCGGCCGTCGGCCTGGTTCACCGCGTAGATCACGATCTCGTTCGCGTCGCCGCGGTTGCTCACGTACAGGAAGCGGCCGTCCGGCGACAGGTGGATCGCGCCGCCGCCGACCTTGCCCTTGAAGCCGGGCGCGATCATCGACACGGTCTCGATCGGCGTGAGCTTCCCGTCGTGATAGCCGAACACCTCGACCGACGCGTTCAGCTCGCTCGTCACGTACGCGAACCGGCCGTCCGCACTGAATACGAGATGGCGCGGCCCCGCGCCGGCCTTCACCGGCGTATAGCGCGTGTCGGTCGGGCTGATCAGCCCGCGGCTGCCGTCGACCGTGTAGCGATAGCCGTAGATCTTGTCGAGACCGAGATCCTGCACGAACAGATAGCGGCCGTCGGGCGAGAACACCGTCGAGTGGACGTGCGCGTTGTCCTGCCGCCCTCTGACGGGCCCCTTCCCTTCGTGGTGCACGCTGAGCACGGCCGGTGCGACGCCGCCGTCGTCGCGGACCGGAAACAGCGCGAAGCTGCCGCCCGGATCGGCCGCGACCGAATAGTTGGCCGTCACCAGATACTTGCCGTCGGGCGACAGACTCAAATAGCAAGGATCGTTCCCCTCTGACGAAACGCGGTCGATGAACGTGAGCGCACCCGTCTTCGCATCGAAACGGAAGGCGCTGATGCCGCCGCGCTGCGTCGCGGGCCCGTTATCGCCGGGCAGTTCGTTGACCGCATAGACGACGCGACCGTCGCGGCTCGGCAACAGATACGACGGGTTCACCGTCTTCGCCGACGATACCGGTGCGACACTACCGGTGCTCGTATCGAAGCGGTACACGTAGATGCCGTCGCTGCCGGTGTCGGTGTAGGTGCCGACGAGCAGGTTGTAGACGCCGTCGGCCGGTGCCGGCGATTGCTGCGCGAATGCATGGGTCGCGGACAGGGAAAGCACGAACGCGAAACCTTTCATCCAGTGAGCGAGCCTAAGCGGGAACCCTCGTGTCGAAGCGTGTGCGTCACGCTCGCGTAAACGGTTGGGCATTGAATCCTCCTTGCATCGAGTCGCTTCAAGTGTTGAGATAGGACGAAACGCCGGCCGTCATGCGCTCCGCCTTCGATCGAGTATACGGGGCGCGGCGCCAGCGCGTGAAGCTGTCCGTCCGCGGCCCGCATTGTGAACCCGAAACAAGGATTTGCCCGCCCATGCCCGCCCTGATCGAAGACTATGCCCTCGTCGGCGACGGCCACACGGCCGCGCTGATCGCAAAAGACGGCTCCGTCGACTGGCTGTGCTGGCCCCGGTTCGACTCGGGCGCCTGCTTCGCGGCGCTCGTCGGCACACCCGAGCACGGTCGCTGGCTGATCGCGCCGGCCGCCGACGTCGCGATTACGCATACGACACGCCGCTATCGCGGCGACACGCTGATTCTCGAAACCGATTACGAAAGCGCGGACGGCGCCGTGACCGTCGTCGATTTCATGCCGCCCGGCAACGGCTGGTCCGAGCTCGTGCGCATCGTCGTCGGCCGGCGCGGCACGATGAAGATGCGGATGGAACTCGTGCTGCGCTTCGACTATGGCTTCTCGATCCCGTGGGTCACGCAGCTCACGCGCGAAGACGGAATGAAGGCGATCGCCGGCCCCGACACGGTCGTGCTGCGCACGCCGGTGCCGCTCACCGGCAAGAACCTGCATACGCTCGCGGAATTCACGGTAAGCGCCGACGAGCGCGTGCCGTTCTCGCTCGGCTATGCGCCCTCGCATCTGCGGCTGCCGCCCGCGCGCGATCCGCTGTCGATGCTCGCGCGCACCGAGAACTACTGGCTCGAATGGTCGGGCCGCTGCCAGGTGCGCGGCCGCTATGCGGCCGCCGTGCGCCGTTCGCTGATCACGCTGAAGGCGCTCGCGTACGAGCCGACCGGCGGCATCGTCGCCGCGCCCACCACGTCGCTGCCCGAGAAGATCGGCGGCAACCGCAACTGGGACTACCGCTACTGCTGGCTGCGCGACGCGACGATCACGCTGCTCGCGCTGATGCGCGGCGGCTACTACGACGAAGCGCGTGCGTGGCGCACGTGGCTCGGCCGCGTGATGGCCGGATCGCCCGAGCAGATTCAAATCATGTACGGGATCGCGGGCGAGCGCCGGTTGCCCGAGATGGAGCTCGACTGGCTGCCCGGCTATCAGGATTCGAAGCCGGTGCGCGTCGGCAACGGCGCCGCAAACCAGCTGCAGCTCGACGTGTTCGGCGAAGTGATGGCCGCGCTGCATCTCGCGCGCGTGGGCGGCCTGCAGGCCGACGATACGGTGTGGTCGGTGCAGTGCGCGCTGCTCGATCATCTCGAGAAGATCTGGCAGGAACCCGACGAAGGAATCTGGGAAACGCGCGGCGGCCGCCGTCATTTCACGTTCTCGAAGGTGATGGCATGGGTCGCGTTCGACCGCGCGATCAAGTCCGCGGAGATGTTCCGCCTGCCGGGCTCGCTCGAGCGCTGGCGCGCGCTGCGCGACCGCATCCATGCGGACGTCTGCGAGAAGGCCTGGCACGACGGCAAGCAGGCGTTCGCGCAAAGCTACGGCAGCGACGAACTCGACGCGAGCGTGCTGCTGATGCCGCTGCTCGGCTTCCTGCCGCCCGAGGATCCGCGCATCGTCGGCACGGTGGAGGCGATCGAGCGGGAATTGCTGCACGACGGGCTCGTGATGCGCTACCGCACGACCGAGTACGACGACGGCCTGCCACCCGGCGAAGGCACGTTTCTCGCGTGCAGTTTCTGGCTCGTCGACAACTACGCGCTGCTCGGCCGGATCGACGACGCGCATCGGCTGTTCAGCCGCCTGCTCGCGCTGTCGAACGACCTCGGGCTGCTCGCGGAAGAATACGACCCGGTCGAGGGGCGGCTTGTCGGCAATTTCCCGCAGGCGTTCTCGCACGTCGCGCTGGTGCATACCGCGATGAACCTGATGCACCACGAAGAGGCGATGGCGCGCGCGGCCGGACAGCCGGCGCCGGCCGCCGCGACGGGCCGCTGATCGCGGCCGGTGCTATGGTAAGAGAACGTCAAATCGCAAAAATTTGATGAAAAATCCGGGAAATGTTGCATTGCACCACGGATCGTTGTCCGATATGATCGACACGACTGTCCGGCTGCACTGCAACATTGCCGGACGATGACCCACACGGCACGCCGCGACGCCCCACGCCGCCCTTGCGCACCGTCCCCCACGCGGGAGTAGTCTGCATGCTTTACCAACTGCACGAATTCCAGCGGGCGATGCTGAGCCCGCTCACGGCTTGGGCCCAGGCCGCGTCGAAGTCCTTCGCCAATCCGTCGAGTCCGTTTTCGCTGATCCCCGGCGCGCCGCGCATGGCGGCCGCGTACGAGCTGCTGTACCGGCTCGGCAAGGATTACGAGAAGCCCGAATTCAACATTCATCAGATCGTCAAGGATGGCCACAACATCCCGATCGTCGAGCAGACGATCGTCGAGAAGCCGTTCTGCCGGCTGCTGCGCTTCAAGCGCTATTCGGACGATGCCGATGCGGTCACGCAGCTGAAGGACGAACCGGTCGTGCTGGTCTGCGCGCCGCTGTCGGGCCACCACTCGACGCTGCTGCGCGACACCGTGCGCACGCTGCTGCAGGATCACAAGGTCTACATCACCGACTGGATCGACGCGCGGATGGTGCCGGTCGAGGTCGGCCCGTTCCATCTGCACGACTACGTCGAATACATCCAGGAATTCATCCGCCACATCGGTGCGCGCAATCTGCACGTCGTGTCGGTCTGTCAGCCGACGGTGCCCGTGCTCGCGGCGATCTCGCTGATGGCAAGCCGCGGCGAGGACACGCCGCTCACGATGACGATGATGGGCGGCCCGATCGACGCGCGCCGCAGCCCGACTTCGGTGAACTCGCTCGCGACGCAGCATTCGCTCGCGTGGTTCGAGAACAACGTAATCCATACGGTGCCGGCGAACTATCCGGGCGAAGGCCGTCAGGTGTATCCGGGCTTCCTGCAGCACACGGGCTTCGTCGCGATGAATCCGGAGCGCCACGCGCAATCGCACTGGGACTTCTATCAGAGCCTGCTGCGCGGCGACGAGGAAGACGCCGAAGCGCACCGCCGCTTCTACGACGAATACAACGCCGTGCTCGACATGGCCGCCGAGTACTACCTCGAGACGATCCGCGTCGTGTTCCAGGAATTCCGCCTCGCGGAAGGCACGTGGGACGTCAATGGCGAACGCGTGCGTCCGCAGGACATCAAGCACACCGCGCTGATGACGATCGAAGGCGAGCTCGACGACATCTCGGGCAGCGGCCAGACGCACGTCGCGCACGAGCTGTGCACGGGCATTCCGCAGGATCAGCGCCGCAGCCTGACCGCCGAGAAGTGCGGCCATTACGGGATCTTCTCCGGCCGCCGCTGGCGCACGATCATTTACCCGCAATTGCGCGACTTCATCCGCGAGCATGCGCCGGAGCCGAAGAACGGCAGCGCGAAGGATCGCCCGGACGCAACGGCCGGCACGTCCGACACGCCGGCCGCATCGGCGCCCGCGCTCGCGGCCGTCCCGGCCGGCCAGGCGCAGCGCGAAACCGCGAAGGCTGCGGCCACGCTCGCAAAACGCGCGCGCGCGAAATCGTCGGGCGCGCTGTCGCCGAAGGCCGCACCGGCGGCCAAGCGCGCGAGCGGCGCACGCGCGAAGCCGGTACGCGCGCGCAAGGCCGCCTGACGCGCGGCTCGTTCACAGAAAAGCGCCGCCCTGCGCAAGCACGGCGGCGCTTTTTTATCGACAAGCCGATCGCGCGGACGCTCGTTCAGCGCCGTAGCAGATACGCGAGCAGCACTTCGGTGTTCATCCGGACCATCTCCGCGCGCTCGTCGGCTTCGCTGAAATCGCGGCCGAGCGTCGCGGCCAGCGTGAAGCGGTTCGACACGATGTAGTAGCCGAGCCCCGACAGCGTCACGTAGAAGCGCAGCGGATCGACGTCGCCGCGGAACAGCCCGGCCTTCTGGCCGCGCATCAGTACGTTGCCGAGCATCGCGACGATCGGCGACATCATCTCGCGGATGCGCGTCGACTTGTGCAGATAGCGCGCTTCGTGGAGGTTTTCGTTGTTGATGAGCCGCAGCAGTTCGGGATGGTCGCGGTAGTAGTCCCAAACGAAATGCGCGAGCCGCGTGACCGCTTCGACGGGCGGCACGCCATCGAGATCGAGCACGCGTTCGGCTTCGGTCAGCGCGGAAAACGCATGTTCGAGCACCGCGGTGAAGAGCTGCTCCTTGCTGCCGAAGTAGTAATAGAGCATGCGCTCGTTGGTCTCGGCGCGCCGCGCGATCTGATCGACGCGCGCGCCGAACAGCCCTCCACTCGCGAACTCTTCGGCTGCCGCCATCAGGATGCGACGGCGCGTGCCTTCAGGATCTCTTTTGATTTTTGGCTGATTCATGTGGCGTTTTGCTGTGTGAGCCGCGTGATCCGGACCGGCACCCCACCGCATCGGCGCCGGCCGCCTTGGAACGGGCGTACCGCGTACAGTCGCCCTCCTGCTGCGCTCCTGCAAAAAAGCGGTTCGATTATGCGCACAGAAGGCGTCCAGCGCAATGCGGGAAATCGGCGATAATCGGGGTTTGGCAAACCTTTCCGGCCGCGTCCGACGCGGCCGAGAGCCATTCGGCGCGATTGCGCCCGTTGTCACCGTGACCGATTCCAAGACACTCGCGGATCGCATCGAAGATCTGCTTCCCCAGACGCAATGCACGAAGTGCGGCTATAACGGCTGCCGCCCGTACGCCGAGGCGATCGCCGCCGGCGACGCGAACTACAACCAGTGCCCACCCGGCGGCGCCGAAGGCATCGCGCGCCTCGCGAACCTGCTCGGCAAGCCGGTGATTCCGCTGAATCCCGTAAACGGCACCGAGCACCCGCGTGCGGTCGCGTTCATCGACGAAAACCTGTGCATCGGCTGCACGCTGTGCATGCAGGCGTGCCCGGTCGACGCGATCGTCGGCGCGCCGAAGCAGATGCACACGATCGTGGCGTCGCTCTGCACCGGCTGCGACCTCTGCGTGCCGCCGTGCCCGGTCGACTGTATCGCGATGGTGCCCGTCACGGGCGAGCGCACGGGCTGGGACGCATGGACGCAAGAGCAGGCCGACGCCGCGCGCGAGCGGCACGATCGCCGGCTCGCGCGCCAGCGCCGCGAGCGCGACGCGGCCGAGGCGCGCGCCGCCGCACGCCGCGCGGCGAGCGCCACCGCGACGCAACCCGCCACAGCGCCGGCCGCCGCACCGCCCGCCGCCGACGATGCCGACGCGAAAAAACGCGCGATCATCGCCGCCGCGCTCGAACGCGCGCGCAAGAAGAAGGAAGAACTCGCCGCGCAGGGTGCGGCTCCGAAGAATACCGAAGGCGTGAGCGCGGCCGTCCAGGCGCAGATCGACGCGGCCGAGGCGCGCCGCAAGCGGCTCGCCGAACAACAGGCCGCGCGCGATGCGCAGGCCAACGATGCCGATCGAGACGATACCGGCGGCCCGTCCGCGCCGCCCGACGACCAAGCGCCATGAACGCCAGCAAACGACGCGCGATCTACGAAACGCTGCAAAGCCTCAACCCGCATCCGACCACCGAACTCGAATACTCGACGCCGTTCGAGCTGCTGATCGCGGTGATGCTGTCCGCGCAGGCGACCGACGTGTCGGTGAACAAGGCGATGCGCAAGATGTTCCCGGTCGCCAACACGCCGCAACAGATCGTCGCGCTCGGCGAGGAAGGCGTCGCCGAGTACATCAAGACGATCGGGCTCTACCGGACCAAGGCGAAGAACGTCGTCGCCGCGTGCCGGATCCTGCTCGAACGCTACGGCGGCGAAGTGCCGGCCGACCGCGAAGCGCTCGAAAGCCTGCCCGGCGTCGGCCGCAAGACGGCGAACGTCGTGCTCAACACCGCGTTCGGCCAGCCGACGATTGCGGTCGACACGCACATCTTCCGCGTCGCGAATCGCACGGGGCTTGCGCCCGGCAAGGACGTCAAAGCCGTCGAAGCCGCACTCGAAAAGTTCACGCCGAAGGAATTCCTGCACGACGCACATCACTGGCTGATCCTGCACGGCCGCTACGTCTGCAAGGCGCGCAAGCCCGAATGCTGGCACTGCGCGATCGAGCCGCTCTGCGAATACCGGCCGAAAACGCCGCCGCCGAACGACTGACGCGCACCGCAACGCCGCAACGCCGCAACGCCGCAACGCCGCAGCGCCGCAGCGCCTGACCGGCGTGCAGGCGCTGCGCGGCTGCTACGCGTTCGACGTCGCCGTCGTGTCGTCGGCGGCCGCGCCGCCGGCGCGCACGAGCGCGAGCACGGCCGCCAGAATCGCGACGCCGCCCGCCCACTGCAGCGGCGACAGCGCCTCGCCGAACAGCAGCGCGGCGAGCGCGACCGTGACGACCGGCTCGAGCGTCGACAGCATCGACGTGCGCGCGGCGCCGAGCCGCTCGAGCCCCGCAAAGAACGCGAGCATCGCGGCCACGGTCGACACCAGCGCGATCGCAAGCATCGCGGCCCATCCGCCGGCCGTCGCGGGCCAGCGCGGCGGCGCATCGAAGGCGACGGTCCGCACCAGCGCGATCAGCACGAGCGCGGCCGTCGCCGATACGCAGATGATCGCGGTGGTCGCGAGCGGATCGACGCCGCGCGTCGCCTTCGTGCCGCCGACGATGTACAGCGAATAGACGACCGCCGCGCCGAGCGCAAGCGCGATGCCGAACGGCTCGCCGTGGCCGCCGCCGACCATCAGCGCGGAGCCCGCGACGCACAGCACGAGCGCGACGCCCTTTGCGCGCGTGAGCCGCTCGCCGAGCCACCACGCGGCGAGCAGCGTCACGAAGGCCGGATACAGATAGAGCAGCAGCGCGACGAGGCTCGCCTGCGCATGCCGCAGCGCCGTGAAATAGCAGAACGACTGGCCGACGTAGCCGAGCGCGCCCATCGCGACGAGCGGCATCAGCGCGCGGCCGCGCGGCCAGACGACGCCGCGCCGCCACGCGATCGCCGCGAGCACGGTGCCGCCGATCGCGAAACGCACGATCAGCAGGCCGAGCACGTCGACGCCGCCTGCATACGCGTAGCGGCCGAAAATCGCCATCGCGCCGAACGCTGCGGCGGACAACGCGACGTAGAGCGCACCTTGCAGCGCGGCGGACGAAGAACGAACGGCGGCGATCATGGCGAAGCGGGCGGTGGGTAGCGGCGCGAAAACGGGGACCGTAGGAGTGTAGCGACTCGCGGACCGCGAGCCTAGCTCAGGCTTACCCGTTACAAGCGACCCGCGCGGCTACGCGGAATTCGACACGCAGCCCCGCATGGGCGAACGCCGGCCGTGCCGCCACGGCCCCGCCCTCCCGCCCGCCGCCACGGGCCCGGCTTTCCCACCCGCCGTCGCGCACGGCCCTGGCCCCGGCCGCGGCCTGCGGCGCGCGCCGAGCCGGCGTACAATGCGCGACGCGGCACGATGCCGCGCATCACGACGCTCCCCACCATGTTCAATCCGAGCCGCGACGAAGTCCGTCGCTTTTTCACCGAAACCTGGCGCAAGCAACGCGCCGGCGAGATCCTGACGCCGCTGGAAGCGATGGCCGCCGACTGGATCGTCGAACACCCCGAATACCACGCGGAACTCGAGGACGCGGACGGCGCGGCCGCGCGCAACTACACGCCCGAGGAAGGCCGCACGAATCCGTTCCTGCATCTGTCGATGCATCTGGCGATCAGCGAGCAGCTGTCGATCGACCAGCCGCCCGGCATCCGCGCCGCGCACGACAAGCTCGCGGCGAAGCTCGATTCGACGCACGACGCGCAGCACGCGATCATGGAGTGCCTCGGCGAGACGATCTGGGAAGCGCAGCGCACGAACACGCCGCCCGACACGGACGCGTACCTGCAGCGCATCCTGCGCCGCGCATCGCGCGACTGAAACGCAACTGAAGCGCGACTGAGCGCCGCCGCCGCAACGGCCGGCCGTTCGTCGCATGCCGCCCGCCGCCCACCGTAATGCGCCGACTGCGGACAAAAAAATACCCCGCCTCGGCGGGGTATCCTGGCCTGCCGGGCACACGGCCCGTCGCGCTTACTTCTTGAACACCAGGTCGCCCTTCAGCGACTCGATGTAGGCAGCGATGTCCTTCATGTCGTTGACCGACAGGTTCTGCACCTGCGCCTGCATGATCGCGTTGTTGCGACCGAGCAGCGGGTTCGTCAGGCCCATCTGGTACTGGCGCATCGCCCACACGAGATAGTCGGCGTGCTGGCCGGCGAGGCGCGGGTACTCGGCGTTGATCGGCTGGTTCAGCTTCGCGCCGTGGCAGGCCGCGCAGTTGTGCGATTCGACCAGATCCTTGCCCTTCGAGAGGTCGGCCGCGTGTGCGGTACCGATCGCGAGGCCGGCCGCGAATGCGATCGCCGCCGCCGTCTTGAATGCGTTGTTCATGAATGCTCCTGTCCCGCTGCTGAGATCAGCGGCGCGCGCTTTACTTGTAGGGATTGTCCTTCGAGTCGACCTTCTGCGCGGCGTAGTAGGCCGCCAGATCGGCGATGTCCTGATCCGTCAGCGAACCGGCGATCGCGTTCATCGACGGGAAATGACGATCCTTCTTGCGGTAGGACTTCAGCGCGTTCTCGAGGTATTGCTGGTTCTGGCCGCCGAGGACGGGAACCCGGTAGACCTCCGGGTATGCCGCGCGGTAATCCTGGATGCCGTGGCAACCGATGCACATGGCGGCCTTGCTTGCCCCGTCCTTCGGGTTGCCGACCACACCGGCCGCCTGCGCGCTGCCCGCGAGCGCCACGAGCGCTGCGACAACGACGTGTTTGCCGACGAATTTGTTCATAGCTCTTGTAACCTAGCTTGAGGGGAAACTGGCGCCGAAGCGGCAACGGCCCGCGCCGTTTTGCTTCTCGGATCGCCACGCAGGCCAAAAAAAACGGCCAGATTGTACCGCGTCGGCGGGGAATGCGTCCATATCGGCGCCCCGGTGCGCCCCGCCGCAGCCCCGCAACGATACGCGGCCGGCGCCCAACCCGACAGCCCTTCTGACTTATACTGGGATTTTTCCCCGCCAGAGAAGACCGCCGCCATGCGTTTCGAAGGGTCCTCGCACTACGTCGCCACCGACGATCTGAAACTCGCGGTCAACGCCGCGCTGACGCTGCAGCGCCCGCTGCTGATCAAGGGCGAGCCGGGCACCGGCAAGACGATGCTCGCGGAGGAAGTCGCCGCCGCGCTCGACATGCCGCTGCTGCAGTGGCACATCAAGTCGACGACCAAGGCGCAGCAGGGGCTGTACGAATATGACGCGGTCTCGCGGCTGCGCGACTCGCAGCTCGGCGACGAGCGCGTGAAGGACATCGCGAACTATATCGTCAAGGGCGTGCTGTGGCAGGCGTTCGAGGCCGAGCGCCCGACCGTGCTGCTGATCGACGAGATCGACAAGGCCGACATCGAGTTCCCGAACGATCTGCTGCGCGAGCTCGACCGGATGGAGTTCCACGTGTACGAAACGCGCGAAACGGTGCGCGCGAAGCATCGTCCGCTCGTCATCATCACGTCGAACAACGAGAAGGAGCTGCCCGACGCGTTCCTGCGCCGCTGCTTCTTCCACTACATCCAGTTTCCCGACGCGGCGACGATGCAGAAGATCGTCGCGGTCCATTTCCCGAACATCCGCGAGGAACTGCTGCATGCGGCGCTCGAAAGCTTTTTCGAGCTGCGCGGCGTGTCGGGCCTGAAGAAGAAGCCGTCGACGTCCGAACTGCTCGACTGGCTGAAGCTGCTGCTGGCCGAGAACATCCCCGCCGACGCACTGCGCGGCGCCGACGCGAAGCAGATCGTGCCGCCGCTTGCCGGCGCACTGCTGAAGAACGAACAGGATCTCAGCCTGCTCGAGCGGCTCGTCTTCATGAACCGGCACAACCGGTAACCCTCCGTTCGCAAAGGCCCGGCCATGCTGCTCAATTTCTTCTACGCGCTGCGCGCAGCCAAGCTGCCCGTCTCGGTGAAGGAATACCTGACGCTGCTCGAGTCGCTGAAGGCCGGGCTCATCGCGCCGTCGATCGACGCGTTCTACTTCCTCGCGCGCATGACGCTCGTGAAGGACGAGCAGTACTTCGACAAGTTCGATCAGGCTTTCGGCGCGTATTTCCACGGCGTGTCGGCGCTGCCCTCCGACGCGTTCGACATTCCGCTCGACTGGCTCGAGAAGCGCCTCGAGCGCGAGCTGTCGGCCGAGGAGAAGGCGCAGATCGAAGCGATGGGCGGGCTCGACAAGCTGATGGCGCGCCTGAAGGAGCTGCTCGACGAGCAGAAGGAGCGGCACGAAGGCGGCAACAAGTGGATCGGCACCGGCGGCACATCGCCGTTCGGGCACGGCGGCTACAACCCCGAAGGCGTGCGCATCGGCGGTCCGTCGAACGGCAATCGCACGGCGGTGAAGGTGTGGGAAGCGCGCGCGTACCGCGACTACGACGACTCGGTCGAGATCGGCACGCGCAACATCAAGGTCGCGCTGCGGCGGCTGCGCCGTTTCGCGCGCGAGGGCGCGGCCGAGGAGCTCGATCTGCCCGGCACGATCCGCAGCACGGCCGCGAACGCGGGCTGGCTCGATCTGCGGATGGTGCCGGAGCGCCACAACAACGTGAAGGTGCTGATGCTGCTCGACGTCGGCGGCTCGATGGACGATCACATCAAGCGCACCGAAGAGCTGTTTTCGGCCGCGAAGGCCGAGTTCAAGCATCTGGAATTCTTCTACTTCCACAACTGCGTGTACGACCATCTGTGGAAGAACAACCGCCGTCGTCATTCGGAGCGCACCGCGACGTGGGACGTGCTCCACAAGTTCACGCCCGACTACAAGCTGATCTTCGTCGGCGACGCGACGATGAGCCCGTACGAGGTGCTGCAGCCCGGCGGCTCGGTCGAATACAACAACCCGGAAGCCGGCGCCGTGTGGCTGCGCCGGCTCGCCGATCAGTTCCCCCATCATGCCTGGCTGAACCCGGAACCCGAGCGCCTATGGGAATACCGGCAGTCGGTCGCGATCATTCGCGACCTGCTCGGCCACCGCATGTATCCGCTCACGCTCGCGGGGCTCGAAACCGCGATGCGCGCACTGAGCAAGTAACGAATCCCCAACCAGCAGATACGAGGCCGCCGTCGAGCGGCCCGTTCCGGAGATAGCATGAACCCTTCGCCCACCGCGAGCGCGGGCCGCGCCGGCGGCCGCTTTTTGACCGATACGTCCGTCTCGGCACTCGTCGCCGGCTTCGTCGCGATGATGACCGGCTATACGAGTTCGCTCGTGCTGATGTTCCAGGCCGGCCGCGCCGCGCACCTCAGCGACGCGCAGATCTCGTCGTGGATCTGGGCGCTGTCGATCGGCATGGCGCTGACGACCATCGGCCTGTCGCTGCGCTTTCGCGCGCCGATCGTCGTCGCATGGTCGACGCCCGGCGCGGCGCTGCTGATCGCATCGCTGCCCGGCGTCCCGTACGCCGAGGCGATCGGCGCGTTCGTCGTGTGCGCGCTGCTGCTGACGGCCGTCGGCGTGAGCGGGCTGTTCGACACGCTGATGCGCCGCATTCCGTCCGGCATCGCGGCCGCGCTGCTCGCCGGGATCCTGTTCGAGATCGGCATCGAGATCTTCCGCGCGGCGCAATACCGCACCGCGCTCGTGCTCGCGATGTTCTTCACGTATCTGATCGTCAAGCGGCTCGCGCCGCGCTACGCGATCGTGACGACGCTGATCGTCGGCACGGCGGTGGCCGGCGCGCTCGGGCTGCTCGACTTCAGCCGGTTCCATATCGCGCTCGCGCAGCCGGTCTTCACGATGCCCGCGTTCTCGATCGCGTCGATCGTCAGCATCGGCATTCCGCTGTTCGTCGTCGCGATGGCGTCGCAGAACGTGCCTGGCATCGCGGTGCTGCGCGCGGACGGCTATCAGACGCCGTCGTCGCCGCTGATCGCGACGACCGGCCTCGCGTCGCTGCTGCTCGCGCCGTTCGGCTCGCACGGCGTGAATCTCGCGGCGATCACCGCGGCGATCTGCACCGGCCCCGAAGCGCACGAAGACCGCGCGAAACGCTACACGGCCGCCGTGTGGTGCGGCACGTTCTACCTGATCGCAGGCATCTTCGGCGCGACGATCGCCGCGCTGTTCGCCGCGCTGCCGAAGGCGCTCGTCGTGTCGGTCGCCGCGCTCGCGCTGTTCGGCTCGATCATGAGCGGGCTCGCCAACGCGATGCAGGACGCGAAGCAGCGCGAGGCCGCGCTCGTCACGTTCATGGTGACCGCGTCGGGCCTCACGCTGCTGTCGATCGGCTCCGCGTTCTGGGGGCTCGTCGCCGGGATCGTCACGCAGGTGATCCTCAACGCGCGCCGCGCGCCGTGACGCGCCGCCGCGCATGCGCGATGCGCGAAAAGGTGCTCGACACGAATCGGGCCTAAAATAGTGGATCGAAGGCGGCGCATGGCGCCGCCTCGCTTCGCCGCCGCGTTCGCGCGGCCCGTGAGAACCCGGCGCCTGTGCGCCCTCCTCCCGAATCGCCATGACTACCGCACTCGACCAGCTCAAGCAGTACACGACCGTCGTCGCCGACACGGGCGATTTCCAGCAGCTCGCGCAATACCAGCCGCAGGATGCGACCACGAATCCGTCGCTGATCCTGAAGGCCGTGCAGAAGGACGCGTACAAGCCGATCCTCGAGAAGACCGTCCGCGACCACCGCAACGAAAGCACCGATTTCATCATCGACCGGCTGCTGATCGCATTCGGCACCGAAATCCTGAAGCTCATTCCCGGCCGCGTGTCGACCGAAGTCGACGCGCGCCTGTCGTTCGACGCCAAGCGCTCGGTCGACAAGGCGCACGAGCTGATCAAGCTCTACGAAGCAGCCGGCATCGAGCGCGACCGCATCCTGATCAAGCTCGCATCGACGTGGGAAGGCATCCGCGCGGCCGAGACGCTGCAGAAGGAAGGGATCAAGTGCAACATGACCCTGCTTTTCTCGCTCGTGCAGGCCGCCGCGTGTGCCGAAGCCGGCGCGCAGCTGATCTCGCCGTTCGTCGGCCGCATCTACGACTGGTACAAGAAGCAGGCCGGCGCCGACTGGGACGAAGCGAAGAACGGCGGCGCGAACGATCCGGGCGTGCAGTCGGTGCGTCGCATCTACACGTACTACAAGACGTTCGGCTACAAGACCGAAGTGATGGGCGCGAGCTTCCGCACGACGAGCCAGATCGTCGAACTCGCGGGCTGCGACCTGCTGACCATCAGTCCCGATTTGCTGCAGAAGCTGCACGACAGCAACGAAACGGTCACGCGCAAGCTGTCGCCCGATGCGCTGCACGACAAGCCGACCGAGCGCGTCGCGATCGACGAGGCATCGTTCCGCTTCCAGCTGAACGACGAAGCGATGGCGACCGAAAAGCTCGCGGAAGGCATCCGCGTGTTCGCCGCCGACGCGGTGAAGCTCGAGAAGCTGATCGAGGCGCTGCGCTGAGCGGCGCGCGCGGCGGCCCGCAGCGGGCCGGCCGCGCGATGCCGGCGCCGAACGCCGCGAGCGGCCGCGAACGACTTCGTTCGCGGCCGTTTTATTTTTCATTCCGCTGCCCGACGCGCGCACTACAATCCACGACACGGGTGCGCCGGCCGCTTCCCGACACGCCCTTTCCCGTCACAATCTCGCATGACGCCGCCCCAGGGCAGGTCCGGCGACGCGTGCCCAAGGAGGCAACGATGCAAGTCCAACCGTACCTGACCTTCTACGGTCAGGCCGACGAGGCGCTTCGCTTCTACGAGAAGGCGCTCGGTGCAAAGACGCAGTTCAAGATCTACTTCCGCGACGCGCCGCCGAATCCCGATCAGCCGATCTCGCCGGAGATGGCCGACAAGGTGATGCACGCGAATTTCACGATCGGCGAATCGTCGATCATGTGCTCGGACGGCAACTGCCACGCGGCCGACCGCCAGCACGCCGGGTATTCGCTGTCGCTGAATCCGGCGAGCGTCGACGAAGGCAAAAAGCTGTTCGATGCGCTCGCCGAGGGCGGCGAAGTGACGATGCCGTTCCAGAAGACGTTCTGGGCACTCGGCTTCGGCATGGTGAAGGATCGCTTCGGCGTGCACTGGATGATCAACGTCGAGGATCTGTCGCAGCGCGAGCACATCCCCAATCGCGCGTAGCGCCGATACACGCCGATACAACCTGAAACGCCCGCCGCTTCGCAGCGACGGGCGTTTTCATTGCGGCATGCTCGACGGGCGACGCGCGGCCGCGCCGGCGCGTTCAGCTTTCGACGACGTCGAGATAGTCTTCCGGCCGCGTGCGATCTTCCGCATGCGCCATCCCCATCACGCGCACGAGCACGCTGACCACGATCGACACGACGAGGTTGACGATCAGCGACCACACCGCCGCGTAGCCGGGAATCGCGAGGCCGAACAGGTGAATCGTGAAGATCGAGCCGGCCAGCTTCAGCGAGATCGCCATCCACGTGCCGCAAACGATGCCGGCCGCCCAGCCGACCAGCAGCCCGCGATGATCGAGCACGCGCGTGTAGAGTCCGAGCACGATCGCCGGCAGCGTCTGGATGATCCAGATCCCGCCGAGCAGCTGCAGCTGGATCGCATACGTGAGCGGCAGCCCGAGAATGAATGCCACCGCGCCAATCTTCACGATCAGCGACACGAGCTTCGCGACGTGCGTTTCCTGGTCGTGCGTCATGTTGCGGTTCACGAACTCGCGGTGGATGTTGCGCGTGTACAGGTTCGCGGCCGCGATCGACATGATCGCCGCCGGCACCAGCGCGCCGATCCCGATCGCCGCGAACGCGACGCCGACGAACCACGACGGGAAGTAGTTCAGGAACAGCGCGGGCACCGCGAAGTTCGGGCCGAACGCCTTGAAGTACGGCGCGTACTGCGGCATGTCTTTCACGCCCGACGCGAGCGCCATGTAGCCGAGCAGCGCGAGCAGGCCGAGCACGAACGAATAAGCCGGCAGCATCGCCATGTTGCGACGAATCGTGTTGCCCGACGACGACGAGAGGATCGCGGTGACCGAATGCGGATAGAGGAACAACGCGAGCGCCGAGCCGATCGCGAGCGTCGCGTAGGCGCTGTAGCCGTTCAGGCTCGTCGCGTCGGGCGCCTTCAGCAGCAGCTTCGCGGGCGGCACGCTCGCGAAGATATGCCCGAAGCCGCCGAGCTTCGCGGGAATCACGATGATCGCGGCGGCGATCGTGATGTAGATCAGCACGTCCTTCACGATCGCGATCATCGCGGGCGCGCGCAGCCCCGACGTGTACGTGTACGCGGCGAGGATCGCGAACGCGATGATCAGCGGCAGATCGCCGACGAAGCCCGTCGTGTCGAAACCGAGCGCGCCGATCACGACCTCGATGCCGACCAGTTGCAGCGCGATGTACGGCATCGTCGCGACGATGCCCGTTACGGCGATCGCGAGCGCGAGCATGCGGCTGCCGTAGCGGGCGTTGACGAAGTCGGCGGCCGTCACGTAGCCGTGCCGCTTCGCGATGCTCCACAGTTTGGGAAAGACGACGAACGCGAACGGATAGATGAGGATCGTGTACGGCAGCGCGAAGAAGCCCATCGCGCCGGCACCGAACACGAGCGCGGGCACCGCGACGAACGTGTACGCCGTGTACAGGTCGCCGCCGAGCAGGAACCAGGTGACAATCGTGCCGAAGCGCCGGCCGCCGAGCCCCCACTCGTCGAGATGGGCGAGGTCGCCGCGCCGCCAGTTGGCGGCGAGGAAGCCCATGATCGTGACGCCGATGAAAAGGAGAACGAAGACGAAAGTCGCGCCGAGATTCATTGCACACCTCCCGGCGTTTTCCACGCGTTCTTGGTCTTGTAGTACACGAAGGCGGTGATCACCGCGCTAATGAACACCCAGAGCAGCTGGTACCAGTAGAAAAACGGAAAACCCAGCCATTGCGGTTCGATCTTGCTGTACGACGGCACCCAGACCATCGCGATCAGCGGCAGTACCAGCAGCCAGAGCCAGCGCTTGGCGGCCCGATTGGCGTCGGCATCGTGAGCCATGACGTCTCCTCATCTTCCCGGTTATCGATCTTGTGAGCGGGTACGGCGGCGAGAGGAGCGGCAAAACGGGTAAGCTGCGGCTCCCCTGGCTTCGCGCCAGTATAGGAGTCGCAAGCATCCGGTCAAGCGGGGGCGAACCCGAGGTGATCCGCCCCCTGACGCGCGGTTGCACCGGCATGCGGGCCGCGCATGGGCGTCAGATCGTGAACGACGCGCCGCGTGCGCCGATCGCTTCTTTCAAACCTTTCACCCATTTGCGGGCGGGCAGTTTCAGCGTGTCCTCGATCAGCTTCGCGCGCGCGTCGAGCTGCGCGAACGGCACGTCGAGCGCGGGGCCGGAGAACGCGATCGCGATCCGGTTGCCGTCGTGCACTTCCGGCAGCGCGATCACGCGGTGATCGAAGGCGGCGTTCAGGTGCTTCATGTTGCGCACGAAGCTCGGGTGATCGCCGAACAGGTTGATCGTCGCGATCCCCGCATCGGTCAGGCAGCCGCGCACCGCGCGGTAGAACGCGACGCTGTCGAGCACCGGGCCGCGCGCGGTCGCATCGTACAGGTCGATCTGGATCGCGCCCGTCGTGCCGCGATTCGCCGGATCGTTGACGAAATCCCACGCGTCCGCTTCGTGCACGACAAGACGGGCGTCGTCCGGCGGCAGCGCGAACATCGTGCGCGCGGCGACGATCACGGCCGGGTTCAGTTCGACCGCCTCGACCTTCGCGCGCGGCAGGAAGCGGTGCGCGAACTTCGTCAGCGCGCCGGTGCCGAGCCCGAGCTGCACGATGCGTTCCGGCGTTTCGAGAAACAGCAGCCACGCCATCATCTGCTGCGCGTATTCGAGTTCGATCGCGAGCGGCTTCGAAATCCGCATTGCGCCCTGTACCCATTCGGTACCGAAATGCAGGTAGCGCACGCCGCGCTCCTCCGAGAAGGTGACCGGTGCGAAGCGCGGCTTGCGCGGCGCGTCGAGCACGGGCACGTCGTCGTGCTCGTCGAGGTCGGTGCGGCGCTTCACGCGCGGCGGCTGCAGTTTCTCGGAGCCGTTGTAGGCGGACGGCTGGTTGCGCTTGAAAGCGCGCGCCTCGGCGGATGCGCGCTTGATCAGTCGGGTCATGGATGAATCTCGCTCGATGAAGCTGGTTTTGGCGGACGAGAGGATAGCATTGGCGCGGCAATCGCCGGCGCCGAACGGATTGCGTCACGCCGATCGGCCGACTTGCGAGCGAGGGCATCGTGGTCGACAATGCATCGCACCGGCGATCCATCGACGACAGCCATACCGTGACGATTCTTGCGATACGTCACCGGCGAGAAAGCGGCTATCACTGACCCGGAGCGCACATGACCTCCACCGACAGGAAAATCTGGTTCCCGGCGAAACGCTACGGATGGGGATGGGGGCTGCCCATCGCGTGGCAGGGATGGGTAGTCCTGTTGCTGTTTACGCTCGGCCTCGTCGCGGGTTCACGCCGCTTCCCGCCGGCACAGGCGCCGTTCGCGTTCGCAGCATGCGTCGTGGGCTTGGTGCTCGCGCTCACGATCGTCTGTTACGCGAGAGGCGAAAAGCCGAAATGGCGATGGGGGAACGACAAGTGACGCGTCGTACGCCGGCGCGCGCAATTCGAGCTGTCCAAGCAACGCGCCGCGCAGCAATCGGAACGGATTGAGGTTTCGGTTAATCCGACACGCCGAGGCGCTCGTTCGGCATCGCCCTTCTCTCCCGCGCACTGCAACCCATTTCAACCTGTCTGTTTGGGAACCCGAACGATGGTTCGCGTCACGGCGTTGACCTGGCCCGGCAGATCTTTCCCGCGCCGGCGTTCAACGTGGCTTGAATCTGCCTGAAAGCGCGGCCTGACCAAATACAACGCGTCGCCCGACTCAACCGGTTACAGGCCGTCGCAGGCCGCTCGTTTTCAGCGCGCTGCGTCTCATCGTCCCTGAAACCGTCGCGGCCGCTCACTCGAACCCATATCGACATCTGCCGAACGGCCGACTTGTTCCGGCTCTTGGCCGACGACAAAAATGCCCGTGCCGAATCGTTCGGCATACGGCGTGACCCACCGCATTCGGCCCGCGCGACCGAACTGTTTTTCTGCGCGTCACGGTTGCAAATATACACAAATGGGTATAAATTCATCGATGGTTCCGTACACCAAACCGCTCTACTGGCTCGGCTCGGCACGCAAGCACTTGAAAGCGATGCCCGAAGCGGTACAGGACACGTTCGGCTATGCGCTGTATCTGGCCCAGACGGGAGGAAAGCACGATCAGGCCAAGCCGTTGAGGGGTCTCGGATCGGCCGGCGTACTCGAGGTCGTGGAGTCGGAGGACAGCGGCACGTACCGGGCGGTCTATACGGTGAAACTCGGTGGCGCCGTCTATGTGCTGCACTGTTTCCAGAAGAAATCGTGCCGCGGTATCGCTACGCCGAAGCCGGACATCGAACTGGTTCGCGCGCGCCTGAGGGCAGCCGAAGCACACGCAAATGGAGAAAAGTGATGATCGAAATCGAACGGGGCAGCGGCAACGTCTACGCGGATCTTGGCACGCCCGACGCCGAAGAAATGCGCGTCAAGGCTCAACTCGCCGCCAAGATCGCGGAGATCATCAAGACTCGCAAATGGACGCAGCAGCACGCAGCACGATTGCTCGGCATGACGCAACCGAAGCTATCGAACATGCTGCGCGGGCAGTTTCGCGGTGTAAGCGAAGCGAAGATGCTCGACTGTCTCGCCAAGCTCGGGCGCGATGTACAGATCGTCGTAGGACCGGACCGTCATTCGGAAACCGAAGGACACATCGAGGTCGTGTTCGCTGCCTGACGGCACGGCAGGTTCGGGCAGCTCAATTCAATGGCCGCAGCTGCCGCCACGCGGCGAGTTTTTCCGCATACGAGATCGAAGCATAGGCGGGACTGCTCGACGGCAGGCGCAGCAGCCGATACCGGGCGCCCTCTTCACCGAGCGCCGTCATGCCGATTTTGGCGGCCGTTCCGCCGTTAAAGGCGATGGTCGTCAGATTCGGCAGCGTCTCGATCAGCGCGATCAAATCGTTGCTCGCGTGATCGCGTATGCGGCTATCGAGGCTGCCGATACGGCTCGCCTGGGCCACGACGTCCCACAATCCGATGCGATGTTCGAGCAACGTATCGAGACGCGCCGGATAGCTCATGCCGACGAGATCGCGCTCTATCACGTCGCCGACCAGCGACCAGAACTTGTTTTGCGGATGTCCGTAGTACTGGCGAAGCGCCAACGATCGCTCGCCCGGCAGGCTGCCGAGAATCAAGATGCGCGTGTTCGCATCAACGACTGGCGGAAAACAACGCTTGGTCATTTCGCGATCGACGCTCCCGTTGCGACATCGGGCCCACCCGTGCGCGGCCCATCGCCATGCGCATCGAGATGCCGCCACAGCGCCGGCAGCATGCACTCGGTGACCATCAACGGTGCGCCGTGACGCTGGAACACCGACCGTCGCGCCACAAACGCATGCGGCGCACGCGCGCCGCCGAGCGCATGGCTTGCGAGCGCATAAAGCGGATGGCCGGCGATCACGCGCCGGCTCACCAGCGCCGAGCGCTCGACCTGCGGATCGCTGTACAGCAGCTCGGCGAGCGGCCGCGTGCGTAGCCGCCGCATCGCCTGCCATACGCCCTTGCTCGCGGCGAGCGGCGCGATGCTGTGCGCGGCCACATACGGCGTGCCGTCGACCGACAGAATCACCTCGCGCACCCACATCGGCGCACGCGGCGCGCTGGCGAGCGCCGCGTGTTCGTCGAACCACGGTCGATCGACGGCCTCGCGCGTGACACGCACGCTCACGCGCCCGAGCCGCGCGAGGTGCGCGGTCAGCGAACCGCCGCGCGTGAGCCAGTCGCGCTGGTCCGGCGTGCATCCGGGCCGCGGCGTGTCGCGCCAGCCCGCAAGCGCGCCGTCGAATCGCATCCGCGCACTCACGCGGCGCGCGACAGCAGCAGCGCGTTGGTCCGCTTCACGAAGCTCGCCGGATCGTCGAGCATCCCGCCTTCGGCAAGCAGCGCCTGATCGAACAGCAGATGGCACCAGTCGCCGAAATCGGCGCTGTCGGCCTTCAGCTGCTTCACGAGCGCATGCTCGGGGTTGATCTCGAGAATCGGCTGGAACGACGGCGCCTTCTGGCCGGCCGCCTTCAGCATCCGCTGCAGGTAGCCGCTCATGTCGTTGTCGTCCGCGACGAGGCACGACGGCGAATCGGTCAGACGGAACGTGACGCGCACGTCCTTCACCTTGTCCCCGAGCGCTTCCTTCATCTTCTCGACGACCGGCTTGATCGCTTCGCCGGCCTCTTCCTGCGCCTTCTTCTCCTCGTCGTTCAGCGCGCCGAGATCGAGATCGCCGCGCGCGACGCTCGCGAGCGGCTTGCCGTCGAACTCGTGCAGGAACGACAGCATCCATTCGTCGACGCGATCGGTCAGCAGCAGCACCTCGACGCCCTTCTTGCGGAACACCTCGAGATGCGGGCTGTTCTTCGCGGCCTGCCACGTATCGGCCGTCACGTAGTAGATCTTCGTCTGCTCCGGCTTCATGCGCGCGACGTAGTCGGCGAGCGACACGTCCTGCGCATCGGTGTCGCCGTGCGTCGACGCGAAGCGCAGCAGCTTCGCGATGCGCTCGCGGTTCGCGTGATCCTCGCCGACGCCTTCCTTCAGCACCTGGCCGAACGCGCGCCAGAACGTCTTGTACTTCTCCTTGCCGGCATCGTCTTCCGCATTCGCGAGCTCTTCGAGCATCGACAGCGCGCGCTTGGTCACGCCTTCGCGGATCGCCTTGACGTCGCGGCTCTCCTGCAGGATTTCACGCGATACGTTCAGCGGCAGATCGGCCGAATCGACGACGCCCTTCACGAAGCGCAGGTATTGCGGCAGCAGCTGCTCGGCGTCGTCCATGATGAACACGCGCTTCACGTACAGCTTCAGGCCGCCGCGATAGTCGCGGTTCCACAGGTCGAACGGCGCCTGCGACGGCACGTACAGCAGCTGCGTGTATTCGCTGCGACCTTCGACGCGGTTGTGCGTCCACGTGAGCGGATCCTGATGATCGTGCGCGATGTGCTGATAGAACTGCTTGTACTGCTCGTCGGCGATGTCGCTTTTCGGCCGCGTCCACAGCGCGCTCGCCTGGTTGACGGTCTCGTCGTCGTCCTTGACGACCATCTCGCCCTTCTCCTGATCCCATTCCTCCTTCTTCATCAGGATCGGCAGCGCAATGTGGTCGGAATACTTCTGGATGATCGACTTCAGCCGGTACGAGGACAGCAGTTCGTCCTCGCCTTCGCGCAGATGCAGCGTGATCGTCGTGCCGCGCTGCGCGCGCTCGATCGCGTCGATCGTGAAATCGCCCTCGCCCGCGCTTTCCCAGCGCACGCCTTCGCTCGCGGGCAGGCCCGCGCGGCGCGTCTCGACGGTGATCTTGTCCGCGACGATGAAGCCCGAGTAGAAGCCCACGCCGAACTGGCCGATCAGCGCCGCATCCTTCTGCTGGTCGCCCGACAGCTTCGAGAAGAATTCCTTCGTGCCCGAGCGTGCGATCGTGCCGAGGTTCGCGATCGCCTCGTCGCGACTCATCCCGATCCCGTTGTCGTCGATCGTGATCGTGCGCGCAGCCTTGTCGTAGCCGATGCGGATGCGCAGGTTCGGATCGTCCTCGTAGAGCGCGTTGTCCGCGAGCGCCTCGAAACGCAGCTTGTCGGCCGCGTCGGACG
The DNA here is from genome assembly GCF_000959525.1 of Burkholderia multivorans ATCC BAA-247. NCBI lineage: Bacteria > Pseudomonadati > Pseudomonadota > Betaproteobacteria > Burkholderiales > Burkholderiaceae > Burkholderia > Burkholderia multivorans. The sequence goes on from NZ_CP009832.1 coordinate 2,636,938, forward strand.
CGTTCGACACCAGTTCGCGCAGGAAGATTTCCTTGTTGCTGTAGAGCGAATGAATCATCAGGTGGAGGAGCTGCTTGACCTCTGCCTGAAAGCTCATCGTTTCGTGTGCCATGGATGCTGTTTCCTCTTACTTGAACTTGAGTGGTGTGGCGCAGGCGTCCGGCGCGCGATGCCGGCCGGCCCGTCTAGGGACAACCGCCTGGCGCAAGCGGTTTGCGCGCGCAGATGGGGACGGCCGCGCCGATTTCAAGAGCCGGCACGGCCGCCGCGTCACGACGCGCGCCGCGTCGCCGATTCGATATAGCGCGCGAGAAACCCCGGCAGCGCCGGATCGCCGCAGTTCGCGACGTTGAAGCGCGTCCACGTCGACGGCGACTGCTGCGGCGAGAACAGGCTGCCCGGCGTCAGCAGAAAGCCTTCCTCGTGCGCGGCGGCCGCGAGCGCGTCCGAGTCGACACCCGTGTCGGCCCACAGGAACATGCCGGCCGCCGGCATCGCGAACAGCTTCAGGCCGGTGCGCTCGAGCATCCGCGCGGTCTTGTCGCGCACGCCGTCGAGCCGCGCGCGCAGCCGCTCGACGTGCCGCCGGTAGTGGCCTTCGGTCAGGATCTTGTACAGCACGCGCTCGTTCAGCTCGGGCGTCGTCATGCCGACCAGCATCTTCTGATCGGTGATCGCCTTCGCGATTTCCGGCGCGCACGCGACGTAGCCGACGCGCAGGTTCGCGGCAAGCGTCTTCGAATAGCTGCCGAGATAGATCACGCGCTTCAACTGATCGAGGCTCGCGAGCCGCGTGGCCGGATAGCTCGGCGGGCACAGGTCGCCGTACACGTCGTCCTCGACGACGAGGAAGTCGTACTGCTCCGCGAGTTTCAGGATCCGGAATGCCTGCGCGGCCGACAGCGACGTGCCGGTCGGGTTCTGCAGCACCGAATTGATCACGAGCATCTTCGGGCGCCACATCTGCACGAGCGTCTCGAGCGCGTCGAGGTCCGGACCGTCGGGCGTATAGGGCATCCCGACGAGCTGCGCGCCCTGCGACGCAAAGCGGCCGAACATCTGGAACCACGCGGGATCGCCGACGATCACCGCGTCGCCGGGCCGCACGTAGATCCGCGCGATCAGGTCGATCGCCTGCGTGATGCCCGAGACCATCACGATCTGCTCGGGCGTCGCGCCGATCTCGACTTCCGCGAGCCGCGTCTGCAGCTGTTGACGCAGCGGCAGGAAGCCCTGCGCGGTACCGAAGCCGAGCATCTGCGCGCCCGACTGGCGCCCGAGCGCGCGTAGCGCGCCGGTGATCAGCTCGCCGTCGAGCCAGCGTCCCGGCAGGTAGCCGAGACCGGGCCCCTTTTCCGGGCTGACCGTATGCAGCATGTTGCGCAGCAGCCAGACGACGTCGATCGTGTTGTGCACGGGCGTCGCTTCGGCGCCGCGCGTCGCGCCGTCGGCGACGGGCTGCGGGCCGACCGTGCGCTCGCGCACGTAGAAGCCCGAGCCGCGTCGCGAATCGAGATAGCCCTGCGCGACGAGGCGCTCGTACGCTTCGACGACGGTAAAGCGCGACACGCTCTTGTCGAGCGCGAGCTTGCGGATCGACGGCATGCGCATGCCGGGGCGGAACACGCGCTCGTCGATGCGGCGGCGCGCCCACTGGACGAGCTGGTCGACGAGCGTCAGCGTGGCGGTGTCGTGCGGGGCGGGAATCTGTGCGAGCGGAACGGAGGACATGGGCGGCGGCTCCAACTGTACCGAAGGGTATCGCGCCGATTGTACCGTTACTGTGCCGGTGCGCACGATTACAGTTGATCGACAACCGGCCGTTCGCGACCGGCCGCCGCGCGCCCGCGCGCCGCCACCGAGCGGCGCGGCTGCACCGGCGGCCGCTCGCGAGCGGCCGGTTGGCCATGACAGTTCCGCTTCCCGACCGACGCCGATGCCTACCCGCTCCCTGACCCTCGACCATCTCGTGATTGCCGCGCGCACGCTCGACGAAGGCGTGCGCCATGTCGCCGACGCGCTCGGCGTCGCCCCGGCCGGCGGTGGCCGCCATCCGCTGATGCGCACTCATAATGCGCTGTTCGGCCTCTGGGGCGGCCTGTATCTCGAAGTCATCGCGATCGATCCGGACGCACGCGACGACGCGACGGGCGGCGCGCCGCGGCGCGCGCGGCTGTTCGCGCTCGACGATCCGGCAATGCAGGCACGCGTCGCGCAGGGTCCGTTCCTCGCGCATTGGGTCGCGCGCGTCGAGCGCCCGCGCCGGCTCGCGCTGTGGCAAAGCCAGTACCCGGACCGCATTCCGCCCGTCGTCGCGATGCAGCGCGGCGATCTGACGTGGGGCCTGACGGTGCCCGACGACGGCGCGTTCCCCGCGTGGCAGCAGGCCGGCGACGGCCTCGTGCCGTCGCTGATCCAGTGGGACGGCCCGCGCCATCCGGCCGATTCGCTGCCGCACGACGGCGTCGCGCTGACGGCGCTCAAGGGCCGCCATCCGCGTGCGGACCTGATCGGCGAGCAGCTCGACTGGCTCGGCGCCGCCCATCTGCTCGACCTCGAAGCGGCCGACGGCCCGCCCGCGCTGATCGCCGAATTCGACACGCCGCACGGCCCGCGCGCGCTGCGCTGAACGCACGCCGCGCCGCGTGCCCGAACCCCACGATACGGAGACACCCTCGACATGAATTCGCGCGAAACCCGGGGCATGCTGCTCGGCCTGATCGGCGTGATGATCTTCAGCCTGACGCTGCCGATGACGCGCATCGTCGTCGCCGAGCTCCATCCGCTGCTCAACGGGCTCGGCCGCGCGCTCGCGGCCGCGGTGCCGGCCGGCCTGCTGCTGTGGTGGCGCCGCGAGCCGCTGCCGACGCGCACGCAGCTGAAAAGCCTGGCCGTCGTGTCGGCCGGCGTGATCGTCGCGTATCCGGTGTTCTCCGCGTGGGCGATGAAGACCGTGCCCGCGTCGCACGGCGCGGTCGTCAACGGACTGCAGCCGCTGTTCGTCGCGCTGTATGCGGCCTGGCTGTCGCACGAACGCCCGTCGAAGGCGTTCTGGGTCAGCGCGGTCACGGGCAGCGCGCTCGTGATCGCGTTCGCGCTGCGCGACGGCGGCGGCACCGTGCAGCCCGGCGACGCGCTGATGCTCGTCGCGGTGGGCATCGGCGCGCTCGGCTACGCGGAAGGCGCGCGCCTCGCGCGCCAGATCGGCGGCTGGCAGGTGATCTGCTGGGCGCTCGTCGTGTCCGCGCCGTTCCTCGTGCTGCCGGTCGGCTGGCTCGCGTGGCTGCAGCACGCCGCCCATCCGGGCCCGCTCGCGCCGCGCACGTGGCTCGCGTTCGGCTACGTGACCCTCTTTTCGCAATTCATCGGCTTTTTCGCGTGGTATGCAGGGCTGGCGATCGGCGGCACCGCGCGCGTGGGCCAGGTGCAACTGCTGCAGATCTTCTTCACGATCGCGTTTTCCGCGCTGCTGTTCGGCGAAACGGTCACGCCCTCCACGTGGCTGTTCGCCGCCGCCGTGATCGCGACCGTGATGCTCGGCCGGCGCTCGGCGGTCGCCACGGCGCCGCGTCCCGCTCGCGCCGGCTGATGAGGTACGCCATAATGTCCGCTTTGCCTGAACGGTTCTGCCCACCCGGCCGCGACGGCACGCACGCGCTCGCGCATGCTCACCCGGCTGCGTCGACGCGATCGGCCCGATCGACCTTTCTTGACTGACCACGATATCCGAACGAGGAGACTATGAATCCGAGCGACCTGCACCCGCCGCACTGGCAGCTTTCCGAACGCGCCCGCAAGCTGACGAGCTCGGCGATCCGCGAGATCCTGAAGGTCACGGAACGCCCCGAGGTCATCTCGTTCGCCGGCGGCCTGCCCGCGCCCGCGACGTTCCCGGCCGAGCGCATGCGCGCGGCCGCCGACCGCGTGCTGCGCGACGCGCCGGCCGCGGCGCTGCAGTACAGCGCGACCGAAGGCTATCTGCCGCTGCGCGAGTGGATCGCCGAGCGCTATCGCGTGCGCGTGTCGCAAGTGCTGGTCACGACCGGCTCGCAGCAGGCGCTCGACCTGCTCGGCAAGGCGCTCGTCGATCCGGGCAGCCCGATCCTCGTCGAAACGCCGACCTACCTCGGCGCGCTGCAGTCGTTCTCGCTGTACGAGCCGCGCTACGTGCAGGTGCCGACCGACGAACAGGGCCTGCTGCCCGACGGCCTGACGCCCGCGCTCACGCAGGGCGCGCGCCTGCTGTACGCGCAGCCGAACTTCCAGAATCCGACGGGCCGCCGCCTGCCGGTCGAGCGCCGCCGCGCGCTGGCCGCATTCGCGCAGACGAGCCCGTTCCCGGTGCTCGAAGACGATCCGTACGGCGCGCTGAACTATCAGGGCGAGCCGCTGCCGACGATGCTGTCGATGGCGCCCGACCACATCGTGCACCTCGGCACGTTCTCGAAGGTGCTCGCGCCTGGCCTGCGGATCGGCTACATCATTGCGCCCGAGGAACTGCACTTCAAGCTCGTGCAGGCGAAGCAGGCCACCGACCTGCACACGCCGACGCTCACGCAGCGCATCGCACACGAGGTGATCAAGGACGGCTTCCTCGACGAGCACATCCCGACGATCCGCCAGCTGTACGGCGCGCAGTGCGAAGCGATGCTCGGCGCGCTCGCGCGTCACATGCCGGAAGGCGTCACGTGGAACCGCCCGGAAGGCGGGATGTTCGTCTGGGTGAACCTGCCGAAGCAGATCGACAGCATGGCGCTGCTCGCGACGGCGGTCGAGAATCACGTCGCCTTCGTGCCGGGCGCGCCGTTCTTCGCGAACGACGCGCAGCAAAATACGCTGCGCCTGTCGTTCGTGACGGTGCCGCCCGAGAAGATCGAGGAAGGCGTCGCGCGGCTCGGCAAGCTGATCCGCGAGCGCCTCTGATCCGCCCTTTTTTCCTGTCAAGACTCACTACGAGGAACGAACGCATGGCTAACGTCTACGACAAACTGAAATCGCTGGGCATCGAACTGCCGAGCGCCGGCGCACCGGCTGCCGCCTACGTGATGAGCGCGCAAAGCGGCAACACGGTCTACCTGTCGGGCCACATCGCGAAGAAGGACGGCAAGGTATGGGCCGGCAAGCTCGGCGCCGATCTGACGACCGAAGACGGCAAGGCGGCCGCGCGCGCGATCGCGATCGACCTGCTCGCGACGCTGCACGCGCACACCGGCGACCTGAACAAGGTCACGCGCATCGTGAAGCTGATGAGCCTCGTGAACTCGACGCTCGACTTCACCGAGCAGCACATCGTGACGAACGGCGCATCGGAACTGATCGCGGAAGTGTTCGGCGATGCGGGCAAGCATGCACGCTCGGCGTTCGGCGTCGCGCAGATTCCGCTCGGCGCCTGCGTCGAGATCGAACTGATCGCCGAAGTCGCGTAATACGCCGATGTCCGGCCGCCTCGTTCGCTTCGCGCAGGTCGACGTGTTCACGTCGGTGCCGTTCAAGGGCAATCCGCTGGCGGTCGTATTCGACGCCGATTCGCTCGACGACGACGCGATGCTCGCGATCGCCCGCTGGACGAACCTGTCGGAAACGACGTTCGTCTGCGCGCCGAGCGATCCGGGCGCCGACTATCGCGTGCGGATCTTCACGCCGGCCGGCGAGCTGCCGTTCGCCGGCCACCCGACGCTCGGCACCGCGCACGCGTTCCTCGCGAGCGGCGCGCGGCCGCGCACGGCGGGCCGGCTCGTTCAGCAATGCGGCGTGGGCCGCGTCGTGCTACGCGAACAGGGCGACGGCTGGGCATTCGCCGCGCCGCCGGCGCGCTTCACGCCGGTCGATCGTTCGGATTACGCGGCGCTCGCCGCCGCGCTGCGCTCCGACGCGATCGATCCGGATGCCGAACCGTGCGCGGTCGACAACGGCGCGCCCTGGCTCGTCGTGCGCCTGACGTCGGCCGACGCGTGCATCGGCCTCGCGCCCGATCCGGCCGCGCTCGAAGCGATCACGCATCGCTACGGCACGCACGGGCTCGCCGCCTATGCGCCGCATGCGGCCGGCGGCCCCGCGACGTTCGAAATCCGCTGCCTGATGACGGGCGGCAGCTTCGGCCTCGGGGAAGATCCGGTCACCGGCAGCGCGAACGCCGCGCTGGCCGGGTTGCTCGCGCGCCAGCAACGGCGCCCGGGCCCGTCCTATACGGCCCGCCAGGGCACCGCGATCGGCCGCGACGGCCGCGTATCGGTCCACTACGACGCCGACGGCACGACGTGGATCGGCGGCAGCACGATCACCGTCGTCGACGGCACGTTCCGTCTTCCCGCCTGACGGTTTCCCGTCCCGAGGGCGCCCGTCCGCGGCGCCCTTCCCCCCCGCTATCGCAAAACCGCACCAGCCAGTAATATCGGGCCTAATCCGTTGCTTCGGACGTTTGCCCGGTATTCGCTCGCCGCGAACCGGCGGACGCCGCTGCGATCCCACCAGCCGGCCATCCCCCGACGATGGCGTACGCGAGAGCAGGACGCCGCCCTTCGATGAGCTTCGCCCGGTCATCCCACCCGCCGCCGCCGCGGCTGCGCACGCCGCGCAAGTCGAGGCGCCGGGCGCTATTCGCGATCCCGCTGCTCGGGATGCTCGCGCTGGCGCTGCTGTGGGCCGTGATCATCGCGCGGCTGTCGGTCGAGAAGGACAGCGCGTACAAGGAGGCGGCCGCATCGGCGGCGATCCTGTCGTCCGCGCTCGAACAGCACACGGTCAAGGCGATCCACCAGGTCGACCAGATCACGCGCTTCGTCAAGTTCGAGTTCGAGAAGTCGCCCGCGCACTTCAATCTCGCGAGCGCGGTCGAGAAAGGCGTCGTGCCGAGCGACACGCTGATCCAGGTCTCGCTCGTCAACGCGAAGGGCATGCTGTTCGCGAATACGGCCGAGACGCGCCCGCAAGCGATCAACCTGTCCGATCGCGAGCACTTCCAGGTGCATCTCGCGCACAACGACGACCGCCTCTACATCAGCAAGCCCGTGCTCGGCCGCGTATCGGGCCACTGGACGCTGCAGATGACGCGGCGGCTGAACAATCCGGACGGCAGTTTCGCCGGCATCGTCGTCGTATCGGAAGACCCGAGCTACTTCACGAACGACTTCTACAACAACGCGGCGATCGGCAAGGAAGGCGTGATCGCGGTCGTCTCCGACACCGGCGCCGTGCTCGCGCGCCGCACCGGTTCGGTCAGCAATGCGCCCGGCGCGTTCTCCGCATCGGGCGTCTATCCGATCGCCGAGCGCGTGACGGGGACGATCGCCGATCCGATCGACGGCGTCACGCGCATCGTGTCGTACCGTCACCTCGACGGCTATCCGCTCGCGGTGATGGTCGGGCTGTCGCAGGCCGAAGAGTTCGCGGACTACTACCACACGCGCAACGTCTATCTGCTGATGACGAGCTTCATCACGCTCGCGATGCTCGCGTTCTTCGGCGTTGCCACGGGCCTGATCGGCAAGCTGCTCGGCCGCGAGCGCGAGATGACGCAGCTCGCCGAATACGACCTGCTGACGGGCCTCGCGAACCGCTACGCGACGCTGCGCGGGCTGCGCAACGACGTGTCGATGCCGTCGAGCCTGTCGCGGCTCGGGCTGCTGTTCATCGATCTCGACAACTTCAAGACCGTCAATGACACGCTCGGCCACAACGCCGGCGACATCGTGCTGCAGATGACGGCATCGCGCCTGTCGGATGCCGTGGGCGACGAAGGCACGCTCGCGCGCATCGGCGGCGACGAGTTCGTCGTCGTGATGAAGGGCGACGACGTCGAACGGCGCGCGGTACGGCTTGCCGAGGCGATCATCCGGATGTTCGCCGAGCCGTTCGACGTGCGCGGCAGCTCGTTCGTGCTGCACGCCAGCATCGGCATCGCGCTGCACACGGTCGCGAACGAAAGCGAGATCGACCTGCTGAAGAAGGCCGACCTCGCGATGTACAGCGCGAAGGACGCGGGCAAGAACTGCTACCAGTTCTATGCGCCGCATCTGTCGCACCGTGCCGATCACCTGATGCGCTGGGAGCAGCAGCTGCGCGTCGCGCTCGCCGAAGGGCAGCTGTTCCTCGCGTACCAGCCGAAAATCGATCTCGCGCACCGCACGATCACGGGCTTCGAGGCGCTCGCGCGCTGGGATCACCCCGAGCACGGGATCATCTCCGCGAACGAGTTCATTTCGATTGCCGAATCGACCGGGCTGATCGTGCCGATCGGCGATTTCGTGATCCGCACCGCGTGCCGGCAGATTGCGCGCTGGCGCGAGGAAGGCCACGACACGCTGACGCTCGCCGTCAATATCTCGCCCGTGCAGTTCTGGCGCGGCGACCTGATCGAGACGATCTCGGGCGCGCTGCGCGAAACCGGCATCGACGCGAACCGCCTCGAGATCGAGATCACCGAGACCGCGATGATGGAATATCCGGAGCTCGTGTCCGAGAAGATCGTCGCGCTGAAGAAGCTCGGCATCCGGATCGCGCTCGACGACTTCGGCACCGGCTATTCGTCGCTGTCGTACCTGCATCGCTTCTCGGTCGACACGCTGAAGGTCGACCGCTCGTTCGTGCAGGCGATTCCGCACGATCGCAGCGTGTGCGTGATGGTCGCGTCGATCGTGCATCTCGCGCGTTCGCTCGGGCTGACCGTCGTCGTCGAAGGCACCGAGACCGACGAGCAGATCGCGTGGCTGTCCGCGCTCGGCGAGATCGAGGCACAGGGCTTCCTGTTCTCGCGGCCGGTGCCGGCCGACGCGATCCCCGCGCTGATCGCGCGCTTCGGCGTGCGCGGCGACCATCCGAACGTCGTACCGCACCGCGCGGCCGGCGGCACGAGTGCCTGATCGCACAAGCCGCCGCGCTCTTCCCTCCCCGTGCGCCGGCACGCCGACCGATGCGGCCGCATCGATTGGTTCAATTTCCGCGCCAATTGCGCCTTTCGTTTACTAGCGTTTTCGCGCATGGAAGTGTCACGATCCGCGGCGGACAATCGGAAGGCCTTTCGTGCCGGCGGGCCGCCGGCACCTGACACGCGCGAGAGATCCGGCCTGCCGGCCGACTACAACCATGACGACCACCGTCGAAATCGAAACGCCCGAGCGCATCGACCGCGCATCGCTGTTGACCTTGTTCAAGGTCGTGCTTGGCATTTCCGCGGTGTCGTGGGGCGGCCTGTCGATGATGGCGCAGCTCGAACGCCACTACGTGCATCGCGTGCAGCGCATCGACGCGCAGACGTTCGCCGATCTCGTGTCGCTCGCCTGGCTCGTGCCGGGCCCCGTCGGCTGCAACGTCGCGGTGCAGGTCGGCCAGACGCTGCATGGCCGCGCCGGCGCATGGATTGCCGGCATCGCGAGCGTGCTGCCGTTCTTCGCGCTGATGACGCTGTTCGCGGTGTTCTACCGCACGCCGCTCGTCCGCTCGCTCGCCGCGCCGATGCTGCTCAATCATTTCGGGATGGTGCTCGCCGCGCTGATCGGCGTCACGTGGGTCAAGCAGCTGCGTACGCTCGCGCGCACGCGGCGCGAGCAGGCGATCGCCGCGCTGTCGACGATTCTGCTTGCGTTCGCGCATAGTCCGGCCGCTTTCGTCGGGATTCTTTTCGCGGCGTTTGCCGCCGGTTGGTTGAGTGGGCCGCAGCAGGAGGACGCGGTCGGCTTCGCGTTGTCGCGACGCGACCGCAACCTGCTCGTGCTGCTCGCGATCCTCGTCGCGCTGTTCGCGCTGCCGCTGCCCGGCCATTACCAGGCGACGCTGCTCTGGCCGCGCCTCGCCGGCGCCGGGATGACGCTGTTCGGCGGCGGCTTTTCCGCGCTGCCGGTGCTGAAGACGCTGTTCGTCACGCCGGCGACCGGCATCTCGGAACACGACTTCACGCTCGCGTTCGCGCTGTCGCCCGTATCGCCCGGGCCGCTGCTGAACGTCGTGCCGTTTCTCGGCTATCTGACCGACGGCTGGGTCGGCGCACTGCTCGCGACCGCGGCGCTGTTCATTCCGTCCGGCTGCCTGGTCGTGTTCGCGCAACGCCATCTGCAGCGGCTGCGCCGCCATTCGCGCTTCGAGCACGGCATGCGGCTGCTGCGCGCGGCGACGACGGGCTTTCTCGTCGTCGCGGTCGTGAAGATCCTGCATCGTGAGCCGGCCAACCCGGCCTACTGGCTGACCGGCGCGTTCGCCGCGCTCTGCTTCGCGCGCTTCAAGGTGCCCGTGTATGCGGTGTACGGCGCGGTCGCAATGGCCTGCGGCGCCTGGCTGCTCGCCGCACATTGAACGACGGGCGCCGCCGCACGTAGGCGGCCGCGCCCGTCGCTTCGCCGATCAGCCTGCCTGCACCGCGACGCGGCGCGCGATCCAGCGTGCGCGCAGCGCGTCGTACGCGAGATTGAAGCAGAACGTGTACGGCAGGAAGAACAGTACGATGCCGAGGTCCAGCAGCAACGCCTCGATCAGGCTCACGTTGAGCCACCACGCGGCGAGCGGCACCACCATCGCGACCAGGCCCGCCTCGAAACCGACCGCATGCGCGATACGCACGCCGATCGTGCGCGATAGCCCCGCGCGGCGCTCGAAGCGGTCGAACAGCGTGTTGAAGATCATGTTCCACGCCATCGCGACCAACGACACCATCACGGTCAGCACGCCGACGTGCGCAACCGGCATGTCGAGCAGCCACGCGCCGATCGGCGCGCACAGCGCGATCGCGACGAGCTCGAACGTCAGCGCGTGGACGAGCCGCTCCATCACCGTCTTGTTCGTTTGTTTCATGATTCGCTCCCTCTGAGTGTGTTTCGTCGATGGGGTGCATTTTGATCGGTCGATACGGATACATCCAGTTTGTTATCATCGGTTTTACCGATATATCAACGACAGGACAACCCGATGCGCCATCCGCCCGAAGCCCTCGTCGCGTTCGCCGAAGCGGCGCAGCTCGGCTCGTTCACGGCCGCCGCGAAGAAGCTCGGCAAGCGGCAGTCGACGGTGTCCGAGGCGATCGCCAACCTCGAGATCGATCTCGGCGTGCAGCTGTTCGACCGCTCGACGCGCTCGCCGACGCTGACCGACGCCGGCCGCGCGCTGCTGCCGCACGTGCAGCGCACACTCGAGGCCGGCGCCGCGATCGATCGCGTCGCCGCGCGGCTCGCGCGCGGAGAGGAAGCGCGGCTGACGCTCGTCGTCTCCGACACGTATCAGTCGAAGCGCTACGAAGAAACACTCACCGCGCTCGAACAGCGGTTTCCGGCGCTCGAACTCGAATGCCAGATCGCCGAGCACGACGACGTGCTGGACCTGATTCAGCAAGGGCGCGCGCAACTCGGGCTGATGGCCGCGCGCGCGAGCTACCCGCCCGACATCGGCGCGGCAACGGTGGCGGAGGAATCGGAAATCGGACTGTTCGTCGGCCGCACGCATCCGCTCGCCGACTACCGCGATGCCGAAGTGCCGCATGCGGCGCTACGCGATGCACGCGAGCTGCGGCTCAATACGTACGTGATGCCCGAAGGTCGCAGCAGCGATCACCGGATCGTCGTCGGCACGCAGCGCTGGCTCGCGCCGAGCTATCTGATGCTGCTGGAAATGGCGGTGCTGGGATTCGGCTGGGCCGAACTGCCGCGCTGGATGGTCGAGCATTTCGCGCGCGACCGGCTGTGCGAACTGCGTGCGCGCGGCTGGCCGCGGCGCGTGCGCGTCGATGCGGTGTGGTCGCGCAACCGGCCGCTCGGGCCGGCCGGCTCGTGGCTGCTCGACGCGATGCTCGCCGCATAACGCGGCGTCGCGCGAGGCCGGCCTGCGCGAGAGGCGTTCAGAAGCCGCGCGACAGCACGGCGGCGCCGATCGTCACGACGCCGAGCACGAGATTGACGATGACGAGCAGGCGCACGCCGTTGACCGCGCGCGCGCCGTCCGGCCAGTTCTGCGCCTGCACCGCGCGGCGGATGCGCGGAAACAGCGCGAAGCGGATATGGCCGAAGATCAGCATCATCACGACGCCGAGGCCCGCCATCGCGTGCAGCGGCCAGGTCGCATGCGCGCCGCCGAACTGCATCAACAGGAAGCCGCCGGACAGCAGGATCACGATCACCGCGCCCGCGACCCAGTTGAAAAAGCGGCCGAACACGCCTTCGATCAGCGGCAGCCGAAGCTGCGGCGCGAGATCCGACAGCGCGGGCCGCAGGCAGAAATGCGCAAATACCATCCCGCCCACCCACACGGCGACGGCCAGCAGATGAAGAAACAGCGCGACGGTAACGGCATGAGACATGGCGACGATCCTGTGACGGGTTGAATGTGGGAACGCGAGCCGGTGTGCGCCGTACGGCGGGACGCACGCGGCATCAAGCGACGTTCGACCGGCGCGCCGCCGCGCGGTTCAGGCGCCGCACCCGATTTCACACTATTTTGCATGTTACGCGCGACGATGCGCGGCGCGGCACCCGCGCCCAGCAAAAAAGCCGCACGCCCGCCGAAGCGGAACGTGCGGCTTTGGGACGCCGGGCGCGCGGCCTGTCAGCCGAGCAGCGGACGCAGCTCGGTCACGACCTTCAGCTTCGTGTCGGGTGCGCGCCCCTTGCGCGCGCGCTTGCCGATATGCGGCGCGAGACCCGCATACGACAGCGTCTCGTCCTGCACCTTGCCGCCACGGCCCGTGCCGATCAGCACGACGCCGGCCGGATCGATCGCGAGCGCCTGCACGAGGGTTTCCTTGTCGTCGAGCGCCATCAGCGTCACGCCGCGTCCACCGCCCGACAGCGTCTTCATCTCGTCGATGCCGAACACCAGCAGCCGCCCGCCGCTCGACAGACACGCGACCTGCGTCGCGTTCGGCAGCACCGGCATCGGCGCGAGCGGCACCGCGCCCGGATCGATCGTCATGAACGACTTGCCGGCCTTCACGCGGCTCACCATGTCGCCGACCTTCGCGATGAAGCCGAAGCCGTTGCTCGAGGCGAGCAGCAGCGGCTGGTCGGCCGACGCCGCGTAGTAATGCATCAGATGCGAGCCCGATTCGAGCTCGATCAGCGACGTGACCGGCACGCCGTCGCCGCGGCCGCCCGGCAGCACCGACACGTCGACCGAGTACACGCGGCCGCTGCTGCCCCACGCGATCAGCCGATCCGGCGTGCGGCACTGGAACGCCGCATACAGGCTGTCGCCGGCCTTGAACGAGAAGCCCGCCGGATCGAGCCCGTGGCCCTTCAGTGCGCGCACCCAGCCCTTCTGCGACACGACGACCGTCACCGGTTCGTCGACGACCTTCGCCTCGAACGTCGCGCGCTTCTCCTGCTGGATCAGCGTGCGGCGATCGTCGCCGTACTGCTTCGCGTCGGCCTCGATCTCCTTGATCATCAGCCGCTTCATCGCGCTGTCGTTCGCGAGCAGTTCTTCCAGCTTCGCCTTCTCGTCGCGCAGCGATTCGAGCTCCTTCTCGATCTTGATCTTCTCGAGCCGCGCGAGCTGACGCAGCCGGATTTCGAGGATGTCCTCGGCCTGACGGTCCGTGAGTCCGAATGCACTCATCAGCGCGGCCTTCGGCTCGTCCGACTCGCGGATGATGCGGATCACCTCGTCGAGATTCAGGAAGACGATCATCCGCCCTTCGAGGATGTGGATGCGATCGTCGACCTTGCCGAGACGATGGCGGCAGCGGCGCGTCATCGTCATCTGGCGGAACTTCACCCATTCGTCGAGGATAGTCAGCAGCCCCTTCTGGCCCGGCCGGCCGTCGGCGCCGATCATCACGAGGTTCAGCGTCGCGTTCGATTCGAGGCTCGTATGCGCGAGCAGCGAGTTGACGAATTCCGTCTGGTCGATCGTGCGCGACTTCGGCTCGAACACGAGCCGCACCGCCGCTTCCTTGCCCGATTCGTCGCGTACCGCGTCGAGCAGATCGAGCATCGCCTTCTTCGTGTTCAGCTGCTCGGGCGTCAGCGTCTTCTTGCCGAGCTTGAGCTTCGGGTTCGTCAGCTCCTCGATTTCCTCGAGCACCTTCTGGCACGACGTGTTCGGCGGCAGCTCGGTGACGACGAGCTGCCACTGGCCGCGCGCGAGATCCTCGATCTTCCAGCGCGCGCGCACCTTCAGGCTGCCGCGGCCCGTCTCGTAGGCCGACGCGATTTCGGCGTCGCTCGAAATGATCTGCCCGCCGCCCGGGAAATCGGGGCCCGGGATCAGCGTCATGAGTTCTTCGTGCGTGAGCTTCGGGTTGCGGATCAGCGCGACCGCGGCGGCCGCGACCTCGCGCAGGTTGTGCGACGGAATTTCGGTCGCGAGACCGACCGCGATGCCCGACGCGCCGTTCAGCAGCACGAACGGCATGCGGCTCGGCAGCGTCTTCGGCTCCTCGAACGAACCGTCGTAGTTCGGCATGAAGTCGACCGTGCCCTGGTCGATCTCGTCGAGCAGCAGCTTCGAGATCGGCGTGAGCCGCGCTTCGGTGTAGCGCATCGCCGCCGCCCCGTCGCCGTCGCGCGAGCCGAAGTTGCCCTGACCGTCGATCAGCGGGTAGCGCAGCGAGAAGTCCTGCGCGAGACGTACGAGCGCGTCGTACGCCGACTGATCGCCGTGCGGGTGGTACTTGCCGAGCACGTCGCCGACCACGCGCGCCGATTTCACCGGCTTCGCGTCCGGGCCGAGGCCCATTTCGTTCATCGCATAGAGAATGCGGCGCTGCACCGGCTTCTGGCCGTCGCAGACGTCGGGCAGCGCGCGGCTCTTCACGACGCTGACCGCATAGCTGAGATACGCCTGCTCCGCGTAATTGCCGAGCGTCAGCGCATCGGCCTCGGGCGAGTCGGACCCGGCAAAGAGATCGGAGGTGTTGTCGTCCATCTGAATTCCGTATTCGTAAGTGGCGTGAGGGCGCGCCGCGCATCATGCGCGGCCGCGCTCGGGGCGCTTAGATATCCGCTTCGACGTCGTTGCCCTTTTCCTCGAGCCAGCCGCGCCGTGCGGCCGCCTCGCCCTTGCCCATCAGCATCGTCATCCGCGCGACGGTCGTCTCGTAGTCGAGCTCGCCGAGCTTCACCGGCATCAGGCGGCGCGTATCGGGGTTCATCGTCGTGTCCCACAGCTGCTCCGCGCTCATTTCGCCGAGACCCTTGAAGCGGCTGATGCTCCATTGCGTTTCGCGCACGCCGTCCTTGCGCAGCTTGTCGAGGATCGCCTCCAGTTCGCCTTCGTCGAGCGCGTAGAGCTTCTGCGCGGGCTTCTTGCCGCGCGCCGGCGCGTCGACGCGGAACAGCGGCGGCCGCGCCACATACACGTGGCCGCGCTCGATCAGCTGCGGGAAATGCTTGAAGAACAGCGTGAGCAGCAGCACCTGGATGTGCGAGCCGTCGACGTCCGCGTCCGACAGGATGCAGATCTTGCCGTAGCGCAGGTTCGACAGATCGACGCTGTCGTCCGGGCCGTGCGGATCGACGCCGATCGCGACCGAAATGTCGTGCACTTCGTTGTTCGCGAACAGACGGTCGCGCTCGGTTTCCCACGTGTTCAGCACCTTGCCGCGCAGCGGCAGGATCGCCTGGTATTCCTTGTCGCGGCCCATCTTCGCGGAACCGCCCGCCGAGTCGCCTTCGACGAGGAACAGCTCGTTGCGCGCGATGTCTTCCGTCTCGCAGTCGGTCAGCTTGCCCGGCAGCACCGCGACGCCCGAGCTCTTGCGCTTCTCGACCTTCTGGCCCGCGCGCGTGCGCGCCTGCGCCTGCTTGATCACGAGCTCCGCGAGCTTCTTGCCATGCTCGACGTGCTGGTTCAGCCACAGCTCGAGCGCCGGACGCGAGAACGACGACACGAGCTTCACCGCGTCGCGGCTGTTCAGCCGTTCCTTGATCTGCCCTTGGAACTGCGGATCGAGCACCTTCGCGGACAGCACGAACGACACGCGCGCGAACACGTCTTCGGCGAGCAGCTTCACGCCCTTCGGCTGCAGGTTGTGCAGTTCGACGAAGCTCTTCACCGCCTGATAGAGACCGTCGCGCAGGCCGGATTCATGCGTGCCGCCGGCCGGCGTCGGGATCAGGTTGACGTACGACTCGCGCACCAGCGAGCCTTCCTCGCTCCAGGCGACGACCCACGACGCGCCCTCGCCTTCGGCGAACGTGTCGTCGCCCGAACGCGAATCGGCGAAGCGTTCGCCCTCGAACAGCGGAATCAGCAGTTCGCTGCCGTTCATCTCGTCGAGCAGATAGCCGCGCAGGCCGTCCTCGTATTTCCAGCTCTGGCGCTCGCCGCTCTTCTCGTTGACGAGCACGACCTCGACGCCCGGCAGCAGCACGGCTTTCGAGCGCAGCAGGCGCTGCAGTTCGCCGAGCGGCAGGTTTGCCGAGTCGAAGTACTTCGGATTCGGCCATACGCGCACGCGCGTGCCCGACTTCTTCTCGCCGCGGCCGGCCGGCTGCGTGGACAGCGGCTTGACGACGTCGCCGTCGGCGAAACCGAGCTCCGCGATCTTGCCGTCGCGCCAGACGGTCACGTCGAGCCGCGTCGCGAGCGCGTTCGTCACCGACACGCCGACGCCATGCAAGCCGCCCGAGAACGTGTATGCGCCGCCCGCCGCCTTGTCGAACTTGCCGCCCGCATGCAGGCGCGTGAACACGATTTCGACGACCGGCACGCCTTCGTCGGGATGCAGGCCGAACGGAATGCCGCGGCCGTCGTCCTCGACGGAGACCGACTGGTCCGCGTGCAGCGTGACCGTGATCTGCTTGCCGTAACCGCCGAGCGCCTCGTCGGACGCGTTGTCGATGACTTCCTGGATGATGTGCAGCGGATTCTCGGTGCGGGTATACATGCCGGGCCGCTGCTTGACCGGCTCGAGACCCTTGAGCACCTTGATCGATGCTTCGCTATAGGCCGCGCTGGGCTTCTTCGTTGACATAGGCGCTGAATATCGTCATGCGTCCGGGCGTTGTCCACATCTCGTGTGGATAACGTCGTGGACAAAACGTTGAGTTCCGTAAAAAAGCGAATCGAAACAACGGTGTGCTTGGACTGCTCCGAAAGCGGGCGCGCCGCATGCGCGGCGCGGCCCGGGACGCGCGGTATTTTACTGGTTCCGCGTCGCGCGCCGTCGCGACAAGGCGCGCGTGGCGCCGGCACGCCGGCCGCGCGCGCGAGCCGCAGGCTGCCGACGCGCACCGCGCGTCATACCGGCTTGCGTTTCGCTTCGAGCGTTTCCCAGCGTTCGAGCGCCGCGAGCAGTTCGTCGTCGATCGCCGCGAACCGCTCGGTGAGGCGCGCGCCTTCCTGCGGGTCCTTCGCGAAGATCGAACCGTCCTCGAGCTGCGCGCCGATCGTCTTTTGCTCGGCCTCGAGTGCGGCGATCTTCTCCGGCAGCGCATCGAGTTCGCGCTGCTCGTTGAACGACAGCTTCACCGTGCGCTGTGCGTTGCGGCCCGCCGCGCTTTTCGCCGGCTCGTCCTTGACCGGCGCCGCTTCCTTGACCGCGCGCTTCGCGGCTTCCTGCTGCGCGAGCTGCCCGGCGCGCTCGCTCTGGATCTGCCAGTCGGTGAAGCCGCCGACGTACTCGCGCCACTTGCCGTCGCCTTCGGATGCGATCACCGACGTCACGACGTTGTCGAGAAACGCGCGATCGTGGCTGACGAGCAGCACGGTGCCGTCGTAATCCGTCAGCAGTTCTTCGAGCAGTTCGAGCGTCGGGATGTCGAGGTCGTTGGTCGGTTCGTCGAGCACCAGCACGTTGGCCGGACGCGCGAACAGGCGCGCGAGCAGCAGGCGGTTGCGCTCGCCGCCCGACAGCGACTTGACCGGCGAGCGCGCGCGCTCCGGCGCGAACAGGAAGTCGCCGAGATAGCTCATCACGTGCTTGCGCACGCCGCCGATTTCGACCCACTCGCTGCCGGGGCTGATCGTATCCGCGAGGCTCTTTTCCTGATCGAGCTGCGCGCGCATCTGGTCGAAATACGCGACCTGCAGGTTCGTGCCCGTGCGCACCGTGCCTTCGTCCGGCTTCAGTTCGCCGAGGATCAGCTTGAGCAGCGTGGTTTTCCCCGCACCGTTGGGGCCGACGAAGCCGATCTTGTCGCCGCGCATCACCGTCGCCGTGAAGCGGTCGACGATCGTGCGGCCGCCGTAGCGCTTCGTCACGTCGGTCAGTTCCGCGACGATCTTGCCGGACTTCTCGCCCTGCGCGACGTCGAGCTTCACGTTGCCCTGCGCGTTGCGGCGCTCCGCACGCTCGCGGCGCATCTGCTCGAGCCGCGCGATGCGGCCGACGCTGCGCGTGCGACGCGCCTCGACGCCCTTGCGGATCCACACTTCTTCCTGCGCGAGCAGCTTGTCGAATTTCTCGTTCTCGACGCGCTCCACTTCGAGCTGCTGCGCCTTGCGCGTCTGGTAAGCGGAGAAATTGCCCGGATACGACAGCAAGCGGCCGCGATCGAGTTCGACGATGCGCGTTGCGACGCGATCGAGGAACGCGCGATCGTGCGTGATGAACAGCAGGCCCGCGCGCTGCGCGACCAGCAGTTCTTCGAGCCAACGGATACCGTCGAAGTCGAGGTGGTTCGTCGGTTCGTCGAGCAGCAGCACGTCCGGCTGCAGCACCAGCGCACGCGCGAGCGCGACGCGCTTCTGCATGCCGCCCGACAGCGCCTCGACGCGCGCGTCGCCGTCCTGCAGCCCGATCTGCGCGAGCGTCATCGACACGCGCGTGCGCCAGTTCCACGCGTCGTGCGCATCGAGCGACGACTGCAGCGCGTTCATCCGCGCGAGCAGCGCATCGTGCTCGGCGCCTTCCGGCGTCTCGGCAAGGCGATGCGCGATCGCGTCGTATTCGTCGAGCAGTTCGCGCGTGTGCGTGAGCCCCGACGCGACCGCGTCGAACACCGTCGCACCGGGCTCGAACTCCGGCTCCTGCGGCACGTAGACCGTCACGAGTTCCTGCTGCCGCGTGACGAGGCCGTCGTCGGGCTTCGCGAGCCCCGCGACGATCTTCAGCAGCGACGACTTGCCCGCGCCGTTGCGGCCGATCAGACCGACGCGCTCGCCGGCTTCCAGCGAGAAATCCGCGTGATCGAGCAACGCGACGTGACCGAACGCGAGTTGCGCGCCGGTAATGGAATAAAGCGACATGGGGAAACGGCGAAGAGAAATCGGAAGCGCCCATTGTACCGGTGGCGCGCGTCGCCGACCGTATGGCCGGATGGACGAGTGCCGCGGCGGAGCACGCCGCGGCGAAGCGGCGCGCATCGCGCGCGCCGCGCAATGGCGGTTACTTCACGTTGACGGTGATCGTCGAGCTCAATTCGGGACCGTACGAGCGGTGTGCGCCGTCGCCGAGCTGGAGTGTGAGCGTGTGCTGGCCGGGCGGCAGCGTGACGTCGGTTTCGGTCTGCGCCTTGCCGAAATGCAGCGAATGTTCGGTGGCGGGGATCACGTCGCCCTTCGGCACCGGCTTGCCGTCGATCAGCAGATGGTGATGGCCGGTGTCCGGCGTCATGTCGCCGGCCGGCTTCAGCGCCATTCCTTCGAGGCCGAACTTGACGTGCACGGGGTTCGACACCGTCGCGCCGTCCTTCGGCTCGACGAAGAACACGCGCGCTTCGGCGCGCGCGAGCGTCGATACGGCGAATGCCGCGACGCATACCGCACCCGCGATCCACTTTTTGTTGAGCATCGTTGACTCCTTTCAGATTGACAGGCTCACGAAGCATACACTGCGCGGCGATCGCTGGCGACGAGGCGCGCTGTTCGCGATGCGTACGTTTAACACGACGTTGGCGCAGAGATCGGCGAAATTCCGGTACCATTGCGCCTTTCGTCCGGCGGCCGCGCCGCGGACGGCATTACACGGACTTTCATCTTTCGAGCGCGTCATGAGCGAAGTAACCGAATACCAGAGCTGGGTCTGCCTGATTTGCGGGTGGGTCTACAACGAAGCGGAAGGGCTGCCGGACGAGGGCATCGCGCCCGGCACGCGTTTCGCGGACATTCCCGCCGACTGGCGCTGCCCGCTGTGCGACGTGGGCAAGGAAGATTTCGTCGTCGTCGACTTCTGATCTTCCGATCTTCCGATTGCGACGGCCGCTTGACCCGCGCATCGGCGCGCATTCCGTCCGCCGATGCGTCGCGCGTTTGCTATACTCTGCGCGCTGTCCACACCGCCGTCCAGCTCGCGCGCTCGCGCGATGTCTGCCGGACATGGCTCTCCCCGTAGTTCAGGGGATGGAATGACAGGCACAAGGCTTGTCCGGCAAGGCTCACACCCCTTGCTGTAGCAAATTTGTAGCACGTGAAGAAGCCCGCTCGTAGCGGGCTTTTGTGCTTCTGAGCGTCACTCCTGCCACCGGTCGCAAAGCAACTTGCACTGCCTGATGATGTAACAGTACCGGGGCCTTATCAGACAAAACGCATTGAACGCCCATCGAGATCGGGAGAATCGCGCCGAGATTCGTCTATGCTTGTTAAACTTGGTTACCGTAAAAAATAGAATATCTACTATATGCGCGGCACCGTTGATATCAAGATTCGACCGACCAAGTTGGCCTTCTTAGTCGATCCCAATAGCGCATCGCAGGTGCGCGAAGCCATCCGTCTTGCCAGTAGCCTTTGGGGAGGGGTCTACTTTCCGATCATCCCGCTCTTCAAGCGGATGCCAGCGAGCTGGCGTGAGAAGCCCTTGTCGCCTCCCGGCTCACGCGATGTGGTGCGCGGCTATATCGATGCATTCGATCCGGACGTCCTCGTTCAGTTTTCTCAAAGCCTTCCGTCTTATGTCGCCGACGTACGCCTGCCGGTTGTTAAGCCTTCCGAAGTGTGGGAGCGAGTGGGTCCACTTGTTCGACCTACCTACGGCATCGGTGCATTCACACTGTTCGATGCCATATACAAGGAATTCTTCAAATACAAGGCAAAGTATCCCGTCAGAGTCGTGGCACCGGTTATTCCGAATAAACTCGGATTATTTTGGGCAAGCGTATATGGAGAGTATGCCGACGATACTCTTTCGGAGATAATCAGGCACTACGCAGAACCCTTGGACATCGAACAACCACCAGTTACGACGGAATCGTTCCCGACACTGACAGGACCAGACGTTCTTTTCCCAAGAAGAATTACGGGATGGGACCTTTTCCCGCACGGCAATACGAACTATGGACGACACGCATGCATCTTTTTCATGGATGCGAGCAACGTTGAGGATATCGTCGACTACTGGAACCTTCGAGCTACTGGTAGAAACGTACTTCCACTACCAAAGCAGTTTTTACAAGAAGAGCCATTCAGGCGTGTGGCGGTTGAGTTTCTCGTCGCGGAACGCCGGCAATGGCCACATGATCCTAAACAATTCGATGTCGCAACATTCATTCGAAGTCGCCACTCAACGATGGAAGAAATGCAGGCGTATGCGGCCACGCTCGAGTTTCCGACCGCAGCCGCACACACCGTAACCGGGCCATATTTTTCGTTGCAACATTGGTATCCACGTATCTGGGACGAGTGGGCTCGTGGCAAAGACGGTGGCGTGGTTGACGTCTATGCAGAGGGAGAGCACTCAATCGACATAGCAAGCCCTTCCGACCTTGAAATGCGAATCAAGGCTTTGGTGCCCGAATTTGTACCGCCGGATTGGTTCCATAGCGAAGGGCTGTGCGCGAACGAATTCGACTTGCGTCTATATGGCGCAGAGGAGCATCTCGCGGAGGTCTATCCGAAAATCACGGGGGACCATTTAGCTAGCGCGATTTCCGGTATGAGCGGCCTCTCAGGTCAGTGGCGCATTGGACGACACGGCTTGGTGAAGCTTGTGCAACACTCGTTCATCGAGCCGCACACTGTACCGTCATCTGAAGCGATCATCTTTGCTTGGTTAGAAGATCTTGGGTGGAAGGCCGAATTGTCACCGCCCGGCATCCTCGCCAAGCAGATTTTCAAACGACTTCGTGGGAACTCAAGATTGCTCGCTGACAAGTCCGTCCTGGGACTGCTAGAACACATGAATGGCGGGGCCGTCAGCAAGAATGGAATGCCGATTGACGCGAGCCGGTTAACCGCGGCACGTGAGGTTTCTGTCGGCGAGGTCAAGCGTCGACTAAAGAATCCCACGTTGTACGACACGTTTCTCCAGAGTGGCGTCTTCAAGCTTGGCCTGCGAACACAATGCCCTACCTGCCAACGCAATACCTGGTTTGCCATGTCAGCACTAAATGAGTCGCTAGAGTGTCCGAAGTGCCTGACTTACTTCCCTGCCGCCGGCAATGTCGACCAATCATCCGGCGGATGGTACTACCGGACCGCCGGGCCGTTCAGCGTCCCAAACTATGCAGATGGTGCACACGCCGTATTGCTGACCATTGCTGCCCTTAGTGACCGTATGCATACAGGGCTACGGACGACATCGGTTCCTAGCTTCACAGCTACGTCGCCGGGTAAGTTTAATATGGAAGCGGACTTTGCCATGTTCTGGAGGGATTCGGTTTATGGTGAACAGAGCGAAGGTTTGCTGTTCGGCGAATGCAAAACATACGGCAAATTCGAGGCTAAGGACATCGACAGAATGCGCATGTTGGCCGAGACTTTCCCGGGCGCCATCCTGGTCTTCAGTACTTTGAGAGAAGCTCTGACCGCGAAGGAAATCGTATCAATTGGCAAGCTTGCGAAGTTTGGGAGAAAACACTGGAAAGCAGAGCGCTCCATCAATCCTGTTCTGATTCTCACTGGTACTGAACTATTGCATTGGAAGGGCCCCCCGTATTGTTGGACTGAAGCGCTGCGCGCGAGATTTCCCAATGCTTACGGATTACTCAGCCTCTGTGATGCGACTCAGCAACTGTACCTGAACCTGCCGCCGCTGGATGAAGAATGGCAGATGCGCTGGGCGCGGCAACGGGCACGCCGGAAAACCCTCCGGAGGGCTGAGTAGACAGATTGGTGCTCCGTTACGCGGACCGCATCCCGGAACACCATGTCGTGGTTAACGTCGAGCTCGTGCTACGCACAGAGTATCCGCCTCGCGGCGTTCGTCCGCCGTACCTGTGCGTCGTCCACTTCGATCCGGGACGCTCGACCGACTTGCCGCTCACATGGAAACGCAATATCGAGGAACTCAAATTCGATTCCAACACCACGTACGTCGAATGCGGGTACGACATTTTCGACTCGTTCAGCGACGCGAAGATGAACTTGACGGCGCGCGGTTTCTACATCGAGCCGATCAACTAGCTTCCGATGGACGATACGTCCCGGAAGACCGTCAAGGCGTCGCGGAGAATGACGCAATGTTAGAGCAGATACTGCGCCGGTATTTGAGGGAGGTGGGGCAACTGCCCCACAGACCACCCGTCTTCAGAACAGCCCGACAGGCTGCGCCGCATCGTCCCAACTGAAGATGATCAGCTCGTTGCGCTCGACGCCCTTGTGCCCACCGGCAACCGTATACTGGAGCGGCACCGTCTCGATGTGAAAACCTTCAAACACGCGCCGGATGTCGGGATGGTCGTTCAGGCTGACAATTGCTCGCCCCTTAATTGTGCGAAGACGATCCGCAATCTTTTCGTATTCCTCGAAGGCAAACTCGACGCCGTAACCGCGTGTTTCGTAGTACGGCGGATCGAGATAAAAAAGCGTGTGCGGACGGTCGTATCGTTCCATGCATTCGCCCCAGTGCATCCGCTCGATGTACGCACCCGCGAGGCGCAAGTGCGCGGCTGACAGCTCCTCCTCCAAACGAAGCAGGTTCAATCCGGGCGGCGCAGTCGTCGCGGTACCAAACGTCTGACCGTGAACAATGCCCCCAAAGCAACTTTTCTGCAGGTAGTAGAACCTCGCCGCACGCTGAATATCGGTGAGCGTTTCCGGGACGGTCAACTTCAGCCACTCGAACACCTGTCGGCTCGTCAGCGCCCACTTGAACTGGCGCACGAACTCTTCGAGGTGGTGCTGAACGACGCGATACAGATTCACCAGCTCGCCGTTCACGTCGTTGATCACCTCGACCTTCGCCGGCGGCCGAAGGAAATACAGTGCCGCCCCGCCGGCGAACACCTCCACGTAGCAGTCATGCGCCGGAAAGCGCGGAATAAGATGGTCTGCCAGTCGGCGCTTGCCGCCGATCCACGGAATAATCGGATTTGCCATTGTGAAAGCCGTTTTTTAACTTGGTGTAGAATCCGGCCCGCCTACCGGTAGGTAGCAGGGCCTTGGCTGATTCACTGGCACGCGCAGTGGAAAGGCGACCGGGGAGCGTGTTGCCGCACGCCCCTCGGTCGCCCTGTTTCTTTCAAGGCCGGTCGGCCTCGACGCCGCCCTACTGCCGCCTATCGAATTGCGCGTTGCCGTTCAACGCGTCGTAACTGCGCTCGCACTGCTGGCCGGCGATGCCGCGTTCGTCAGCGATCTTCGCCAACTCTCCCGCAGCGTCGTCAGTCCGGCCGAGCACGTCGGCAAGCAGATCGAGGGCGTCGTCGGTTGCCGGGCTCCCGGCCGAAGCGGCGGCACGCCGAGCGTCGGCGACAAGCGCGGCGACGTGCTTGCGCAAGCCGTCAGCAGCACCATCGGCAGCAGCAGCGTCACGGCGTGCCTGATCCCGTTGTTTCGCAGCATCGGTTGCGATCTCCTGTTGAGCCGCCAGCTGGCGGCGAATTTCGTTACGCTCGGTCGTCAGATCGCCGATCTGTCTCGCCTGATCAGCGACCTTCGCGGACTGGTCGGCATCACGGTGCCCTTTGATATATCCGCACGCCGAGCCGGTAACGACACCGGCGACGACGAGCAGCCAGATGCGCGGGTCGAACCACGTCATGCGGTCACCTCCCCGCCGGCCGCGCGATACGCGGCCAGCAAATGCTCGATCTGGTTTTCGTGTTGGCCGTACCCGGCCCCCGGCAGACTGGCCCAAACGTTCGAGACTTTCGCCACCGCCTCGCGGAACCGGCCGGCGTCGATCAGCGGCAATGCGCCGTGCTCGCGCAGCTGCTGCAGTGCGTACCGGTCCTGCGAGACCGGCCCGAAGTCCGGTAGCTTCATCTGCGCCTGATAGATCCGCCACCAGCGCGCGAGAATCTGATAGCGGCCGGCGGCTGTCGACGGCACTGGAATCTGCCGGTTGAGCACATTCGGATGCGCCGCGTAGCTTGCGAACAGCAGCGGCCGCGACGGCGTCGAGCCGACGAGCACGTTGTAGCCATCGTCCGACTTCCCCAACAGATCCGAGCCGATCTCGCTCACGGCGATCATGTCGAGAAACGCGACGCGGTTGCGGCCGCCGGCAGCGGTAACGGTGATACGCGCCATCGTCACTTCTCCCCGAACAGTCGCTTCGCGTTCCGACGCAGCAGCACTTCGAGGTACTGCGATCCGATGATGCCGAGTGCGCTGCCGAGACCGAGCAGCGCGATCGGTGGCAGATCCGGGATCTGCAACAGCGCCAAGCCGGCGACCATCGACGTCGCCGAGCCCAACACCGCCCTGCCAGCAACAAGCCGGAACGTCAGCTGATCGCTGCCGACCAGCACCTTTGCGATACCAATCAGTCCGCCCATGATGATCAGCTCCAGAATGGTTTTCTCGTGGTCCTGCATTCCACCCCCGCAATAAAAGAAAAAGCCGCCCGAGTTGCCTCGAGGCGGCTGCCAGAAATCGACGCACGCGTGTTACTTCGGCGGCGACGGTACAACCAGATCGATCTTCTTCGTCGGCTTCTTGCGATGGCCGACCTTCGCCTTGCCCTTGTTGCCGGCGTTCAGCTCCACCGACGTCTCCCAACCATTGCCGGCATACCGGTGTCGTACGGAATCGACCAGAAAGTCGCCGTCCGCCTCCTGTTTGAAACCCGACAGCTTCACGGTCTTCTCGGCCGATATGTCCGTACGCCCCTTCATTCGCAGCACGCTGCGCGCGGTGTGCCGGTTCAGCTTCTCAAGGCGCGACTTCGCGGCGCTCTTCGCGGCCTCGGGACTGGCGAACGCATGGCGCTCGGTGTGCACGGCGGCGGCGCCGGGCGAAGCGTCGGGATTCGGGATCGTCAGGTCAATCTTCTTCCCCGTTTTCTTGTCGTGCACCTTCGTCCGTACAGCAACGAAGCTCGCACGATCCGGGAACGAGATCTCGTAGTCCGTTAGATCGTCCGGTGTCAGGGTGATAGACGGCAACGGCTTGCCGCTGGCGCTCTTGCCGCCGCCGATCGGCGCGACGATCAGCTTGCCCGCCTTCACCGTCGCCGTCGCGCCGTACTGCCGCGCGATACGCGTAATGAAATGCAGGTCGCTCTCTCCGAACTGATCTGCACGCGGCACGGCCGCGTCGACCGAACATGCGGCGGCCCATTTGTTGCGCCGCGCGACGTCGCCGACGATGTCGGCGAGCTTCACGTTCGTCCAGCTGCCGTTGCGCTGCGTCTTCGACGTCGCGCGCAGGTTGGCCGGCCGACCGCGAATGATGAGCGTCGCCGGCGGCCCACGCAACACGATCTCGTCCACCGCATACTCGCCGAGCATCGTCAGCCCTTGCCCTTCCCATCCGAGCGAGATCTTCAACGTCGCGCCCTTCGGCGGAAACCGCACCTTGCCGTCACGGTCGTCCAGCTCGATCTCGCACTCGTCCGCCTCAAGGCCCGGCTTGTCGGTCGTCTGAATCTGCAGTATGCGGTCCTGAATCACGCGCGTGATGTCATCGCCGTTCGCGACGATCTGAAAAATTGCCCGCATCGCCCCTCCGTCACGACCAGAGCTGGATCGGTTCGTCGCGCGGCGTGTCGAGATCCGGCATCGTGATCAACACGCCGGACCGAAACGGCTGTGGCTCGCGCGCGAGACCGGGATTGGCTTCGTACACGGCCTCGACGGTGCCCTTCAACGTCCCGTAGTGGGCGTAGCAGAGCGTGTCGAGGATGTCCCCGTCAGAGGTTCGCAAAATCTTCGCCATAGCGGCCGAACTCCAGACTGTAGGTTTGCTTGCGCGGCGCACCGTCGGACATCAGCGCCTCCTGCTCTTCATCGACGCTGTGCAGATACCAGCGCCCGAGCACGTCGCCCGTGCCGGCCGTGAGCTGCACCGGCTTCAACTTCGCGCCGATCGCGCGCAGCGCCTCCAGCTGGCGGAAGCCGGCACCGAGCGACGGGAACACGACGCCCGACAGCGTGATCGTGTCGCCGCCCTGACTCACCGGCTGCTGCGCTTCCTCGCGATTCAAGCGCTCCTGCGACGCAATCTTGAAGCGCGTCGAGCGCCGCAGCTTGTCGTACGCCGCCGTCGACAATCCAAAGTGAAACGCGTCCCCGTCATCGGTCGACAGCGTCAGCAGATGAGGGGTAGACGACGTCGCGCTGTCGAACAGGCCGGAGAAGATGGAGCTCAGCCCCGTCGTCTGTGCGAACGACTGCAATGCGCCCATCGTCTGCTCGCCGACCAGCGCGGTGAACTGCGTTTTCGCGTCACCCAACGCGCCCATGACGGACTGCGCAGCCGACTGGATCAACGGATGATTGACACCGCCGACCATCTTCAGCACGCCGCTGACGGCCGCACCGGTTGCCGAGAAACTGCGCATCACCGTACCGATCTGCGGACTGAGGTCGCCGGCCACCGACAGCAGACTCGTCGCACCGCGCAGCAGGTCCGCGGCCGACGTGAGGTTGCCCGTCGCGAGCTTCGTCAACGTGTCGACGGTGTTCTGGCTCGCACTGCGATTCCGATCGAACACGCGCACCACGTGCCGAACCCGTTCCGACGCAATGCTGGCCTGCGTCGCGGCCTGCGTCACACTGGAAATGAAGTCCATCTACCACCCCCTTACAGATGCGGTGCATCGAACATCGCCGACCGGTTGCTCTTGTCGAGCGTCTCGGTCATCGTCCGCTGAATCAGCGGGTTGATGCGGGCCAGCAGCTTGTCCGCGATCTCGGCGTCCGAACTGCCCTCGACCTTGATGTGGAACACCGGAGCGAACGAGTTTTGTTGCTCGACCTTGAAGGGACGCGACTGCGGCGAATCCGCGCCCGCGGCGGCCTTCGCAGCGGCCTTCGCTGCGTCACTGTCGTCCGCCTTCGGGCCGGTCGCCCATCGCGCGATCGCGCCAAGTAACTTCCCGCCGGCGAACGTACCGACTGCACCGCCAAGCACACCGCCGATCGCAACGCCGATCGGGCCGCCGAGCATGCCGATACCCGCACCGAGCTTCGCTCCAACGACGCCACCGGCGAGCGAGCCGCCGATGCTGGCGTACCCTTCCGCCTTCCTCGCGATCGGCTGGTCGCTGCGTGCGACCGCGTATGCGTCCTTCGCCGCGAACGCGATCTTCAGGACGCTGCCGGCGATCGCGAGCTTCCCCGCGTACGGCGCAATGCGGCCGGCGACCGTACGAAACGCGCCGATGACGCGCCCGAGTCGACCGCTCGACGCGCGACCAGCTGTCGAGCCGCCGCCGGCAAGGTCGCCGAGCAGATCGCCCGCTGCGCCGGCGATGCCGCCACCGAGACCGCCGCCCGGCAGGTTCACGACGAATACGCGTTGCACGCCCCCGGCCGCACCGCTCAACGCGTCGAGCGCCTTGCCAAGCCGTCCGCCGGCAGTGCCGCCACCAGGTGCCCCACCACCGCCACGTCGAGCCATCCACCCGCCGCGCAGAATGTCGAACACGCCGCGCCCCATGTTCCACGCAGCACGTGCGCCACGAACGGCAATCGCCGTGCCGATGACGCCGACGACCGCTGCGGTCGCTCCGGGGGCCGCATCGGACGCGTGCTGCACCGTTTCGCCCGCACGCTTCGCGACCTTGCCGGCGAGATCCGTCACCGGCCGCAGCGCATCGCCGATACTGCGCATCGCGTCGTCCCACTGCTGGACGACCTCGCTCCAGATCTGCTTCGACGTTGCCCGCCGATCGGCCAGATCCTTGTCGATCTCACCGCTCGCATCTGCCGCGTTGCGCTTGAGCTTCTGATACAGATCGGCGTTCTGCATGTAGGCGGTGAGCGCTACCTTGACCTGCATGTCGTTGAACAGGTCGCCGGTCTTCATCGTGTCCTCGAAGGCCCGCATCTGCGCCTGACGCTTCGCGGGATCCAGCTCGCTGTTGAGCTGCTTCGCCACCGCTGCCAGCTGCGCCGCCTTCTTCGGATCGACACGCTCGATGTAGGCCCGCGCGAGAACAAACGACGCCTCCAGCGGCGACCATCCCTTGTTGATCGCCTCCTTCATCTTCGCTTCGTAGTCGACGCCGGCCTTTTTGTAGTTGCGCTCGGTCTCCCCTGAACCGATCTTCGAAAACCAGTTCTTCAGGTTGTTCGCTGCCTCGTCTGCGTTGCCGGCCGTCTTCATCTGGACCTGCAGCATTGCGCCGAGCTGCGTCACCGAATCCTTCCCCGTGATGCCGAGCTTCTTCATTTCGGCCAACAGCACCGGGAACCAACGCGCCATGTCGACGGATTCGAACGAGCCCTCCTTGCCGAGATACGCGATCGCCTCAAGCGCCTTCATCATCGCCTTGGGATCCTTGATGTCAGCGTTCTGCTGCAGCGCCTGAATCATCTGCGCAGTCTCGACGCTGGACGCCCCCTGACCTACCGAGAATTTCGCGACGGCCGGGCCGAAGTTCAGCGCCCGGTCGACGTCCATCCCGGCCGCAACCATCTGGTTGACCGCGTCGGCCAGCTCGTTGCGCCCCATGCCGTTCGACAATGCGTCACGGCGGATGCGCTCGGACATCGCGCGCTCCTGCTCCGTGCGCGCGATGCCGGCCTTGATCGCGATGTCGCGAATGATCGCCTGATACTGCGCCGACACCGTGGTCGGCACCGCGACGGCCGCACCGAGCTTCATGGTGTCGCGCGCCGCATCACGCATGCCGTCGCGGCCGACAGCCAGACGTTCGTGCCCGGCCGCTTTCAGTTCGAGCCCGCGAACGGTGCGCCCGAGTCTCGCGTACGCGCGATCGAGGCGATCGACCTCGAACCCGGCGTCACGC
This sequence comes from Burkholderia multivorans ATCC BAA-247, assembly GCF_000959525.1. Taxonomy (NCBI): domain Bacteria; kingdom Pseudomonadati; phylum Pseudomonadota; class Betaproteobacteria; order Burkholderiales; family Burkholderiaceae; genus Burkholderia; species Burkholderia multivorans. The sequence goes on from NZ_CP009832.1 coordinate 2,666,873, forward strand.
AGCGCACGAACATTGCTGTCCAGCTTGCGCCGGATTCCGTCCGCGGCGCTGTCGCCCGCCAGATGCAGCCGGCGAAACTCCTCTTGCAGCTTGATCGTCTCGCCAATCTGCCGCTGCCACATGCCGCGCTCGCTCGCAGCCTTGCGCAGCCCGACGATCTTCGAGTTCGTGTCGGCAAACGCCTTGCCGAGCGTTGCCGACACGGCACCGCCGATGACGATGCCAAGTGCAATATCGCGTGCCATGTCAGTCCTCGCTCAATCAGTCAGCCACCACAACACGTCGTCGATCGTCATGTCGTCAACCGACTGCGGCTGCACCCCGTACTCCTTCATCAGCCGGCGAGCCAGCGCCTTCACTGTTTCGATTGGCAGCCGGACGAACGGATCGAAAGGATTCGTACGCACGCTGCATGGCGTCGTAATCGACCATGTCCATTCCTTCGATGTCGTCGGGCGCGACGTCGGCCAGCGTCGCGAACAGCACGATCTCGCGCAGCTCGTCGTCACCCTGTGCCTGCTTGCTCGCCGCGCGCATGTCGCGAACCTTTGGGCGGCGCATCACCAGTTCGTCGCGCACGACGCCGTCGAACGCCACGGGATACTTCAGTTTGATCTTCACGGTTTCCACTCAGCACCTCAGAAATGACAAAGGGACGGTCAACGGCCCGCCCCTCGGGTTATCGAAAAGTTGCTTTGGCCGGCCGCGGCGCTCACATGCCGAGCGCCTTGCGCACATCGGCGAGCTGATCGACGCCGTCGATGATGCGGATCATGTTCAGCACGTCAATCTCGCAGATCACCGCACCGTCGATCTCGGCCTTGTAGTAAGACAGATCGGCCGTGTACTTCAGCTCCGACGTCGAGCCCGGCTTCCAGCTGCCGGGATCGTATTCGGACAGCATGCCGCGCATGATGAGCGCGACCGACTTCACCTTGCCCCGCGTGTCGCGAAACGCACCGCGAAAGGTGGCGTTGAACGCGCTGTTGTCGGCCAGCCCGAAGAACTTCAGCACGTCACGCTCGACGCTCCCCATGGTGAACGCCGCCTGCAGCCCCTCCATACCTTGGTCGACCTTGACGGGCGCGTCCATGCCGCCCGCGCGATAGTCCTCCGTCTTGATCTTCAGCTTCGGCGGACTGACTTCGGGCGCGCGGCCGGCAAAGCCGCGCCCGTCGACGTACAACGCCATGTTGTTCAGAGTTTCCGGGACCATGCGTCACCTCTTACGATTGCGTGTCGAGAACTTCCGTCAGCCACTCGTTCGTGACCTCGAAGCGGAAGATCGGGTTTTCTGCCGGCGGAACGTCCGTGAACCGGATGTTCCAGTACACCTTGCCCTGCTCGAGCTGCGACGCGGAATTGAGCTTCGGATCCGGGTACACCTCGAAGTTGATCACCGCGCCCTGATTGCGCAGATCGCGCATGAACGCCCGCAGCCCTTCGGTGACGTCCTGCACGTACGTTGCCGTAATGCCGCGATCGACCGCCCACTTATGGCCGGCCTGCACGGCGTCCATCACGATGTCGAGCGTGCGCACGCGAGTCACGAACGACCACTTCGGATCGGCCGACAACGTCCGGTTGCCCCACAGGCGATACCCGCCGTCGCGGATGATCGTCGTGATGAACGCGTTGTTCAGCAGATTCGCGCGGCAGGTCTCGTCGCCGTCGAGAAATTCGATCGGCCGCTTCGTGCCGCTGATGCCGACGATTTCCTTGTTCGAGGGCGATGCCCAGAAGCCGATCGCCGCGTCGGTCTGGCAGAACAGGCCCGCCGCATACGCCGATGCCGGCGCGTCGACGTCCGCGTTCTTCGCCGTGTCCCAGTACCGCACGCCGGGATCGACCAGATACAGACGCTTGCTGCCGAAGTTCTTCGCGTACTGGATCGCATCCTCGTCGGTCTTGTTCGGCCCGTCGATGATCGCGATCGCGCGCAGCTTGGCGGCAAGCTCATCGGCCGCTGTCGCGACCGGCTGCTTGGCGGTATGGCCGGGCGCGATCAGCAGCCGCGGCTTCAGGTCGAACAGCGATTTGCCATCGAGCAGCGCCTGCATGCCGGTGCGCGCACCGCCCGCGGACACGCCACCGATAATCGCGGACGTCAGTTCAGCATCGGTCTGATCGGCCGGAACGCCGACAGCCACCATGACCGTCTTGCTCTGCTTGTAGATGCCCTGAATCGCGCGCGTGATCGGGCTGGTCTCACCGAACGCAGCGACGGCGTCGTACTCGCTGGTGATGCGCACGGGCACGTTGGGCGCGACGAGGTCCGGGCCAGGCGTGTAGGTGTCCACGATGCCGACGACCGACGTCGACGGGACTGCGATCGTGCGCGGCCCGGTATCGACCAGCACGGTCGTGACGCCGTGATAGAAAGAAGTAGCAGCCATTCAGGTCTCCGAGAAAGCTACAAATAGAAAAGCCGCTCATGTGAGCGGCCTGCAATTCGAACGTGCGTCATCGCACTCTTAAATGCGGATCCAGCGTCAGTCGGTCAGCTCGGCGTTCCGGCTGTCGACCGGCACTTGCTTCGGCGGCTGCGCGGCTGCAAGGCGTGCAGCGGCGTCCGCCTCCAGTCGCTTTCTCGCGGCGTCAGCTTCCGCCTCGGCCTGCGCAACGACTTGCGCCTCGTCCGGCTCATCGGGCCAAACGACACCGTCCGGAAACGTCGGCGAATCGACAAGCCGCACCAACGCCATTTGATAAGCCGCCCACGCCTTGAAGACAGCTTCTTCAGCGAGCGTCATCATGCCGGCGGCAAACGCGTCGGCCTTGCCGAAGTTCTTCCGCACAGCAATTGCGCGTCGTCTCTCGAATTCCGCCATCGCCACGTCGCGAGCGCGAGCTGCGACGATCGACGGGTCCACCTCCCATGATTTTGTCGCCTCGCTCCAAACGTGCTCATCGGATGGCCGCGGTACATCAGTCAAGCCGGCATCGTCCGGCGTAATTCCAATGACCAGTATCTCGGCCACCTCGCCGTTGTCCTTTCGATAGAGACGCAATGTTCGATAGTCAGGCACCAGTGACCACGAACCATCGCGAAAGACCGGCCACGTGAGGCGCGGCCGCTCAGGCAATTGCATGGACGTGGTAAATGCTGGCTCCAGCCACCGACCGGGATTGAGAGGATCAGGATCAGCCAAAAAACTGTTCAGATATTGACCGGTTTGGCTGTCATATTGATGCAAGAGCATTTCGTACTCCGTTTAATACGCGCGAATCATTGCAAGCAGCGCGATGTTGCGCGGACGTGCTTCGTTTCCGCCGTCACCGTTGATCGTGATGGAATGGACGTGGTCGCCGACTGCACCGATTCCGACGTTGTGCGCGTGATTGCCCGCCCCGTCGGTGTCAAATACGTGCACGTGGTCACCAACGACAGTTGTCCACGGCTGGACCGGCGTATCGACTGAAAACGTGCTGCCGACGCCGCCCCGGTCGGTATCCGCTGTCCACTCGGGAGTCCTGTAGTCCAGCTGGTGACTGTGCGCGCCTCCGCCCGCGGTCGTGCCGTGGTGACCATGCCATCCTTGCGTATCGGTCCACGCAGAATGACCGTGTGCTCCCGCCGCACCGGACGATGCGCCGTGCGCGTGATAGGCGTTCTGCCCGCCTTGCCATGTCCCGATCGCGCGCGACGCGTCCGCCCCGCGGCCATCGTCCCAGCAACGCAAGAATTCCCCACGCAATTCGGGCAAACGGAATGTCGTCGCGCCATCCCCATGGGAAAAGCAGCCGTTGTTGCCGGCGCCCCATGCAGCATCAGTAACGAGCGCGCCGCTTGCCTGCGCGTACGCCCAAAGCTTGGGATAGTCGGCCCGTTTGATCAGCGCCCCGTTGCACTTCAGGTACCCTGCCCGCGCCTGCGTACGAGGTTCGAATACGATCTGTCCGATCACTGCGCTATCGAACACGAAGTTCCCGAGGTCGGTCGCGTCCACCATGCACCTCAGCCCGGAACCATCAAGATTCCAGCCGATCTTGACCTTATTCGCGCCTTGATTCGTGCCGCCTCCCTGCTGAACCGGCGTAAAGCCGAGCGCTGGCTGATAGTTCTGCCCTCTGACCCATGCCGCGTTCACCACGACCGAACCGCTATCGCCCATAGGTGGTGTCGGCGTCGTCGGCGTGCCGACGAACGGCGGTGAGTCCAGCGCCGCTTTCGATGCCAGCGCACTCGCGACCTTCGATGCGAAATTCGGATCGTTGTCTAGCGCCTTCGCGAGCTTGCTCAACGTATCGAGCGTGCCCGGCGCCTGCGCTACCAAAGCGGCGACCTTTTCTGCCAATTCGCCGTGTGTCGCATATTGCGGATGCGGATCGGTCGCTTCAACATGCTCGTCAAAGCTGCTTTGGCTGGCCTCGATCGCTTTTTTCAGATATCGAGTGCGGTTCGCAAGTTGCTTTGCCTGCAAGTTGTCGATACCGTCCGGTCCACCCATTACAGGATCCGACGTTTCGAGTTGGTAGATTCCATTCTCCCATCGCTCGATCTCAACCAGATCTGTCATGTCGTGATACTCCCTCTAGTGTATTGCCCGTCCCGGACTGCAATGCCGTTATGACGGATCGCAACGGCTGCATAATCGAGCGCGGCAAGCTTGCTGCGGGCAGGCGCGTAACGCTCAATCGCCCGCCACAACTTGTCGGCCTGATCGCGGGTGACTGGCCTCCCCAACTTCACGATGTACTCTGCCCACGCGCTCGTCCTACCGCGCAATTGCTCACCGTTACGTACGAACGCCCCATCGCGACGCCCGCCTCTGCGCCCTTCGATGATCGTGACCTCGCCGAACCCAAGGCGGCGAATTACCTCACGCACCGCCCAAGGTGTGCCCTTCTTTCGATGCAACGCCAACGAGCCCTTCACCAGCGCTCGCCGGGCATCCTCCGATTCGGCGAGTTCCCAACCATCGACAGCCAGTGCCCATGCGAGCCACGGTAACCACGCTACTGGACAGCGATCAGCGTCCCATAGCGTGCGCAGCACTTCCGGCTGGACGGTCGGGCGCATCACGCGCGCGAGTGCCGCCTCGAGCGGCGTTTGATTCGACGGCAGCAGCGGCTCAGGCGTCATCGATCTTCACCTCCAAATTGATGGCCGTGCAATGCGCAAACTCTCGCGAACCACATAAGACATCGTCGGCCGGCGAACGCAGTTCTATGCGGGTGACGCCACTGTCGGGCGCGTGGAGCGCCCCTTCGATAGCAGACCGGGGCATACCAACCCGAAGCTTTCTCGAATTCGCCACCACGCTCTCCAACATCTTTCGGCGGGCATCCAGCACAATGTTCGGATCCGGCCCGCCGCCGACATATACGATCGCATCGATGGCGTATTCGATCTTCGCCGCCGCACTGATCAGAACCGTATCGTTGAGCGGGCGAACGGTCTCGGGCGCTACTTTGTCGCGCACCAGATCAAGCAATGCCTGATCCGGTACGCCATCGCCTCGTGCGGACATGATCGTGAGCCGCACGGTACCCGGTTCCGGTCGGTCTACAGTCACATCCAGCACGTCGGCAGACGCGTCCATCGCGAATGCCCGGTACGCGCCGAATGGCCCTGCAACCGTCGCACGCTCCATCGACATCTGAGCGCGCAACTTCAACCGATCGTCCGATTCCATGCGCCGCTCGACTGGCGGATTAGCTTCCGGATCACCGGGATCGATCACCGCTCGCTCCGTGTCCAACAGAACCGCCAGATGCTCCAGATCGGCGCCCGTAGAAAACGCGAGCATGACTGCGCGCGCAGCGTCATTGACTCGCGCCGCAGCACGGATCTCGTCATACGCTGCCAGCTCGATCAGCTTGACGACCGGATCCGACTTCAGCGCCGCAGTCCAGTCGGGATAGATCGATTTGAAATACTCCAGCTTCATTCGGAACGCGGCCTCGAAGTCGAGTACCTCGACAAGATCCGGCGGGTCCAACGAAGCGAGATCGATAATCGTCATGTTGGCACCTCGATTTCCACAGCCGTGCCGTCGTATTCACCACGAATCGCGAATGTTGGTTTGCCGTCGATGACCGACAGCACCTTGACCTGAGCGAGTTTGATTCGTGGTTCCCATCGGCCGATCGCCCGTGCCGCTTCGGCCTGTGCGGCAGATATCCATCCGCGTGTGATCGGAAGATCGACCATCAGCGGGATGTCCGACCCGTACTCGGGCAATTCCCGTCGCGTTCCCTTGCGCGTGCCGAGGATGTCGCCGAGACTCTGCTTCAAGTGCGCGATGCCGGTGATCGGCGCACCGGTCCATCGGTCCATGCCGACGAGTGCACCGGACCGGCTCATCCGCGCTCCTCGACCCGCTTGAAGTCGGGATGCGCATCGAGGTATTCGATCTGGGCGGCGGATCTTGCGATCGCCTCGCCAGACAGGACACGCAGCACGTCGCCGTTCGGGAAGACGATCACGCGGCTACGGAACCGCGTATCGAGAAACTTTGCGACGGCCGGCGTAGCAGCCGGCGGGTTGTCTTTTGCCATGATCGGCCTCTCAAAAACAAAACCCCGCCGAAGCGGGGCAAAGTTGCTTTTCACATGTGTTCGCCAAGAAATTCGGCGCATTCCGCTCATTTGGACAACTGCTCTACCGTCTCCAAATGCACGCCATCAAGCGGCAGTTGCATCGTACGGCCTTGGTAGTACAAGGCAATGCGCGTGGCGGACTGCGCAACCTCGTAACCTCGACCGATCTCTTTTCCATCTCGCGTTGCCACGTAGCATTTCGCCCTCGACCGAAGGCAACCTTTATCGAAGTCCGCTTTGTGTTGCTTCGCGATGTGCTCACCGATTGCAGCGCCTATACCAGAAGGGATCGAAATAAACGGCGGCAGAAAGATGCAAAACCAGACGAAGCCGATCGCCAGAAGAAGGACCACAATGATTGTGCTTAGACACTTTCTGAGTGTCGGTGCACGGCGGACGACTTCAAGTGCGGCTCCCGATTTCTCCGTGATACGCGGCATCAGAATCGATATTAATTTCCGGGCGCCATACACTAATCCGATGTACACAATTACTGCGACGGCGCACAACAGTAGTCGTTTCCATGTACTGGCCAGCCATTCTTGCAACGCAATAGAAGCATTCAATGCGCCCCACACTGCGAGCACCAAGTGCTTTGCGCGGTCTATTTGGAAGCCGCTATCGTCAACTGAAAACACTTCGAGGTACGCGCCGTAATAGGCATCCCCAAGCGAGTAGGCGATTCCTAACCACATCAGGCCGATCACCGACACGATGACAGCCCACGGCCAGTCGAATATGTGCTTCTTCTCAGGTTGCTGCTGTACCACTCCGCTCATTCACTATCTCCAGACAGAATTAAGCACGTTCCTGCGGACCGAGATTCCGCGGCAACCGAACATACACAATGCGGCTAGCCACCAATACCTGTCAGGAACGACAGGAGCACGGTATCAGACCGGCACGGACACCAGTTCGCCGTCCCCCTGCTCTCTATGCTTATGCGCAAGGAAGGACTTGCCCGCGATCTCGACGTCGCCGGAATAATGCGCCTCGCCCTCCACGCGAACTGCCGGACCACCATCGCCGCCGCCCTTGCCCTGCATGCCACCGTTGAAAGTGAGCAGTTTCTCGGTCGTCGTGTTGCCAGTGAAGGTCGAGTCCGGCACGTCACCGAGGAATTGCTTCGTGCGCAACGTGACGCCATCCGCGCGCAGCTCCAGCTCGGTGCCACCGATGCGAAACACGATGCGCCCGCCTGCCGGCACGTCGACGCGGTATTCGTGCTTCTCATGGTCGTAGACTTCGGACGCGCCATCCGGGTAGTCCCATGCCGTCTCGGACGGACTGGACCGTGCCGAGCCGCCATGCTGATCGGAGTAATAGCCCGGAGCGGCGTACGCGCCGGCCAGCTCCCCGGACGGTGCAAACATCGACGCCTGCTCGCCGACGGACGGCGGACGCCAGAAGCGAACGATGCCAGCCGCGGCGGTCTTCCACGGCATCCAGTCGCTCACCCAATCGCCGATACGTACGCGGCACAGCGGAGGCTGATACGAGACCTGCTCGACCGTCCCATGCTGCACCATGCAAGCCATGCGGCGGTCGATCTCGCCCAGCTCGTAATCGCTCATGGCGCACCACCTCCATCGTTGGCCGGATTCCAGTACTGGCCTTCGTTGCCGCTGCCCGTGTCCGGATCGACGCCCCACAGAATCGCGGGGCCGTCCGGAATGTCGCCCATATCCATGCCAAGGCCGAATTCGTGGGTCCATTCGACCAGCCACACGCAATACGTGTCGAGCTGCGGCCGGAACGGATCCTCGGCCACCTGCACGACCTTGCCCGGCGTAATGGGCAGTTCCCACGTGTTCCCATGCACGACCATCGCAACGCGCGCTGCCACCTCGCGCACGTCGAGCTCCGCGCCTTCGGCGATTGGATCGAACACGACGCGGGCCTGCATGCGCGCGATCAGCGGCACATCGCCCGTCCCGTCGTCGTGGCCGGGCTCGAATTCGCTCAGTTCGATGGCAATCAGCGGCGTGTCGATCTTCTGACCGAGACGCGGGTACGCCTCGATTCGTTTCATCGCAGGCAGCTTCTCGCGCATGCCGCGCTCGATCGCATCGTGTAGCACTTTCAGGTTCTCAAGCACGGCGCATCACCTTCTGCAGTTCGTAGTTCACTTCCTGACGGAGAATTACCATCAGCCGGGCCTCGCATGCCTTGGCCGCACGTCGGAACGCCGGGTCGCCCGACTGCTGCCACGAAACCGTGATCAGCCGGTACGGCATGCGCTCCTTGCCGACACGCTCGTATATCGGGCCATCGGGCTTTCGCTTCGTTTGCCGCCACGCACCTTCGAACGACCGGCGGCCGACACGCATGCCCTTGCGCGTTTTCGTTGCCTTTCCGAGCCGATGCGCTTCGATCGGGTTCAAACCGAGCCACACCTTGCCGGTATCGGCCGAGCGGAGAAAGAAGTAGAGGCGGCTACGGATCACCTTCTGCGGGATCTTCGTCGCCGCCCCGACTTCCTTCGCGGTCTGGCTCTTGATCCAGCCCGCCGTCTTGCGCAACGTCCGTCGCCACGCACCCTGTATCGCGGACGGCGACAACCCTTGCAGCACGGCCATCGCCTCTTTGATATCGATTTCGATCTTCAGATCGTCCATTTCGCCTACTGGAGAATGAGGACCGTCCAGCCGGTGCCGTCCGGATGCGCCTCAAGCACGCGGTAACGCTCGCCCCTTGCGATCAGGATGCTGCCCTGACGGACCGTAGTGGCATCGCGGTCGCGCAGATGAAACACCGGTGCGACGAGCTGCGTGCGCTGGCTGCCGAGATCCGGCCCGAGCCACGGCGACGCGAACATCCCTTCGACGGGCCGGCCGTCGATCGTGATATCCGCGTCGCCGAGATCACGCAGCACCGCAGCATCGACGTCCGAGATCAGATCCCGGAACGCCACGTCACACCTTCAGCTTGACGATCGCCTTCGGGCGCGTGCAGAGGTGAACCGGGTTCGACTGCGCCTCGATGTCGACGCCCTTGCCGAACTGCGCGAGTTCCTGCTTCGCGTAGTACGGCAGACCCGTCGTGTTCACCGCTTCAACGTAGTCGGCCGGCGCGAAACGCGTGATGAACAGCTCCGGCACGCCTTCCGGCACTGCGTACGCTTCGTCGTCCGCGACGTAACCGATGTCGCCGACGCGCCCGCGATATCGTTCGAACGTGCACCCGCCGAAGTCGAACGCATCGCGCCCGTCGCCCCGCAGCTGCGCGGCCATAACGGACGCAAGATACGTTTCCTTCACCGACTTCGCGACGATCAGCTTGTTCCAGAACTCGCGCCCGCAGAACACGCGCACGCCGGTGTAAGCCGTCGCGCCGAGCGCGTCCTCGATCGCGTCCTGGACTTCGACACACTTCACGCGGATCTCGGTTGTCGCCGTCGCCAGCTCGAACGGAATCACGGTCTGGTCGATTCCGAAGTACTTCAGCAGGTCGATCAGCACTGTCGTACCGTCCGCGTCGAGCACCGCTCCCTTGATCGCGCCGATTCGATGGAACTCATGCGTCGCGTCGAGCTGACGACGCAGCTTCGCCAAGCGCCGGTTCACGACGGTCTGCAGCGCTTCCAGCTCCGTCTCGGAGCCGAAGGCACGCAGGTTCTGGATTTCGTCCGCCTTCAGGAATGCGCGCTGCGGCAGATGCACCGTGTTGAACGGGATCATGCTGCGCTTGCTGCCGACGACGACCGCCGCCGGCGTGCCGCGCTCACCGGCCGGAACAAGCGACAGCGTGTCGCCGTCACGCTCGATCTGCACGGTCGTCGTCGTGATGCCGTCCTCTTCGAACAGGCCGAGTGCGCCGATGCGTCCCGGTACGTGCGGCTGATCATTGATTGCAGCGGTAAGGGACGACAGCGAAAACGCGTCGTCTTGAAACAGGGCGATGTCCGCCATACAACCTCCAACATGGAAATGGATACAAAAAAGGCCACGCGCAGTGCGTGGCCCTGAATGGCGCTTAGGACGGTCAGCGGACGATCACGTGCCGCTCGGCGAGATCGCTGCGGCCGGCAACGTCGAGCCCGGTCAACAGCGCACCGGCGACCTCGGCGAGCCGCACGATGCCCGTCGCCGGGCGCGGCGCGTCCGACGCCGGCAGCGGCGCATAGAGCACTGCCGCCGCGACTTCCGAGCCGTCGTTCGCCGCGTTGTCGTAGGGTGCATACTCACCGGTGCTCGTCACGCCGAGCACCTGTCCGGCCGGCAGCGCCGGCCCCGCCTTGACCACGATGCGCTCGCGCGAAATCTGCCCGTTGCCTTCCGACACGAGAAATTCGGCCGTCAGCACGCCTTGTTGCTTCACGTTCGACATGAGTTTTCCCCTCCTCGGGTAACGTCAAAGTTGCTTGCCGCTCTTGCGAGCCGCGTAGATGGACGCCGCTCGCGGCGCGTTCGCGACCACGGTCGACTCGGCCGGTGCGACCGGTTGAGCGCGATGATTGATCCGCGTCTGCGACGCGGTCACACGCTCGAACAGCCGTGCGCGAACCTGATCGGGCGACAGGCCGTCCGCCACGAACCCCGCTGTCAGCTCGGTCAGATTCGCCGCGAGACAGATGCCCGCAATGTCCTGCGCGTTGCGGATCGCCGCATCGACCGTCGCGCGATCGCGCAGTCCGGTCGCGAGTACGATGCCTTCGGCGCAGTGCTCGATGCGCGCGTCACGGCACGCCGCATACACGTGCGACGCAAGCGCCGTTACGTCCGGCGCCGCCTGCGGTGCCGGCGCCGGGGTGGGCTGCGGCTCAGGAACGGGCGGCGCTTCGGCATCGTCGGCAAGCAGCGCACGGATCGGATCCGGCACGGCCGCGAACCGCGCGACGTGTCGCGCAGCGCCCGCATACGCCGCGATACGGATCGGCTCGGCGATCGTGTCGCAGAACCCCTGCTCCTGCGCCTGCGCGGCGGTGAGCCACGTTTCCGCGTCCATGATGGCCCGCACTTCGTCCTCGGTCCGGCCGCTGCGCTTGACGTAAGCCGCGAGCATGTTGTCCGACGTGCTGTCGAGCAGGTCCGCGAGCTTGCGCAGGTCCGCGGCCTCGCCGGCTGCGACCGTGTGCGGGTTGTGAATCATCAGCATCGCGTTCGACGGCATCACGATCTCGTCGCACGCCATCAGAATCAGCGATGCCGCCGATGCAGCGACGCCGTCGACGCGGCCCGTCACCTTGCCGGCGTGCCGACGCAGCGCGTTGTAGATCGTGAATGCGTCGAACACGTCGCCGCCCATCGAATTCACGGCCACGACGATCGACGTCGCCGTTGCGGCGACCTCATCGAGCTTCGACGCGAACAGTTCTGCGTCCGTACCCCAGAAGCCGATATCGCCGTAGATCCGGATCTCGGCCACCTGCTCGCCGGCCGCGTTCGCCTGCGCCCGGATGTCCCACCAACGCTTCTTTCCCTTCATTCGCCATCCCCATTTGAAAAACCGCCTCCACCGTCGACCGGTTCGAGCGTGTCGTACCGAAGGCCGAGCCGCAGCTCGCGCGCAAGATCGGCCGCGTTCTCGTCGTCCACCTGCTCGGGGTCGTCGCCGCGCGCGAGCACCGCGCCCGAACGGCTCGCCAGTCCGGCCCGGATCTCCATTCGCTTCGCCGTGACGTCCTGCACGGGATGGATGTACGGCCAGCCCTGCGGCACCCATCGAACCCGCAGGTAGTCGCGCCGGTTTCGGTAGTAGTCCGGCATCGGCATCGCACCCGACAACGCGCAAGCATCGACCCACCAGCGCCAGACCTTCCGGCAGAACTGGTGAATGAACACGTTCCATTGCAGCTGCTCGATCGAGCGGCGGAACTCGTTCAGGATCACGCGCAGCACGCGGTCGCTCACGTCGCGCAGGTCGCCGGTCAGCACTTCGTACGGCATGCCGACCGACGCCGCTGCGGCCATCAGTTGCTGGCGCATGAACGGGCCGTAGTCGGCACCCGCACCCGGCGGCGCAGCGAACTTCACGTCCTCGCCGGGCGCAAGCTCCTGCATGCTGCCCGGCTCGAGCGAAACGACGGGCGAGAACCCGTCGACGTCGTACTGCATGGCGCCGCCGGTCACCGGATCGCCCGGCATGCCCGGCTCGGTCGGCGGCTTCGTGATGAAGCCGGCAAAGAGGTTGCTGACCTCCTGTCGAAACAGCACCGCGTCATCGAAGTTGTCGAGTGACTTCAGCCGAAGCAGCACGGTCGACAGCTCCGGAACGCCGCGCACCTGACCGGGCCGAAGCGCGAGAAAGACGTGCGCAATCTCATCGGCCGGCACGCGCACGGTCTGCATGTTCGCGATCGATGCGCGCCCGTACTCGCCGGGATGACGCCGCAGCAGGTGATACGCGACACGTCGGCCGTCTGCGTCGAACTCGACGCCGTTGATGATCTCGCCACCGGGAACCAGCTCGTTTTTCTCCATCGGCAGCAGATCGCCTTCGAGTAGCTGGATCTGTATCGGCACCGCGAGCCCGTCGCGCGGGCTGCGCATCCGGCGACGTACCAGCACCTCGCCGTCGCTGAAAAACGACCGTGCGGCCAGCGTCTGGATGCCCGCGATGTCGAACACGTCGTCGGCGTCGATCTCGTGCCCGCTGTCCTCCCAAAGTTGCTTTTGCATCTTGCGCACTGCATCGTTCGGATGCTGCGGATGCGCTTGAATGCCCGTGCCGATCGTGTTCGAAACGAGTCGCGCGATCGCCGTCTTGGCCCACGGGTCGTTTCGGATCGCGTCGCGCGCGCGAGAACGCATGAGCGACAGGTTTTGCACGGCAGCCGTGTTCGGCCCCGCCCCTGATACTCGCCACGACTTCGCCCGCGCCCCTACGGTGCTCGCCGATTCGTATGCCGCCGCCTTCAACCGCGTCGGCACCACGAAGCCACGCCGGGCGAGCGCGGGATACGTGCGACTCATCGCACCCCCTTGCCCGCGTGCCGCAGCCGGAAGATCGTTGAGCGCCCTGCAGCGCCGCTCAGATCGCGAATGATCTCGGTGCGCGCTTCGCGCAGCTCGGCGATCGAGCGATATTTCACTCGTCGATCCGCGTACTGGACTTCCAGCTCGCCTTTAGCGATCGCCGACTGGATACGCTCCAGATCCTGCTTTGTGTATGCCATGAACACCTCCTAGCGTCGCGACAGGTAGCTCGACCGCCCGACTCGACGCCCCTGAATGCGCGAAACCCCGCTCGGTGGCGGGGTTTCGGTGGGTTTTGCAGCTTGCGGCGCGAGCCGCGGGTTCTCGACGGCAACCGGTTCGGCCGGCGGATCGGGCAACGGCTCAACCGGTAGCACCGAAGGCAACGTTTCCAACACGGGAACCGCGTCGAACAACGAAACCTGAGAGACACGGTGCTGTTCCAGTTGCCAGTGCTCCTCCTTCATCAGATGAACCTTGACGCTGCGAGCCGCATGGAGCGCGTAGCCTTCGCAGTCCAGCGCCTCGTTTCTCGCACCGGCCTTCTTTTGCCACACGCGCTTGCCGCCGCGCGGCCCCGGCACCTTCACCTCGGCCGTGAGCTGCGACAGGTAGTCGCCGCGTACGTCGCGATACCAGTGCATGCGGCCCGGCCCGTCGCCTTCGAGCTTCAGCCGGTTTTCCAGAATCAGATCCTTCGCGCGGCTCACGCCGACCATGTACGGGCGCAGACCGTACTTCGCGGCCTTGCTGTTGTTCCGGGTCGAATCGATCGATGCCTTCGGCACGCTGAAGATCTCCGCGTCCGGGTTGCTGCTGCCCTTGACCGCCATCACGTGATGCCCGGCCTGTTGCGCCGCGCGCACGTACTTGTAGACGGCGTCCGACGTGGAGCCGTCCGACGAGTCGATCGACGTCGCGCGCACGCGCAGCAGCCAGCCGTTTTCATGCCGGTAGCCGTGCGTCAGAAGCGTCGTGAGCGCACCCCATACGCCGCCGACGAGCGGATCCTGCTGTTGCTCGAGCACGTTGCCGTGGATCTCGCCCCACGCGACGAGCCAGCTTTCCTCGCCGCGCCCCCATGCGCGAAGGATGATCGCCAGACGGTCGTGCTGCACGTCGACGCCGAGCGTCAGCAGCAGGCCGCCGGCCGGCACCGTCAGTTCGTCCTACGGCAGCGCCCGTTCGGCGAGCACATCGAGCTCGGGCAGGTCGCTCTTGTACTTGTACGGCCGGCCCTGCGAGTTGTTCACGAACGAGCGCATTTTCGTGTCGTCGCCCTCGCGCAGCGCCTTCTCGGCCGTCAGCCACTTCTTGACCAGTTCGGCCATGTTGGAGCCGGGAAACGGCGACACCAGCTCGTTGATACGAAAGCCGGCGACACCGTGAAACGGCGCAGTGGCGACCCACCGCCCGCGGCGTACCGCACGAATGCGTGCCGCGTCGTCCCACAACGAACCACAATGCGGACAGGTATAGCGGGCCGACTCCGGCCGAGCGCGGCCGTACACCTCGTGCACGACATCCGCGTCCTCGCTCCACGTGACGTTTTCCCATGCAAGTTCGTGCTCTTCGTCGCAGTCGGGACACGGCACCAGATACACGCGCTGATCGGACGCCGCGTATGCCTGCTGGATCCGCGACAGACCGTCGACAGTCGGCGTACCGCCCAAGATCATCTTGCGGCGCCGGGCCGAATAGCTCTTGTTCCGCTCCTCGAGCAGCGTGATCGAGTCGCCCTGCTCGCGCACGTTCGTGTTCGCGTCGTCCGGCTCTTCGACGGCCACGACCGGGGCCGGCGTCGACTTCACTTCGTCCGGCGCATTCGACGTGATGAACTTCAGGAAGCCACGGGCGAACGTCTTGTGATCCCACAGGTTGTTTTTATCCCGCGCCGAATGCACCGGCAGTTTGGCCGAAAGCCGAGGCGTCACCTCGACCATCGGTTCGAACTTTTCGAGGTTGAACTTCTTCGCCGTCTTCTCTTTCGGGAACATCACGATCATCGGACACGGATCGACGTCGATCCGCTTGCCGATGTAGTTCAGCAGGACGCCGTCCGTCCACGCGACCTGCGCCGATTTCATGCACACAACCTTCTGCACGTTCGGATCGTCCAGCGCGTCGTGCATGCCAAACACCCACGGCGTGATGGCCGGGTTATAGCGCCCCGGCGTAGCGGTCGCTTTCGCGCTCATCCTCCGATGCTTGCGCGCCCATTCGGTCGTCCCGATCCGCTCCGGTGGACGCAGCATCTTCGCGATCCGGCGAATCACTGCGTGCACCGTCTGGGTCGTATTCAGAAAGCTGCTCAAGGCATCCATAGATATGCTCGTTCAACCATTCGACGTCGACGTGGACGCCGTATAGCGCGTGCAGCTCCTGCACCAGCTTGTCGGCGAGCGACAGCAGTTCCGTTTGAAAAGCGCCGACCATCAGGCCGTATGCCTGTTCCAGCTGCGCCGCGTTGACGAGCTGCCCTTTCTTCTCGGCCAGCGTCAGCAATTTGATCTCGCGGTCGACGCGCTCCGTCATCGCGCGCTCGGCGACGAGATCGATGCCGGTCTCGCTCGCGCGGCCGGCAGCGACTTCGCGCAAGTGCCGGATATACGCGACGCGAATCTCGTCCATCGACGCGGTCTTGTAATCGAGCCGAGCCTTGTCGACAAACCGTGAAACGGCCGACTGATCAAGATCAAGATGCTCGGCGATCTGCTGTTGAGTCGGCATGAATATGACCCCCTAGGGAGACTCGCCAGTAGAGAAAAAACGCGGGTGCGAGCCCCCGCGTGTGGCGATGCCCAGAGGGTCCCCGCCTGCTCAAAAAGTAGGCAGACCCGCGCCGATCGCGACATCGGCGGTCACACCGTCGCCTGCTCGGTCCATCGCCCACACGACACGGTCCATCGCGTCGTCAAACACGAAGCACCGCGCAGTAACGCGCCCCACGCTTCGATCTTCATCCCACGTCGACCAGACCTCGCTCGGCCCGGTGCTCGTCGACTCGATTCGCATTTCAGCGCCCCAATGCAAAAAGCCCCGAGGGCTTTCGCACTCAGGGCTACGTGTTGTTCTCGCCTCGGTTTCTACGTCGGCAGAAAGTCTGGATCCGGTTTGAGCCGATAGCCGACGTTCACGACCTGCATCTCAAGCATGCCGGTCCGAAGAATAAGCATCACGGTAATCACACACGCGATGAACTTCTTTCGCAAGAGCGGCATATCCGGAAATGTGCCCTGCTCGACCCCTCGGATGTAAGCCGCGTCGTTCTGAGCCCATTTCGCAACCTCCTCGACTCTGTTGCGATGTCTCTCCAGATCGAGATTCGGTTCAGCAGCATTGTGCGCGAAATCGTTGCGAATCTTTCGAAGGATGTTCAATACCTTCACAAACTCATCATCGAATATACCCATGCGGTGAGCAAGCGTAATGCGTGAGCTGAAGCTGCCGAGTGGGCGGCTCGGATCAAACAGATCGTCCGATGACTTACTCGGACTTGGGTGCAAAACATGCTTGAGAAGTCGTTCAAGGTCTGAATCGATTTGCGCGACTCCAAGAACAACGATTGCACGCTCACTCTCACGTATCAAAGTCTGAAACAACTTGACACCTTGCACTGCAATATCCGTGTATTCCTTTCTCATATGACGTCCACCGGGCAGTCGTGTTGATGTCAGTCTATATCAATACCATCGCTCGATTGGACCACCAAACAAAAAGCCCTGAGCGCCTTCGCACTCAGGGCTTCGATATTCATTTCGTAAGGGCGAACGCCCTCCCAACAGATCCCGACAGACAGTTATCGTTGTTGGTCGCGGCGCTCCCGCGATTCAGTACGCCTGTCGGGCGAAGGTTGCGACACGAGTATGCGGTCGCTCATTTATCCAGTGACGCGGTAAAGGATGTGCAAAGTTTACGCGATCCGCTCTTGAAATGGAATACGTTTCATCCTCGCAATTGTCGACGCAATGTGTCGTACACCGATCCATCGACCGTATCCAGCAGCGCGAGCATGTCGTGAAAGCGCCACGACCAGTACTTCCGATACTCGTCGAGCGATACGCCAAGTGCGTGCGCCCGGCCAGCATCGTCGACCTGCCGTTTGCCGGAACCGGAACAGTCAGGGCAGATGTGCCGGCCCTTTGCATCCGACACAGGCGACGCGGCGATCCGCCCCATCCCGCCGCAGTCGTCGCACGGTTCGTATTCCCGAAAGACCAGCGGCCCGTTACGCCCTTCGAAGAACGGGATACGCTCCTCCGATACACACACCTTCCCGCTGCCCCCGCATACATCACACGCGTGCGTCGATGTCGTGACGGCACGCGCGCGACGCACGACGCCACGCCCTTCGCACTCGACACATTGATCGTTCACCCACTCATCCAGCAATCGCAGCGCGAAGCGCTCGATGATGTCGACCTTCGACCGCTCGACAGCGTGCCCGGCACGTTGATCGCGGCGCTCGTCGCGCGACAGGCCCGTGAACCGCGCACGCTTGAATCGGCCCGACGTCCGGATCATCTGCGCCAACAGCAACGTTGCACGTCGCACCATCGCAGGAGTCGGCAGCGGCCCGGCCTTGATTCGGGCCAGCAAGCTCCCGAGATCGTTCGCAAAGGCGAGCGCGCCCAAAGTAACTTTAGGATCGGCAATCGGGTCGGTGAACTGACCACGAACGCTCATCGCAACGCCCACCCGCTCTTTCAAATCGATCATGACTCTCTCCTACTCGTCCTAATGTCTCAATGTCCCAAGGGAAAAGGCTTGTGGGGGTGCGCGCCTGCGACATGCGCGACATGCGCCGCTCATGTCGCGCATGTCGCGCCCCCGCACACGCGCCCGAGACCGCGCCTTGGGACATTGGGACATGGGACGTCCGCAGCGCGCCAAGACGGGCCAAGTGGCGCGCTTGCCGTGCAGGCACAGCGCGCCACGCAATCACAACGGACTGTCGTCATCACCTGCTGCGACGAGTTCGCGCTCCGCTTCCGGCTCTTGCTCTTCCTTCACGTAGTACCAACCGCGCGATCCGGTCGACTCGCGCTTGCGCACCCATCCGAGCGACTTCAACGCCTTGCCGATGCGGCGTTGCTCGGCCAGCGTCCACTTCGACGTGTCGAGCTTCAGAATGTCCGCGAGGATCTCTTCCATCGTCGTGCGCGAGACGAATTCCAGGGCCTTAGCGATCTTGTCCTCGTACACGTCGCCCTCGTAGCGCTCCGCCTGCTCGATCTCGAACAGCGGGCGCTCATGCTCTTCGACGTGCCACACGACGCCCGAGCGATACAGGTGAACGGCTTCCGCCCAGAGCTGATCACGAACGGCCACAATGCCGTCGATGTCGACCAACCCGCCGACACGCAACGGCCAGTAACGCCGGTTGCCCGATTCATCTTTCAGGTACGTGTCGAAGTTGACCGAGCCTGCGAACACGCACTGGCGCGGGACGTCGGTCGCACGCTTGCCGTAGAAGTTGCGGAACCGGTCGACGGCCGTCGCAAAGAAGCTCTTCACCGCCGAGGAGTCGGCCTTGTTCAACGAGTCCAGTTCGGCCAGCTCGATCACCCACTTCCCGGCCAGCACCGCGTACGTGTCCTTGTTGCCGATCTGGATCGGCGTATCGGTGAACCACGGAGCGCCGGCCAGCACCTTCAGCGCCGTCGATTTGCGGTGCCCCTGCTTGCCTTCGAGGATCAGGACGTTGTCGACCTTGCAGCCCGGCTCCATCACGCGCGCGACGGCGGCGATCATCCACTTCATGAACGCGAGCCGCACATACTCGCTGTCGGCCACGCGCAGGTATGTCGACGGCATCGTGCGCACACGCGGCACGCCGTCCCATGTCAGCCCTTCGAGGTATTCACGCACGTCATGGAAGTGCGTTGCGTCCGCCACCAACAGAACCGCGTTCATCACGATATCGGTGCGCACCGAGAGGCCGTATCGCTGCGACAACCAAAGCGCGCAGCGCTGATCGTCCATGTCAGTCCACTCGCCTTTCACGCCTTGCGGGAACGGCGGCGCTTTGCGTTTCATCACGCGGCCACCGAAGTCATCCTGCTCGATGACGCCCTGCCATGCCTTGTGATTCGACAAGATCATGTGCACGTTGCCGAGCGTCGGCAGCAGCGTGCCCTTTTCCGAACGCGCGAGATCCTGCTCCCACGTGTGCGCGCCGTTCTCGGCCTCGCGGCCATCCCATTCCAGCTGTTTCGCGACAGCGGACGTCGCGGCGGATTTCGTCGGCGTGTCGTCCGCGGTCGGCACTGCAACCGTCGCCGGCCGGATTTCTTCGTTCGATGGCGCGATGACGCGCAGGATTGCCGCCTGCACCTGCGCCTGGACGGGGTCGATGCCCTCTTCGACGTGCAGGTCGTTGAAATCGGTCAGCTTGCGCTCGCCGCGATTGGCGAATGCGGGATAGACGACGCTGACGTCGGCGACCGTCGCTGCCGCCTCGTACGCACGCTTCAGGCCCGTGTTCTCGAAGCGCTTACGGCGCAACGGCATCACGTCGTTTCCGTAGGTCACCTCAACATACGGCACGCCATTGTCGTCACGACGTCGAGACACGGCGACCATGTACCACGTGTTCTTCGCCTCGATCCGCACCGGGTCGGCACCAAACACCAGTTCACCCCGGAAAGCGAATTCGTCGGCGAGCCAGTCGCGCATGCGCTGCTCAATCTTCCAGTCGTCGTCGGCGCAGACCAGCACGTGCACATCCGGATACGTCGCACGCAGATAGCGCACGGCCGGGAGGATGCCACCGGCGTCGAAGCAGACATTGACTGCGAACGCCTCGTCGATCGCCATGCGAATCGAGCGCGCGGTCGCGTAGCCTTCGGCGACCAGCACGATCTGGTCGTCTGCGCCGACCTCGCCGAGCAGATACGACGCGCCCTTCTTTTCCATGCCTTTGTTGAAGCGCTTCGCGCCGTCGGGGGTGATCTTCTGCAGGCCGACCAGCCGAGCATCGCCGCCGTACTGATACATCGGCACGAATATCGTGCCGTCCGCGTCGAAACGTACGCCTTCGGCCGTGATGTGCTTGCGTTCAAGATAGGCGGACTCGCCATGCTCTGCCGCGCGGTTCCACTGATCTCGCGCGCGATTCGCGGCGAGCTTCGCCTGACGCGCATCGCGCTCGGCCTGCTCACGGTCGGCGGCCTCCTGCCGGCGACGCGTCTCCGCGAGCACTTCCTCGCTCATCGGTGCGCCGCTCCATTCGAATCGCTCGGTGCCCGGATCGTCGCCCGAGAAGTGCCCGAACGTGCCGCCATAGCCGATTACCGCGCCCTTGCTGAAGATCTCGCGAAGCTGATACCAGTATTTCTTGCGCGGCCCGTACCGATGATGTTTGCCGTCCGCGATCGGATGCCCGGCGGGCAGGTCAGGATGACCCGCAGCACGCAGCTGTTGAATAATGTGGTCCAGTGTCGCCATACAAAAATTCCCTCGATCAAAGTTACTTTGGCCGCGCGTCGCGGCCAGATCACAATTCGTTGAGCTACGCGCTGTTAGCTCGCACGCCGAGGCGCTTCCAGCTCGACGAGACGGCGGTCGCGCTCGACCTTGTGAGAAAAGCTTCGCCATGCGGCCCGCCCCGCCGCATAGCACTGCCGTCCGCTCGGCGAGCGGCTGTACTGCGATGCGCCGCGTCGCAACGCGCTACTGATCCCGTTCACGTTCACATGTGTCTCCGGTTATTTGCCGCGCAGTCGACGCCATTCCGCCGACATGAGATCGTCGAACGCGGCAAGGTCCAGCGCGCAGAGACGATCGGTAAGCTGGTCGCGGAACGCGTGACGCTCCGCCTTGGTCGCGAGCGCGGCGCATGCGCGCGCAGCCCGCTCGATGAACAAGCGCACGCGCCCGGCTGCGTTCGCTTCCGCAAGAATCGGAGCGAGGCGATCGGGGAACGTGGCGAGCAGTTCGGACAGCAAGCGCCCCGCTTCGGCGGGGGCATACTCGAATCGGGATGCGAGCGTCGTGACAGCGCACGCCAATTGCTGCTCAGGGGTGCAACAGAGGCTAATCTGATCACGCTCGGGACGACAACACCCCATGCCGGGCTTAAACCGCTCCATGACGACGACGGCGACGTGCGGCAAGGTTGCGAGCAGCATGGATCAAGCGCTGGAACAGGCGCTGGCCCTTGCGGCCAGTCGCGATGATCTGCTCCGCCCGGCCGTCATCGATGCGCTGCTCCCCAAGAACGCGCGTCACGTCGTCTGCGACGCGGCCAACGTGAGCCTGAAGGTGCAAAGCGGTCGAGACCAGATGCACATCCACGCCCTGCCCGATGTCGTCATCAGCGCCATGCTCGTCGACGTATTCGGCGACCAGCCCGAAACGTGCATTCAGCGCATGGAGCGCATCGAGCGCGTGCGCCTTTGCCTCGGTCTTTTCTTGCATCCATTCGACCAGCAGCTCGAACATTTCCATCGACAAGCGACTGTCGCCTACGCCGCGCAGGCGCAGACGAAGCGATTCCGGCGTGATGTTTTTCCCGCGCCGGACCGTGAGGTGGTTCGCCGCGTCGGCGACACCGCCGGGCGTGTTGCGAACGGACGTATAGAGCACGTCCAGCCATTCAGTACTGTCGTATCGGCAGGTCATTGTCGAGATGTTTGAGATGAGACGCGTTTCATGCTGTCGCAGCACACAATCGGTCCGTACGATGCAGGCCAACGAGATGCGCGACTCAACGCGCTTGGTCTTGGGAATTTGCAGCCACGAGGTTCGCCATGAACAGATCCGGCCGCTCCACCTTCACTGCCGCCGGAATGCCACGAACAAGCCAGTTGCAGACACGTTGCGTGCCGCCGAGGTGTTTTTCGTAGCCAAGCAACTCGGCGACCTTCGCCGGTCCGCCCAGTCGTTCGATCGTCCGGCGATCCGTTTGGATGTGAGCTGATTTGTCCATAGGACAATATTAAACACCATGTTTATTTCTGAAGCAAACAGAGCGTTTAACAACAAGACGTTTACTTCGACGACCATTGGCCGCATGCGAGCCATACACGAAACAATGCGGCGCCTCTACGCCGCTGCGCGAGAACTTCGGGACGTTGACGGCCCCGCAAATGTCGCGCGTCTGCTCAATGAATCGCCCCAACTTCTCAACAATTGGGAGCGTCGAGGGATGTCTGCGGCCGGCATCATGAAAGCTGCTGGCGCGATAGGTTGCAGAGCGGAATGGCTCCGGTCTGGCATCGGTGATATGGCCGACACGGGTGCAGGCAGTGAAACATTACGAGACAGTAAGGTTTCTGGCGACGTAACGAGCCGCCAAAAACCGAAGCCGCTGCCGACAAGCAAGGCCGACATCATCGAACGTACAAAGTCGTTTGGCTCCAAGCTAACCAAAGCAGCGGAACAGGATCTCGTCACACCTCAGTTGATGCAAGCGCTGGAAGGCATGCTGGAGGCCGGACTTGCAAGCTCGAATGCAGCGGCGTTTGCGAAACGCTCACGCGCTGCCATTCGCGCGGCCGTGCAGCCTGAAGGCCAAACTGACAATGAAGGACAAAAACGGGGATCTGCGCGATAACGTCATCGACCTTGCTACGTACCGAGTAGCCCGCCGGCGACGCATCCCAGCCGACTCAGACGAATCAGAATTCGTAACAGAAATTCACTTTTCCATCACGCGCGGCGGTGACATCGTGACTTCCCCGCCGCGGCTTGCTGACAATCACCTCCTCGCGGTTCTTTCGTGGTGTCAGAGCCTGTCTGCCTTCGTCCTAGATTCCTACGTGGACGCGACAGCCTGACCCAGCCCTACACCTACAGCCACCACTAACGCTAACGAAGTGTGTCGCTCGCGCACGGGCAGAAAGTAAACACGACGTTTGCTTTTTTATTAAACATAGTGTTTATTCCGTTTACTGCATCAACCCAACGCGTAAACGGAGAACCAACGTGAAATCAGTCGATCAGCATTCCGCTATCCGTCAGGAATGGCTTCGCCAAGAGCAGCAGCACCGCATCAAGTCGACCAGACCAGCCAGCCAAAGCAACTTTGAAAAATCGAAGATCTTCCGCTGGACGGTCGTCGCCGCCCTGCTGTTTGTCGTCGTGAATGTGTTTCAGGACGATCCTGTCGTCGCTCCGACGACCGCCTACCACGTCACCGTCTAAATGCCCCGACATTGCCGGGGCGAGCGGCCCCGGCGTCATGGAGACCACCATGCCGCGAATCAAAGCCCGAACCCTTCCCCTCGTCGACGTCGAACGTCGCGACACCCTCTCGCTTCGCACCATCACGCGTTACGACCGGAATGCACGCCGTCCGGCGACCCCGATCCTCGTCGGCAAGTACATCGTCGGTCGCCGCCCCTTGGCCGATAGCGTGCATACCGAGTACCTGATCCTTGACGGCACCGAAATCGCGCACAAGCAGATCTCGATCCCTAGCGAAGGCGACTGCGCAACCGCGATCAAGCGCCTGCGCGACGCAAAGCGCGCGGCGGGCACCGCAGCATCGAAGGCGATCGATAAGGCGAAGAAGGCCGGCAAGGCGCGCACCGATGCCGCGCGGGAGATTGCGTAATGGACGACCGCACGCAACAGCTCGACCTGACTGCGCCGATCCCGACCGGGAACACGAAGGCTGCCGCCTCTCAGGCCGGTGCCACATCTGCCGATCTCTGGATGGTGCCGTACGACAAAATTCACTATGACCCGGCCGACAATATCCGAGCCGTCGACCTCGCGTGGGTGAATGAACTCTCGGTTCTGATGATCCAACACGGGTACGACAAAGGCTCGCCGTTGCACTGCTACGTGCGCAAAGTCGACGGAAAGGATCTGTTCTACGTCTACAAGGGGCAGCACCGCTATCTCGCGGCCGGCAAGGCGATCAAAGCGGGAAAGGATCTCGGAAAGATCCCATTGGTGGTGCGCGATAGCCGCGAAGTCAACCGCGCGAAGATGGTGGTGGACGGCTACCACAACAACCGCCAGAAGGCCGCATCGCCCCTAGATCTGGCTGCGGCGATTGCCGAGCTGCGCGACATCCATAACTACGACTCAAAGCAGATCTGCGCCGAACTGAACATTACCGAGCAGACTATCCGCGATGCCGCGCTTCTGGAAAAAGCCCCGGCCGAATTGCACGACCTCGTCCGCGGCGGCGCAATCGCAGGCACCCTCGCGATCGAAGAGATCCGCACGCACGGCGCCGACAAGGCGCTCGAGCGCATCGTGTCCAGTCTGTCGAAAGCGAAGGAAGCTGGCAAGAGCAAGGTCACGAAGAAGCATCTGACGTGTGACACAAAGCCTGCTGAACGCGCCGCGCCCAAAGCGACGAAGGTCAGCGATGCGTGTGCAAAGCAACTTTTGCAGGCGTTACAGGCGGTCCTGCACGATCCCGTGTTCGGCAAGCTTTCTCCGGGCACCATCGACGCCGTACATGACGCGCTGACGCCAATCGCAGATCTACTCGATACAGTGCCGGCTCGCAAGACTGCGTACGCCATCGCCACCGCAAACGAACACGGCGTCTACACGCCGACAGACGTCATATCCGCGCCGAAGCAACAACGCACCGGTCGCTGCCCGGCAGAAATTCGGGTCGCGCAGATTTCGGACGGTGAGTGGATTTATGGCTTGGACTACACCATCGGGATGGCCGGCGGCGCATCGCCATGCACATACCACGAAGGAATGCCGACCTATCTGACCCGCGTGCAGGCGATTCGGGGGGCCGTGCGCGACCTTACCCGCCGCATCGAAACGAGCCCCACCATGCCGAAAGCCAAGGAGACCGCCAGCGTTCGTAAGTGGCTCGACAAGCTGTATGCAATGCCCGATCCCGACTGGACGCCGGATATGGCGCAGGAGGCAGCGAAATGACCTCGCACCCGGCCCTTTCTACCCCACGTCCGCTGCCGCGAAAGCGGGAACACGCGAAGAAGCGCCCGGCGCTCGCACTGGCAAGCGTCGACGGTACGTCGATGCAGTCGAACAGCAGCGGGCTGACGCCCGCAACAACAATCCAGAACAACGATGCGCCGCTCACGCGGCGAAAAGCAATCCAGACGAACGAAGCCTTGGCGGACGCCCGCCAAGGCAGGCTCGCGCGATTCGACGCCCTTCGCATCGAGATTCGCGCGTTGATCACCGAGATCTCGCACGCGGCCGACGTCGAGCTGCTGGACCTGATGGCCGACGAGATCGGCTCGTTCGCTCGCCATAAAGCCGCGCAGGACGCGCGAACCTGGGCAGCAACCGCTGGCATCACGTTGGAAACCGGCTTGATGCAGCTCGCTCGGGCGATCCCTTTCAATTCGAAGCATGGAGACCAATGATGGGTTCACTAATCAATCTGCCGGGCGTCGCTGCCGGCCGCATCGACGACGTACCATTCTTCCAGTCCCCCGCTCACGCAATCCGTCTGCTGCGGCAGCATCGGGCCTGTACTGATGCCGGCGATCATGGTGCGATATCGATCTGGCGCGCAGATGACGGGAAGTGGAACTGCCTGTTCAGCCGACGTCACATTGACATCGATCATTCAGCCTTCGATTACAAGAAGGACGTGCGCGTATGGCTCGACGCGTGGCATCCGAAAATTTACGGCATGGCCGCCCGAGCAGGGGAAAGTGAATGAGCCTGCTGACCCGCGCATACATTCTGGAAAAGTACGGCCCCCGCATGACACTGGCGCAGCTCGCACAGCTTCTGCTCATGTCAGAAGGGACAATTCGCAACCAGATCAGCGCCGAGACATTCCCTATCGCGACATACAAAGAGGGAGGCGCTAGGTTTGCACCCTACGACGCAGTGGCGGACTATCTGGATGCGATGTCGACCCAAGCTCGCCTCAAGGCTGCGTAGCCCAAAGTCAGCGCGGGCGCACAGAAGCGCGCGCCTGCGCCAAACTTGCGGCCAATTATTCCGGCTGATAGAGAAGATTCTTAACTTCGTCGCATCGACCGAACCACTTACATCGCACTCCCTCGAATGCAGACCGCGCTCGTGCATCATCGACCGCTGCAATAGCGGTCCACTGAACAAACATCAAGTGACCATCCATCTTCTTCGCAAGTACTCCGCGATCAAGGTATCGCAGAATGACGAGCTTCGGCAGCACATCCTTATTCGATAGAAATATCGTCGCGGATGGCTTCTCTTTTAGGTTGGCGATCGCCCGAGCGTCGCCCGCAACATAGGACACTGCGACAACAACCGGCACCCAGACGAAGATCCAGCCATACTTGGTCACCCACGGAGCACCGTTATTCGGCAATAGCCTTGCGGAAAATGTGAGCCACGCAATACCCACGAACACCATCATCTGGCCATAGTATTGACTTCCAGACCATACGAATGAACCGATCCCTATTGCGGCCATTACGATCACGAATATGCTTGGAGTATGCGCGATGAAGGCGATGCATCGCCAGACGACGTTTGAGTTCTTCGCCCCCGCCAATGCTTGTCGCCTTATCTCAGCCGGATCCCGCCAACCGTCTATTCGACGAGTGAAAAGATGCTGTATTACCGACCCCAGCATGACAAATCCTAAGGCCGGTGCCCATATAACGGCGGACCTCGCGTGATCAGTCAACGAAGTTGGAACTTGCGACATTTCGAGTCCCAGCCGCGAAAAGTACGCCACGTCAAATATAACCGAGCACGGAAGGACGAGCATGGCCAACAGCGTCATGACGCTTGACATGCGCTCAAGAGACGATGGCCCCTCCGCCTTAACAGTCATCTGGGGGCTTTCGATCACTTCACTCATCCCCGACCTCCTTTCCTGTCTTTATCCGCGTGACCGAACTGCCGTCACGGCAACGCAATTGCACTTACGACACAAGCATGACCGACAATCGCGTGGCTAGCGATGCAAAACGCCCCAATCACATAGCCGCGATTGGGGCGCTCCGTATAACCGCCAACACTCAGGGATTGCTTGCCTGATGCACCACAGCAAAGAACTGGTCAGCCTGCGCCTCGATAGACGGGCAATTCGCAATCAGGTCAGTCGCATCGGCCTGCGAAAAATCCTCGTCCAAGAAGTAGTCTGCGCGTGTTCGCACTTTCTTCATGTCTTGCAAGCGGTATGCAAGTGAACGGCCTTTTAGCCCTTGTGCCTTGAGCCGCTCACCTAAGCGCTCATGCTCTCCTAAAACAAAGTTGCTTGGCGGCAAGCAGGCATCTGCAACTTGAAGCACTTTGTGAAACATCGCGTAATACCCGCGAGAAGCACCTGATCGCCACTCACATTCGCTTCCGCCATTCGCCATGGTGGCCGCGAGTGCTTCGATGTCCTTGATTCCGATACTCATCTCGTCACCGACACGAACTGGCCATCAAAGCGATAGGAACTTACAGGTCGACACGCAAACGTCACCATACCTGGCGCCGGATCGTCGAACCTCTCACACAGCGCCTCTGAAATTGCCCAATTTAGCTCGCCGCACCGCTGCGCCGAGTCAGTGACATACAGTTCCATTCTCAGACCAGCGTCACCGAAGTCTTCCATCATGGTTTGCCTGATAGTGCCACCATGCGCCCGAACCGCGCCGACAGCTGTCTCAATCAACTCTTCCCGCATTTCTCGCGTCGCGCCGTGAGCCTCGGCCAAAGCGAGCAACCGCTTCATGGAGTCAACTACAGGGTCCGAATCACTGACCTTGAATCTGCCAATCATGTCGAGTGCCCCCTCGAAATCGAGAATGGTTCGATAGAGGTTTACCATCCCGCTGATTGCCGTCGTGTCGTTTGCGCTGACCAACGGCTCCATTTGCTGACAAACCTCTCTGGCTAGACGGCACTCAGCGACCGCCGCGAGCAATCCCATTCCATTTGCCAACACCATCTTGTCACGAGGCGACAGCTTGAGCGCCGCACGAACACTGCGCACGCACTCCGTATGGTTGCCCTGAATGACCGCGATCGCAGCAAATGATAGCCATGCGAACGCAGGATCCCCGACGCCGCTTTCCAATGCAGCGCGCGCCTGCCGTTCATAGCGTTTTACGAGCAAGTCGTTACTTTGCGCGTAGGCCGCCATTCTCAACAGATCGTTGATGGCCTGATTTACTGCTTCTAACGGTTGCGTCACCGCTCCGACCCCGATTATTTGTGTGGAATTTGTAGCCGATAGTATCAGAGCGCGATCAATGTGATACCGATCCGCCGTCAGACCGGACTCCTCGCCGTGTCTGCGTCAATCGATCGGACCCACGATCCGCCGGCCCTTTTGGGACACCTGGTCCGGCCGCAGGTTCGTGTACCTCTTCAGATTACGCCAATCCTTGTGACCCGTCACCGCTGCCACCTCAGGAATATCCCACCCGCCCTCGAAGAGCGCACTCGTCGCTTCGTGCCGCAGATCGTGCAGCCGAAGGTCGACGATGCCTTTATCGACGCACGCCAGCTTGAAGTACTTGCTCGCCGTACTCTTGTCGAACCGGAAAATGTACTCGTTAGGATGTGGGTCGATCTTCGGGTCCGCCTTGCGCTTCGCCTCGTATGCCGGCGGCACCGGATATCGCGCCTGACGCAATAGCACTTCGAGCGAGTCGCCGATCAGCGGCACCCACTCGTCGTTGCCCTTCTTCTGCCGTGGATGTTTGCGATCGCGGACGAGCGCGAGCCGGCGCTCGACGTCGAGATCCGACCACGTCAACCGAAAAAGCTCGCCACGCCGGAATGCGCTTTTCATCGCCACGCGGATGACATCCGGCACCGCCTGTTCGCGCTCCGGATGTTCCGCAAACCACTCGAAGATCTTCACGATCTCTTCACGGGTCGGCCGCCGATCGCGATGCTTCCCCGGCCCGATGAGCTGCAGGTGATCGAGGGTCGGCCGCGCAATACTCGGAGCGTGCGGCAACCGCAGGTCGAGCAGCGAGGCCATGTGTTTGTACACCGTCCCGAGCTTGGATATGTCCATGTCGATCGTGTACTGCCCTGCACCCTCTTTCTTTCGTTCCTGGGCAAACTTGACCAGCCGCTTGGTCGATAGCTTCGCCGCCACCTCATCGTCAAAGTGACTTTCCAGCCGCTTGAGCATGTAGTCTTCGTTCGACTTCTCGGCGACCGGCCGGCCGGAATCGTTGCGTGCGTTTCGATACAAGCGCACCAGCTCGCCGACCGTGATCGTCTGCTCGTCGACGGCGGCTTGCCCCTTGTCGATACCGCCCTCGATCTCTCGCGCCCATGCTTCGGCCGCGCCCTTGGTTCGAAACGTCTTTGCTATACTCTGTCCCCGCCGGCGGACTTGAGCACGCCAGCGGTCGCCGATCTTGAGGATCGAAGCCATGAAACACCCCGTTTGTGGACTGTAGCAATGCGTCATCCACATACGCTGCTACAAGGTCGATTTGTAGCAGAATTGTAGCAGGCGGGGCGTTAAACTATGCTTCACAACCGGTCATTTCGCGTCATGCACGGAAAGACGAAAATCCCGGAAAGGCACACGGGACAAGGCTAAGAGCCTGATTCACAAGAGTTCAGTCTATCCCGCTCAAACTATCCGCTCCCCGTAGTTCAATGGATAGAACAAGCGCCTCCTAAGCGCTAGATACAGGTTCGATTCCTGTCGGGGGGACCAGCCGAGCTTCCAAACCCTCCCCGAGACCTTCCTGCTTTAATCCCGAACACACGTCTAGCGCCCATCGCGATGTGACGTTGCCCGGAGCAACCCGAAAGTGTTAGTGCTATCCGTCGGTTTCAGCCGATACCGATAACGGCCGGCGGCCGCAAATTGCATCGGCCCGGTTCGAGATCGCAGCTTCGTTGCCCCACGGAGGTGCTCAAACCCGCACGCCGCAATCCCGGCCTTCCAGGCACACCCAATGCTCGCCCGCATCCACCGCGGCGCCGCCTCACCACGACGAGGCAGAAATGACGCGCCACATGACCGCACCTGCCCTGGAAGGAGAACCCCAATGACCGCCCGCACCCCCACCCCCGCCGACCCATCCGACCCGGCCAACCAAACCCCACCGCCCCAAACCGACGAAGTCAGCACCGACCGCAAAGGCAACGTGCATCAAAAGGGCCACGGCAGCATGGACGAAACGATGATCCCGCAGAAGCCGGAGCCCGACAAAGGCCCCTACGAGCCGCCGCCGGGACACCTCGACAACCCGAAAGACGTCGAGCCGCCTAGCGGCGGCGACCTGTCCGCGTGACGCCAGCCGGTCGCACGCGGCGCTACGCGCCGCCCCACTGCATCGTGAGCCCGCCGTCGATCGTCCACGTCTGCCCCGTCACGTAGTCGCCGTCGTCGGACGCGAGAAACAGCGCCACACGCGCGATCTCTTCCGGTTGCCCGGGCCGATGCCACGGAATCACCGACATCGATGCATCGCGCTGCTGCGGGTCGTTGAGGCGATCGCGCGTCATCGGCGTGTCGATCAGGCCCGGCGCGATGTTGTTCACGTTGATCCGGTCCTCGGCTACTTCGCGCGACAAACTGCGCGCAAGCGAGCCGAGCCCCGCCTTCGCCATCCCGTACGGCGCGCTTTCCGGCGTCGGCAGATGCTGCGCGACCGACGAAATGTTCACGATCCGCCCGCCGCCGCCCAAGGCGCGACGCTGCCGGACGAACGCGCGGCAACAGTACAACGGCCCGAGCAGATCGGTCCGCAGCACGGTATCGATCTGCGCATCTTCGAGATCGGCGACGGCCGCGCCCGGCGCACCGACGCCCGCGTTGTTGACCAACACCTCCAGTCCGCCGAGCGTATTCATCGCTTCCGCGAAGAACGCGTCGACCGACCGCGGGTCGCCTACATCGCCCTGGATCGCGCACGCGCGCCGGCCCACTGCCTGAATGCGCCGCACCGTTTCCTGAGCGCCGTCATGGTCCGTGTGGTAGACGATCGCGACGTCCGCGCCTTCCTGCGCGAACAGCGTCGCGATCGCCTGGCCGATTCCGGAGTCCGCGCCCGTGACGAGCGCGCGAATGCCTTGCAGTTTCATGTACCTGTCCCTCCTGGCAAGTCGAGTTGCGGTCAACGCGCCGCGGCACCATCGAGCGCAGCGCGCACCATGCGCGACATCAGCCGGCGCATGCGCCGTTCCTTCCCGCGGCACGCACGATGCTGCGCGACTCGACACTCACGACAGCGATCGAACACCATGAACCCATTCGACGAAGCACGCGAGCAGATGGTGGAACGGCAAATCGCAGCGCGCGGCGTGCGCGATCCGCACGTACTCGACGCGATGCGCACCGTCGCTCGCCATCGGTTCGTTCCCGCGGAACTCGTGGAATTCGCATACAGCGACACGCCGCTTCCGCTTGCCGACGACCAGACGATCTCGCAACCGATCGTCGTCGCACGCATGCTGGAAGCCGCGACGCTCTCGCCGACCGATCGCGTGCTCGATGTCGGCACCGGTTCCGGATATGCGGCGGCGGTCGCATCGCGCATCGTCGCGCACGTCGACAGCATCGAGCGGCATGCGTCGCTCGCCGCGTCCGCACAGCGCACGCTCGCGGAGAACGGCTTCGCCAACGTCGATGTCCATCACGCGGACGGCACGCTCGGCTGGCCGGCGCATGCCCCGTTCGATGCGATCGTCGCGGCCGCAGGCGGGCCCGACGTGCCACGCGCATGGCGCGAGCAACTCGCGATCGGCGGGCGCATCGTGATGCCGATCGGCGACGAGCGCGACCCGCAGCGGCTCGTGCGGATCACGCGCACCGGCGCGACGCAGTTCGAGCACGAAGATCTCGGCGCGGTACGCTTCGTGCCGCTGATCGGGGAACAGGGCTGGCCCGAGCAAGATCCCGTCCGCGACGACGACACCGCGCAAGCCGCGCACGACGTACAGCACGACGCGCAGGCCCGATACGTCGCAGCGCCGCCGACACCGCTCGCGCGCACGATCGCACGCGCGGCGCGACCGCTTCCCGAGCCGGAGGATCCGACGTTCGCGGATGCGTTCGATCATCTCGCCGACAAGCGCGTCGTGCTGCTCGGCGAATGCAGTCACGGCACGTCGGAGTTCTATCGGGCGCGCGCGG
Organism: Burkholderia multivorans ATCC BAA-247; assembly: GCF_000959525.1. Taxonomy (NCBI): domain Bacteria; kingdom Pseudomonadati; phylum Pseudomonadota; class Betaproteobacteria; order Burkholderiales; family Burkholderiaceae; genus Burkholderia; species Burkholderia multivorans. The sequence continues at coordinate 2,699,342 of NZ_CP009832.1, forward strand.
CAATCACGCGGCGGCTCGTCGAGCGGCACGGCTTCAACATCGTCGCGGTCGAAGCGGACTGGCCGGACGCGGCAATCGTGCATCGTTACGTGATGCTCGACGAGCGGCGCGACGCCGATCCGCCGTTCCAGCGCTTTCCGACATGGATGTGGCGCAACGAGGAATTCGCCGCGTTCGTCGAATGGCTGCGCGCGCACAACGGCCGCACGCGGCGCGATGCGCGCTGCGGCTTTCATGGTCTGGACATGTACAGCCTATCCGCGTCGGTCGAGGCCGTGCTCGACTATCTCGATCGCTCGGACCCGAACGCGGCGCGCATCGCGCGCGAGCGCTACGGCTGCCTGACACCGTGGCAGAAGGATCCGCTCGTGTACGGGCGCGCCGCGATGTCGTCGGGATTCGAGAACTGCGAGGACGCCGTGATCGCGCAACTGCAGGACATGCTGCGCGGACGCATCGCGCGCGCAGGCGACGACGACCTGCATTTCGACGCGACGCAGAACGCGCGGCTCGTCGCCTCGGCCGAGCGCTATTACCGGACGATGTACCGCAGCGCCGCGCAAAGCTGGAACCTGCGCGACACGCACATGTTCGAGACGCTCGAAAACCTGCTCGCGGCGAAGGGCGACGGCGGCCGCGCGGTGGTGTGGGCGCACAACTCGCATATCGGCAACGCGGCCGCGACCGAAATGGGCGACATCCGCGACGAGCTCAACGTCGGGCAGTTGTGCCGTGACCGCTTCGGCGACGACGCCGCGCTGATCGGTTTCGGCACGCATGCGGGCACGGTCGCCGCAGCGACCGACTGGGGCGGCCCGCTCGAAGTCATGCGCGTTCTTCCGTCGCGCGACGACAGCTACGAGCATGCGTTTCACGAGTCGGGGCTGCCGCGCTGTTTCGCCGATCTGTCGGCCGACGGCGATCGCGCGCTCGTCGAATCGCTGCGCGAGCCGCGGCTCGAGCGCTTCATCGGCGTGATCTACCGCCCCGATTCGGAGCGGCACAGTCACTACGCCGAAGCGCGGCTGTCCGGGCAGTTCGACGGCTATGTATGGTTCGACAACACGCACGCGATCACGCCGCTGTCGACGCGCGCGACCGAGCGTTCGGTCGATCTGTATCCGTTCGGCGTGTGACGGCGTCGGTAAAACGCGATTGTAGAAAAGCACCGATTCGGCACGGAGAACGCCACTCGCACGCAATCCGTCGCCGCCGCCGTCGCACATGATCTGCCCGGCCCGCACGGAGCCGGGCAGCGGGCTCACGCGTTCGCGCCGCCGTCGATCGTCAGCCCGGTCCCGTTGATCGACCGCCCTTCCGGCCCGACGACGAACGCGACCAGCGCCGCGACGTCGTCCGCCTTGCCGTAGCGCGGAATCGCCATGCGCGCGAGCTGCGCATCGGCGTGCTCGCCGTCGGCCGGGTTCATGTCGGTATCGGTCGAGCCCGGATGCACGATGTTGACCGTGATCCCGCGCGGGCCGAGATCGCGCGCGAGACCCTGCGTCCAGCCGATCAGCGCGGCCTTGCTTGCCGCATAGAGGCTCATCCCCGCATCGGGCACGCGCGTCGCGAGGCAGCTGCCGGTCGACACGATGCTGCCGCCTTCGCGGAGATGGCGCGCCGCCGCCTGCGACGCGACGATCACCGCGCGCACGTTGACGTTCAGCGTCGCGTCGATGTCGTCGAGCGTGAGCGCGTCGAGCGAGCCCGCGCGGAAGATGCCCGCGTTGTTCACGAGGATGTCGAGACCGCCGAGCGTGTCGGCCGCGCGATCGACGGCCGCGCGGACGGCAGCCGGATCGGCGCTGTCGGCCTGGATCGCGACGGCGCGCCGCCCGAGCGTCTCGATCTCGGCGACGACGGCCTGCGCCCGCTCCGCCGATTTTTCGTACGTAATCGCGACGTCCGCGCCGTCCGCCGCGAGCCGTTTCGCGATGGCGGCGCCGATGCCGCGGCTGCCGCCGGTAACGAGTGCACGCTTGCCTTGAAGCCGGTTCATGAAAGCTCCTTTCACAATTTATGTAACGGTCGACACAGAATGTGGCAAGTTGCGCGGCGCTGTCAATTGAATTATTTTATCGATCGATACAGAAATTGACGATGGAGCATATGCCATGGCCGAACGGGGCCGACCGAGAAGCTTCGACAAGGACGCCGCGCTGGAACGCGCGATGCAGGTGTTCTGGCGCCTCGGCTACGAAGGCGCGTCGATGGCGGACCTGACGTCCGCGATGGGGATTGCGTCGCCGAGCCTGTATGCGGCGTTCGGCAGCAAGGAAGCGCTGTTCCGGCAGGCGCTCGAGCACTACCGCGAGACGGAGGGGCGCGAGATCTGGGACGGCGTCGAACGGGCCGACACGGCCTACGACGCGATACGGAACTATCTGATGCAGACCGCGCGCGTGTTCACACGGCGCTCGAAGCCGGCCGGCTGCCTGATCGTGCTGTCGGCCCTGCATCCGGCCGAGCGGTCGGACACGGTGCGACAGACGCTGATCGAGATGCGCGAGCAGACGGTCGAGGCGTTGCGCGCGCGTCTGCGCGAAGCGGCGGCGGCCGGCGAGATCGCCGCGCAAGCGAATGTGGATGCGATCGCGCGTTACTACGTGACGGTTCAGCAGGGCATGTCGATCCAGGCGCGCGACGGCGCGAGCCGCCGCGATCTGGAAGCGGTCGCGCACGCGGCGCTGGCCGCATGGCCGGCGCTGACGGGCACGGGCGCGGGCGCCGCGCCGCCCGCGCAGTCGTGATCGCGCGGCGCCGCGCCCGGCGAATGCGTTAGCGGCCGACTGCCTGCTGCACGTCCTTCGACGCGTGCCATACGCGATAGCGCACGTCGAAACCGTCCGGCACGTACACGACGAGCGGCAAGCGGCTGTTGTAGCGCAGCAGTTGCCCGTCGGTGCGCACCTGCACGAAGCGCTGCTGCGGCGTCTGCCCCGGGCAGGCCATCATCGTCGCTGCCGGCCCTTTCACGTCCGTCAGCCGATAGTACGGATAGCCCCAACCCTTCACGTCCTCGGCAGTGAGCTCGCCGCCGAACCAGTGCTGGTTGCAGTCGGTCTCGAGCGTCTTGCCGATCATCAGCTCGACGCGCGCATCGCCTTCGTTCTCGAGCGCGGGCAGCGCGATCACGAAGCGCTGCTGGCCGGCTGCCGGTTGCGGAAACATCTTGATCGACTCGGCCGATACGGCCGGCGCCGACGCAGGCGTAGCCGCGCACGCGGCAGTCGTCACGCAGAACGCGGCCAGCGCGGCCCGGATCGCGAATTTCATCGATGTGCTCCTTGCAAACAAAAGAGCCCGGGATGCTAACACTTTCCCCGCAACACCTTACGCCGCTGTAATTTCGCGACACAATTGCGAACAGCCGGCAACGCTCGCGCGCGGTATTTATAGCGGAACCAACGGAGAACATCATGCTGAAGCTCATTGCTGCCGCGGGCGCCGCCACACTGCTGGCCGGCTGCGTCGTCGGACCGGACGCCGGATACGGCTACGGGCAGTCGTACTACTCGGATCCGGGCTACGCGTACGGCCCCGCTTACGCGCCCTCGCCCGTCTACGGCACGGTCAACATCTGGGGCGGCGGAGGCGGCGGACGCGACTGGGATCGCGGCCATCGCGACTATCGCCGCTGGGACCGCGACCGCGGCGATCACGGCTGGGGCGGCTGGGGCCGCGGCGGCCGCCGCGGCGACTGGAACGACGGCGGCGGAGGCGGCGGGCACGGCCGCGGCGACGGTGGCGGGCATCGCCACTGACGGATTTGCAACCGTTTGTATCCGCGCACCGGCGCATCGAGCGCGACCGACGCACGGCACAGCCAGCAAAAAGGCCCTCGCACGACGCGAGGGCCTTTTGTCATTCGAACTCCACGTATCGGCAGGCGCCGCTTACCAGCCGGCCGGCTGCGCATAGCCGCCCGACACGGGCGCACCGCACACGTACGCACGCTGATAGCGGTCGTAGCAATAGCGCGGGCCGTCGTCCTGATACTGGGCCTGCTGATAGGCCGGATACGCAGGCGGCTGATACGCGGGCGCCTGATAGTAAGTCGGCGGCTGATAGGCTGGCGCCTGGTACACGGGCGCCTGATACGCGACGGGCGGATTCAGCGCGGACGTGACGATCGCGCCGAGCACGGCGCCGCCGATCAGCGCGCCGATCACCGCGCCGCCGTCGCGGCCATGCGCGGACGCCGGGCCGGCTACCGCAAGCGAACCGGCGAGAACACAGACTGCAGCGATTTTTTTCATGGTGAGGCTCCCACGCGAAGTGGTACGAGATGCGATGCATTGTGGGCGCATGCGGCGGTAATAGATGCAGCAAGTGGTAACGCGCGATTACGGCGGCGCGGCATGCCGAAACGCGGCACCGCCGTGCTACGATTTTCGGCACTCAGGAGACGCTCATGCAGCCCGAAACCGCCCGCCGTTTCGATACCGAGTTCGCGCCGCGCATCGCGCAGGCGATCGCCGCCTTCTTCGCCGATCACGTGTCGACCGACGTCGTGCCGTACGGCGGCCACGGGCACCCCACACGCGTTCGCATCCGCAGCGCACCGCACGAGCACGTGAGCGGCTTCGCGCATCCGCTGAACCTCGAGCTCACGTGGGATACCGACGAAATCGAGCGGCTGATGGAAGCGGACGGCGCGCAGCGCTTCGAGCACTACTTGGCCGCGCTGCCGAAGAAGCTGAATGCGTGGCAGGGCGCGCGCGACATCGATCTCGCGTCGCGCACGCAGGCCGATCCGCTGGTGCGGCTCGGCGGCCTCGACTTCGAAGGCTGAGGGCGCGCCGCCCGGCATCGCGTGTCCGATACGCGCGACGCGGGCCGGTGATACACTCGGCCGGTCCGCTTCCGGCGACATTGCGCCGGGCCGGACGCATCGCCGTCATCGCCCGTCTTCATCGTTGCGTACGCAACCGGGCGCCGCTGCCGGACAACCTGCTTTCACTCCCGCCATGAACGCCGATACCGGCCTGCCGCTTCCGCAACGCTACTGGGCGATCGTCTGCGTCGCCCTCGGCATCACGCTTGCCGTGCTCGACGGCGCGATCGCGAACGTCGCGCTGCCGACGATCGCGCGCGACCTGCACGCCTCCGATGCCGGATCGATCTGGATCGTCAACGCGTATCAGCTCGCGGTCACGATCACGCTGCTGCCGCTCGCGTCGCTCGGCGAACGGATCGGCTACCGCCGCGTCTACATCGCCGGCCTCGCGTTGTTCACCGCTGCCTCGCTCGGCTGCGCGCTGGCCGGCTCGCTGCCGACGCTGGCCGTGATGCGCGTGATCCAGGGCTTCGGTGCGGCCGGCATCATGAGCGTGAACGCGGCGCTCGTGCGGATGATCTACCCGTCGTCGATGCTCGGGCGCGGGCTGTCGATCAATGCGATGGTCGTCGCGCTGTCGTCGGCGATCGGGCCGACGGTGGCGTCCGCGATCCTGTCGTTCGCATCGTGGCCGTGGCTGTTCGCGGTGAACGTGCCGATCGGCATCGCGGCCGTGCTCGGCAGCGTGCGCGCGCTGCCGACGAACCCGCTGCACGACGCGCCGTACGACATCCCGAGCGCGCTGATGAACGCGTGCGTGTTCGGGCTGCTGATCATGGCCGTCGACGGTTTCGGCCACGGCGAAGGCCGCCTGTATGTCGCGGCCGAACTGATCGTCGCGCTCGTCGTCGGCTACTTCTTCGTGAAGCGCCAGTTGTCGCAGCCGGCGCCGCTGCTGCCGGTCGACCTGATGCGCATCCCGATGTTCGCACTGTCGATCTGCACGTCGGTCGCATCGTTTACGTCGCAGATGCTCGCGTTCGTCGCGCTGCCGTTCTGGCTGCAGAATTCGCTCGGTTTCTCGCAGGTCGAAACGGGGCTCTACATGACACCGTGGCCGCTCGTCATCGTGTTCGCCGCGCCGCTCGCGGGCGTGCTGTCGGACCGCTACTCGGCCGGCATCCTCGGCGGCATCGGGCTCGCGCTGTTCGCGGCCGGGCTGCTGTCGCTCGCGACGATCGGCGCGCATCCGGGCACCCTCGACATCGTCTGGCGGATGGCGCTGTGCGGCGCGGGCTTCGGGCTGTTCCAGTCGCCGAACAACCGCGCGATGCTGTCGTCCGCGCCGCGCGCGCGCAGCGGCGGCGCGGGCGGCATGCTGAGCACCGCTCGGCTCACCGGCCAGACACTGGGCGCCGCGCTCGTCGCGCTGATCTTCGGGCTCGCGCCCGACCGCGGGCCGACCATCGCGCTCTATGTCGCCACCGCGTTCGCGGCGACGGCGGCCGTCGTCAGCATGCTGCGCATCGCCTCGCCGCAGCCCGATGCGTCGGCCTGAACGCGGCGCGCGCCGACGGGCCGTTCAGGCCGTGTCGAGCGCATCCAGTACGAAGCGCACGCGCGCCTTCACGCTCGCGCGCGGCAGTTCGATCAGCCGGTAACCGTAACGCGTATAGCAGGCCACCATCGCGTCGTACGTGCGCACGGCCTCGTCGAAATCCTGTCGCCGCTCGGCATCCTGCGCATAGATGTCGCGCCACGGCGGCGCGATGAACACGCGACGGTGATAACGGAAATGCCGCGCGGCCGTCTCCGCATGCGGGGGTACCGCGATGCCGGTCAGTTGCAGATAACCGATCACGTCCGGCACGCCGCGATCGAAGAACACCGGCCCGCGCGCGTGCCGCGCGAGATCGTACGAGCGCATCTCCCAGCTCAGCATCAGCTCCGCGAACGCGGCGCGATCGTCCCACGGCAGCGCGCGGCCGCCGATCGCCATCTGATCGCGGATCACGCCGCGCCCGGCTTCGGCGGAACGCGCGAAGCCCGCCCGTTCGAGTGCGTCGAGCAGCGTGCTCTTGCCCGAACCGGGCCCGCCCGTGACGACGAAAAAACGATCGAGCGCATCGCCGTCCGGCGCGCACCGGGCGGCGCCGGACGCGCTCGCGTGCTCACGCATGCGCGATGCGCCGGCCCGCACGCTGCGTGACCGAGGCCGCCGCCGCGACGCTGCGCAGATCGGCGACGAAGGTATCGCGCCACACCGACAGATCGTTCGCGCGCAGCCGCGCGAGGTTCTCCTCGTGACGCGCCTGCCGTTCCGCGAGCGGCATCGACAGCGCGCGCTCGAGCGCGTCGGCCATCTGCGACAGGTCGTACGGATTGACGAGCAGCGCGCCCGTCAGCTCCGCCGCGGCGCCCGCGAACTCGGACAGTACGAGCACGCCCGGATCGGCCGGATCCTGCGACGCGACGTATTCCTTCGCAACGAGGTTCATCCCGTCGCGCAGCGGCGTCACGTAGCCGACCTGCGACATCCGGAAGAACGCCATCAGCAGATTGCGCTCGTACTTGCGGTTCAGATATTGAATCGGCGTCCAGTCGAGCTGCGAAAACCGTCCGTTGATGCGACCCGCCTCGCCTTCGAGCGTTTCGCGGATCCGCTGGTACGTCTGCACGTCGGAACGCGTCGGCGGCGCGATCTGCACGAGCGACACGCGCCCCTGCCAGCCCGGCGCATTCGCGAGCATGCGCTCGAACGCCTGGAAGCGTTCGACGAGCCCCTTCGAATAGTCGAGACGATCGACGCTCATCACGAGCTTGCGGCCGCCCAGTGCGTCGCGCAGCATCTTCACCGGCTTGCGCGCGCCGTACTGGACGGCCGCCTGCGCGATCGCGTCCGGATACACGCCGATCGGATACGCGGCCACCTTCACGACGCGGCCGTGTGCATGCAGCATGCCGTCCTCGCTTGCGGTGCCGATCCCGCGCCGCTCGATGTAGTCGGTGAACGCCTGCTTGTCGGCATCGGTCTGGAAGCCCGTCACGTCATACGCGCACATGAACTTCACGAGCTCGTCGTGCGGCGGCACGAGCCGCAGCACGTCCGGCGACGGAAACGGAATGTGCAGGAAAAAGCCGATCGGATTCTTCACGCCGAGCTCGCGCAGCGCGTGCGCGAACGGCAGCAGATGGTAGTCGTGCACCCAGATCAGATCGTCCGGGCGCAGCAGCGCGGCGAGCTGCTTCGCGAGCATCGCGTTGACGCGCAGATAGCCGGCGTACTCCTGTCGGTCGAAGCGCGCGAGATCGCCGCGATAGTGGAACACGGGCCACAGCGTGGCGTTCGAAAACCCGCGATAGTACTGATCGTAGTCGCGGCGCGTCAGTCCGACCGTCGCATAAGTCACGTTGCCGTCGCGCCGGATCGCCGGCGCCGCGTCCGGCGTCCCGACGATCTCGCCGTTCCAGCCGAACCAGACGCCGCCCGTTTCCTGCAGCGCGTCCATCACGCCGACCGCGAGGCCGCCTGCACTCGGGCGTGTGTCCTCGCCGATGGCGACACGGTTCGATACCACGATCAATCTGCTCATTCGGCTTCCCCTCCTCGATTTCGATTGAATGGCGTGCGGCGCACGCCATGACGGGCGCGGCGGCGCAAACGCTGCCGCGCGGCGGTTCAGACGTCAGAGATGCGATGAAAGGCGACCGCGGCGGGACTCAGGCGTCCTGCTCCTGCCCGAGGTCGCGCTGATACTCGAGCCCTTCCGGGCGCGCACCGCCCTGGTTGTGATCGCCGTCGGATGGCGTTTCGCCGGGCGCGCCGGCAGGCGGTGCGGATGGTGCGTCGGTCGGTGGACGCGAGCGGTCGTTGCCTGCGTCGGGCGGCCGGTGCGAGAACCGTTTCGAACGACGCATGACGGGATGTCTCATAGCATGCGATGCGGCACGAGGCCGTCGTTGAAACAAGTGATGACAAAACAGTTTAGGCAGCTTCGTTTTGCGCAACGGTAACAAAACCCTTCAATTTGTAACGCTTCGACCCCTGCCTCGTCAACTCGCCCACAATGGCGGCGCGCGTGCGCGCGGGCCGGAGCGGCTGGCGGGGTTCGTCGATGCAAGGCGTGCCGATGCAGGAAGCGCCTACCGGCCGCAGTGGCCAGCCGCCCCATTTGTCAAAGCTTTGCAGTTTTCCTGTGACGATTGCGAAACAATGACACGGCGCGTGCCGCGCACGCGTCGCCGCTTCCCCAGACAGGATTTGCACTCAGGGATGAACACTCGTTTCGAATCGCCGTACCGGGCCATGCCGGTGCGCATCGCGCTGGCCGTCACCGCTGCGGCCGCATTGCTGTCCGGCTGCAATTCGCTGTACAGCGAAGGTGCGACGGCCGGCGCCGGTATCGCCGGCGCCGCGATCGCCTCCAAGGTTACGAACAACGCCGCCGTCGCGACGGGCATCGGCCTTGGCGCGGTCGCCGGCGCACGCGCGGGCGTGCAGTACACGCAGCGCGTCGCGCACCGTTATACGCAGGAACAGATCGCGAAGGCCGCGGGCCCGCTGGACGTCGGTGGCGTCGCGCCGTGGTCGACGAATCATTCGTTTCCGATCGAGGACGACGAGCACGGCCGCGTGACGGTCAGCCGGATGATCAGCGTCGGCCCGCTCGACTGCAAGGAAATCGTGTTCGCGGTCGATACGCCGGCGAAGCCCGACAAGCCTGCGCAATCGGCGTTCTACGTCGCCACGATCTGCCGCGACGGCCCGGTCTGGAAATGGGCCTCCGCCGAACCCGCGACGGAACGCTGGGGCGCGCTGCAATGAGCGTCGCGATCCGTATCGCGGCGCTCGGCGCGCTGTGCGCGACGGCCGTCGCGCTGTCGGGTTGCGGATCGGTCGGCGCGGCGAGCGGTGCGCTCGCGGGCGCGGCGACCGGCCTCGTGACCGCGAATCCGGCGGTCGGCGTCGGGGTCGGCATCGCGGTGCAGGCCGCGACGGACGAAGCCGTGAACCGCACGATGAAGCAGCTCCATCAGAACCAGCAGGATGCGATCGCGCAGGCGGCGGGCAGCCTCGCCGTCGGCGAAGTGAAGCCGTGGAAGGTCAAGAACACGATTCCGCTCGACAACGGCGAAGGCGAAGTGCGCGTGACGCGCGCCTATTCGACTGCCCTCGCGCTCTGCAAGGAGTTCGCGTTCTCGGTGAAGGACGGCGACAAGGCCGACTGGTATTTTGCGAATGCGTGCCAGCAAGGCACGCGCTGGAAATGGGCGTCGGCCGAACCGGCGGTCGATCGCTGGGGCAATCTGCAGTAACGGCGGTGTCCATGCACCGCCGCCGATGCGCGGCGCAGCGGGCCGGGGCAGCGTTCCGGCCGGCGTGCTTCAGGACTCGACGTCCTCGAGACTGAAGATCTCCGTCTGATCGTTATACGAGAAGATCTCGCCGTACCGCCCCCAGTCGATCACCGCGTCGAGCGTTTCCTCCGCCGCGCCGTCCGACAGGAAATCCTCCAGCTCCTGCTCGAAGCGCACACGCGGCGCGCGATGGCCCGGCCGCTCGTTCAGCACCTTCTTGATCCGCGCGGCCAGCGGCACGTGCTTGAGCAGATGGTCCGCGAACATCAGCTTGCGCTCCTGCGTGCCGAATTCCGCGAACACGCGCCCCGGCGGCGTCAGGAACACGTCGCCTTCGCGCACGTCGGCAAAGCCCAGATGCTGCAGCACTTCCGCGATCGGGAACAGATCGTCCACCTCCAGATGCAGCGAGCGCGCGATCTCGGGCATATCGGCACGGCCGTGATACGGCGCCATCGCGAGCGTCTCGATCAGGCCCGCCATCAGGTTCGTCGAGACCTGCGGCAGCCAGCTGCCCAGTTCGAGCCCCTTCTTCGTCGCCTCGCCGATCTGGCGCGCGGTCATCTTCGCGTAGATGTCGTCGACGAGTTTGCGGAATGCCGGATCCAGCCGGTTGCGCGGATGCTTGAACGGCACCTTGATCTCGGCGATCACGCGCCCCGGATTCGACGACAGCACCAGAATCCGGTCGCACATGAACACCGCTTCCTCGATGTTGTGCGTGACGATCAGCACCGACTTGATCGGCATGCGGCCCTGCGTCCACAGATCGAGCAGATCGGTACGCAGCGTCTCGGCCGTCAGCACGTCGAGGGCGGAGAACGGCTCGTCCATCAGCAGGATCGTCGGATCGACGACGAGCGCGCGCGCAAAGCCCACGCGCTGGCGCATGCCGCCCGACAGCTCGCGCGGATACGCGTTCTCGAAGCCGTCGAGGCCGATCAGGTCGATCGCGGCGAGCGCGCGCTCGCGCCGCTCGCGTGCGCCGACGCCGAGCGCCTCGAGGCCGGCCTCGACGTTCTGCAGCACGGTGAGCCACGGGAACAGCGCGAACGTCTGGAATACCATCGCGACGCCTTCGGCCGGCCCGCGCAACGGCTTGCCGAGATACGTGACTTCGCCGCCGGTCGGCTCGATCAGCCCCGCGATGATGCGCAGCAGCGTCGACTTGCCGGAACCGGAACGGCCGAGCAGCCCGACAATTTCGCCTTCGCGCAGCGACAGGTTCGCGTCGTCGAGCACGAGCAGTTCGCCCTGCGTCTTGTTGAAGCCGCGGCAAACGTGCTCGACGCGCAGGATTTCTTCGCCGATGCGCGGCGGCTGGGGCGTCTGAACGGGGGCGTTTACAGCATTCGGATTGTGCATCGCGTTTCGCTCTCAATCAGTCTCAGTCGAGCCGCAGCTTCGCTTCGGCGAAGGCATACAGCGGGCGCCACAGCAGGCGGTTGAACAGCGTGACGAACAGCGACATCACGGCGATGCCGAGGATGATCTTCGGGAAATCGCCGGCCGCGGTCATTTGCGCGATATACGCGCCGAGGCCGTGCGCAACGACTTTCGTGTCGCCCCACTGCACGGCTTCCGACACGATGCTCGCGTTCCACGCGCCGCCCGACGCCGTGATCGCGCCCGTCACGTAGTAAGGGAAGATGCCCGGAAGAATCGCCTGCCGCCACCATTGCCAGCCGCGAATCCGGAAGTTCGTCGCCGCCTCGCGATAGTCGTTCGGATAGGACGTCGCGCCGGCGATCACGTTGAACAGGATATACCACTGCGTGCCGAGCACGATCAGCGGCGACAGCCAGATGTCCGCGTTCAGGTGAAAGCGCGCGATCACGATCACGAACACCGGGAACAGCAGGTTCGCCGGAAACGCGGCGAGAAACTGCGCGAGCGGCTGCATCTTCTCGGCGAGCGCCGGACGCAGCCCGATCCATACGCCGATCGGCACCCACACCACCGATGCGATCGCGATCAGCACGACCACGCGCAACAGCGTGATCAGCCCGAGCACGAACACGTGACCGACCTCGTCCATCGTCACGCCGGTCGCGACGAAGCTCGTCACGCGCCACAGCACGTAGGCAGTCGCGAGCAGCACGACGACGGCCCATGTGACGTCCGCGACGCGCGACGCCTTCTTCTCGACGCGCGGCAGCGTGAAGCGCATCGCGCGCGTCGGCGAAAGGCGCAGCGGAATGCGCGCGGCCTTCGCGAACAGCCAGCCGGCCGGCACGAGCAGCTGATGGATCAGCCGCGTGCGGCGCACGAGATCGAGCAGCCACGATTCCGGCGCGTTGCCCGAGCTCGTGTTCTCCATGCGGAACTTGTCGGCCCACGCGACGAGCGGCCGGAACAGCAGCTGGTCGTAGGCGAGGATCACGACCGTCATCGCGAGAATCACCCAGCCGACCGCGCCGAGGTTGCGCTCGACGATCGCCTCCGCGAGGTACGCGCCGATGCCCGGCAGCGTGATGGTGTGGTTGCCGACCGTGATCGCCTCCGACGCGACGACGAAGAACCACCCGCCCGACATCGACATCATCATGTTCCAGACCAGCCCCGGCATCGAGAACGGCACCTCGAGCTTCCAGAAGCGCTGCCAGCCGGTCAGGTGAAAGCCGCGCGACACCTCGTCGAGATCGCGCGGCACCGTGCGCAGCGACTGATAAAAGCTGAACGTCATGTTCCACGCCTGGCTCGTGAAGATCGCGAAGATCGCCGCGAGTTCGGCGCCGAGCACGCGGCTCGGGAACAGCGCGAGGAAGAACGTGACCGTAAACGAGATATAGCCGAGCACCGGCACCGACTGCAGGATGTCGAGGATCGGGATCAGCACCATGCCGGCGCGGCGGCTTTTCGCGGCGAGCGTGCCGTACACGAGCGTGAACGCGAGCGACGCGACCATCGCGGCAAGCATCCGCAGCGTCGTGCGCAGCGCATATTCGGGCAGGTTCGACGGATCGAGCGAGATCTTCTGCGACTGCAGCGTGCCGATCGGCGCCATCGTCTCGTGGAAGCCGACAACGGCCATCGCGATCAGGCAGATGATCAGCGGAAACGCGATAAAGTCCCACCGGTTCGGCAGGACGCGCCACGCGGACGCGTTGGCGGTCCGGTTCGGATCGAATCCGACGTCCATCAGGCGCCCTCTCCGGTTAGGCCGAACGAAGCCGGCAGACGATGTTGATTCATGGCTAAGCGCACGGGCGCGGTAATTCGGTTGACTCACGATCTCACGCAGGCGCGGCGCGCTGCGTGCAAGCTGCGCCGCCGCGCGTGCTCCGGCCGAGTCGGCCCGCGACGGCACGACACTACACCAACCCGTATGTCAGGTCCAACCGTCCTGCGGGCGGCAGGCGGCGCCGCAGCGGCGCACGGAGCGTACCCGGCGCGCGGCCGGACGGGCAGGCGCGCGGGGTCGGGCAGCCCGGCCGCAGTCCCGGCCGGCATGCAGGCCCCGAATTATGCCGTGATCCGGCCCGGCCGTGAACCCGCCCGATCCGGCCCGCGCGCAAACCGTGTGCGGCGTCAGCAAGCGGACACGGCGAAGCGGGTATGATCGGGGCTTGCCCCATCGGGGTCGATCGACGCGCAGGAGGAAGGGAATGGCAGGAAACTTGGTAATCGTCTGTCGCGATCAGGACGCCGATGCGTTCTACGAGCTGATGCAGGAATACGGGTCGTTTCAGACGCGGCTGTCGTCGACGGCGTGGTATCTGAACATGAACGTCGTGCCGGAATCGTTGCAGGACGAGATCCTCGAACGCCTCGGCCGCTATACGACCGTCTATATCTTCGAGGCCACCAGCGTGACCTACAACACGATCGACAGCAACGCCGCCGAGACGCTCGGCACGCTGTTCGGCGAGTGACGCCGCGCGGCGCCCGCCCGGGCGCCGTTTCGGCCGCTTACGCCGCCTGCGCGTGCGGCTCGCCCTTCGGCACCGCGTCGAACGGGAACGTCATCGCGACGCGCAGCCCGCCTTCCGGACGGTTGCCGATGTCGCACGTCCCGCCCAGCCTGAGCACCAGCCGCTCGACGATCGCGAGCCCGAGCCCGCTGTGGCCGTTGCCGCCGCGCGCCGGATCGAGGCGTACGAACGGCCGCGTCGCGGCCGCCAGATCGCGCGGCGCGATCCCGCTGCCATGGTCGCTGACGGCCAGCACGTAGCCGGCCGGCGTGCGCGCGGTTTCGACGAGCACGGGCGGCGCGCCGTACGCATGCGCGTTGTCGAGCAGGTTCGACAGGATGCGGTCGAGCGTCGCGGTCGGCAGACAGAAGCCGGGATCGGCGGCGAGCCGCGTCTGCACCGTCGGCGCGTTCGGCGCGACCGCGCGATAGGTGCGCGCGATCCGCTCGCAGGCCTGGTCGACCGGCACCGGCTCGCTGCGGTCGGCGCCGCCGTGCGCGAACACGAGGAACTGGTCGACGATATGCGTCATCGAGTCGACATCGCGCACGACGCCGTCGCGCAGACGCGCATCGTCCATCATTTCGGCGCGCAGCCGCATCCGCGCAAGCGGCGTACGCAGGTCGTGCGCGACACCCGCCAGCATCACCGCGCGGTCGTTTTCGGCCTGCGACACCTGCTCGACCATCTGATTGAAACCGTGCGTGAGCTGGCGCAGTTCGCGCGGGCCGCGCTCGCGCAGCGGCGGCACAGGCTGCCCGCGGCCGAAGCGCGCGACCGCGCGTGCGAGCGAGCGCAGCGGCTGCTGCAGCTGCCATGCCGCGAACAACGCGGCGATCACGCCGGCCGAGAAAATCGTGCCGAGCCACAGCAGCATCCGGTCGAGCGAGCGCGGCGGCCGCAGCGGCTGCACCGGCACGACGATCCAGCTACGGTCGCTCGGCTCCTTCACCCATAGCACGGGCGGCCGGCCCGGCGCGCCGATCCGCACCTGCGTGCCGGGCGGCATCCGCTCGCCGACGTCGTCGCGAAAGCGCTTGAGCGGCGCCGGCAGCGGCGGGTCGTCGTCCTTCGGCACGTCGGGGCTGTCGGGTGCGACGAGCCGCACGCGCGACGGCAGCGGCTGATCGGGCGAACGCGCGACGTGCTGGCGCACGGCGTCGACGAGGAACGCGGCCTCCTCGACCGCGTAACGCGTCTGCATCTGATTGCGTTCGAGCCGCATCGCGAAATACCACGCGAAGTGCGACAGCAGCAGCACGCCGACGACAAGCAGCGCGAGCCGGCCGAACAGCGAATCAATGGGTTTGCGCATGGGCCTCGCCGTCGGGCACGAACACGTAGCCGCGCCCGCGGACCGTCTGGATGAAGCGCGGCGTCGACGGATCGGTCTCGAGGATGCGGCGCAGGCGCCACACCTGGACGTCGATGCCGCGGTCGGTACCGTCGTACTCGGGCCCGTGCAGCAGCTCGAGCAGCCGCTCGCGCGTGAGCGTGCGCAGCGCGTGGTTCACGAAAATCTTCAGCAGCGCGAATTCGCTGCTCGACAGCGTCGCCGGCTTGCCGTCGATCGACAGCGTGCGCGCCTGGAAGTCGAGCACGAAGCGGCCGAATGCGAACGGCTCGCGCTGCTCGGGCGCGGCGGCCGACGGCGTCGCGCGGCGGCGGCGCAGCACGGCCTGCACGCGTGCGAGCAGCTCGCGCGGATTGAACGGCTTGCCGAGGTAATCGTCCGCGCCGAGCTCGAGCCCGACGATGCGGTCCACGTCGTCCGCGCGCGCGGTCAACATGATCACGGGGATGTCGTCGCCCGACGCGCGCAGCTGACGCAGCGCGGTGAGGCCGTCCACGCCCGGCATCATGAGGTCGAGCACGATGAGGTCGGGGCGCTCGCGCTCGAGGCGCTTTTCGAGCGTTGCCGCGTCGTGCAGCACGGACACTTCCATCCCCTGGCGCACGAGATAGTCGCGCAGCAGGTCGCGGAGTTCTTGGTCGTCGTCGACGATGAGGATCTGGGTAGTCATGGCTCGAAGTTTACCGCGCACGGGCGGCGTCGAAGAACGAAACAAAGGGACGAAAGGGTTACTGCGGGTTACCGTGCAAGCGAACTGTAATGGGCGGTAACCCGGCCGCCACCCCGCGTAACATCGGCCGGCGCCTGCGCCGCTAACCTGCGTCTTACCGGATGCGGCAGGCGGGTCGCCCCGCGGCCGCATCGCCGGACCCTCTGAATACAAGGAGTTTCTGAAATGTATAAGAAGACTTCCCGCGTGGCCATGGCGGCCGCCACCGTGCTCGCCCTCGCATTCGGCACCGCGCATGCCGCCCAGTCCGCCGACGCGCCGCCGCAACGCGGCCCCGGCATGCACCACATGCACGATCACGACGGCGGCCCGTTCGGCGTGATGCTGAAGCTGCACGATCAGCTGAAGTTGAACGCGTCGCAGGAACAGCAGTGGCAGACCGCGCTCAACACGATGAAGCAGAACCGCGAAGCGATGCGCAAGAGCCACGAACAGATGCGCGAGCAATTCAAGGCGCAGCAGAACCAGCCGATCCTCGACCTGAACGCGATGCACACGGCGCGCCAGCAGGCCGAGCAGCAGAACGCACAGCTGCGCGAGCAGACGTCGGCCGCATGGCTCGCGTTCTACAACGGGCTGAACGACCAGCAGAAGGCCACGGTCAGCACCGCGCTCAAGCAGCAGTTCGCACGCATGGAACAGCGCCACGAGCAGATGAAGGCGCGCTGGCAGCAGCATCGCGAAGCCGCGAAGGCGGCGAAGGCCGCTTCGGCGCCGGCGCAGTAAGCGCCCGGCTCGCCGCCGCGCGCGGCGGCGCGGGGGGACGCGGCCTTACGGCCGGCGTCCCCTGTTTCGTTTCAGGCGTCGTGGCCGGCCACGTCGAACAGCAGAACCTCGGCCTCGCGCCCCTGTGTCAGCGCAACGGTATCGACGCCGGCGATCCGCACGCCGTCGCCCGCGCCCAGCGGATGACCGCCGATCTCGACGTCGCCGCGCACGACGTGCGCGTAGACCCGGCGCCCGGCCGGCACGGCGTGGACGACACGCTCGTCGCCGTCGATCAGTGCCGCGAAGATGCGTGCATCGGCGTCGACGCGCAGCGCCCCGTCGCGCGCGTCCGGCGACGCGATCGGCTGCAGCCGGCCGCGCTTGTCCTCCTCGGCGAAATAGCGATGCGCGTAGTCGGGCGCGCCGCCGCGCGCGTCCGGCGCGAGCCGGATCCGCAACAGCCGCACCGGCCGCTCATGCGACGCGTTGGCTTCGCTGACCATGATGCCGGCGCCCGCGCGCGTGCGCTGCACGCCGCCGGCGCGGACGATCGCGCCGTTACCGAGCGTGTCGCGATAGCCGAGCGCGCCGTCGAGCACGATCGTCAGAATCTCGACGTCGCGGTACGGCTGCATCCCGAACCCGCGCGTCGGCGCGATGCACGCTTCGGTGAGCTCGAGCAGCGCGCCGTAACGCGGCGGCACGCGGCCCGCGCCGTCGCACGGAAAACTGTGACGGGATTCGTGCCAGCCGTAGCTGCGCTGATCGCGATCGACGGCGCGGCGGATCTGGAACATGAGGCGACACTCCGTGAAACCTGTTTTTCTGGATAGGCTGCACTGTAGGGGCGCGCCGATTCGGCAACAATCCGCGCGCACGCACCGCATCGTTGCATTCGCGCACGCAATCGACGCAATGACCGTTGCCAATAGAACGATTACCGCAACAGCCGAAGCAAAGAATCGCGCGGCCGGCCCGATTGCCGTTTTCCGGGTATCGCGTTCGGGTAAAATACCGCCCTTTTGGCGTCCGCCGATCCGGCGGCCGCCGCCGCCAAAGCGCCGAACGGCGAATTTTGGCCGTCTAGAATACGCCGCGACGCCCGGCCCGACCGGCCGCGTGCGCGCCCGGAACGTCAGCAACAGAAGGATGGAAATGAAGAAGGCCGCCCTGTGCGCCGCCCTCGCCCTCGTGGCGGGCAGCGCCTTCGCGAAGGAGTGGAAGACCGTGCGGATCGGCGTCGACGCGAGCTACCCGCCGTTCGAATCGACCGCGCCGAGCGGCGAGATCGTCGGTTTCGATGTCGATCTCACGAAGGAAATCTGCAAGCGCATCGGCGTCAAGTGCGTATGGGTCGCGCAGGATCTCGACGGCATCATCCCGGCGCTGAAGGCGAAGAAGTACGACATCATCGTGTCGTCGCTGACGGTCACCGACAAGCGCCGCGAGCAGATCGACTTTTCCGACAAGGTCTACGACGCGCCGGCGCGGATGATCGCGAAGGCCGGCTCGCCGCTGCAGCCGACGGTCGCGTCGCTGAAAGGCAAGCGCGTCGGCGTCGAGCAGGGCTCGACGCAGGAAACCTACGCGAAGACGTACTGGGAACCGCAGGGCGTCACGATCGTTCCTTACCAGAACCAGGACCAGGTCTATGCCGATCTCGGCTCGGGCCGCCTCGACGCGACGCTGCAGGACGAACTGCAGGCCGACTACGGCTTCCTGCGCACGCCCCGCGGCAAGGGCTTCGCGTTCGCGGGCCCCGAGGTGAAGGATCCGAAGACGATCGGGGACGGCACCGCGATCGGGCTGCGCAAGGAAGATACGGACCTGAAGATCCGCATCAACAAGGCGCTGGCCGACATGCACAAGGACGGCACGTACGACCGTCTGTCGCACAAGTATTTCTCGTTCAGCGTCTACTCGGCGCGCTGAGCGCCGCGACGGGCGCAGCGGATGCGGGGGCGGCCCCGCCCCCGCGCAGTACAGGCAGTCAACCACGCGCCGCCCGCCCCTCGCCCGCCGCTTGCATCGCGGGCGCGCCCGGCTCCGATGCCGGGGCGGACGGCATGATACGTACGGGGCGTTCCGCGCAGCTTGGCGGGCGCGTCTTTCGCGGCGCAGCCGATGCGCCGTCAGGGACCACATATGTTTCTACAAGGTTACGGCCCGCTGATCCTCGCAGGCACCTGGCAAACCGTCAAACTGGCGGTGCTTTCGCTCGCGCTGTCGTTCCTGCTGGGTCTCGTCGGCGCGGCCGCCAAACTGTCCCGCAACCGCATCGCGAACGGCGTCGGCACCGTCTATACGACGCTGATCCGCGGCGTGCCCGATCTCGTGCTGATGCTGCTGCTGTTCTACAGCATCCAGATCTGGCTGAACATGGCGACCGACGCGCTCGGCTGGGATCAGATCGACATCGACCCGTTCCTCGCCGGCGTGCTCGTGCTCGGCTTCATCTACGGCGCGTACTTCACCGAAACGTTCCGCGGCGCGTTCCTGTCGGTGCCGCGCGGCCAGCTCGAAGCGGGCAGCGCGTACGGCATGACGAACTGGCAGGTGTTCACGCGGATCATGTTCCCGCAGATGATGCGCTTCGCGCTGCCGGGCATCGGCAACAACTGGCAGGTGCTCGTGAAGTCCACCGCGCTCGTGTCGATCATCGGTCTCGCCGACGTCGTGAAGGCGTCGCAGGATGCCGGCAAGGGCACGCTGCGGTTCTTCTTCTTCACGCTGATCGCCGGCGCGATCTACCTCGCCATCACGACGATCTCGAACTTCGTGCTGATGTGGCTTGAAAAGCGCTACTCGACCGGCGTCCGCAAGGCAGACCTATGATCGAACTCATCCAAGAATACTGGCGCAACTATCTGTACACCGACGGCTACCGGATCACGGGCGTCGCGATCACGCTGTGGCTGCTCGTCGTGTCGATCGGGCTCGGGTTCTGCCTGTCGGTGCCGCTCGCGGTCGCGCGCGTGTCGAAGCGCAAATGGCTGTCGCGCGCGGTATGGCTCTATACCTACGTGTTCCGCGGCACGCCGCTCTACGTGCAGCTGCTGCTCTGCTATACGGGCCTGTACAGCCTGCAGGTCGTGCGCGGCACGCCGATGCTCGATGCGTTCTTCCGCGAAGGCATGAACTGCACGCTGCTCGCGTTCACGCTGAACACCTGCGCGTATACCACCGAGATCTTCGCGGGCGCGATCAAGGCGACGTCGTACGGCGAGATCGAAGCCGCGCGCGCGTACGGGATGTCGACGTTCACGATGTACCGCCGCGTGATCCTGCCGTCCGCGCTGCGCCGCTCGCTGCCGCTCTACAGCAACGAAGTGATCCTGATGCTGCACGCCACGACCGTCGCGTTCACCGCGACCGTGCCCGACATCCTGAAGATCGCGCGCGACGTCAACTCGGCGACCTACATGTCGTTCCACGCATTCGGGATCGCCGCCCTGCTCTATCTCGTGATCTCCTTCACGCTCGTCTGGCTGTTCCGCCGCGCCGAGCGCCGCTGGCTCGCGTATCTGCGCCCGCAAGGCAAGTAAGTTTCCGCAGGACTATTCATGAATTCCCAGACCCAGAAGCTTTTCGTCGACGATCTTCACAAGCGGTACGGCAGCAACGAGGTGCTCAAGGGCGTGTCGCTGAAGGCGAACGCCGGCGACGTGATCAGCGTGATCGGCTCGTCCGGCTCCGGCAAAAGCACGATGCTGCGCTGTATCAACTTCCTCGAGCAGCCGAATGCGGGCCGCATCTTCGTCGACCGCGAGGAAGTGCGCACCGCGGCCGACAAGACGGGCGCACTGCGCGCCGCCGATCCGAAGCAGCTGCAGCGCGTACGCACGAAGCTCGCGATGGTGTTCCAGCACTTCAATCTGTGGTCGCACATGAACGTGATCGAGAACGTGATGGAAGCGCCCGTGCACGTGCTCGGCATTTCGAAGAAGGAAGCCGAGGAGCGCGCGCGCGAGTATCTCGAGAAGGTCGGGCTCGCGCCGCGCGTCGAGAAGCAGTATCCGTCGCACCTGTCGGGCGGCCAGCAGCAGCGCGTCGCGATCGCGCGCGCGCTGGCGATGCATCCGGACGTGATGCTGTTCGACGAGCCGACTTCCGCGCTCGATCCGGAACTCGTCGGCGAAGTGCTGAAGGTGATGCAGAAGCTCGCCGAGGAAGGTCGCACGATGATCGTCGTCACGCATGAGATGGGTTTCGCGCGCAACGTCTCGAACCACGTGATGTTCCTGCACCAGGGGCGCGTCGAGGAAGAAGGCGTGCCGGCCGACGTGTTCGCGAACCCGAAGAGCGAGCGCCTGAAGCAGTTTCTGTCGGGCAGCCTCAAGTAACGCGCCGCGCGTCCCGCCGCGCAAAACGAGCGCCCCGCGGTTCGCCGCGCGGCGCTCGTTTTGCGTTTACGTGGCGTCGACCGGCGCGTCGGCGGCGAATGCGCGCAAGGCGTCGCCCGCCAACCGGTAGCGCACCCACTCGCTCTGCGGCGCCGCGCCGACGCTTTCGTAGAAGCGGATCGCCGGTTCGTTCCAGTCGAGCACGCTCCATTCGAAACGGCCGCAGCCCGACTCGACGGCGATCCGCGCGAGCGTCTTCAGGAGCCGCAGGCCGGCGCCCGCGCCGCGAAAGCGCGGCGAGACGTACAGATCCTCCAGATACAGCCCCTGCCGACCGAGCCAGGTCGAATACGAGAAGAAATACACGGCGAAGCCGGCCGGCTCGCCGTCGACTTCGCAGATCAGCGCGCGCGCGGGCGACGCGTCGCCGAACAGGCTGCGCTCGAGCGATGCAGGCGTCGCGACGACCTCGTGCTCGGCTTTCTCGTAGACGGCCAGCTCGGTAATGAAACGCAGGATCAGCGGCACGTCGGCGACGGTCGCGCGGCGGATGTCGATTTGCACGGCAGGAGCCCTCCTTCGGCCCGGACGAAAACGGAGAGAGCGCCGCGATTCGCGCTGGCGCTCGTCGAACCGACATGCTACGTTCGCGTCGCGCCTGCAGGAAGTGCAGTTTTTTCATTCGGATCTGAACGCCATGCATCACGATTTGCGCCGTCTCGACCTGAACCTGCTGCTCGTCTTCGACGCGCTGTACCGCCACCGCGCTCGGTGGCCGCGGCCGCATACGAGCTCGCGATGAGTCCGTCCGCGCTGAGCCACGCGCTCGCACGGCTGCGCGACGCGATCGGCGACGCGCTGTTCGTGCGCCTCGGCAACGAGATGCAGCCGACCGTGCGCGCGGACGACATCGCGACCTGGGCCGGCGACGCGCTCGACGCGATGTCGAAAGGGCTCGCGCGGGCGCGGCGCTTCGATCCGGCGCACAGCGACCGCACCTTCGTATTCGCGGCGACCGACTACACGGCGTTCGCTGTGCTGCCGGCGTTCGTCGCGCAGATCCAGGAGGCGGCGCCGCGACTGCGGATCCGCGTCGTCCATTCCGACCGGAAGATCGCCGTCGACGAACTGGCCGCCGGCCGCATCGATTTCGCGCTCGGCTATCACGAGGAAGCGGTCGCCGATGCGCCGGGTATCGAAGACTTCGACTGGTTCGCGGACGACTATGTCGTGATCGCGAGTGCCGCCCACCCGACGATCCGCCGACGCCTGACGCTCGACCAGTATCTGGCGGCGCGCCACGTGGTCGTCACGCCGTGGAACGAATCGCGCGGCGTGATCGATTACGTGCTGGACCGGCTCGGCCTCGCGCGCGACGTCGCGGTGCAACTGCCGACCGTGCTGGCCGCGCCATTCATGATCGCGCAATCCGCGCTGCTGATGACCGTGCCGAACCGCGCCGCGCAGACGCTGCGGCACGCCGCGCCGATCCGCCTCTTTCCCGCGCCGTTCGAGATTCCGCGCTACACGCTGAAGGTCTACTCGCACGCGAAGCATGCGCGCACCGACGCGCACCGCTGGATTCGCGCGCGCCTGCTGGAGGCGCGGCCGCACGCCTAGCGCGCCGCACGGAGCGCGGCGAGACATCGCTGCCGAACGCGCGAGCGCATCCCTTACCCGCCGAAATCATTACGAATTACTTACCAATTCCGCGCTCTGCCCGCATACGCCGGCGTTTTATCGACGTCAATACTGGCAATCCTTGATCCCGATTCGCCGAAATCGTGTCTCCCTTGTCGGACAAGGGTTTTCCGGCGATCGGCGGCGCGCGCACGGCCGTCGCGGGCCGTGTTGCATGGCAATTTGGCGACACGTGTTAGTCAAACAACGATTTCCGTCGCCACAAAATTGTATTTTTGCTAAATTAGTAACCAAAGTAGCAAAACGAAGTGCGTGAAATGTAGTTTAGCTTCACGACACAACAAGGAGACCCCGCAGACCCACCCGGCCGCGCGGGACCGCTCAACGGCACTCCCGTCCGCTTGCCCCGCGTGCTGCGCCGACCCGGCCCTGCACGAGGTCTCCCTGGTTATCCCGCTTTTGCCCGCCGCTCGCCGCGTCGGGCATCTCGTGCAGTCTGGGTTGACTTTTTGACAGGGTATGGAGGAGATGATGAAGAAAGCTTTGGTCGCGGCCGCGCTGATGGCTGCTGGGGTGGTGACGGCGCATGCACAGAGCAGCGTGACGCTGTACGGTCGCCTGGATGCCGGCCTCGAATACATGAACGGCTTCCAAAACGGTCACCAATTCCGCGCGGAAAGCGGCGACTGGGGCACGAGCCTGTGGGGCTTGAAGGGCACCGAAGACATCGGCGGCGGCAACAAGATCCTGTTCCACCTGGAAGGCGCGTTCAACACGATGACGGGCGGCTTCAGCGGCTCGATCTGGGATCGTTTCGCGACCGTCGGTATCTCCAACGACCGCTACGGTACGCTGCTGCTCGGTCGCGAACTCGCGATCGCAAACGGCGTGTGGGACTTCGACCCGTTCGGCCAGTCGAACTGGTCGACCGCGTCGCTCGTGCGCGGCCGCAACTGGAACAAGACCAGCAACAACGTGTCGTATCAGTCGCCGCAGTTCTACGGCCTCGACTTCTACGGCCAGTTCTCGTTCTCGAACTCGACCAGCTTCAACGGCAACACGACGGCCGGCCAGCCGGGTCGTGCAGCCGGCGCGCAGATCACGTACACGAACTCGCTGTTCCAGTTGCGCGGCATCTATGACGAAACGCGCGACAGCAACGGCCGCTTCTCGGACGTGTTCAACTACTCGCGCGAATATTTCGCGGGCCTGAACGTGTTCCTCGGCCAGTTCAAGCTGCAGGCTGCTTACCAGGCCTCGCGCGCCGACGGCAGCGGCGGCCCCGCAGCGAACGCAGGCGTGACCGGCACCCAGCAAGTCTGGGGCGGCGTGACGTGGCAGGCGACGCCGGCCGCGGCACTGATCGCAGCCGTGTATCACGTGAACGCGAACCACGGCGGCGGCAACGCGAACATCTACACGGTCGGCGGCTCGTACAACATCTCGAAGCGCACGCTGTTCGACTTGCAGGTCGCGACGGTGCGCAACAGCTCGACGGCGAACTTCGGCCTGAACGCGAACCCGGCCGGCACGGCCGTGTCGACCGGCAACCCGCATCCGGGCGGCAGCCAGACCGGCGTCTACGCCGGCATCCAGCACCTGTTCTGATCAGGCGCCGTCCAAAGAACGATTCGACAACGCTTTCCACGCTGCTGCGAGAGGCGCGTATCGGTGCGGTACCCAATCGGGTATCCGCACCGTTTTTTATTGGCGGGCCGGATTGCGCGGCCCATGCCGTGAAGCGATGCGGCGCTCAGACGGCCGCTTCGTTCTCCTCGCCGGTGCGGATGCGGATCACGCGCTCGACGTCCGACACGAAGATCTTGCCGTCGCCGATCTTGCCGGTGCGCGCCGCACCGATCACCGCGTCGATGACCTGATCGACCTGCGCTTCGGCGACGACCACCTCGATCTTCATCTTCGGCAGGAAATCGACGACATATTCGGCGCCGCGATACAGCTCGGTATGCCCCTTCTGGCGGCCGAAGCCCTTCACTTCGGTCACGGTCAGCCCGGTAAGCCCCACTTCGGCGAGCGCTTCGCGGACTTCGTCCAGCTTGAACGGCTTGATGATGGCAGTGATGCGTTTCATGATGGTTGTCCCTCAATGCTCGTGTGGAATGAAAAATCGCGATCCCGATTGTAAGCCGCCGACGTCGCGCGCGGCTCAGTCAAGGCCTTCGCCGAGGCGTTCGCCAAGGCGTTCGCCAAGGCGTTCGGCAAAGCGCGACGTGATGGGATAACGCCAGTCGCGCCCGAACGCACGGTGCGTGACGCGAATCCCGATCGGCGCCTGGCGCCGCTTGTACTCGTTGAGCTTGATGAGCCGCGTCACGCGCGCGACGTCGGCCGGCGCGTAGCCGGCCGCGACGATTTCGGCGAGCGGGCGGTCCTCTTCCATGTACATCCGCATGATCGCGTCGAGCACGTCGTAAGGCGGCAGGCTGTCCTGGTCGGTCTGGTTCTCGCGCAGTTCGGCCGACGGCGCGCGCGTGAGGATCCGTTCGGGGATGATGTCGCGCCGCCCGTAGTCGGACGTCGCGTTCCGGTAGCGGCACAGCCGGTAGACCAGCGTTTTGGCGATGTCCTTCAGCACCGCGAAGCCGCCCGCCATGTCGCCGTACAGCGTGCAGTAGCCGACCGCCATCTCGCTCTTGTTGCCGGTGGTCAGCACGATCGAGCCGAACTTGTTCGACAGCGCCATCAGCAGCGTGCCGCGGATGCGCGCCTGGATGTTCTCCTCGGTCGCGTCTTCCGCGCGGCCCACGAATTCGGCGGCGAGCGCCGCCCGGAACGCGTCGAACATCGGCGCGATCGCGATCTCGTCGTAGCGCACGCCGACGCGCCGCGCCATGTCGGCCGCGTCCGTCGTCGAGATGTCGGCCGTGTAGCGCGACGGCATCATCACGGCGCGCACGCGCTCGGGCCCGAGCGCATCGCACGCGACGGCCAGCACGAGCGCCGAATCGACGCCGCCCGACAGCCCGATCAGCGCGCCCGGAAAGCCGTTCTTGCCGATGTAGTCGCGCACGCCGAGCACGAGCGCGCGATAGACCTGTGCCTCGACCGGCAGCGGCGGCGCGATCGCGCCGGGCAGCGGCCGCGCGCCGTCGAATTCGACGATCGCGTGCCCCTCGTCGAACTGCGGCATCTGTGCGACGAGCGTGCCCTGCCCGTCGAGCACGAACGAGCCGCCGTCGAACACCAGTTCGTCCTGCCCGCCGACGAGGTTCACGTACACCATCGGCAGCCCCGTCTCGCGGATCCGCGCGCGCAGGATGTCGACGCGCATCGCTTCCTTGTTCATGTGGTACGGCGAGCCGTTCGGGATCAGCAGCACCTGCGCGCCGGCCGCCTTCGCGATCTGCGCGGCCGACGCGTGCCACGCATCCTCGCAGATGATCACGCCGAATTTCACGCCGTTGAGCTCGAAGACGAGCGGCTCGGCGTCGGTCGCGAAATAGCGCTTCTCGTCGAACACCTCGGCGTTCGGCAGATCCTGCTTGCGGTAGGTGCCGACGATCCGGCCGCCGACGATCAGCGACGCCGCGTTGTACGTGTCGACCGGCGGCACGCCGCGCTCGATCGGGCGGTTTGCATTACCATCGACGCCTGGCGCACCGCGCAGCGGATGACCGACCAGCACCGCGAGCCCGTCGAGCGGCTTGAGCGCATCGGCGAGCGCGTCGAGCGCGGCGGCCGCTTCCGCGTAGAACGCGGGACGCAGCAGCAGGTCTTCCGGCGGATAGCCGGACAGCGCGAGTTCCGGCGCGATCATCAGGTGCGCACCATCTTCGTGCGCGGCACGGGCCGCCGCGACGATGCGCGCGACGTTGCCGGCAAAGTCGCCGACGGTGACGTTGATCTGGGCGAGAGCGAGTCGGGTCTTCATGACGGGAGCGGCGCAGCCGGGCGGCGCGCGGTGAACGGCTGACGAAAACGTCGCGGGGCGCGCACGCAACCGGCGACATCCAAACGGTACGGATTCACGCTTGAAACACGAACGCATCGATTATCGCACGGGCATCCTGTCGTCCCCGGCCGAGGTCGCGGCCGACGAATGGAACACGCTGCTCGCGCGCGACGCGCAGCCGACGCCGTTCCTGCGCCACGAGTTCCTCGACGCGCTGCATGTCGCGCGCTGCGCGGTCGACGAAACCGGCTGGTCGCCGCACTTCGTCACGCTGACCGACGCGCGCACGGGCCGGCTCGCGGCGGCCGCGCCCGTCTATGCGAAGCAGCATTCGTACGGCGAATACGTGTTCGACTGGGCCTGGGCCGACGCCTATCAGCGCAACGGGCTGTCGTACTACCCGAAGCTGCTGTGCGCGGTACCGTTCACGCCGGTGCAGGGCACGCGGCTGCTCGCCGTCGACGACGACGCGCGCCGCCGTCTCGCCGCGACGCTGCTCGCGTTCGCCGAGCAGAGCGACGCATCGTCGCTGCACGTGCTGTTCCCGACCGGCGACGAGGCGCGGCTGCTCGAATCGATGGGGATGATGCTGCGCGAAGGCGTGCAGTTCCACTGGGTCAACGACGGCTACCGGCACTTCGACGACTTCCTCGGCACGCTCGAACAGAAAAAGCGCAAGAACATCCGCGCGGAGCGCCGCAAGGTGCGCGACGCGGGCGTCACGTTCCGGCGGCTCACCGGCGAGCGCATTACCGATGCGGACTGGCGCTTCTTCACGCGCTGCTACCGGCAGACCTATCGCGAACACTATTCGAGCCCGTACCTGAATCTCGACTTCTTCCGCGCGATCGGCGCGACGATGCCCGAGAACCTGCTGCTCGTGATCGCCGAAGCCGACGGGCAGCCGATCGCGAGCGCGCTGGCCGTCTATCGCCGCGGCGAGCATGGCGGCGGCACGCTGTACGGCCGCTACTGGGGGGCGCTCGAGCACGTGCCCTGCCTGCATTTCGAGACGGCGTACTATCAGCTGCTCGAGTTCTGCATCGAAGCGGAACTCGACACGTTCGAAGGCGGCGCGCAAGGCGAGCACAAGCTCGCGCGCGGCTTTCTGCCGACCGTCACGCACTCCGCGCACTGGCTCGCGCATCCGGCCTTCGCCGACGCGGTCGCGCACTTTCTCGAACGCGAGACCGAGCATATCCACGCGTACGTCGACGAATTGCGCGAGCACGATCCGTTTCGGCGCAGCCGAAGCTAGCGTCGCCGCATCCCGCCCGACGTCTCGGCGCGACGTTCGTGCGGCAACGCGAACGTCGTCGATGCGCGGTCGATCGGTGCGCCGGCGCGATACGGAGGCTCGCGGTTCGCGATGTGGCACGAGACGACGCATCGGCAATCACGTCGCGACCCGGCCGGATTCCGCGCGTTCGTCGCCCCGCCCCGCGCGCGCCGCGTTCGCGCCCTTCGCCGCAATCGCCCGCGATCGCGCATGCCATTTCTGAGACACTTGCGGTTCCGCACTCCGCCGATTGGTCATGTCCTGGTTTCTGTATCTGATCGAATGCGTCGACGACAGCGTCTACACGGGCATCACGACCGACGTCGCCGCGCGCTTCGACGAACACGCGGCCGGCAAGGGCGCGCGCTACACGCGCTCGCGCAAGCCGCGCGCCGTGCTCGCGTCGTTTCCGTTGCCCGACCGGTCGATCGCGTCGAAGGCCGAATACTGGGTGAAACGGCTGACCGCCACGCAAAAGCGCGAACTGGCCGCCGGTATCCGGACGCTTGCGTCGGTCTTGCCGGCCGCGCTGTTCGCGGTCGAAGACGAAGTGGAGCGCGTTGCGGCCGGCCAGCCTCCGCGTACGGGTGCCGGCCGGCGACGTGGCGCGAAAGCATCGGTTGCCGTGGAGAAATCGGCCGACGCGATCGGGCCATCGAAGGCCGCACGCGGAGCGACGCGCGCGCAGCAGGCCACGGGGGCCGAAACGCCTGTCCCGGCCATCCGCAGCGCGAAAGCGCCGCAGGTCGAGAAGGCGACGAAGACGAAAAGGACGGCCAAGCCGACGAAGGTACCGGCGCCGGCACGCGCCGAAAAAAGCACAAAGCCTGCAAAAGCCGCACAACCGGCAACAGCCCCCAATGCCCCGACATCCGGACCGAAGCGCCCGCCATCCGCGCGCTCCATCGCCGCCGCGCCACGCAAAACCGGCCGCACAAAACAAAACCGCGCGGCCTCGTGACGAGACTCGCGCGGTTTGCCTGCACCGCGAACCGGCCGCCGGGCCGGCGCGCCGCTTACTTCTTGTAGTTCGCGACGCCGTCGGTGATTTCCTTGTGCGCGGCATCGATGCCGGCCCAGCCTTCGACCTTCACCCACTTGCCCTTCTCGAGCGCCTTGTATTGCTCGAAGAAGTGCTTGATCTGGTCCTTCAGGTACTCCGGCACGTCGTCGATCGACTTCAGGTTCGCCGTCATCGGGCAGACCTTGTCGTGCGGCACCGCGATCAGCTTCGCGTCGACGCCCGACTCGTCCGTCATCTGCAGCATGCCGAGCGCGCGCGAACGCACGATCGAGCCGGCCAGCAGCGGGAACGGCGTGATCACCAGCACGTCGACCGGATCGCCGTCGCCCGACAGCGTCTGCGGGATGTAGCCGTAGTTCACCGGATAGCGCATGCCGGTGCCGATGAAGCGGTCGACGACGAGGAGGCCCAACTCCTTGTCCGCCTCGTACTTCACCGGATCGCTCTGCGCGGGAATCTCGATGATCACGTTGAAATCTTGCGGCAGGTCCTTGCCGGCCGGAACATGATTGAAGCTCATGAACGCTCTCTGTTGGTCGATGGGAAGTCGGGACAGGGCCGCCGCGGCCGGTGCGCGACGCGGGCGTCCCCGCAGGGAATGCGCCATTATAGCCAATCGACCGGTGGCGTCCGGACGACGATCGGCCGATAATCGTTCCCGATGTCCGGCGCGCGGACACGATCCGGCGCGGCACCGCCGCGGCCGCCGCGACACGACAGCACGACTCCGACCCACCGACCGGCCTCGCAGCCGGGCACCGGCGCCACGTGGCCCGGCACGACAGGAGCAGGCATGGAAGAGGCAAAGCATTTCATCGCGGGCGAATGGACGTTGCCCGCGCAACTGGAAACGATCGCCGTCATCGATCCGTCCGACGGCCAGCCGTTCGCGACGATCGCGCGCGGCACCGCGCCGGACATCGAGCGCGCCGTCGCCGCCGCGCGCGACGCGTTCGCCGGTGCGTGGGGCGCCGCGAGCGCGGCCGAGCGTGGCCGCGTGCTGATGCGGCTTTCGATGCGCGTCGCCGATCATCTCGACGAACTGGCCGCGATCGAGGCGCGCGACACCGGCAAGCCGCTCAAGCAGGCACGCGCCGACGCAGCCGCGCTCGCGCGCTACTTCGAGTTCTACGCGGGCGCCGCCGACAAGCTGCACGGCGAAACGCTGCCCTATCAGGCCGGCTACACGGTGCTGACCGTACGCGAGCCGCACGGCGTGACGGGCCACATCGTGCCGTGGAACTATCCGATGCAGATCTTCGGGCGCAGCGTCGGCGCGGCGCTCGCGGCCGGCAACGCGTGCGTCGTGAAGCCGGCCGAGGACGCCTGCCTGTCGCTGCTGCGCATCGCGCAGCTCGCGGCCGAAGCCGGGCTGCCGGCCGGCGCGCTGAACATCGTCACCGGTTACGGCCACGAGGCGGGTGCCGCGCTCGCGCGTCATCCGGGCATCGACCACATTTCGTTTACCGGCTCGCCGGCAACCGGCAAGCTCGTCGCGCAGATGGCCGCCGAGAACCACGTGCCCGTCACGCTCGAGCTCGGCGGCAAGTCGCCGCAGATCGTGTTCGCCGATGCCGACCTCGACGCGGCGCTGCCCGTGCTCGTGTCGGCGATCGTGCAGAACGGCGGCCAGACCTGTTCGGCGGGCAGCCGCGTGCTGATCGAGCGCGCTGTCTACGAGCCGCTCGTCGAACGGCTCGCGACCGCATTCAACGGGCTGCGCGTCGGCCCGAGCCGCGCCGATCTCGACTGCGGCCCGCTGATCAACGCGAAGCAGCAGCAGCGCGTGTGGGACTTCCTGTCCGATGCGCAGCATGACGGCATTCCGATGGCCGCGCACGGGCAGGTCGTCGCGGACGCGCCGGAAACCGGCTTCTACCAGGCGCCCGCGCTGCTGCGCGACGTGCCGCCGTCGCATCGCCTCGCGCAGGAGGAAGTGTTCGGGCCCGTGCTCGCCGCGATGCGCTTCGCCGACGAAGACGAAGCGCTCGCGCTCGCCAACGGCACGCCGTACGGGCTCGTGGCCGGCATCTGGACGCGCGACGGCGCGCGTCAGATGCGGCTCGCGCGGCGCGTGCGCGCGGGCCAGGTGTTCATCAACAACTACGGCGCCGGCGGCGGCGTCGAACTGCCGTTCGGCGGCACCGGGCATTCGGGTCACGGTCGCGAAAAGGGCTTCGAGGCGCTGTACGGCTTCACCGCGCTGAAGACGATCGCGATCCGGCACGGCTGAGCGGCCACGCGGGCGGCGGCGCGCGCATCCGTGCATGCCGGCCGCGGTGCAGCGCATCGGCTGCGCAGCAATACGACGACAACGAATCGAATACAGGAGACAGACCATGCGGTTGAGCGGCAAGACGGCGATCGTCACGGGCGGCGGCTCGGGCTTCGGCGAAGGCATCGCGAAGACGTATGCGCGCGAAGGCGCGAACGTCGTCGTCAACGATCTGAACGGCGCGGCGGCCGAGCGTGTCGCGAGCGAGATCGCGCTCGCGGGCGGCAAGGCGATCGCGGTCGCGGGCGACGTGTCGCAAAGCGACGACTGGCGCGCGCTACTGCAGGCGGCGCTCGACGATTTCCACGCGGTGCAGATCGTCGTGAACAACGCGGGCACCACGCATCGCAACAAGCCCGTGCTCGACGTGACCGAAGCCGAGTTCGACCGCGTGTACGCGGTGAACATGAAGAGCCTGTTCTGGAGCGTGCAGACCTTCGTGCCGTATTTCCGCACGCAGGGCGGCGGCGTGTTCGTCAACGTCGCCTCGACGGCCGGCGTGCGGCCGCGCCCGGGCCTCGTCTGGTACAACAGCACGAAAGGCGCGATGATCACCGCGAGCAAGTCGCTCGCGGCCGAGCTCGGCGCCGATCGCATCCGCGTGAACTGCATCAACCCGGTACTCGGCGAGACCGCGCTCATGACCGAGTTCATGGGCTGCGAAGACACGCCCGAGAATCGCCGCCGCTTCCTCGCGACGATTCCGCTCGGCCGCTTCTCGACGCCGCAGGACATCGCGAACGCGGCGCTCTATCTCGCGTCCGACGAAGCCGAATTCATCACGGGCGTCTGCCTCGAAGTCGACGGCGGCCGCTGCATCTAGCGTCCGCTGCTGCCGGACCCGGCGCGCGAGCGCCGGCATCGCTGCACCGCAATGCCTAGCACGACAACCGGCGCCGCACCCGTGCGCTGCCGGCTCACGACAAGGACAGGAGACAACATGGCAACATCGACGCAGTCGCTGCCGGGCTCGTCCGGCGCATTCGAGGAAGCAACCTACCGGAAGGTATCGTGGCGGCTCACGCCGCTGCTGCTGCTCTGCTACGTGGTCGCGTATCTCGACCGCGTCAACGTCGGCTTCGCGAAGCTGCAGATGGCGAGCGACCTGAATCTCAGCGATACCGTATACGGGCTCGGCGCGGGTATCTTCTTCTTCGGCTACTTCCTGTTCGAGGTGCCGAGCAACATCATCCTGCACAAGGTGGGCGCGCGCGTCTGGATCGCGCGGATCATGGCGACGTGGGGCGTGATCTCGATCCTCACGATGTTCGTGACGACGCCCGCGATGTTCTACGTGATGCGCTTTCTGCTCGGCGTCGCGGAAGCGGGCTTCTTTCCCGGCGTGATCCTGTACCTGACCTACTGGTATCCCGCGCACCGGCGCGGCCGCATGACGACGTTCTTCATGACGGCCGTCGCGCTGTCGGGCGTGATCGGCGGCCCGATCTCGGGCTTCATCCTGAAGGCGTTCGACGGCATCAGCGGCTGGCACGGCTGGCAGTGGCTGTTCCTGCTCGAAGGTATTCCGTCGGTGCTCGCCGGCGTGCTCGTGTTCTTCGCGCTCGACGACCGGATCGCGAAAGCGACGTGGCTCACCGACGAGGAAAAGGCGCTGCTCGCGCGCAACGTCGACGCGGAGGAAGCGACGAAGGAAGACCTGCCGCTCGGCGCGGTGATGGCGAGCCCGCGCGTATGGCTGATGGCGCTGATCTACTTCTCGTTCGTGATGGGGCTGTACGGCGTCGGCTTCTGGCTGCCGACCATCATCAAGGCGACCGGCGTGACCGACACGCTCGCGATCGGCCTGCTGTCGGCCGTGCCGTATGCGGTCGCGGTCGTCGCGATGATCCTGATCGCGCGCAGCGCGGACAAGCATCGCGAACGGCGCTGGCACCTCGCGATTCCGGCCGCGCTCGGCGCTGTCGGCCTCGTGCTGTCGGTCGTGTGGGCACACGAGACGGCGCTCGCGATGCTCGGCCTCACGCTCGCGACGATCGGCATCCTGACGACGCTGCCGCTGTTCTGGAGCCTGCCGACCGCGTTCCTCGGCGGCGCGGCCGCCGCTGCGGGCATCGCGATGATCAACTCGATCGGCAACCTCGCGGGCTTCCTGAGCCCCTATCTGATGGGCTGGCTCAAGCAGGCGACCGGCGCGAACGACGCGGGCATGTACATGCTGGCCGGCTTCCTCGTGCTCGGCGGCCTGCTCGCGCTGTCGGTGCCGAAGCGGCTCGTCGATAAATGATGCCGGTGTACCGCAGCCGCGACTAAGCGGCCTGGCCGCGCGCGACCGACAAGAAAAATGCCCCGAAAGCCGTCAGGCGTCCGGGGCATCGTTTTTTGCTGCGCGTGCCACAAGCGGCAAACGCCGCGCGTCACACCACGGTGATCGCGAGCGCGCTTTCGCGGTAGTGCTTCGCGGCCTTGTCGGTTTCGCCGAGATGCTCGAACAGCCGCGCGAGCGCGCGGTGCGCGCGCACCTTCAGCGCCTCGTTGTCGGCGAGCTTCAGCGCCGCCTCGAGGAACGACTGCGCCTTGCCCCACAGCTGCTGCTGCTGGCAGAGGCGGCCGAGCGCGAACAGCAGGTCCGCATCCTCCGGATGATCCTTCTTCCACCCTTCGGCCTTCTGGATCAGCGGCAGCGCATCGGCGCCGGCCGTGTCCGGATAGCGGCGCAGCAGACGCGCGTCCCAGTTGTGCGCGAGCGCATCCTCGACGATGCGGCGCGCTTCGGTACGGCGCTCGAGCGCGACCAGCAGCTCGGCCGCGAGATCGGCGAGGCGCGGCGACTGCCGCTCGGCCGGCGACAGCGACTGCCAGATCTCGAGCAGCGCATCCGCATCGTGACGGCGTTCGCGCAGCAGATTCTCGGCGGCCTGCTGCCGCAGCCGCACGGCCGCCGCCGGATGCAGCGCCTCGCGCTTCTCGAGCGCCTTCGCGAGCTTCAGCACTTCCGCCCAGTTCTTCAGCTGCTGCTGCGCGCGCAGCGCGACCTGCTGCGCATGAATGCGCTTGCCGCCCGCCTGCAGATCGGCGAGCGCGGCGAGCGCGCCGTCGGCATCGCGCGCGTCCGCACGCATGTCGGCCGTCGCGAGCAGCCGCGCGTCCTGCCATTCGGGCGCGTCGACCTTCGACAGCCACTCGTCGCGGCGCGTGTACTCGTGCATCCGATGCGCGGCGGTGGCCGCGACGAGGCTCGCCGCGCCCTGGTTCGCGTCGACGGCGAGCGCTTCGCGCGCGGCCTTCTCCGCACGCGAGAAACGGCCTGCGTACAGGTTCGCGATCGCATCGCGCAGCGATGCCTGGGCCTTCTCGTTGCGCGTACGCGCGCGATAGGCGGCGACCCGCTGCGGCATCCGCCAGATGTTGCGCACGATGCGCAGCAACGCATACACGACGATGAACAGCACGACGACGGATATCACGAACAGGTTCAGCGACACGTCGACGCGATACGGCGGATAGACGATCAGCACCTGCCCGGCGTCGAAACGCCCGACGGTGGCGAGCGCGACGGCGATCGCGAACAGGACCGCGAGCCAGACGATTCCTCGAAGCGTCATCGTTACCCCCGGCTCTTGAACTGCTGAACGGCGTTCAGGCTCGTGTTCAGGTTCGGCACCGCGACCGTCAGCGACGCGCCGTCGACCTGCTTGAGCAGATCCTCGACCGTCTGCGTGTCCTTCGACGCCTGATCGAAATACTTGCCGACCGACGCCTGCGCGGCGTGCAGGTCGGCCTTCATCGCGCTCTCGTTGCGCGCGAGCAGCGACAGCCGCGCGGCGAGCAGCCGCAGCTTCACGTTCTCGCGCACGAAGTAGCCCTGGTCGGGCGACGCGAGCATCGCGTCCGCGTTGTCGATCCGGCGCACCTGCACGAGGCCCTTCAGCTGCTGCGTCAGACCCGACGAGAAGTCGTGCCACCACGTCTTCCAGCGCGGTTCGCCTGCGGCGGCGGCTGATGCCGTGTCGGCAGGCGCGGCCTTCGGCGCCGCGTGCGGCACGATCGCCTCGCCGGACAGCGGCAGCGCGTCGATCCGCGCGATCGCGTCGTCGAGCTTGATCGCGAGCCCGGTCAGATCGGCCGACGGTGCGGCCTTCAGCTTCTCGATGTCCTGCGCGAGCGCCTTGCGCACCGTCACGGCCTGCGCGCTCTGCGACGTCGCGAGCCGCGCATCGGCATTCTGCAGCGCAATCAGCGCGAGCTGCGTATTGCCGGTCAGCTGCAGCTGCTGGCTCGCGCTCGACAGCATCTGATCGACTTCCTCGAGCATCCACGCATCGCGGTTGCGCGACAGATCCTGGTACTGCTGCTGCAGCGCCTGCTGCGCGCTTTGCGCATCGGCGAGCTTGCCGTCGAGCTGCGCGAGCTGCGTGTCGACCTGATGCGTGCTCGCGAGCGCCTGCTCGGTCTTCGTGCGCGTCTCGGCGACCTGCGCGTCGAGCGTCTTCTGGCGTGCGACGAGCGCATCGTCGAGCCGGTCGATCTTGCGGTTCAGCGCGTAGCCGCCGACACCCGCCGCGCAGCCGAGCACGACGACGACGAACCACAGCACCGCACTGCCGCCGCGGCGCGCGGGCGGTTCGGACGCGGTATACGAAGGTTGCGACGGCGGCGCGGAAGCGGCGGCCGGCTGGGAAGCGACGCTTTTGGAATCGTTGGTATCTGTCATGCGTTTAGTCACCGGTGCGGCTGTCGCCGGTTGGACGGCCTCGTCGGCCATCGTTCGAAACGCGCGGACGATGCGCTCATCGCCCGCGCCGGTCAGCGTAATCCTATCAAAACCCAATGCGCGCGCGGTCTGCTCGATCCGCGGATGCGGCGTCACGAGCGGCGCGTGCTTCAGCGCTTCGATCTCGGTGTCGTTCAGATGCGCGCGCGCGAGTTCGTGCAGGTTGCGCACGCCCTCCGAACTCGTGACGAGCCACGCGTGCGGCTCGCCGCCGAGCAGCGCATGCACGCGCTCCCACGTGCCGATGCGCGGCTCGGGCACGACGCGCCGGTAGGCGGCGACCAGCGTCACGTCGGCGCCCGCTTCCCGCAGTCGATCGGCGAGCCATTCGCGGCCGCCGTCGCCGCGCACGATCAGCACGCCCTTGCCGGCGAGCGCCGAGGCGCCGCCGAACGCGGCCTCGATGCTCGCGAACAATCCTTCGGAATCGTAGTGCGGTGCGCTGCCGTCGCTGCCCGGCTGCGGCGCGATCACGCGATACGCGGGCGGCG
The DNA here is from genome assembly GCF_000959525.1 of Burkholderia multivorans ATCC BAA-247. Taxonomy (NCBI): domain Bacteria; kingdom Pseudomonadati; phylum Pseudomonadota; class Betaproteobacteria; order Burkholderiales; family Burkholderiaceae; genus Burkholderia; species Burkholderia multivorans. Next base: position 2,735,887 of record NZ_CP009832.1, read on the forward strand.
CGATGCCGTGACGCTCGAGCGCGGCGACGCTGCCGGGGCCGACCACGCCGACCGGCAGAGCGTTCGGCCAGATCGCGCCGTACTGCGCGAGTGCACGATCGATCGCGTTCGGCGACACGAAGATCACGAGCGCATAGTCGGCCAGCGCGGCGAACGCGGCCGCGAGCGGCGCCGGATCGTCGACCGGCGCGATGTCGATCAGCGGAAATTCGAGCACGTCGCAACCGGCGTCGGCCAGTTGCGCGGCGAGCCCGGCCGACTGGCCGTCGGGGCGCGTGAGAACGGCGGTGAATGCGCGCGCGCCGCCCGCCATCAGGCCTCGCCCTTGCCGGCCTGCGAGCCGGCGAGCAGTGCGCGGACGATCTCGAGCGCGCCCTGCGCCTCGAGTTCGTCGGAAACCGCGCGGCCGAGCGCGAGCGCATCGGCGACCGTCACGACGGACGCGCACTCCTCGGCCGTCAGCACGCGTGAGCCGTCGATCGTCGACACGCGGCCCGTCAGATAGAGCTCCCCGGCCCGCCACACGGCATGCGCGGCGAGCGGCACCTCGCAGCTGCCGCCGAGCGCGCGCGACACCATCCGCTCGGCCTCGACGGCGAGCGCCGTCTGCGCGTCGTGCAGCGGTTCGAGCCACGCGGCGACGTCCGCGCGGTGTGCGGCGATCTCGATGCCGAGCGCGCCCTGACCGGCTGCGGGCGGGCTGTCCTCGACGTCGAGCAGCGCGCGAATCCGCGCCTCCAGACCGAGCCGCTTCAGGCCCGCGGCGGCGAGAATGATCGCGGCGTAATCGCCGCGATCGAGCTTCGACAGCCGCGTATCGAGATTGCCGCGCAGCGGCAGCACCTGCAGGTGCGGATAACGCGCGCGCAGCATCGCTTCGCGGCGCAGGCTCGACGTGCCGACGACCGCGCCGGCCGGCAGCGCGTCGAGCGACGCGTAGTCGTTCGACACGAACGCGTCGCGCGGATCCTCGCGCTGCATGATCGCGGCGAGCGCGAAGCCGTCCGGCAGCATCATCGGCACGTCCTTCAGCGAGTGCACGGCGAGATCCGCGCGGCCGTCGGCGAGCGCGCTCTCGAGTTCCTTGACGAACAGTCCCTTGCCGCCGACCTTCGACAGCGTGCGATCGAGAATCTGATCGCCGCGCGTCGTCATCCCGAGGATTTTCACGTCACAAGCTGGATATAATTTGCGCAGCGCATCACGCACATGTTCGGCTTGCCACATCGCCAGGCGGCTTTCGCGCGAAGCGATCGTCAGCGTCGCCGGGGGCTGTGCCGGTCGCGGCCCGGCCGCGAGAATCTCGGAATTCATTGCAGGAACATCGAAGGACGGGATTGAAGATCGAACAATGGTAGCACGCACGCTTCGGCCCGCCCGGGCCGGGCGCCCGCGGCCGCCGCGCCCTCGCGCGGCCTGCGGCGCGGATGCGCGGATGCGCCGTACGTAGCTGGTTGCTTGACCGCAGTTCCCGCAGTTTCCGCAGTTCCTTTTGACTCGAGCTTTCCCAAGGAAACCCATCGTGAAGTCTTCCGGATCGGTGCGCGCGACGCGCCGCAATGCTGCCCTGCCCTCCTCCGACGCCCCGACGAGCGCCGTCGCCACCGCCGCGAACGGCCGTGCGAAACCGGCAACGAAACCGAAAGACCCGATACGTCGGACAAAACGTGCGGCCACGACGCGCACGGCGAGCGCGCGCACGGCAGCAACGCCGAAGTCGGGCGGGCGCACGCGCGAAGACAAGGATCGTCCGCTGTTCGAAGACATCCGTTTCCTCGGCCGCCTGCTCGGCGACGTCGTGCGCGAGCAGGAAGGCGACACGGTGTTCGACGTCGTCGAGACGATTCGTCAGACCGCGGTCAAGTTCCGCCGCGAGGACGACCGCGAAGCCGCGCAGACGCTCGAGAAGAAGCTGCGCAAGCTGACGCCCGAGCAGACGGTCAGCGTCGTGCGCGCGTTCAGCTATTTCTCGCACCTCGCGAACATCGCCGAGGATCGCCACCACAACCGCCGCCGCCGCATCCACGCGCTCGCGGGCTCGGCGCCGCAGCCGGGCACGGTCGCGCACGCGCTCGACAAGCTGAAGACGACCGGCAATGCATCGAAGCGCGTGCTGCAGCGCTTCTTCGACGACGCGCTGATCGTGCCGGTACTGACCGCGCACCCGACCGAGGTGCAGCGCAAGAGCATTCTCGACGCGCAGCACGACATCGCCCGGCTGCTCGCCGAACGCGATCAGGAACTGACCGCGCGCGAGCGCCAGCACAACGAAGCGATGCTGCGCGCGCGCGTGACCGCGCTGTGGCAGACGCGGATGCTGCGCGACGCGCGCCTGACGGTCGGCGACGAAATCGAGAACGCGCTGTCCTACTACCGCGCGACGTTCCTCGAGGAATTGCCCGCGCTGTACGGCGACATCGAGGCCGCGCTCGCGGAGCACGGGCTGGCGGCGCGCGTGCCGGCGTTCTTTCAGATGGGCAGCTGGATCGGCGGAGATCGCGACGGCAATCCGAACGTGACGGCCGCAACGCTCGACGAAGCGATCAATCGCCAGGCGGCGGTGATCCTCGAGCACTATCTCGAGCAGGTGCACAAGCTCGGCGCCGAGTTGTCGGTGTCGAACCTGCTGGTCGGCGCGAACGACGCGGTGAAAGCGCTCGCGGCCGCGTCGCCCGACCAGTCGCCGCACCGCGTCGACGAGCCGTACCGGCGCGCGCTGATCGGCATCTACACGCGCCTTGCCGCAAGTGCGCGCGTGCGGCTCGGCGAAGGCACGGTGCCCGTGCGCAGCGCAGGGCGCGGCGCCCCGCCCGTGCGCGCAACGCCGTATGCGGATTCCGACGAATTCGTCGCGGACCTGAAGGTACTGACCGCATCGCTCGCCGAACATCACGGCGCGTCGCTCGCCGCGCCGCGCCTCACGCCGCTCATGCGCGCGGCCGAAGTGTTCGGCTTCCACCTCGCGAGCATCGACCTGCGCCAGAGCTCCGACATTCACGAAGCGGTGGTCGCGGAGCTGTTCGCGCGCGCGGGTGTCGTGGCCGACTACGCGTCGCTCGAAGAGGCGGACAAGCTGCGCGTGCTGCTCGCCGCGCTGGCCGATCCGCGTCCGCTGCGCTCGCCGTACATCGAATACTCGGCGCTCGCGCAAAGCGAGCTCGGCGTGTTCGAAAAGGCCCGCGAAGTGCGTGCGCAGTTCGGCGCGCGCGCGGTGCGCAACTACATCATTTCGCACACGGAAACGGTCAGCGATCTCGTCGAGGTGCTGCTGCTGCAGAAGGAGACCGGCCTGCTCGAAGGCGCACTCGGCGCGCCGGACGGCCATGCGAAGAATGCGCTGATGGTGATCCCGCTGTTCGAGACGATTCCCGACCTGCGCGACGCGTCGCGGATCATGCGCGAGTATTTCGCGCTGCCGGGCGTCGATGCGTTGATCCACCATCAGGGCGACGAGCAGGAAGTCATGCTCGGCTACTCGGACAGCAACAAGGACGGCGGCTTCCTGACGTCGAACTGGGAGCTGTATCGCGCCGAGCTCGCGCTCGTCGAACTGTTCCGCGAGCGCAAGATCACGCTGCGGCTGTTCCACGGCCGCGGCGGCACGGTCGGCCGCGGCGGCGGCCCGACCTATCAGGCGATCCTCTCGCAGCCGCCGGGCACCGTAAACGGCCAGATCCGCCTGACCGAACAGGGCGAAGTGATTGCGAGCAAGTTCGCGAACCCCGAGATCGGCCGGCGCAACCTCGAGACGGTCGTCGCAGCGACGCTCGAGGCGTCGCTGCTGCCGCAGTCGAACGCGCCTGCGCAGCTGCCGGCGTTCGAGGGCGCGATGCAGACGCTGTCCGACACCGCGATGGCCGCGTACCGCGCGCTCGTCTACGAAACGCCGGGCTTCACCGACTACTTCTTCGCGTCGACGCCGATCACCGAAATCGCCGAGCTCAACATCGGCAGCCGCCCGGCGTCGCGCAAGCTGCAGGATCCGAAGAACCGCAGGATCGAGGATCTGCGCGCGATTCCGTGGGGCTTCTCGTGGGGCCAGTGCCGGCTGCTGCTGACCGGCTGGTACGGCTTCGGCAGCGCGGTCGCCACGTATCTGGACGGCGCGGCCGACGAAGCGGAACGCAGCAAGCGGCTTGCGTTGCTGAAGAAGATGAACAAGACCTGGCCGTTCTTCGCGAACCTGCTGTCGAACATGGACATGGTGCTCGCGAAGACCGATCTCGCCGTCGCGTCGCGCTACGCGGAACTTGTGCCGGACCGCAAGCTGCGCAACGCGGTGTTCGGACGCATCGTCGCCGAGTGGGAGCGCACGTCGCACGCGCTCGCGGAGATCACCGGACACGAGGAACGGCTCGCGACGAATCCGCTGCTCGCGCGCTCGATCAAGAACCGCTTCCCGTATCTCGATCCGCTGAATCACCTGCAGGTCGAACTGATCAAGCGCCACCGCGCCGGCGACACGAACGCGCGGCTGCGCCGCGGGATTCATCTGACGATCAACGGGATCGCGGCCGGGCTGCGCAATACGGGCTGACCCACGCGTGCCGCGCGCGCCGCATGGCGGGCGCTGCGCTGCCGAAGCCGCGACACGCGAATGCGCGTGTCGCGGCTTTTTTCATGCGCGGCGCGTCGATGCGCCGGGCGTCGATGCGTCGCGCGCGTTCAATGCGCGTCGATCAGCAGCGCGTCATGTTCGAACGATCCGTCGCCCTGCACCGCGTAGTACGCGCGCACTTCGTCCGGCGCGTGGGCCCAGAGCGCGCGAATGCCGGTCACGCTGTCGGCCGGCGTGCGGATCCGCGCGACCCACGTATCGAAATCGATCGGCAGCCGCCAGCGGCTCTTCACCTGCGCATCGAAGCCCGCGTCGCGGAACATCGCGAGCCACTCGTCGGCGCGATAGTCGCGCACGTGCGACGCGTCGCGCAGCACTTCGGCCGCCTGCAGATACGTGTCGAGCAACGGGTGGTCGTTGCCGGCGATGTCGATCATCAGCACGCGTCCGCCCGGCTTCAGCACGCGGCGCACTTCGGCGAGCGCCGCGCGCACGTCGTGCCAGTGGTGCGCGCTCATCCGGCTGACGACCCAGTCGAAGGTCGCCGCGTCGAACGGCAGACGCTCGGCCGGCCCCTGCCGCGTGCGAACGTTCGCGAGCCCGCGCTCGCGTGCGGCCGCATCGACGGTCGCGAGCATCGGCTCGGCGAGATCGTAGGCGACGACCTCGCGCACGTGCGGCGCGACCGCGAAGCTCGCGTGGCCCGCGCCGCAGCCGAGATCGAGCACGGCCGCCTCGGGTGTCGCGCGCACGGTATCGGCGAGCGTCTGCAGATCGGCGCCCGTCGCGTGAACGGTGCTCGTCAGATAGGCGGCGGCCGTCGAGCCGAATGCGTCGGCGACCTGATCGTGGTGTTTCATCGTGCACTCCTGTCGTGGGCGGGACGGGCGCTGACTCGCAGCGCGCGAATCGCTACAATAGGGCGGCGTTTGTACCAGTACAAGTCAAGCAGTTATTCTGGTATTCGTTACACCCGTCTGATCGTCGTGACGCTGCGGTCCGGTGCGTGTCGTGCGGCGCCCGTTGTACGTCGCACGTGGCCCGCGGCACATTGCACGTTGCACGCCGCCCCTTTTCTCATTTCCCGCATGAACCGTCCGTCCTCCGCTCCCACCCCGCCGCTCGATGCGACGCCCGCCCGCGCGCTGGGCGAATTCATTCGCGCGCACCGCGAACGCCTGTCGCCGCAGGCAGTCGGCCTGCCGCCCGGCCCGCGCCGTCGCACGCCGGGGCTGCGCCGCGAGGAAGTCGCGCAGCTGTGCGGCGTCAGCCCGACCTGGTACACGTGGATCGAGCAGGGGCGCCCGGTGTCGGCGTCGGCCGACGCGCTCGCACGAATCGCGGTCGCGCTGCAGCTGTCGAAGGCCGAGCGCGCGTATCTGTTCGAGCTCGCCGCGCAGCGCGATCCGGCCGAGCCCGACGTCGCGGCCGGCGACCTGCCGCCGACGCTCGCCGCCACCGTCGCGGCGATCGCGACGCCCGCGTACGTGCTCGATCGCCAATGGAACGCGCTCGCGTGGAACGCGCCGGCCGCCGCGCTGTTTACGGGCTGGCTCGACGGCGAGCACGACCGCAACCTGCTGCGCTTCACGTTCATGTCGCCGGCCGCACGCACGCTGATCGTCGATTGGGAAACCCGCGCGCGGCGGCTCGCGGCCGAATTCCGCGCCGATTCGATCCGTCATCTGACCGACGCGCCGACGCGCGCGCTGATCGATGCGCTGACGGCCGGCAGCGATGCGTTCGCGCAGTACTGGGCGTCGCAGGACGTATTCGAGCGCGAAGGCGGGCGGCGCGAATTCGACCATCCGGCCGACGGCCGGCTCGTCTATCAGCAGATCACGCTGAAGCCCGCGCATCGCGAGGATCTGAAACTCGTCGTGCTGGTGCGCGACTGACGCGACCGACCGACGCGCGCCTGCGGCGGACAGCAGCCGCGACAGCGGCGGCGGCCCTGCGCGCGAATGTTAGAATCGCGGGATTCCTCGGCGGCGCACGCCGCCCAACTCCCTCGAAGAATCGCCATGACGTCCCAACTGCACAAAAAGGGCGAGGCCTGGTCGGCCCGCTTCTCGGAACCGATGTCGGAGCTGGTCAAGCGCTACACGTCGTCGGTGTTTTTCGACAAGCGCCTGGCGCTCGTCGACATCGCCGGCTCGCTCGCGCA